>JBAVEN010000018.1:0-180235 GCA_049587755.1 Bryobacteraceae bacterium | reverse complement strand
CTTACCCTCTGTTATCCGGCGGGCGGCAATAATAGCTATCCGTTTACCGCCGGCGGTTATGGATTCCAGAATCCAAGGTCTTCCGTCGGGAGTCCAGCCCAAGGGGGACCCCGCATGCCGTTCACGGGCGCCGGAAGTTCAGTACCACCTGAGTGCAACGCTTGCTGGCCAGCAAGAAAGGACGAGCAGCGGAGCATTGCGCCACCATCCCAATTCCAGGATACGGGGTAAGTCAAGGATTGGAGCGGCGAGTTTGGGGCTAAGTGATTGAGTTAGTGGGGAGGAAAACGTGGTGACCGGGTTGTGACACGGAAGCGCGGGCCGGGCATGCCCGGCCCCTACGGGACAAACAAATACGGCCGATTGACAATCGGCGCGCAGGTTATCAACCTGCCCCACTGGGCTCACCACAGGTAGTCTTTGGCGATGGCGCGCTTTTCGTGGCCGTCGAGGACGTGGACTACGCGGATTTTCTTCAGGGAGACCGGTGAGAGCTGGCCGATGGGGATGTAGACGATGGTGCGGCCAACGCGGTTGGCGATGGTTTTGAAGATGGAACGCGGCGGCTTGACGGCCACATAGACGACGTAGTGATGAATGGAGTAATCGAGCGCAGCCAGTAGCAGGCGCTCGGATTTGGATTCGGCGAATTCGTAGTCGGCGTCGCGCCAGACGTCGTACATGCGATGCGGCGGCAGGCTCATCAGGAAGCCGCCGTATTCAGCGCGGCCGATGCCGGGGCCGACCAGGTTGTCGAAGGGGAAGGTGGAATAGAACGCCATGTCCGATTCGTTCTGGCTCTCGCCAGTCCAGGTGGTGGTGTAGGGATAACGGTTATCGCGGTCTTCGTCGAAGATGACCACGACGGAGCCCACCTCGCCGCGCATCTTCTGGAACTGGCGCACATAGATGCGGCCTTCGTACCATTTGCGGATGGTCTCGCGCATGTCGATGCCGTCGAGGATCGAAGTGGTGAACGGCTCGACGCGGACGCGGTCTTCCGAGAGCAGGTTCTTGCCCTTCTTTTTGAGGAAGCGGCCGTAGTCTTCGACCACCAGGTCTTCCGGCGGATACGAACAGATGCCGGTACCGTTGACCTGGCTGGCCCATTCGCCCGGGAATTTCTCCTTCTTGCGCGGCCGCAGACCGAAGGGGCGCAGGCGGCGCTTGGTGCTGGGGAGGAGGCGGCGAAGCCGGATGCGGCGGGTGTCGCGCCACATCTGGTCGCCGGAGATGCGGACGGTGAGCAGCGGCGGCGACTCCAGACGCTGCGGCGGATACTTGCCGGCGGCCTCCCAAACGTCCCAGGCGTAATTGTCGTCGGCGACGCCACGCGCGGCCACGGCCAGATCGAATATGCCGGCGCACAGTTCATTGCCGGCCAGGGCCAGGTTGCGTGTGTAACGGGCCAGCAAGCGGCGCTGCCAGTGAGCGATGCGCTCCCCGGTGGAGGCTTCGTATTCCTTTTCCGCCGCGAGCAAAACGGCCAGTTGGGCGTGGCGCCGGTCGATCAGGTTGTGGTCCGCTAACGCGGCGCGGTAATTTTCATAACGCCACTGGAGCTGCGGATATTCGACGGCGATTTCGGCCAGCGAATCGGGGTGCGGGTTGAGCAGCTCGATGCCCTCGCGGCGAGTGCGCGCGAGGGGCTGGACCTGCGGCTCCTCCATGGCGTCGAGCAGCGGGTCGAGCAGGTTCAAAGACACCACCACGAGCACGCTGGCCAGCGGGTCGACGCCTTCGAGCTTCCAGGCGATGCCGGCGGCATGGCGCGCAATCTCCTCCGAGCGCGGCTGCGGATAGACGCGATAGGCTTCGATGAAACGCTCGAGGCCGATGTGGCGAATGGCGTAAGGGTCGGGGTAAGCGTCGGGCAGGTGCGGGCGCTCGCCGGCTTCGGGATCGGTGAAGACGATCTCGGCGCCGATTTCGAGGCCGGTGCGAATGGCTTCGGTGAAAGGATCTGCCGGCTCGACGAGCACGTAAGTCGCCTCGTCATCCTCCGGATAGAAGATCAGCGACATCTCCGGCAGGCGCTCGACGGCGCGGATCCAAGCCTCTTGCAGGCTGACCGGAAGTTCCAGGGCGACCACTTGGGGGCGCTCGCGGAGGATAGCCTGGCGCACTTCGATGGCGAATTCCAGGCGGCCGGGCGCGACGGGGAAATAGGCGAAGCGGCCGCGCCGCAGGCTGCCGGCTTCAGGAATCGGCAGGCCGTCGTCGGGCATAGCGCAGCGCTTCCTCTCCGAGGACGCGGGTGATGGAGATTTCCAAAGCCTCGTGCTCGTGAGTTTTCTGGGTGGCGAGGCTCTTCAGCTTGATGGCGAAGCGCGCGACGTTGATGCCGTCCCGCACGGTGTAGCGCTCATCGGCGGCGTGCGCCATTTGCAGAAAGTCGGTGACGTATTCGAGGATGCGCTCTTCGGCGAAGGGAAGGTTCTCACGCAGAATCTGGTGTTCCTCTTCGCGCTCAGGGAAATCGATGAAGATCTGCGGCTGGAGGCGGGAGTGGATGTACTCGGGCAGCTCGAAGGTAGAGGCATCGTCATTCATGGTGGCCACCAGGCGGAACTGCGGGTGCGCCCTGATCTTGATCCCGGCTACGATGGATTCCACATAGCGGCGATTGTCGAGCAGCGGCGCCAGGCTGGCCCAGCTTTTTTCGCTCATGCGATTGCCTTCGTCGAGAATGGCGATGCCGCCGCGAATCATGGCCGTGACCAGCGGCGAGGCGACGTAGCGAAGGCTGCCGGTGCCTTCGATCACCGGGGTGACCAGCAGGTCTTCGGGGCGCGTGTCGAGGGTGGCCTGGAGGATGTAGACTTCGCGCCCCATGCGCTTGCCGGCGGCGTAGGCGAGGGTGGTCTTACCGACGCCGGGCTTGCCGAGCAGGCGCGGGCTCATCGGCAGATCCTGGTCGTTGATGACCATCCAGGCCGCCAGCAGGTGGCGCATCAGCTCGCTTTGTCCCACCCATTCGGCCGCCAGCTCATCGGGATGGGCCAGGTGTAGAGTGACACCTTCGATTTCAACCGTCATGTGCACTTATATTATCCAGCAAGCGGGAGGGACAGTGGCGCACATGGCGCAAGCAAAGAACCGGCGGCCAAGACCGCCGGCGCTACCGCTCTCTCGCGAGAATGCAGAAACTCCAGACGTCGGCAGGCGTGCCGACGCGCGGCCGCTCGGAACGAAGAAACGTCGAGAAGACTCTCGACGCTGCACGCAAGGAATGCGTGCGCCACGGCTGCCGCCCGCTCCACGATGCCTTAATGGCCGAAGGGCCAGAGGTGGCCGAGCCAGCCGCGGGGCTGAGCGAAGCCTTCGAGCATCCAAATGTCGGAATGGTAGTTGATGACGGAAGCCGCCAGCGAGGTGTGATCGTAGGAAAGGCTGAGCGCAAACGAACTGCCATTGGTGCCGGAAAACATGTACTGCGAGCCCAAGTCTGAAATGGTCTTCTCCGTTCCGCTCGAGACGTCGATGGAATCGAGGAGCCATCTTGTGCCCTCGCCCTGCGACAGGGCGTAGAGTTGACGGCTATCGGCCGACCAGGTAACCCAGGAGCTCCGGTTTCCGATCTTGCGAGTTTGCTTGCCATCCGGCGAGAGCAGGTCGACACCTCCGTCGACGGAGCAGGCGATCCATTTGCCATCCGGCGACCACTGCGCGGGATTGCGGCAGAGATTTTCCCGGAGCATCACGGGCGGCTCGGTTCCCCCCACGCGGACTTTCATCAAGCCGCCGGCGCTGGAGAAAAACGTAAGCCAGTTGCCGTCGGGCGACCAGGCGGGTCCAAATTCGAAGTCATCGGACTTGGTGACGGCGACCGGCGTGCCGCCGGCGAGCGGAGAAATCCAGATGCGGCCCAAGTGCTTGGTGCTGTTCCGCGCGTAGGCCACGCGGCTGCCATCGGGCGAGACGGCCAGCGTCCAGAACGCCAGGGTGTCTTCATCGGGAAAGTCGCGCTGCGTCACCAAGGGACGATCGGAGCCGTCCTGGGCGTTCCGCAGCCAGATTTCCTGCGGCCCGCTGCGATCGGTGACATAGGCCAGCAGCGGAGCCACCGGCGACCAGGCGGGGAACATCTCGTCCCGGCTGGTGGCAATCAGCGGGCGAACAGGGCCACCGGCGACGGGGATTTCCACGATGTCGAAATTCTGCATCATGGAAGCGTAGGCGATCTTCGTGCCGTCGGGCGAAACGGCGGGATGAAGTTTGCTTGTTTCATCCGCAGTGAGGGCATCGAGATCCTCGTCTTCCACGTGCGCCATCCAAAGCTGCGGCTGGGGAAGTCCGGGACTGGGGAAGGACATCACCAGGTGGCGGCTATCGGGCATCCAACTGAAGGAGGGCGGCCACTCGGCACTGGCCAGCATGGATCCGAACACGCGGCGGGCCTTGCCATGGGCGGCGGCGCCATCGGGAAACGGGAGAAGCCAGAGTTCCGGTCCCATGGCGGTGGGCTTGGCGAGGAGAACCTTGCGACCGTCCGGCGCGAAACGAAGGTAGACCGGGCTGAACGAGCCCTGCTCCTCGAACAGGACGGGTTCATACTTTCGCGGCGGCGCGCCGGGAGGAGAGGAGATCCAGAGCTTGGGCTCCTTCTGGTGTTGCTCCCCGGAGAGCAGCCAGAGGACAAGCGCCTTTCCATCCGGGGATGGCGCAGCATCACCATAATGGCCCTTCAGAATCAGCGTGGCCTCGCCGCCGGCGCGGCTCATCGACCAGACGCCGGTATCGGTGACGTAGTCGAGGCGGGCGCCATCGGGGGACCAGAACAGGGATTGGGCGTCGGCGCGTGCGACCAGCACCGGAACCAGCGAATCGAGGTTGCGCACCATGATTTCGTTGGGAGCGTTGATGACCTCGCGAGCATAGGCGATACTCTTGCCATCGGGCGACCAGACCGGTAAATCCTGGTGGCGGGACTCGCTGGCCAAAGGCGTGTAGCGGTACGATTCCAGGTCCACGCCGCGCGGCATGGTGAGCAGGGCGAACACAGCAAATGCCAACAGGACGGCGAGCACGACAACCGCGGCGGGAAGGATGCGGTAGCGCGGGGCCTTCAACCGGGGTGCGGCGCCGGAAGCGAAACTAGGCGCGGCCGCGCCGCGGAGGGCAAAGGCGAGGTCGGCGGAGGATTGAAAGCGGCGCGCAGGCTCCTTTTCCAGGCAGCGGGTGACAATTTGCGCGACCGCCGGCGGTACGGTGGCGGGGAGATCGGGCGGCTCATCGCGCAAAATGGCGCTCATGGTTTCGACCGATGTGGCGCGCTCAAACGCCAGCTTGCCGGTGAGCATTTCATAGAGGATGATGCCCAGCGAGAAAATGTCCGATTGCGGGCCGGCGGGGGAACCGGTGACCTGCTCGGGCGACATGTAGCCGACAGTGCCCATCACCATTCCCGGCTGGGTGACGGTCATGGTGGCCTGGGGCGCGCCGGTGGCGCGAGGTTGATAGCGGGCCAGGCCGAAGTCGAGGATTTTGGCCCAGCCGTCGCGGGTCACCATGATGTTTTCCGGCTTCAGATCGCGATGAACGATTCCAGCAGCATGCGCGGCGCAAAGGCCGTCGGCGATTTGCGCGCCCAGGTCGAGCGCCTTACGAAGCGGGAGCGGACCGCGGCGGATGAGGTCGCGGAGAGGCTCGCCCTCGACCAGTTCGGAGACGATGTAAGAGACGCCGTCCTGATCGCCGGCATCGTAGAGGGCGACGATGTTGGCGTGAGCCAGGGCGGCGGCGGAGCGCCATTCCTGTTCGAAGCGGCGGCGCCGGTCGGGGCTCTGGGAGAATTCGGCCGGCAGGATCTTGATGGCGACGTCGCGGCCGAGGCGGGTATCGCGGGCCCGGTAAACTTCGCCCATGGCGCCCTCGCCCAGCTTGACGGCGATCTCATACTGACCCAGGCGGGCGCCCGATTCCATCGGCATGGAAATTGATTGTAGCGCGGTATACTGGGCACGAACATGACGGCAGGAATTCGGAAACTGGCGATCTTCGGTGGGGGCGGCGCAATCGGCCAAGCGGTGTCGCCGGAACTGGTGCGCCGCGGCATCCCATTTCGCGCGGTGGGCCGCACACGGCAAACGCTGGAAGGTGCGTTTGGCGGCCTGGCCGGCGCGGAGATTATGGCCGCCGATCTTTCCGATCCAAGCCAAGCCGAACGCGCCGCGCAGGGCGTGGACACCGTTCTGTACGCGGTGGGAGTGCCATACACCGATTTCGACACACATCCGGTGCTGATGCGCACCACGCTAGAGGCCGCGGCGCGGGCGGGCGTGGCGCGCCTGCTGCTGGTGACGGGCATCTATACCTATGGCGTTCCGCGGGCCTCGCGGGTGGCGGAAACGCACCCGCGCGAGCCGGATTCGCACAAAGGCAAGTGCCGCAAACAGCAGGAGGACCTGGTGACGGAAGCGCATGGGCGCGGCGGGTTGCGCACCATGGTGGTGCGGCTGCCGGATTTCTACGGCCCGCACACCGGCCGCAGCCTGGCGGGCCGGATCTTCCGCAGCGCGCTCGAGGGCAAGACCGCCAACTGGGTGGGCCCGGCGGGCACGCAACACGAATTCATCTTCGTTCCCGACGCGGCGCCGGTGCTGGCGGAACTCGCCGGGCGGGAGGATTGCTATGGGGAAGCGTGGAACCTGGGCGGAGTGGGAACGATCGACGGGATCGACTTCATGACGCGTGTGTATCGCGCCGCGGGGCGGGAAGCGGATTACCGCTCGGTGGGCCGCACGATGCTGAAAATGGCCGGCCTGGTAAACCCGTTGCTCAAGGAACTGGTGGAGATGGTGTACCTGCAGGAGACGCCGGTGATTCTCGACGACAGCAAACTGGCGGCGAAGCTCGGAGGCTTACAGAAGACTTCGTACGACGATGGCATCCGGCGCACGATCGATTGGATGCGGGCGCAATAAGCACCGAGGAGAAATCGGCGGCTCGATCGCCAGCGCGTCGGCCAGCCGGCCCGGCCATGCCCGGTCCTACGGATGCCAGGCTGGGCAGCCCCGATCCTAGGCTAATCAAATCCCCGCGTGCCCGGAAATTTTGAAGCTCCAGGGGCGAGGCACGCCTCAGATTCGGGTGCGGCTACAGTTTTGCGGTTGTGAGCGCCTGGCGGGTAGCGCTGAGCGTATTGGTGAGCGACACGCGCGGCAGGGTGCGGATGATGGGATTGATGAGCCAGCCCAGGCCGGCGGGGACATCGCGAGTGAGGGAAATGGCCTGGCACTCGAGGTACACGCCGCCGTCGCGCTGCTCGAATTTCCAGAATGTATTCAGGCGCCACAGGAAGCCATGATCGTTGCCGGGCGGCAGCTCATGCTCGGTGGGGCCCGGGTTATCCACCTCGGCGATGCGGGTGGTGAACGATTTGCTGTACCAGCGCGTGCGATCGAGGCGGACATAGTGCACGTCGTGCTCGGTATCGAGGACCACGGTCAGGATCTGCTTTTTGACGACGCGGAGGAAAATGTGGAAGTCGTCGTCGTGGCGGCTGAGGACGCGCGAATCGAGGACATCGGGGTAGATGTTCTTGTGGCGGTTGTAGTCTTCGACCATGCGAAGGGTCTTGGCGAGGGTGACGCCGGGAACGAAGACGGCGCCGGTCCAATCGTGGATGAGCCCGTCGGGGATTTCGATATCGCCCGATTCGTTGGTGGGTTCGGCGACAATCTTGCCTTCGCGGACGGCGCGCTTGCGGTCGGGCGAAGCATCCACCGAAAGGAACGGGCCTGCGCGCAAGCTGTGGTTGAAGCGCTGTTGCGCGGCCTGCATATACCGGTCGAAGGCTTGCACCGTGCCGGGCTTGAGTTGCACCTTGGTGGAGTCCGGCAGACTGATCAGCAGGCACGGCACGAGCCAAAACAGTGAACTGTTTTGCAGCATCGCTCGTCTACTCATTCAGCATGACACGGAACGCCGCGGCGGCGGCCGGGCGGAACGGCTGGTTCGGTTTCATCTCGCCAACGGATTGCTGTCCTTTGCGGTCAACCTGCTGCTGATGCGGATCCTGGTGGGACGAATGCACTGGCCCTACCTGGCGGCGAACGTGGCGGCGATTGCGGCTGGGTCCGTGGTGAACTTCTTGCTGGGCGACCTGCTGGTCTTCCGCCGAGGAGAGGGGCAAGGCACGGCTGCGCCGCGCGCGGCTGGTCCGGCGAAGCCGGCCTTGCTCGGCGGCTGATGACGCTGTGAAGAAATGCGCCTGCGGGCAGGTGTTGGCAGGGCCGGCAGGACAAGCCGCCGCCGAACGCACGGAAATGCGGAGACGCGGCGGGCCGGGCATGCCCGGCCCCTACAAGTCTGTTGTAGGGTCGAGGCATGCCTCGACCGTTTGGCAGGGTGAAGCCTCACCCGCCTGTGGCACAATGGGAGCAAATTGGCCGCAATGCTAACCTTTCATCATGAGGATCTCGCGAATTGTCCTTCTTCTGGGGTCGGCGGCGGCCGGCCTGGCGCAAAGCCGCGATGCCATGTTTGATCGGTTGGCCGACCGCTATTTCAACGAGGTGGCGTTCCACTACGACCCGGCCGGGGGCACGCAGGCGGGTTTCCATCAGTACGATTCCCAGCTTCCATCCGGCGCGCGCAGCGAGATTCAAGCCGAAATTACCGCCCTGCGCGGGTTCGAGACCGAGGTTGCGCAGTTCGATCCTCGCGGCCTGTCGGCCTTCGTGACCGCCGACCGCGAATTGCTGCTCTCGCAGATCCGCGGCCAGCTTTTCGAGCTCGAAACGATTCGCCCGTGGGAGAAGAATCCGGACCTATATTCGTCGGGTGCGGCGGGCGCGATTTTCGTCATCATGAGCCGCGACTACGCGCCGGCGGCCGAGCGCCTGAAGTCGGTAATCGCGCGCGAGCGGCTGATCCCGCGGCTGTTCCAATCGGCGCGCGAGAACCTCAGCAACCCGCCGCGCGTTTACACCGAGGTCGCGCTGGAGCAGGTGCCGGGAATCGTCGGCTTCTTCCAGAACGACGTGCCGGCGCCCTTCAAGACAGTTGCCAACCAGGCGTTAGTCGCCGAGTTTCACCAGTCCAACCAGGCGGTGATTGATGCGCTGAACGGCTACCAAGCCTGGTTGAAGAACGACTTGCTGCCGCAGTCGCATGGCGATTTTCGGATTGGCGCCGAGAACTATCGCAAGAAACTGCTATACGACGAGATGGTGGATACGCCGCTCGAGCGGCTGCTCGAGATCGGGTATGCGGATCTGCGCCACAACCAGGAGTGGTTCCGGCGGGTGGCGGCTGAAATCGACCCGAAGCGCACGCCGCAAGAGATTCTCCAGGAACTCGAGAGCGATCACCCGGCGCCGGGCAAGCTGATGGACAGTTTCCGCGGCGTGCTCGGCGGCCTGCGCGCGTTCATCGAGCAGCACCACATCATCACCATTCCATCGCCGGTGCCGCCGATCGTCGAAGAGACGCCGGCATTCATGCGGGCGCTAACCACGGCGTCGATGGACACGCCCGGACCCTACGAGAACGTGGCCACGGAAGCCTTCTTCAACGTCACCCTGCCGGACCCGGCGTGGCCCGCCAAGGACGTGGAGGAGTACATGGAAGGCTTCAACCGCGGAACGATCATCAGCACCGCCGTCCACGAAGTCTTCCCGGGCCACTACATGCAGTTCCTGTGGCTGAGACAAGTGCCGACCAAGGTGCGCAAGCTGACCGGTTGTGGATCCAACTCCGAAGGCTGGGCGCATTACACCGAGCAGATGATGTTCGATGAAGGCTATGGCAACGGCGACCGGAAGCTGCGCCTGGGCCAGTTGCAGGACGCGCTGCTGCGCGATGCCCGCTTCATCGCCGGAATTGAGATGCACACCGGCAAGATGACGGTGGAGCAAGCGGTGGAATTCTTCGTGAAAGAAGGCTATCAGGTGCGGCCGGTGGCCGAAAAGGAAGCCAAGCGCGGCACCTCGGACCCGACTTATCTTGTCTACACACTGGGAAAGTTACAGATCATGAAGCTGCGCGAGGATTACAAAAAGAAGAAGGGCGCGCAATTCTCGCTCGAGGAATTCCACGATTCGTTCATCAAGCAGGGTACGCCGCCGATTCAGATTGTGCGCAAGGCGTTGTTGGGCGACGATTCGCCGGTGCTGTAGGGGCGGGCAGAGGTGTTCGAGAAAGCCGGGCCGGGTATGCGCGGTTCCTACGGCGGAGTGAGATGGTGCGAGGAAAGGTTAATGTATTCGCGAAGTCGTCTGCTTGGTCCAGTCCGCCAGGCGCAGGCCTTTAACCCGGGAGAACTCCTGCGTATTGTTGGTAACCAGGACCGCGCCACGGCTGATGGCTGTTCCTGCGATGAGCAGATCCAAAGGCCCGATGACTAGCCCGCGAGTCTTCAGATCGAGGCGAATGCGCGCCGCCTCGCGCGCGGCTTCGTGATCGAAAGGGATCTGGGCAAGTCCGGCGATAAGCGCCGAAACCACCGTGCGGCGGCGGGAAGAGCCGGCCTTCAGGCTGCCATATTCGACCTCGTAGGCGACCACGCTCGATATGGCCAAGTCGCGCGGCGACGCAGCCTTGAGGCGGGTCACGACCGGTTCCCTGCCTTTGAGGTAATGAATCAACGTATTGGTGTCGAGTAGAGTCACCGCAGGGTCTCGCGGCGCGCATCCCGGCCATAGCCTTTGCGGATTTCCTTCAGGGTCGGGAAGTCCGGAATCGCTCCGGCCGCATTCAGCACGCCTTCCGGCCAGGCGTCCTCCAGATGGGAGACCACCTGCTCCGCGATCCAGCGACTGACGGAGCTTCGCTTGGCCTTGGCTGCCTTCCTCGCCAGTTTCTCGATATCGTCTTTCAGATAGATCGTAATCTGAGACATATACTATACAGTATACTATAGATCCCTGCTTGCCGCGACGAATCGTCTCGGCGTTCTGCTTGATGCGCGCGTCAAGAAAAGCCGGGACGAATCTCGGCTCTGCGAGACTTGACACTCTGCGCCACACAGGGTGATGCGCGCCTAATCGCCGAAGCTGCCGACTTCTTCGCGTTCCTCCACTGGCGGAACGGCAACGGCGGGCTGGATCTCTTCCAGGCGCACCATGTTGGCGGGAGCGGGCGGCTCCTTGAGAACATGCTCGCGGTATAGCTTGGCCATGCGGGCGTTTTCCTGCTGCTCGCGGAGCTTGGCGTCGCGGGCGCGAATCTTCTCTTCGCGAGCGGTCTTGGCGATGCCCAGACGGTCGAGATCGTGCTGCACTTCGTTGGTGATGATGTCTTCGCGCAGCACCAGCGAATGGTCCACCCGCTCCAGCGGCACGCGCTTGCCACCAGCGAAGATTTCGTGCTTGCCGTGCTCCTCGTACCACTTGGTGAGCGTGGCCGTCATGTGCATCTTCTCGATGATGTTGCGCCAGCCGACGCCGGTGTTGTAAGCGCAGAAGGAGATCTCGCCTTCCTGCGTGGCGTAGGGAATGATGCACTGCTCGGTGCGGCGGAAATCGTAGTTGAAGAGATCCTGGAACCACATGCCGGCGATGAACAGGAAATTCCACCGGTCGCGGCGGCGGCGCTCGATGTCGCTCATCGTGCGGTCCTTGCCCACATTGCCATAGCTCTTGCCGGTGGCGCCGAAGGTCTTGTCTAGCTTCTTAAACAAATCGCTTAGCTTGAAATGCGTAGGCGACTGAAAAGGATCGTAGTTACGCGTCGCCGCCAGGGTCATGCCCAAGAGCGAAAGCCACTTGCCGCGGGCCGCGTCGTTGATGCGCGCAGTGTCCTTGGCCAGTTGGTCGGCGTTCCAGAACGCAGTCACGGGAACCCGTTCCTTGGTTTCCTTGTCCACCATCACGGCCATGCCGGTGCCGCAATTGGGATGGCAGCCGCAGCTCAACTGGCCCCAGGCGGCCTGCGGGCCGTGCACCAGGTCGCTCCAGTCGGAGAATGTCGAGATGAAAGAGATCGGGAACCAATCGCGCGCCGGCTCTCCCAGGCCCATCTGGTCCTTCACATCGTGCGCCAAATGGGAGAGCGTGTAACGCTGCGCCGTGCGGCGCTCGTCGGTCACCGCCTCATCGCGGCCGGTGAAAGAGACCGGCTGGAAGGAGAGGAACGGAATCTTTTTCGGGTTGTCGAGCGCGAACTGGATGATCCGTCCCACCTGCTCATTGTTGATGCCGTTGATGATGGTGATGACCGGAATGATATCGACGCCGTTCGAGTGCAGGTTTTCGATGGCCCGCAGCTTGACGTCGAACAGGTTGCCCACCTTGCGGTGCTGATTGGCGGCGTTGCCGATGCCATCGAACTGGAGGTAGGCGTAGCGCAGGCCGGCTTCGGCCGCCTGGCGGCAGAATTCGGGGCTCTTGGCGAACTCGATGCCGTTGGTGGCCGCTTGCACGGAGGTGTAGCCGACCTCGCGCGCGTAGCGCACCGCATCCAGGAAGTAGGGCGAGATGGTCGGCTCGCCGCCGGAGAACTGCACCGACATCTGGCGCTTCGGCTTGATGGTGACGGCGTTATCGAGCAGGGTCTTGATGTCTTCCCAGCTCAGCTCGTGTACGAAGCCGACCTGGTTGGCATCCATAAAACACGGATCGCACATCATGTTGCATCGGTTGGTCAGGTCGATGGTCAGCACCGAGCCGCGGCCGTGGGTGATGGTGCTGGTGCCGTGCTTGTGCAACGTGGAATCGTTGTGGGCGCGGATGTCGCGGCCAGGGAAGACCTGCTCGATGTGCCGGTAGAAGGCCGTATCGATCGACATCACATCTTCGAAATGGCCGTGGATGGGGCAGTCCTTCACCATCAGGATCTTGCCGTCGCGCTCGACGATATTCGCTTTGATCTCGCCGGGCCGCTGGTTGTAGAGAACTTCGAGCGGCGTTTCGCCGTCCAGAATCCGCTGGCGGATTTCCGGCACGCAGCGCGGGCACAGCGAATCGGTTTCGCGCGGCCAGCCCAGCGGCGGCTTCACCTTTTCCCAGCTCTTGAGGAGCGGCTTGTCCGACCACTTTGGTGTAAAGCCCGGATTCGGATGGATCTGATTCAGCTTGTCGAAGACCGTCCAAGCCGCGTTGGCGGCTACCGTCAGGACTTTTTCGGCATACTTTACCGGCTTGTGCATCTTGAGTTCACTCCTCTGATGGCTCTGGCGCGTCCCTGTTTTACAGGCTACGGGCGCCGATCCAACTCGTGCTTGTGCCCAGTATAGGCAAAGCTGGGGCGCGGGGCCTACGAGTTGGCATTAAAACGTTGAAATTATTGGTTGTACGGCACGGAACGGGGTTGAACGGAAGGGTTCCACCCGGCTGCGGAAGTTTGGTGTAGGAATATGAAAGAGAACGGCTTACAGCCTCAGGACGCGCGCTTCACCACGAGGTCGGCGCCCCAACTGCCATCGTCGGTTCCGAACTCGAAATGAATCTCGTCGCCCTGCACCTTTCCTTTGTAAACCAGCTTGTAGGCGGTGCCTTGGTAGTCGGTATTGACCCAGAAGGTGACGGTGTCGCCGTCAATCTTGCCCTCTTTGATGTCCGTGGGCGAAGTGGGAAGGCCCTCCAGAGTGCCGGTCACGTCGGCGCCCTTGGCGGTGAGGTGCATCACGACCGGCACGCTGTTGCCGTCGAAATCGAACGCCCCTTTCCAGTCGCCGCTGAGGCTGCTGTCAGGCCAGGCCAGGGCAGCCAGAAACAAAAACAAAGCACTCACGGTTAATGCGCGTTTCATATGGCACTCCCCTCTGGGAAATATTGTATCAGCGGCGCCGGCTTCCCGGACCATTATAATGTTTCCGCGAGGAGCTGCCATGCCGCACAGGAAGCAAGACCACAAGTCCGGCGCCCCCGAGCCCATCGGCGCATTCGTCTGCAACATCTGTGGCTGTGAAGCGCACGGTGTTTCGACCGCGGAGGCGAGCGAGCGAGAACGGGCCGGTTGCTTGCGCTGCGGTTCGTCAATACGGTTCCGTTCCATCGTGCTCGCGCTGTCCCGCGCGCTTTTCGGGCTCGACCTGACACTCCCGCAATTTCCCGTGTTGAAGAGCCTTCGCGGGCTGGGTTTCAGCGATTCCGCTGTTTACTCCGGACGCCTTGAGAACCACTTCAGCTACACCAACACATTCTACGATCGCGATCCGAGCTTCGACCTGGCGCGGCCCGACGAGAAGGAATTCGGCAAGTACGACTTCGTCATCTGTAGCGAAGTCCTGGAGCACGTGCTGGGACCAGTCGACCGCGCTTTTGCCACGCTCGCCCGCCTGCTCAAGCCCACCGGAGTCCTGATCCTCACCGTCCCGTACTCACTCGAACCTGAAACCATCGAGCACTACCCCGAGTCGGCCGGTTCGGGATTCGCGGAGGTTGACGGCCGGACCGTCCTGGTGAGCCGGTCGGCCAGTGGCGAGTACCGGGTATTCGACCAGCTTACATTTCACGGCGGGAGCGGCTCGACGTTGGAGCGCCGCATTTTCTCGGAGGAGGGCCTCCGCGCGGGGTTGGCCGCCGCCGGATTCCCGATCGTCCGGTTTGAACTCACCGGAAACCGCAATTTTGGTGTCATCTTCGCCACCCCTTGGTCGCTGCCGGTGATCGCCGCGCGGGCCCCGTTCGCACTGAGCGCCAGCGGCGTCACCGAGTTGGTAAAGGACTTGTGTGCGGCGCGCGACATTGCGAACGCCGTCAAGTCATCCCGCTGGCTTCGATTGGGAAGGACCCTCGGCGTCGGCCCAGACCTGAAGTAGGGACAAACTGCTGGCACCGCTTAGCCGGATGAACCGCGGCGAGGATCTTCGCTGCCTGCGAAAGTGAAGTTTAGCCGGACGGTTTCGGTGAGGCTAGTCCCCGACTGCCAACCCAAACGAGGTGGGGCCGCCATTGGAGCTTTCTGCGCCTCATGCGGCTTAAAGAACCACAACCAGAAGTCCTGGCTCCCCGCTCCCGCTTGAAACCTCGCCTCGAAGCCACTGTCCCTGGCCATAGCTCGCGCGCGCTCATCGGAAAATGCGAAGCCGACCCAGGTATCAGTCCCTTTGGATTCATCGGCGGTGTTCCCCCTGACTTGAAACTTGAACAATCCACCGGGCACCAGGAGCCGATTGGTCTCCTGAACGTACCTCTTGATCACTTGGTAACTGGGAATGTGCTGAAAAACGAGGTACGAAAACGCAAAGTCAAACGTCAGCTCCGGTATGACCGTCAGATCCATGCCGTTGTTTTCATATAAGCGGACGTTAGGGCATTGGAGTAGGGCGGTGCGTGCACGCCGCAGCATTTCGCCGCTCACGTCAACAGCGTGGACCTCGCCAAATGTACGAGCTAAAGCCCTGGTTATACGACCTGCTCCGCAACCGATTTCAAGCACCCTCATCCGGTCCGCAGATTTTCCTTGGCAGATATTCGGCATATCCGTAAGTATGTGGTCGGCAACGGTACGCTCGCCGGAGGCAAAGAACTCCTCCTCCGTCCAGTTAGTCTTCCCTGTCGCTATGAAATGCCAAGCGTTCTCACGTGCCCGTTGGTCCCAGGCAGTCTTCATTCTTTCAGCCTGCTGCTTGGGCGTGAACCGAACATTAGTGCAAGCGCGGCAAAGCTTGCGGTAGAGCGGTCGCAAGGCCGCCTTCAAACCGTTCCCAGGTGGCACGAACGTATTATCGCTCAGGAGAACAACCCGCAGGCAGCATGACCGCTTCGCCGCTCGGCGGGCCACCATCGCAAAAGCGTGGTGGATCTGCGGCCATGACGTGTCCGCGAGACCGTCCCGTACTCACTCGAGCCTGAAACCATCGAGCACTACCCCGAGTCGGCCGGTTCGGGATTCGCGGAGGTCGCCGCGCGGGCCCCGTTCGCATTGAGCGCCAGCGGCGTCACCGAGTTGGTAGAGCATTTGTGTACCGCGCGGGCTATTTCGAACGCTCTTAAGTCATCCCGCTGGCTTCGATTGGGAAGGTCCCTCGGCGGTGGCCCGGACCTGAAGTAGGGACAAACTGCTGGCACCGCTTAGCCGGATGAATCGCGGCGAGGATCTTCGCTGCCGGCGAAAGTGAAGTTTAGCGGACGGTTTAGGTGAGGCTAGTCCCCGACTGCCAACCCAAACGGCGACGAAGAGAAGATCCCAATAACGAAGGGGTGGTTCGCCCTACTTTTTCGTTTTGGCCGCCTTTTGCGTCTGCAGGTATGCCGCTATGTTGCTCTTGTCGATCAGCGTTACGCCGGTATCGACGAACGTGGGCAGGGGCGAAAACGAATCCCGCGCGAAATCGAGCAGCAACGAAACCGGCGGGTGGTGATGCAAATCGTCGAGCATCTTGATGGCCAGGAAGGCCATGGTGAAGGGCTTTTGACCGAGGGTCGCGGTGATCACGCCGCTCTGGATGCCCTCCAGCGTCCGCTCGTCTGCGTCCATGCCCATCACCAGCTTGCCGGTCACCTGCTTGCGGGTAAGGACGTCGGCCACTTCCGGCGCAGCGATGGACACCAGGCATATAAACGCGTCCACCGGTTCCTTTTTCTCCACCGCCTGCATGGTGCGGTCGAAGATTACTCCCGGATCGCCCTTAGCGTCCACGATTTCGGCGATATGGATGCCCGGGTGCTCGGCGAAAATGTCGCGGTAACCTTGCAGACGCTCCTTGAGGTTCGGCTGTTCGGGGAAGGTGAAGATGAGGACGTTGCCTTTGCCGCCCAGACGGTTGGCAACCAGTCGCCCTCCCATAAGCCCGGCCTTGTAATTGTCGGTGCCGATGAAAAAGAGGCGCTTGCTATCGGGCGCATCCGAATCCATGGTAATGACCGGAATCCCTTGCGTGATGGCGGCGTCGATGTCGTCCTTCAACGTCGCCGGATCGCCGGCGGAAACCGCAATGCCGGTGGGCTTCTTGCTCAACAGGGAGCGGAACTGTTCGTGCTCACCCTTAGTGTCGTAGGTCTCAGGCCCGACCGCTTGGGCGATCACCCCCAATTGGCTGCCCGCCTGCGCGACCCCCGCGGCCGCTTCGTCCCAGTACTCCATCTTGGTGGCGGCGCTCACCAGGTAATACTTTTCGTCGGCGCTGTGTATTGACCCGCCACAGCCAGCCAAAGACGCCAGCGCTGCCGCTGGCAGAAACCACATCCAACGTGACATGGCTGCCTCCTGAATGGCGAGTATAACGTGCGGCTCGCCCGGAGAAAAGAGGATTGCGAGCGCATCAGCCCAGCGAAACGTTGCCTTTGGTTTTCGCGGGAACCGGAGCCGGCACGGGAAGACGAAGGTAAGCTCTACACTTTGCTGAAAACCTGCCCCACAATGTGGCCCGCCGTGTCTTTGGGGTTGTTCAGCGCGCTTTACGAGGAGGCCCTACCCGACTACAACCGCGGAAATATCGCCGGCTGCGAGCGCCTGACCGGTCGCGGCGTAGCTGGAGCGCACATACGCGAGGGCGATCGCGCTGGCCTCAGCCGGCGAGTAGACCGAAGAGGTGATCTCACCCGCGTCCGCGCCGGCCGCGGTGAGCTTGGTGCCCGCGGCCGGGGGGGCGGCGGAATCGAGGCGCAGCCGGACCAGCTTGCGATTGACGTGGCCTTGCGCGCGGATGCGTTCCACGATCTCCTGGCCCAGGTAGCATCCCTTGCTGAAGCTCACGGCGTGCATCTGCCCGGTTTCCTGGGGCAGGGAAGTATCGCGGATGTCTTCGCCATAGCGCGGGCGGCCATTTTCGATGCGCACCAGGCGGGCATCTTCCTCGGTGGCGTGGTGGGTGCCGGCGGCGGCTAAGCGCTGGATGATTTCATCGGCTGCGCCGGCGGTGGAATACATGCGAAAGCCCGGCTGGCCGGTCAAGCTGATACGCGCGACTGTGGCTTCTCCCCAAGCCAGGTGCTGGTAATCGGCGGGCGGTGCAGTGCCGCCGGCCTTCTCCAGAACCAGCGCCGACTCCGGGCCCTCGAGCGCGATGGCACAGGTGGCCCCCGTTACGTCCTCCAGTTCCACCTGGTCGGCGACGATGTAGCGCCGAATGTGCTGCACGGTTTTCTCCCGCAGCTCGGGCTCGGTATCGAGGAGGATATGATCGTCGAACGCGAGCAGGGTCAGGTCCGCCTGGATGCGCCCCTGCGGGCTGAGCAAGAACGCGTAACAGCCGGAACCGGGGGCGAGTTTCTTGACTTCGTTCGACGTCAGGTTGTGCAGCAGGCGCGCGCGGTCGCGACCGCGAACGGCGATCCGCCCGCGGCCGCTCAGATTCATCCACGCGGCACCGCGGCGGAGAGCTTCGTAACCCTGGCTCATGCCTTAGTAGATGCTGTGCAGATAGGCGGCGATGCCGATCACCACCAGGGAAGAAATCGCACCGCCCGCCATCAGCCTGCGCCGCCGCGAGCAGCCCGGTTGCGTAACCAACACCGCGACGGCGAAGATATGCGCCACCAGCAGCAGCTTCACAGCCAGCACGACGTGGTATCGCAGGGTGTGTCCCGGGTTACTCAAGAGGGTGTAGACGCCGGAGATCAGCAGAAACGGGATTGCCAGCAGCACCAGCGGCCGGAAAGCCGCTGCCGTCCGTTCGGCAAGCTCCGCGCGCGCTTCCGGCGCCAGCGCCGCCGCGGCGCCGGCCGCGATCCAGCCGCAGATCATGCCGCCACCCAGGCACGCCACCGAGGCAATATGCAGCCAGCGCATCAGCACGTTCAATCCTTCGGCCATAGCCTGAGTATACAATCGGCAGTATGATTCACGAGATCCTTCCGGTGGGAATGCTGCAATGCAACTGCTCGATTTTCGGCGACGAGCAAACCCGCGAAGCGATCGTGATCGATCCGGGCGACGACGTCAGCCAGATCCTGGAGCTGCTGGCCAGGCACGGGCTGAAAGCGAAAGCCATCGTCATCACCCACGCGCACATCGACCACATCGGCGGCGCCGCGCAGCTTAAACGAGTCACCGGCGCGCCGGTTTATATGAACTTGAACGACGCCGACCTCGAGAAGATGCTTGATACTCAGGCGGCATGGCTGGGTGTGCCCACGCCGGAGAGGGTGCGGATCGATGCGCCGCTCGACGAGGGCGCCACACTGTCGCTGGGCGAGACGGAATTTCACGTGCTGTACACGCCCGGCCACACGCAGGGCAGCATCAGCCTGTGGATTCCCTCAGAGCGAAAGCTGGTGGCGGGAGACACGCTGTTCGCCGGCAGCATCGGCCGCACCGACCTGCCGGGCGGGGACGGGCGGCAAATTCTGCGCTCGATTCACGAGAAACTGTTGCCGCTGCCCGAGGAGACCACCGTCATCCCCGGCCATGGCGGCCTGACGACGATCGGCCACGAAAAGCGGTTCAACTTTTTCTTGCAGGGGTAGGGTTCCTGGTTCCGGCTGACGCCCCAACGCGTCTTTGGCAGGCTACCTCAGCGCTGGCGGCGATGCAGCGCGGTTCCATTCTTCGGCGAGCATGGCGTACAGGAAGCTGCTCTTCCATTCGCCATGGATTTTCAGGTTCTTAGTGAGAAAGCCCTCTTTTCTCATGCCGGCCTTCTCCAACACGCGCGCCGACGCGGGGTTTTCGGGAAAACAAGTTGCCCAGATTCGATGGAGCCCGAGTTCGCCGAACCCGAGAGCCAGTAGTTGTTGGGCAGCTTGGGTCGCGATCCCCTTACCCCACGCTGCGGGATCGACCAGGTACCAGAGTTCGCCCTCCTCCGCGCCGCGCAGGATGACCACGCCGCAGAGCCCAACCAGCGGTTCGCCTGGGCTATCGCAAATCGCGCGAACCACCGACCTCCAGGGCTCCGACGGGGACTCGATCATTGAGTCGCGCAGGAATTTCTCGCTTTCCGCTCGGGAGCACAAGGGCAACAGCATGTAGCGTACGACATCCATCCTGGATACCAGCGCGTGGACGGCTTCGATATCGCTTTCCTCCAACCTGCGGAGCTTGACCATTGGCTGCGGCTCTTCCAAAAGTATAGGCGCGAAAGCAAGCCAAAGGTCTCGCGCTGTCACCCGCGCGTGGATCTGGACACGACCGCAACCGTTCCTGGCCGGATTTGCTATTTCCCCGGCAGCTCCGCCGCCAGCACGAACACCAGCGGGGCGTTCCAGTTGATGGCGATCTCGTTGGTCGAGTACGAAGCTTCGTCATCGAGGTACATCTTGGCGGGCGGCAGGCTTGCCGGCAACCTTTGCATGGCGGCGTCCTGGCGACCGGGGTTGGGACCGCCGGAGAGCAGGCCGGGCCACGGCTCGGGATTGTTGTCGGCGGCGCTCGGCCGGTGGTGCGGATGGCGGAAGGGATTCTCGCCGATCCGCGTCACGAAGGATAGCGAGAAGGTGTTGCGGCCCAGCAGGTAGTGCAGATTCTCCAGCGCAGCGTGCCGGTAGCGCGCATCGGGGCGAAACGCGTTGGCTACCAGCAATTGCATGCCGTAGTTGGCCACCGTGCCGTTGGAACCCCATTCGTAATTGCCTCTGGTGAGGCTGATGCGGTAACCGTTGGCGGCGGTGCGGTCGACAATCCGGTCGGCGGCCTCGAGCGATTCCTGCCGGATGGCATTGGCTGCCGCGGCGTTCTTTCCGCCGCCCAGAACGTAAGTCCACAACGCCAGGTTCGCAACGTCGGCCCACGCCTGCGGCTGGGTTGCACTGGGATGGAACTCCGCGTAATGCGCCAGGAAATAGCTTTCATAGGGTGCGTCACCGGTGGTGCGCCACAACTCGGCGGCGGCCCAGAGGCGCTCATCGGCGCAATTCGAATCGCCATACTCGCCGGTGTTGACGCCGGGCGGATTGCGAAAGAGCACATTCGGATGCAGCCCCACCCACGCCCAGGCTTTGCGCGCCGCCGCCAGGCAGCGGTCTGCGTAAGCGCGATCGAAGGGCCGGAAAGTGCGCGCCGCAATCGCCATCACGGCGGCGAAGTCGGCCGTAGCGCAGGAGCTCTTGTACGGCTGCTGGCCGGTGCCGAAGACGTAGCTCATGAGCGTGTCTTTTTCCGGCATAATGAAAGCGCAGAAGCGCTCGCTCGCCTGCTTCGGAAACACACCGCCATCGTCATCCTGCATGGTCAGCATCCAATCCAGGTTCCATTTGATCTCGCTCAAAATGTCGGGAGTGCCGTTGCCGGACTCGGGAATATTGAGGCTGATGTTGCTGACGCGCGGGCCGAACATCTCCCAGGTCCAGAGCAGCGTGCCGGTGGTGATGCCGGAGTTGACCACGTAGCGGCCGTAGTCGCCCGCATCGTGCCAGCCGCCGTGGGAAATGCGCGGGCCGGTCTTGCCGGAAGAGGCGTGCCAGGCCCCCTCGAGATGACAAGCATCGTGCCGGTAGCCGGGGAACTCGGGACCAAGATCGACCGCGGTTCCGCAGCGCTGTCCGTAATAGGACCGCATCGCCAGGTAGTAGGCGCGACGGTAGACATCGGGGCCGATCGAGAAATTCCAGCTTCGTCCCACGCCGGGCACTTCCAGGTAGTAGCGGCCGGAGTGCTCGAGTTTGCTGAAATCGGCAAGCCGAACCGCGTCGCCGGAGTCGGCGTCGGGCAGGGCGGCGCCGAGTTTGCCGCGCAGCACGACAGCGTCACCGTCGGAACGCCGCACCCGGAATGCGGCCGCGGGCTTCTGCGCGGCTACTACGGCGATTTTGGGCGCGTCCGGCAGGTAGCCGGCCTGATCCAGCTTGATTTCGAGTGTTGCCTCAGCGGCAAACGCGGCCGAGCACGCCAGCAACAGCCAAGCGATCTTCATATGGGGGACCAACGCACCAAGGTAGCACCTTCCGCTCGTGCGGGCGTCGATCCACCCGGTGACAGCCGTGTCGCGTTGGGGCGGTAAATCGGGGCCAAGCTAAAACGACGATGCTGAATCAATCCAGAGAAGACATTCTCAGCTGCCGATTAACGCTGATAACCCACTTCCTTTTTAATTAATCCGCGTTCATCGGGGCTATTCATATTTTGGCTTTTTCAGCAACGTCTAAAACCATGCACCGAACGCCCCGCGTGCGGTGGGGCTGGGGACGCTTTCGCATAGCGGCGTGCCGAGCAAGGGTGCTAGGTAAGCCTGCCCATCGGCATTGCACAGCTATCCTCACTTAAATTAATGCAATGCCGTCTCAAATACAAAGCGATACCTCATATCGCTGGGCCTCTGGTACGCCTCGAATGCCCCAACGGACGGAGTCGGCGTCGGACCACAGGGCTTCGGTCGGCAGTTCACCGGTGCCGGTACGGCCCAGGACCGGGTCAAGCGACCGACGTGCGGACTGAGGGAGCATTTTCTCCCGGTGAGGTGCTATTATCCGGTTTTAGTCTCAGTGATTACCGATCAGGTATTGCTGAGAGGTACCATCACCAGCTTGCGGCGGGCTCGAGTGATCACATAGGCCGAGTGGCGCCGCAGGACACGCGGAGGAGAAAGGGACCCGAATCCGGCCTGACATAGCGTGCTAAGTCAGCATTCCGTTTTGTCAGGGGCATCGGCAAATGCAAGCAGCTCAAGGAGCAAAAAAACAGATTTTAGTGGTGGAAGACGAGGGATTGATCGCAGACGATATTCAGCGGCGGTTGGAGCGGTTGGGCTATGCCGTGCCGGCGATTGCGAGCTCGGGTGAAGAGGCGCTGCGTTTTGCGCGGAGCACGGCCTTCGACCTGGTGGTGATGGACATACGGCTGCAGGGCGAGATGGACGGCATCGCCACCGCTCAGATTTTAAAAGACGAGTTGCAGACGCCGGTGGTTTACCTGACGGCGCACGCCGATCCGGACACGGTGAGCCGGGCGACGACGACGGAGCCGCTGGGCTACATTCTGAAGCCGATCAGCGACCTGAATCTGCGCAGCACGGTGCAGATCGCCCTCTACAGGCACGAAATGGAGCGGCGGGTGCGGGCCAGCGAAGCTTGGCTTTCGACCACGCTGCGCAGCGTGGGCGAAGGAATTGTGGCAACCGATGAAGCCGGCGAGATTGTCTTCCTGAATGCCGTAGCCGAGCAACTGACCGGCTGGACCGCCGACGAAGCCATGGGCCGGCCGCTGATGGATGTTCTGCGGCTCAACGAGGAGTCCACCGGCGGTGCCGCAGAGAATCCCATTCTCGACGAGCGCCGCGGCTTGTTTCCGAACGAGCGCCGCTCGTACCTGCTGGCCTCGAAGACCGGGGAGATCACGCCGGTGGAAATCAGTTGCTCCGAGAACCGGTCGGAGGAAGACACGCTGGGCTCGATCCTGGTGCTGCAGGACCTGCGGGCGCGCAGGGAAATGGAAAGCCGGCTGATCCAATCGCAGAGAATGGAGGCGATCGCCAACATGGCGGGGGGGCTGGCGCACGACTTCAACAATCTGCTGATGGTGATTCTGGGGTACGCCGAAGAGCTGGAGACGGAGCTACAAAACGATGCGGACCGGGAGCGGGCCGCCGAAATCAAGCAGGCGGCCACGATGGCCGGTTCCATCAGCAAGCAGTTGCTGACGCTGAGCCGGCGGGACCTGGTGAGCGCGGAGGTGCTGGACGTCAACGGGGTGATTGGCGAGATGCAGCCCTTGATTGCGCGCAGCCTGGGGACGGGCTGCTCGCTCAAGTTGGAGCTTGGCTCGTTCGCCGGATTGGTGCGCGGCGACCGCAACCGGCTGAAGCAGGTATTCCTCAACCTGGCTCTGAACGCGCGGGACGCGATGCCAAAGGGCGGGGAGATGCGGATCGCGAGCTCGCTGATCGACATCGGCCCCGCGAGCCCAAAATGGCGCGGCTACAGGCCCGGGCGATACGTTCAAATTCGAGTGACGGATTCGGGGCAGGGAATGGCCGCCGCGACGCTGGCCCGGATCTTCGAACCGTTCTTCACCACCAAGCGGTCCGGCAGCGGGACCGGCCTGGGCCTGGCAATGGTACACGCCATCATCCTGCAGAGCAAGGGCTACATCACCGCATCGAGCGAGATGGGAAAAGGGACCAGTTTCGAGATCCTGCTGCCCAGCGCGGGGATGCCTCAGCAGGCAGGCGATTCGCGGGAAACGGCCGCTACCAGCGAACCGGCGCCGACGGTACTACTGGTCGACGACGAAGATGGCGTCCGGCGGCTGATGCACAAGTGCCTGAAGCGGGAAGGGTATCGACTGCTGCAGGCGCGCGACGCGGAGGAAGCGGAAGAGATCGCCGAAGCCTGCACCGGACCGATCCACGTTTTGGTCACCGACGTGGTGATGCCCGGCATGTCCGGGCTGCAACTGGCGGAGCGGCTGAAACCGCGGCGGCCTGAGATGAAGACTCTTTTCGTTTCCGGATACGGTCACGAAGAATTCGGGACCTCGGGGCTGCCGCAAATGGATCTGCTGGCAAAGCCATTCCGGGGGCCGGAATTGGCGCGGCGGGTGCGCACGTTGTTGCAGCGGCCGGGCGTTTCAGCGCAGTGATCCAGCGGAGGGGGCGGAGCGATGGCACGCGGTGAACGGCTACCTCTGGCAGCCAACTATTCAGTGGCCGTGCTGCTGGCCGTAGTGGCGCAACTGACGAGGCTACCGCTGCATTCGCCGACCCTGATTCCCTATATCACCTACGCGCCGTTCATTCTGCTGGCTGCCTTCCGGGGCGGCCTGGGACCGGGACTGCTGGCGACAATTCTGTGCACGGTCGAGTCGCTGTATTATGCCACGGAGCCGGTGGAAACGTTCCGGGTGCAGGATCCGCAGCACTGGCTGGGGCTGGGAGCGCTGGCGCTCACCGGGGTGGTGGCCAGCTTGCTGTTCGGCCGATTGAAAGAAGCGCGGATAGCGGCGGTTGCAGGGGACCAGGTGCGAGGCGCTCTGGCGCTGGAACTGGAGGCCCGGCGGCGGATGCTGGAGTCGGTGATCGAGCACTCGCCGGTATCGATCGCGCTGTTGCGCGGCCGCGACTTCCGCTTTGAGACGGTCAACCCGGCATACCAGGCGCTGGCGCCGGGCGAGCCGATGGCCGGCAGGACGGTGGTTGAGGTTTGGCCGGAGGCGGCACCGGTAGTTGTGCCGCTGCTCGAGGAAGTGCGCGACCACCGGAATGTGTACCACGCAACCGCGCTGGCCGTACCGTTGCATCGTGGGCCCGGACTGGCGCCGGAAGAGCGCTATTTCGATTTTACGTACGTGCCGCTGCCGGGCACGTCGTCGGAGGGGCAAGCCGAAACGGGGCAGGTGCTGGTGGTGGCCATAGAGGTCACCGAGCAGCAGCGCGACCAACAGGCGCGGCAGAGCACACTGCGCGAACTGGAATCGGCGCTGGCTGAGAAAACGGTGCTGCTCAAAGAGGTGCACCACCGCGTGAAGAACAACCTGGCGGTGATTGTGAGCCTGCTGGGGATGAAGGCCGAAGCGATCGAAAGTGATGAGGTCCGGGAGGCGCTGGAGGACAGCCAGCAGCGGGTGCGGTCGATCGCCATGATCCACGAACATCTTTACGGAACCGAGCACCTGGACCGGATCAGCTTCGCCGGGTACGCCGAGCAACTGATGCATGAATTGGGCGACGTATATGGCGTTGCGGCGCGCGGGATTGCCATCCGGGTGGAAGCCGAACCGATCGAAATGGGACTGCACCGGGCGGTTCCATGCGCGCTGATCCTGAACGAACTGGTGACGAACGCATTGAAGCACGCATTTCCCGTCGGGCGCGGCGGCGAGGTGAGGGTTTCGTTAAAGCAATCGGCGCCGGAAGAATTGGAGCTGAGCGTAGAGGACAACGGCGTCGGGTGCCCGCGGGTGGTACCGGCGCGGAGCGGGAAGTCGATGGGATTACGGATCGTCGGGATCCTGGCCAAGCAGGTGGAGGGATCGCTGGAGCAGCAAGAGTGCGGAGGAACCCGTTTCGTGTTGCGATTCCGGGCGGGGACATCGCGGCGGGTGGTAAGGGTGAGCCGGGCCGAGGTGGGCGCAGATGGCTAAAAGGGACAGCCTCGACTTCCGATAACCGATATTATGTAAACTTTTATCGCACAAATGTACCTGGATCAGTACTCCTTTTGCAGTCCAGACCGCATCTCATACCTCACCTTTCGTCATCTATCTCATTCTCCACACAGATGCCTCCCGAGAATAGGCATTCACCGATGCGGTCAGCGTCATGAGCGCGTCCTCTTCTGGACGATGGTCTCCAGCATGGCCGTGATGTCCTGATAGCTCACGGCCTCGGCGGCGAATTCGAATGTGCCGCGGTCGCGCATCTCGCGTGCCGCTTTAAGAAATGCGCCGAGAGCGGCGCGTGCGAGAGAGCTGCCAACACTGATCCGCTTGACGCCGATCGAGGACAGCTCGGCGGCCGACAATTGAACGCCGCGCAGCCCCATGATCACATTCACAGGGCGATCGACGGAGCGGACGAGGGTGGCGATGTCTTCCTGGCGAGTCAGGCCGGGCGCGTAGAGGAGGTCGGCGCCCGCCTCCTGGTAGGCCTGTAGCCGGGTGATGGTGTCGCGCAAATCGGGTCTTCCGGCCAGATAGTTCTCCGCGCGTGCCGTTAGGGTGAAGCGAAACGGCAGGACGCGCGCCACTTCGGCGGCAGCGCGGATCCGGTCAGCGGCATGCTCGAGCCGGTACACGGTTCCGCCAGCCCCGCGCCTGGACCGATCTTCAATCGAACCACCAACCAGTCCTGCCCGCGCGGCAAGGCGGATGGTCGCCGCGGCACTCTCCGGGGAGTCGCCAAAACCATTCTCCAGGTCGGCGCTGACCGGCAGATCGGTGGCCGCGACGATGGCCGCCGCGTGCGCCAGCGTTTCGTCGCGGCTCATGGCGCCGTCCGTCCGGCCGGATGAGAAGGCATAACCGGCGCTGGTGGTGGCTAGCGCCTCAAAGCCGAGGTGAGCCAGCAGCCGCGCCGTGCCGATATCCCACGGATTCGGAATGATGAACGCGCCGTCGCGGGCATGCAGGGCGTAAAAGGCCGCTCCCTTCCCGGTTTGGGTCAACATTTTGAAATCCCCGCTGGCGGTGCGGCGAGAACGCCGAGGGTTCCCTCGACCGCTTCGATGAATGTCCGCTCTTCGCGAAGAATGAAACGTTTGGTTTCCGCCGCGGCGAAATTCTCGCGCCCTTCCGTGTCCGCCTTCAGGCGTGCGCGGTAAGCTTCGTACGACGCCAGGCTGTCGAATGCAATCAGCGCCCAGGCCACATCGTTCGTCCCTTCGTGCGGAAGAAAATACTGGAACGGATCGATCTGGTAACGGATCAGGCAGCTTACGTTCATGTTTGTTCCTCCAGGGTGCATGCATACCAGTGTGCCAGTTGCCGTGCACGGACACTTCGTCTATCATCAAAATGTGAATGTCGAGCGCCACGACGCTGCAATCTCCGCAATCGCGGCGGCCATCGGCGAACCGGCGCGCGCCCGCATGCTCTACTGCCTGATAGACGGCCGTGCACGAACCAGCACCGAGCTGGCGGTGGTGGCCGATGTAACGGCGTCGACTGCCAGTGCGCACTTGCAGCGGCTGAAGACGCAACGGTTGGTGAAGGTGTTCGCGCAGGGTAAGCATCGCTATTACAGCCTGAATGGGACGGACGTGGCCGGCGCGCTCGAAGGCCTGAGCGTGCTCGCGGGGGGCGCCCGCGACGCATTCGTGCCGAATACGCCCAACCGTTTGCGCGCCGCACGCACCTGCTACGATCACATTGCCGGCACACTGGGCGTCTCGCTGCACGACCGCTTCCAGGCGCTGGGCTGGCTGTCGGGGGGCTGCGGTGCGGATAGCGCTTATGACCTCACGCGCGACGGATCGAAGGCGTTTGAAGCTCTTGGTATCGACATCGAGGCAACCCGGAGGTTACGCCGGCGTTTCGCTTACCCCTGTGTGGACTGGAGCGAGCGGCGTCCGCACGTCGGCGGCGCGATCGGCGCCGCCCTGCTGAACCTCGCCCTGAAACGAAAATGGGTGAGCCAGGATCTTGACAGCCGTGTTTTGACCGTCACCGGAATTGGACGACGCGAAATGCTGGCTCGCTTCGGCCTTGGCGATTGAGGCGCCGCCCCAAAAAAACGGCCCGGTCTCCGCTACAGGAAGGCCGGGCCTATGGGAAGAAACTGACGCTCTCTGAAAAACCTGTTTCCCTACGGGCGGGAGTGGCCTCCCCCTCCCCCACCTGAGCGCCCGGAACTGGGCGCGCTGCGTCCGCCGCCGGATGGGCGGCTACTGCCTCCGCTGGAGCGCGGCGCGCTGTAAGACGGCCGGCTATAGGATGGCGCATTGGAACGCGGGCTGCTGCCTGAGTACGGGCTGTTGCGATAGCCCGAGCTCGGCGCACCGAACCGTTGCCATCCGCCCGAGGATGAAGACGGGCGTGTGCTCTGCAGGCTTGGGCTCTGGCTGCCGCGCCAGGAATTGTTTGCGCCACCTGCCCCGTTGGACGGGGTGCCGAAGCGGCGCCAGCCGCTGGAATTCGAGCCAGCGTTGCCCCGGGCCGCCATGCCTGGCTGCGAGCCGGACCGGTTCAGGCCCTGCGGCGGCGCGCTGCGGGCACCGAACCCGCCGCGAGCAGCGGTGGCCGCCTGTGGCGAATGAAAGAACGTGGTGCGGCCGGTGCTCCGAGGCACGTACGAGGCCGAGCGGCTGGAAAACCGCGTGGCACCGCTGCCGGCAGCCAGCGGGACCGCGCCACGGATCATGCCCGCCGAGGCGAACTGCGCCGCCGTCGGCCGGACGATGTTGGAGACACGGCCGCCACTCTGAAAGTCGCGTGCCGAAAGCCCCGTCACACCGTGCGCAACGCGCGCATTTTGGTATACGTTTCTGATGTTTACGTTACGAATACTCAGGAAATGATTGATATAGCCGGCGGAGCCGTAGAAACCCCTGCCCCACCATGGATGCAAGACTTCATACGGCGCCAGCGGCACCCAGCCGAGGTTGCCGAAGTCAAAGCCAAAACCGAAGCCGACGCCACCGAAGCCGAAAAAGCCGACCAGGGCCGGCGACCAATAGTGCGGCATGCCGAACACGCCCGGATACCAAAGCCAGCCGAAGCCGGTTCTCCAGAACCAGCGGCCATAGTGGTACGGGGCCCAGCCCCAAGGATCGGCGCTGACCCAGGTCCAGCCATACCAATTCAGCCACTCCCACTGCCCCATCTGGTAGGGTGCCCAACCGGGCGCCACCTGCGGCTGCCAAACGTAGCCGTAGTCGGGAGTGTTGACCCAGTCCCCGTAATTGTCCAGATCTTCGGAGCCGTAAACTCCCTGGGGAACGCGCTGCGCGCTGCGCGATTGCATGAGAATGCGATCCCGGTTGTCCGACCAGGCATCCCAGGCATCGGGCGCAGGCGGAGCTACGATCTGAAACTCGGGATCGGCGGTGGAACCGCGAGCGATCATCATTTGTCCGGCGTTCACCCACTGCGAGCCGCGGGGACTGAATACCTCGACGTCCCCTGCCCTGACGATTAGCTCGGTTTGGCCGGCGGCGGTGACGGACATACGATAATTGCCCACTTTCGAAGGTCTTACGGAGATATTCGGGGTATCCACCTCAGCATTCGTAGTGGAAGGCCTTAGCACACGGTAGGTTATGGTGCCATGAGAAAGCTCTAGCTGAAGCTGATTCGCATCCAGAGCGGCGATTCTGATCTCGGCCGTGCCGCCCAAGCGAACCAGGTTGGCAGAATTGAACTCGATTTCAGCCCTCGAGTTGGGGCCGGTGGAGATGCGATCCTCGGCCAGCAGCGGCGCGTTGATGATGCCTGCTACCCAGTCGGCATCGCCGCGCCGCACCGACACTTGGCCATCCATGACGCTGATGCGGGCGACGCCGTGCTGCTGATCGTCGGCACCTTGCGCCCGGAGCGGCGCGCCGGTGCCGGCGATGAGAACGGCGGCGAGGAGCCATCCCACGGAGCCAAGCTGCGTGCGGTGCATTGCCGAATCCTTTCTCTTGTCCGGCGAAGCGGGTGCACGGAGGATGCCAAAAAGCAACAGTAAATTTTTCAGACAGTTACATATGTTCAGCGTGGCGCGCGAGTGGCCGAAAACCACCAGCATGGCTGCGTTGAAGCAGAAACCCGACTGAAATGGGAGCGCCATGCGACCGCATGAGGCCGGGCGGCAGCGGCTTCGCGGCACGCCGGCAGAACGGGCGGCGAAGTTTGCCGGGTTGTATACTACGGCTTAACTCTCCGGGTGAGGAGCGTAGTGATCGAGGACCTCCGGTTCGCGCTGCGGGCGCTAGCCAAACACCGTACTTTTGCGATCGCGGCCTTGTTGTCGCTGGCGCTGGGAATCGGCGCCAACACCACGATCCTCAGCCTGATGAGTGCGCTGTTACTGCGACCGCTGCCGGTGCGGGAGCCGGCGCGGCTGCTGGCTCTCACCACCATTGACCCGCGCAACCCAGGCCAGTGGCTTTGTTCCTACCCCAATTACAAGGATTACCGGGACCGGAACACGGTGTTCTCTTCCCTGTTGCTGTCGTCATTGATATCGGCCGACTTCACCGGCCACGGCGACGCGCAAGAACTCGTTGGCGAGATCGTTTCGGCGAACTACTTTTCGACGCTGGGTGTGGAACCAGTGGTGGGCCGCGCCTTCCTCCAGGAAGAGGACCAGGCGCCGGGCGCGCGAGCAGTGGCGGTGATCGGCTACGGTCTGTGGAAACGGGTTTATGGTGGCGACCCGCAGGTGACTTCGCGGACCATCGGATTGAACCGCCGCCAATACCAGATCGTAGGTGTGGCGCCGGAAGGCTTCCACGGCATCGATTCGCTGTACGCAGCGGAGGTCTGGGTGCCGATGATGATGTATGAGCAGATACTTCCCTTCCCCAAATGGTTCCACCTGCGGCGGGCTTTCGTATTCACGTCGGTAGGACGCCTGCGGCCAGGCGTCAGCAAGGCGCAGGCGCAAGCGGCGATGCTGACCATCTCACGCGACCTGGAGCGGGAGTATCCGCAGGACAACGCGGGGCTGCGGGTGAAACTGGGCTCGCTGACGGAAGCGTCGCGAGACTCGGGGGCGAGAAACAGCATCGAGCACGCGGGCGTGCTGCTGCTGATCGTTTCCGGGCTGGTGCTGGCGATTGCCTGCACCAACGTAGCGAACCTGCTGTTGGCGCGGGGCGCGGCGCGGAGCAAGGAAATCGCGGTGCGCCTGGCGCTGGGAGCGAGCCGCTGGCGGCTGGCGCGGCAACTGCTCACCGAAAGCCTGGTTCTGGCGGCGCTGGGGGGCGGACTGGGGTTGCTTCTGGCGCGCTGGGCCAGCCAAACTCTGTGGGCCTTCCGGCCGGTGCAGTTCCGCCATTTCTACGCCCGGCCCGCGGCCGATGCTACGGTGCTGCTGTACGCCGTGGCGGCTTCGGTTGTGACGGGACTGCTGTTCGGCTTGATACCGGCCTGGCGGGCCACGCGAACCGAGGTGGCCACCGATTTGAAAGAGCGCGGATCGCAGCCGGCGGGCGGGCGGAGGGGAGCGGAATTGCGGTTTGTGCTGGTGGCCGGGGAGGTGGCGCTTTCGGTAGTGGCGCTGACCGGAGCGTCATTGTTCCTGCGAAGCCTGGGTGCGGCGACCCACGCCGACCCCGGGTTTGACGCCGGCCACTTGGGTATTGTGCTCTTCAATGTGGCGGACGCGGGATACGACGAAGCACAGGGGCGCGCGTTCGAGCGGCGGGCGGTGGAGACGGCGGCGGCGGCGCCGGGCGTTGACGCGGCGTCGCTCGCCAAGGACCAGCCGATGCTGGTGTCCACCGCGCGTCACGTGATGCGTCCGGGCCTGGATACCGGCCAGGGGCGCGTGACGCTGACCGGCATCATCTGGCCCGGCTATTTCCGCGCGCTCCGCATACCTTTACTGGAGGGGCGGGACTTCAGCGATCAAGATGGGATGAACAGCCCGCGCGCGGCGATTGTCAACCAGGCCGCGGCGCGATGGTTCTGGCCCGGCGAAGATGCGGTCGGCAAGGTGATCGAGTTCGGCGGCGAGAATCTGCCGGTCCAAATCGTCGGCGTGGCGCACGACGCACATTATCAGGACCTGAGTGACGGGCCGGCGCCGCTGGTATATCTTTCGCTCGAGCAGTATTACTTCCCCACCGCTGTCGTATATGTACACACAGCGGGCAACCCGGACGCGGTAGCGGCGGACGTGCGCCGCCGGCTGCTGGCGATGGAGCGGAACCTGCTGCTGGAATCGGAAGGTGTCCGCACCACGATTCACGACACGCTCTGGGCGCAGACGCTGTCGGCGACGCTGCTGGTTGCCTTCGGGCTGCTGGCGCTGGCGATGGCCGCCATCGGAATTTATGGCGTGGTGGCTTACTCGGTGGAGCGGAGGGTGCGGGAATTCGGCATTCGCATGGCGATCGGCGCCACGCCGCGGAGCATTCAGGGGATGATCCTGAGGGAATGCGCCGGGTTGGTGGCGGCCGGGGTGGCTGCCGGCCTGCTGATCTCGTTGGCTGCTTCGCGGGCCGTTCGCGGCATGCTGTTCGGCGTCAGTCCGGCCGACGGCCCGACCTTCATTTTGGTGCCATCGATTCTCGCTGCAGTGGCAATGCTGGCGTGCTGGATCCCCGCCCTGCGCGCCGTGCGGACTTCGCCGTCGCGGGCGCTGCGCGAGGAGTGAGGGGGCTCGAAGGAGCCGCGGGTTATCAACCCGATCCAAAAGGTTCTGCGTGCCGAAGTCTCCGCTGCGGCCGGCCGGCGCGGCGGCGCTAGAATCAGATTTGGTTCTGGTTCAAAACGTTTCCAAGCTGTATCGTTTGTACCGGCGGCCGGCGGACCGGCTGCGCGAGCTGCTGCCGGGAACGGCGCCGGCCCACCGCGATTTTTGGGCGCTGCGCGACATCAGCTTCGAAGTCGGGCGGGGCGAAACGCTGGGGCTGGTGGGGCCGAACGGCTGCGGCAAAAGCACGCTGCTGCAGTTGGTGAGCGGAATCTTGCAGCCGACCACGGGGCGGGTGGTGACGCGCGGGCGGATCGCGGCGCTGCTCGAACTGGGCGCGGGCTTCAACCCGGAATTCAGCGGGCGCGAGAATGTCTATCTGAACGGTGAAATCATGGGTTTGAGCCGCGCCGAAATCGACCGCGCGATGCCCTCGATCGAAGCCTTCGCTGAAATCGGCGAGTTCCTGGAGCGGCCGGTCAAGGAATACTCGAGCGGCATGTACGTGCGGCTGGCGTTTTCGACGGCCATCCACGTGGACCCGGAGATTCTGATCGTCGACGAAGCGCTGGCGGTGGGCGACGCGGTATTCGCCAACCGGTGCGTGCGCAAGTTCCAGGAGCTGCGCGAGCGCAAGGTGACGGTGCTGTTCGTTTCGCACGACCTGGGGCTGGTGAAGCAGCTTTCCGACCGCGCCATGCTGCTGCTGGGCGGGCGGATCGAAGCCGCTGGCGCGCCCAACGACGTGATCAATCGCTACATCGGTCTGGTGCTCGAAAAGCAGGCTCCCCAGACGCGGCAGGAGCGGCTGCGCTCGAGCTTTCGCCACGGCGACGGAACCAGCGAGATTGTGGGCATTCAGATGTTGAACGCGCACGGCGAAGAGACGGCGTCGATTGCGAGCGGCGAGCCGGTAACGGTGCGGGTGCAGGCTCGCTTCCACCGCGCCGTGTCGGATCCGATGGTGGGGATCCTTGTGCGGACGCGTATCGGCATGGATGTTTATGGCACCAACACGCGCATCGAGCACACGGACCTGGGCAATTTCGAGGCGGGTCAGTTGTTGGAGGTGGATTTCGGCCTGGAATGCTGGCTGACGCCACAGCAGTATACCCTGACAGCCGCGACGCAGAATGCCGATGGATCGAGCCACGACTGGTTGGACGATGCCATCGCGTTCGAGGTAGTGGACCAGCGCGTGGCGGCCGGCGTCGCCAACTTGAGGGCAAAGATCGAATGGCGCGCCTCACAATAAAGGCGCATCCTCGGGCGAAACGCTCGGCGGTTGCCGGGAGATTGGGCGACGCTTGGAAGCTGGACCTGGCGGCACCGCCGGCGGAAGGCAAGGCCAACGAAGAATGCGTGCGTTTCCTGGCGGAGCTCGCTGGCGTGACCCGCTCGCGGGTGCGCGTGATCGCCGGCGCGACGGCACGCACAAAAGTAGTGGAAGTGGATGGAGTAGCGCAAGAGGAGTTGGAAGCGCTGCTGGCGCGCGGGCCGGATTATCGGCAATAACGAGGACTCATATGAAGATCGGAAGTGCAATCGCCGGTTTGGCGGTGTTTTGTTTCACGGGAGCCGCTGCGCTCGCGCAGACCGCTCAGCCCTCCGCTGCCTATGCGGGCAAACCGTATCAAGGCCGGCCGCAGGTCATTCCAGGCCGAATTCAAGCGGCGTTCTACGATGTGGGCGGCGAAGGCGTTGCTTATCACGACTCCGACGCGGTCAACAACGGTAGTGGCACGTTGAACAAGGGCACCGGCTATCTCGATCAGTTCCGCAAGGATGAAGGCGTCGACATCTCATACACCAAAAAGGCATGGGATAAGACCGTTGACGGGCAGGACGAAACCTACGGCGAGCTATACGTCGGTTGGACCGCGCCCGGCGAATGGATCAAGTACACGGTGGATGTCAAGCAGACGGGCGTTTACACGGTCAGTGCGCACCTCTCCTCAAATAACCAGAATGCGGAGATCGGCCTGGATTTCGATGGCGTCGACCTGACTGGGCCAATCGTCATTCCCACCACCGGACACTGGCACCGCTGGCGAATCTGCAACAACCTCGCCGAGGTCAAGCTTGCCGAAGGCCTCCATATCATGACGTTGAAGTTCGTGAAGGAAGGGAACATGAACGTCGATTACCTGGAATTCCTTCCAAAAATCGGATCTAAGTAGGACGAGCATACAGCTAACGGACTTGTCGTCGTTACCTTACCCGCAGGTGTTGCGCTTTGAGTAGATCATGGTGTCTTCCGCCGGGGTTGCGCCGTGCTGTCCGGATTACCAGTTCTGTCGTCTATCCACGCAGGTTCGAAATGATCGCGCAAGTAGTGAGGCTCCAGCTCTTGAACTCCATTACGCGGAATTAGAGCCGTTGTGTTTTCAGTAGAATCATGGAGCCACCCGCCGGGGTTGAACCGGCGACCTGCTGATTACGAAACCATCCATGTCAAGTCCCATGTGTGTTATTTTTTCTCGGAAACCCCGCGTCTTCAGTAGCTTCGGGAGCTGGGCGAGAAACCTGAGAACTATGGAAAACACATGAGACTTGGACCTCGTGCTGACAAAACTGCTGACAAAAAAGCGACTGCGGACACTCCGATTAATCCGTTAGGGACTTGGCCGATTAGATCCTCGCGTGGCCGGACATAAAGCACATGTGGCCATGGGTCTTGCCGACCCACATGGTAATCATGCTCGGAGCGAAAGTTCGCCGTGGCCCGATGGACTGGACGCGCGCAGTTCACGACCTGACACCGTGAGCCGGGCTGGGTCCTCCGAGGGAAACCGGACAGAACCTCAGGTGGCCGGGCGACGCCGCTGTACTGGCGCTGTGTGCGCGGACTCCCCACAGGATTTTCGGCTACGGGCCACCCAGCGGGATGCGGGTCCGTTTTGGGCGGTAGGCGATCCCCGCCGGGGTTAGACGTGGCATTCCCGCCGAGCGGCCGAGCTGTCTACCTGCTATAGCTCACTCCGTAGCTGCTTTGAAGGGTACGGGGGTTTCTGGAAAGTGGCGAAGTTTCTCGCTTGTTGCATCGGACTTCTATTTCCCCAGGAATTTAGCCTTGGGCTTGGAACCGGCCAACACCGCAATACGGCACCTGATGAACGTGCCTGTTGAGAGCCATCAATATTCCGATGGGAGAAGTATGGTCGTTGCGCTACGATCGGCTTCGGTGACCACCCAAAGCCTCGTGCCGTTGGACAGGGCGTAAGCCGAAAGGAGCAGGCACCCTCGTACCAACGAGTGTTCGTTTTCGCGCCGGTCGTCTTCGTCCACGTCTCCCCAGTCGCCGGTGACGTGACGCTCCAGCAACGCGCCGGGGCTTTCGCCGAGTTCCTCAAGAGCCGCCAGTGCGCCGGGAGTAGCCACGGTTCGGCCGAGCGGAAAGCGCGCCAGCTTCATTGCCGTTCCAGGAAGCCGGCGAGTTTGGCCGTCGCACGAAATTGCGGGATCGGTTCGAGCTGCTTGAAAGCGGACGTGAAGGCGTTCGACAGGCTCCACAAGGTCCGCGGTTGAAATTCTTCATGCTCCGGCGAAAAGTACAGGTCGTGGACTGGCCGCGCCAGGTGCTTGGGCACTTCCAGGTCGGACTCGATGAAAGCACGATAGATGGTCAGTTTCGCTACCGCATCGCTGAGCTGGGATTCCTTCCAGTTCTCGACCTGTTTGCGCATGGGGTCGAAGTTCCGCTGCATTTCGTCCACTCCAATGGAGATGGCATTTTGCAGCGAGAAGTGCTTCGAGTGCTTGGCCAGGACGGGCTGAAACGCGCCTAGGACAATACTTCCGGCATTCTTGGACGGCAGCCAGACGGCTCGCCGCTCTCTATTAACGGAGTGGCTGTTGCGGCAACAAGTGAGAAGAGGGTGTCTTTGCGGCAATATGCCCTTCCCCGTGGAAGCAGCCACTAATCGCGTGCGCTTCCTGATAGACTTCCCTTCTGCGATACGAGGCGGTGCACACTTCGCGCACAGGAGGGGTTGAGCTGTGCGCGATCGGTCGACACGAAGCGAGAGCGCAACATGGAACACGAGCACGACCACGAAGCCATTCGCCAGCGACTCGCGGCCGGACCCCACCATAGCTATCTCAGGGATTGGGTCTACGGCGGCATCGACGGCACCGCCACGACATTCGCGCTCGTCTCGGGAGTCGTCGGGGCTCACCTGTCAACCAGCGTCATCCTGATCCTCGGTAGCGCGAACCTGATTGCAGACGGTTTCGCGATGGCGGCGGGCAACTATCTGGCTACGCGATCCGAGCACGAGGAGTTCCGCCACGCGGAAGCGGTGGAGCGCCGGCATATCGAGGCCTCTCCGGATGGCGAACGGCGAGAGGTAGGCGAGATTCTGCGGGGGCTCGGGATTGTTGGCGCCTTGCTCGACCAGGTCGTCGCGGCGATCACGTCGGAGCGCGATCGCTGGGTGCGCATGATGCTCCGTTACGAATACGGGCTACCGGCTGCGGTGCGTTCGCCCTGGCAGGCTGCCGGATCGACATTTTCGGCCTTTCTTCTTTGCGGTCTGGTGCCGCTGGTTCCATTCGTGGCGGGCCTGAAGAGCGCTTTCTGGGTAGCTTTGACGGCAACCAGCGTGATGTTCGTATTGATCGGCGCGCTCAAGAGTCGATGGTCGATCCGGCCATGGTGGCAGTCCGGCCTCGAGACTCTTGTGATTGGTGGCGGTGCGGCCGCCGTGGCCTATGCAATCGGCGCTTGGCTTCGCGATCTCACCGGTTGATCCGCGGATGGCAATGCCGGACACTGGCCTGACTGGCCGGCTACCGCGCAGTCAGTGAAGCCAGCGATCGTCCGGTTGGCCGCGCCGTTTTGCCTCATAGCCGCTGACTGGGCATGCACCGCACTGAACACTCGTCCTCGATGTCAGCCTTGAACTCCGGATGATCGAGAAAGTCGCCCCGCCTGCTTCTTTGCCGTTAGCAGTGCGGCGCGTGGAAGCATGATTCCCCCTCGGAATATCATAGGTGGCCCGCGGATGGCTTGGCTCCGGTTACCGGGGTTGACGTCTCGCTCGAAGAGCACATGAAGGCGAGCGTAGGCTGGTACATCTGGGAGCTGATGATCACGCACCAGTGGGGCGATGTGCACGGGGTGTTTCACCCCGACGGGACGATACGAGATCCAACGATCGTAGCGGCGCTGTTCGGCATGTTTCGGGACCGTGGCGAGGACGTGATGCCGGCGAGGCCGGCAACCGTGCCGTTTAGATCTGCTCCGGGCGGCGGGCCGAACCGGGCTGCACGCCTTGGCCGGCCCGCCCCAGTCGTTACAGGGAACCCTTCACATACGCCGTGCTACCCACGGGCTGACCGCCGCCAACGCTGATTTCCACCCTGGCTTTCGGGACGTCCCCGGCCGCAAGCGTGAACTCCACCTCGCGTCTCTCGCCCGCTTTCAGGTGAATCCGCAGGAACCCGCGCAGGCTCCGTATGGGTGCGTCCTCTTCCGAGCCGCCGGCGATGTAGAGCTGCGCAACTTCGTCACCTTCCCGGGACGAAGTGTTCTTCACCGTCGCGCGGATTTCGGCGCCGCTGGAGGTGCGCTGGGCACTCAGGTCCGAATACGCAAAGGTCGAATAGCTCAGCCCATAGCCGAACGGGTAGAGCGGTTCACCCTTGAAGTAACGGTATGTGTGGCCCTTCATGTTGTAATCGGTGAACGGCGGCAACTGGTCGATGCTCTTGTAGAATGTCACCGGAAGGCGGCCGGCCGGATTGTTCACCCCGGCCAGGGTTTCAGCAATCGCCGTACCGGTTTCTTCGCCGCCATACCAGGCAGAGAGCACCGCCGCCGCGCCGGCCGCAGCGGAATTGATGGCAACAGCGCTGCCGCTGGTCAAAACCACCACTACCGGCTTCCCCGTGGCGATCATCGCCTTCACCAGGTTGTCCTGCGTCTCGGGCAGGTTGATATCGCTGCGGTCGTGGCCTTCGCCTTCGAGCGACCCATTCAGACCGACGAAAACCAGCACCACATCAGAGTCCTTCGCGAGGTTCTCCGCTTCCGCGAGCAGGATCGGGGCTGGCGGAATCCAGTTCAGTTCCACTCCGCCTCCGCCCCCTTTCTGCTGGTATTCCACCCGCACGGCGTACTTGCGCCCGCCTTCCAACTTCATCGGCGGCGGAACCCCGCGCCGCATTCCCTGACCCGGCCCCAAACCGGCCGGCCGCGCGCCGGCAGGCCCGCCGGGGTTGACTTCCTTATCGTCGAGGAACAGCCGGATCTTCCCTTCGCGGTTCCAAATCCCGGTTCGCGCCGCCAGGACGTAATCGCCGGTGGCCGTCGGCGACAGCGTACCGGTCCAACGGATGGAATACTTGTCGGCATTGGTCACCGCCACCACCGCCGGCTCTTCAATGGCGGCGTCGAAGTAAACCCGAGGCTCCTTCCGGCGGAGCTTCGGTTGTCCCTGAAAATCGAAATTGTTGAAGTACTCGGCCAGCAGCCCCTGTCCGTTTCTGTCGGGCGGAGTCAGAACATTCGAGGAGACCAGCGACTGCGTGGTGGCGGTATAGGTCGCGCCCAGGGCGGACTCGACCTTGGCCGAGGAGAACTGCCGCGTGACCCCTTCGAGCGGAGTCACCTGCCGGGAGGAAATGCCGTTGTAGTTCCCCAGCAATCCAATCGGATCGTCCGCCGGCGGGCCGATCACCGCGACCTTTCGCACTGACGATTTCAAGGGCAGGAAGCCGTCCTGGTTCTTCAACAGAACGATAGCCTCTCGCTCTGCGCTGCGCGCCAGTTGCCGGTGTTCGGCGGAGTCGTTTTCGGAGTACGGAATCCTGGCATACGGAACGCGCTCCGGAGGATCGAACATGCCCAGACGGAATCGCGCCACGAAGAGACGCTCGGTCGCGCGGGTGATTTCGGCTTCCGTAATGGTGCCGGCCTTCACTTCGCCGACGAGGCTTTGATACTCGCCGCCGCAGGTGAGATCCGTACCCGCTTTGACAGCCGCCACCGACGCCGCGCCCTGGGTCGCGGTGTATTTGTGGCTCCGGTAAATATCTCCCACCGCGCCGCAATCGCTTACGACGTAGCCCTGGAATCCCCACTGATCCCTCAGCCGCTTTTGCAGCAGGTCCTCGCTGGCGCAGCCTGGTGCTCCGTTCACCGAGTTGTAGACACACATCACGGAGTCCGCCTTGCCCTCCACCACGGCCGCCCGGAAAGCCGGCAGGTAGGTGTTCAGCATATCGGACTCGCTCACCTCGGCGTCAAAGGTGTGGCGCAGCGGCTCCGGACCGCTGTGCACCGCGTAGTGCTTGGGGGTGGCGACGACCTTCAGGTAATGTGGATCGTTGCCCTGCATGCCCGTCACGAACGCGACGCCCAAACGGCTGGTGAGGTAGGGATCTTCGCCGTAGGTTTCCTGCCCACGTCCCCAGCGGGGATCACGGAAGATATTGATGTTCGGCGACCAGTACGTCAATCCCGCAGTGCGGCCGGGGGCAGCCCCGGGGCCGACCTCGGTCACGGGCGGGCGACGCTGCGCCTCATGGTACTTGGCCCGCGCTTCGGTAGAAATCGCGTCGGCTACGCGATGCACCAGGTCGGCATCCCAGGTGGCGCCCAGGCCTATCGCCTGAGGGAAGACGGTGGCGCGTCCCGTCGCCACACCGTGGAGGGCTTCATTCCACCAATTGTAGACAGGTACGCCGAGACGGGGAATCGCGGGAGCGCTGTTCTGCATCTGCAGCACCTTCTCCTCGAGCGTCATGCGGGACACGAGGTCCACCGCGCGCCGCTCCGGATGCAAATTCGGATACTGATAGGGCGCGCCGCCCGGTGCTTGTCCGAATAATGCCGAGCCAAAGAGTAACGGCAAAACGATTGTAGGCCGGTTAAGTTTCAACTTGGAATCTCCTGTCTGTTTATACCGAGTTTCTGGTTGCGTTGCATTCCAGCAGGGCCTCTCCGACAGCCGTGCATCAGGGCAACTTCACCCGGACTTCGTCGCCTGAGTAGGCCACCGCGCGCGCCCCGGCAGATTCCTGCAAGCCGCCGCCGCGCTCCTGGTCCACGAGCACGACCCGGAAGGTGCGCTTCGTGAGCATTCCCTCATAGGCGCCCGCACGCTTGCCGATAGTGAGCGTTTTGGTCGCCTCGTCCCAGCGGAGCGGAATCGTCGTGTAGGCGCCGTGTTCGTAGTCGTAGGAATCGCCGGCATCTTCGTAAAGGGTGAACGAGCCGTTCGCGCCCGGATAAATGCGAACCTCGAGCGGATCGGCAGGCTTCTGGTCCACGTATTCAACGTCCGGTCCGAGCGGCAGGATCGAGCTGGCCGGCACATACAACGGCATGGACTCAATCGGCGCGGCGGCATCCACGCGGCCGCCGCCGGCTTCGCGCTTGCCGGTCCAGAAGTCATACCATGCATTCTTGCCAGGGAGATAGACGGGGCGCGAGGCCGCTCCCGCCGTGGTCACCGGGTTGACCATCAGGGCCGGGCCGAACAGATACTGGTCGGCAACCGTGAGCGCGTTGTGATCGCTGGCGAAGTCCATTACCAGCGGGCGCAGCATCGAACTGCCCTGGTCAGTTACCTGCCAGGAGACAGAGTAGATGTACGGCATCAGGCGATAACGCAGACGCTCGAAATTCCGCAGGGTCTTCTGGGTGGGCTGGTCGAATTGCCAGAACTCCTTGCCGGCGCCCGTGCCGTGCACGCGGAACATGGGCGTGAACGCGCCGAACTGGAACCAGCGCACAAATAGTTCCTGGTATTTCGGGTCTTTCGGATCGCCCCCGAAGAAACCTCCGATATCGGTGTTCCAGTATGGAATGCCGCTCAAAGAGAAGTTGAGGCCCGCGGGAATCTGCTTTCGGAACACGTCCCACGTGCCCCGGATATCGCCCGACCATGAGATGGCCGAATTGCGCTGCTGTCCGGCGTATGCGGACCGGGTGAGGATGATGACGCGCTTCTTGTCCGTCTTCGCGCGCTGGCCCTGATAGATACCGGTGGTTGTCATCAGGGGGAAGGCATTGAATACCGCCGCACCCGGCCCTTCGGCCGTGGAAAACGCGCGATACTCGCCCCACTTTCCGCCGATCTCGGGTTCGGTGGCGTCAAGCCACCAGCCGTCCATATCCATCGTGCCGAGGCGGTCCCAAATCTGTTTCCAGTAAATGCGGCGCCCTTCGGCGTTGAAGGCGTCGTACCACTTGCCTTCCCCCTTCGGATACACGTTCGGAATCACAGGAGGGTAAAGCGCGCCGGCCTGCTCCAGTTCCTTCCCATTGGCGGTGTCGAGATCGAATCGCGCCCACACCGAGATCAGAATGTGCGCATGTATCTTGTGGATGGCGTCGACCATCCCCTTCGGATCCGGATAACGCTCGGGATCGAACTCATGCGAGCCCCAGCCGCCCGGCTTCCAATACTGCCAATCCTGCACGATGCCATCGAGGGGCATATGGTTCTCGCGGTATCGCGAAACGATTCCGAGCATCTCCTCCTGGGCGGAGTAGCGCTCCTTGCACTGCCAGAACCCCCAGGCCCACTTACCCAGCAGCGGCGCCGCGCCGGTCAGCTTGCGGTATCCGGCGATCACGTCATCGGACTTGGGGCCGAAAATGAAGTAGAAATCGATCGCCTTGCCGGTTTCCGAGGCCCAGCGCAACAAGCCTCCTTTGCCTTTTACGCCAATATCGATATCGGAAATCGCCGGGTTGTCCCACAGCATGCCGTAGCCGAGGCTCGAAACGAGCATCGGGATGCCAATCTCCATGTTCTTCTGCTGCAGGTGGACCGTGCTTCCGCGATAGCTCATGTAACCGTCCTGGTGCTGACCCAGGCCGTAGATCTGTTCATCAGGCGCGAGCGCGAAGCTGTCGCCGACGGTGGATTCGCGGGGACCCTTCTCTTCGAAGATCGTCTTGCTTGCCAAGTCGCGGAATGAAACGAGGCCGGTACTCTTGTCAACGTGCGCGCGCAACGCGCGCGTGGAAAGGTCGACACCGGCCGGCGTTTCCTGAATCTCGAAGGAGACTGCAGCGGGAGCGGAGATCACGCTCAGACTGTGAATGGCCGGAATCTCCGCGCCCTGGGCGTACGTAACCCGCACGACGCGGTCGGACCAGACTTCGAGGCGAAGCGCTCCGGCGTCGAACCGTATCGTTGCGCCGTGCGCCTGTTTTTCCACCGCCGGAGCCGCCGCGCGCACAGGCCAACCGCCGAGCGCGATCGCGGCAAGAACCAGGACTTGCAGTCTGTTTGTCATAGGAATCTCCTTGTCGTCGGAACCTCATCGCCGGCCGCGTCCGGTTTCCCACACATGGCCCGGCGCCTCACCGATCCCGCACTGCCGGCACGGAAGGCCGCGGCTCCGCCCGTTTCGCGGCAATCGCGAGTTTGGCTGGCATCAATTCCGGACCATCCCATCCCTCTTTCACCGCTTCGATGCGGATCTCGCCGGGGCGCCTGCCAGCTTGCAGGATCACCTGCGCCAGGCCGTTGAACAGCGAACGCCCGGGTTCTTTGTCGCTCTCCTGGCAGTTGGGATCGCCGTTGCCCACGCCAATCAGCGTTCCGGCGCCGGAGACCTTGAATCCGATCCTGTTGTTCGCGGTGGGCACCGGCCGGCCTTCCCGGTCGAGGACTTCCACTTTCAGGATGGCGATGTCTTCGCCGTCCGCGTCGATCTCGGTCCGGTCGGCCGTCAGCCGGATGGAAACCGGCGGCCCGGTGGTCTCGCGCTTCTCGGTCAGAAGCACCTTGCCATCCTTCGAAGCCCGCGCCTCGAGGACGCCCGACTCGTACTTCACCTTCCACTCTAGGTGGCCCAGATGCGGGACTTTCTGGCTGCCCAGGCTCTTGCCGTTGACGAACAGTTCGACCTCGTCGAGGTTGGAATAGACCCACACCGGGATTTCGATGCCTTCCCGTCCGAGCCAATCCCAGTGTGGGAACAGATGAAGCGACGGCTCTTTGCGCCACCAAGCCTTGTAGTAATAGAAGTAGTCCTTCGGGAAGCCGCACATGTCCACGATGCCGAACTGTGAGTTAATCGAGGGCCAGCCGTACGGCGTCGGCTCGCCGCGATAATCGAAACCCGTCCAGGCGAACCCGCCCGCTTCCCATTCGCGCGTGGCGTAGAAATTCCACCATGCTTCCGGCGTTTTGCCCCATGGCACCACGCCGGTGTAGGAGTTCACCGTGTTGCGCAGCGAAACGGTGGCGTACTCGCCCCGCGTGCTGACTGCGCTCGAGGTCTCCGATCCATAGACGGGACGCTTTGGGTACTTCTTGTGGAACCCGTCGGGACGGTCCTCGCCGTAGTTGAAGCCTATGATGTCGAACGCCTCGGAGACGCCCTTCTCGTTGCTCCCGTTGACGGCGGCTGAGACGGGGCGCGTTGGGTCGAGTTCGTGGCAGAACCGGACCATCCGCGAAGCGATCTTCGCGCCCTGCTCCGCCATTGCGTCCTGCAGTTGCCACTCTTCGTTGCCGATGGACCAAATGATGATGGAGGGCGAGTTGCGATAGCGCTTAACCATGAACTCGAGTTGCCGCATGCCCTCAAGATTCGAACTCATCTGGCGACTCTCGCACATAATCATCAAGCCCATACGGTCGCACGCTTGCACTAACTCGGGCGTGGGCATGTTGTGAGAGGTGCGGATGGCGTTGCAACCCATCTCGCGCAGCACGGCGAGGCGAAACGATTGCAGGCGGTCAGGCAATGCCGCGCCCACGCCGGCGTGGTCCTGGTGGTTGCAGGTGCCTTGGATTTTAAGGGACTTGCCGTTGAGGAAGAAGCCCTTGTCCGCGTTGAACACCGCCGTGCGCACGCCAAAGGAGACGCGCTCCGCGTCGCGCGCCTTGCCATCCGATTCCACGGTCACCATAGCCGAGTACAGGTTGGGCTCATCAACCGACCAGAGCGCCGGATTCGAGAGCGTCGCCGTGGCGCTGTAGCTGGCGGAACCATCGACGGCGACGGTTTGTGCCGGGGCTTCGGCCGTCGCAACCATAGCCCCCTTGGCATCGAGGATCTTCCAGCTCACCTTGGCGCCGGCGGCCTGCTTGCTTTCATTCTTCACCACCGTCGCCAGCGCCACCGTTGCCGAATTGCCGTTCACCGTGGCGCGAACGGTGCTGTCCCACTTGCCCAGATGAACCGCGTCGGTCCTAGTGAGCCAGACGCGGCGATAGATTCCGGCGCCTTCGTAGAACCAGCCATCGCCGAAACTGGCGTCGACGCGAACCACGATGTAATTCTTTCCGCCATAGGCCAGGAAGTCGGAGATATCGAAACGGAACGGAGCGTAACCGTTGTCATTGCGGCCAAGGAAACAACCGTTCACGAAGACCAGCACGTCGCGGAAAGCGCCGTCGAACTCGACCCAAATGCGGCGGCCCAGGTCGCTGGCGGGGATCTCGAACACGCGCCGGTACCAGCCCACGCTGGTCTCCGGATAGCGCCGCCCGAGCGGCTTATAGCCGTGCGACTTCTGCTCATCATCTCGGACGAAAGGCAACTCTACGGCCCAGTCGTGAGGCAGGTCAAGCGTCCGCCACTTGGAGTCGTCGAAGCCGGCCTTTGCGAACTTGAATTCGCCGGCATGGGAGAAGTCGCCCTGGCCGAAGCCGAATCCCAGATCCTTCGACGGGTCCGAGGCATGGCCGAAGGTGAACTTCCAGCCGAAGTCCAAGAGCAACTGCTCTCGCGGTGCAACGGCGGGAACGGCCGCCGCCGAGCCCGCAGGCACGTCGCTTCCGAGCAGCGCGGCGGCACGGCCCCAGGCGAAGCGGGCGAACAGGGAACAGGCGGAGACAGCCAGTCCGGAAGAGAGCAGGTTACGACGAGAGATGCGCGGCATAAGAACCTCGATGGTTTATAGAATCGGTACGCGAGATAGAGAACGCTGGGTCAAGCAGGGCGGACCATGCATGAGAGCAGAGGCCATCCGACAAGGCGAACATATGAACGGCATCGGTTTTCAGGCCAAGGTCACTTTCAGCGCAGCCGCGTAGTCCACCTTCGGCTGATACTGCTTCGGAATTTCGACCCGCAGACCATTGGCATTCTGCTTCCAGTTCACATTGTCGCCCGTTCCGAGAAGTTCCACTTTAGCCACTTTGCCCGGTTGGGTCGCGGCCGAGGTTCCCAGAGACTGCCCTTCGATTGCCTCCGTCGGCCAGCCCAGCACCAGGGCGTAGACCACGTTGCCCGCCTTGTTGCGGGTGAACCGGATATCCTTCTGCCCGAGGCTACTGACGCTGTTTCCCTGGAACGATCCGCTCTTCACACTGTGCGGGCCTTCGCCATGGATCTTCCAAGGCCGGGTGTCCCGTCGTTGCACAAAAAGCTCCTTTCGTCTTCGAGAAGCAGTAGGTCCGCGACCCGCCTTACCATCACTGTTTGCAGGCTACGAGCGCGGATTATAGCAAGCCCGATCAGCCAGGGTCAACGGTACAGTCATCGTTACAGAATGCACCGAGCCGCGCGGACGCGGTATCGTCGGCATACCCGAATTGCTCACTCGAGCAGGTCGCGAAAAGCGGTTTCCAGGCCGGCAAGCCCTGGGGCACCTGGAGCCCCCTTCAGTACCAGCGGACCCTCCGTGCCGTTGTTCTCCCAGCGGTTGCCCTCGCCGTTGCGGTTCCGGAAAAACACGCTGCGATCCGTCAGGTTATCTTTGACAAGGAATCCCGAAGATCCCTCATCGAGGTAGATCATGGCGGAGGGATCGCCAACCGGCGAGTGGCGGAGATCGAATATGTAATTGCCCCGGATTTCCGACGGTGTCTGATTGGAGAGAACGTAGATGCCTCCGCCGTCGCCCATCCGCTGCATGTACTGGTGGATCCGGTTGTACAGGATCTTGTTGTCGCGCATGGCATTCTCCTGCGCTGTCCAGCCCCAGCCCACGCTGATGCCGGAGTACGGCATTTCGACGATTTCGTTGTGCTCGATCACCAGACCGCGCGGATACCCGGCCGCGATCGCCGTCGAGCCCCAGTCCTCGTTGCCGCAGTCGCGGAAATAGCTGTTCGCCACGCGGTCGTTCAGAGAAAGCTCGCGCTCGTCGGAAACGCGGTAGGGCAGGTGGGCTTCGAGTCCCTGCTCGGAAAAGCGGCCGATCTGCACTCCATTGCCACCGATGCCGTGGAATACGCAGCCGACGATCTGGTTCTCGCTGGTCGCGTAGTGAAGGTCGAGCGCGGCGGAGGCCGTATTGCGGAACTTGCAGCGCCCGAATAGGATCCGGCTTGCTCCCGTGAGATAGACCGCAGCAGGCGGCCGGGCCGTCCAGCCCAGGTTATCCAAGGTAGGCTCTTGTGGAATACCACCCTGGATCCTGTATGCTGGCTGCACGAAATACTGACCCGCCTGGAGAGGCACCAGCCCTGCCTGCGTCGGCCGCAGCCAGGTGGAATCCTCGAAGCTTAGCCCCTTGAACTGGATGTCGTGCACCGGGCGATCCACGGAGCCCTCGATTCGGACCAGAGTCTCGAGCCACGGCGCCACAACTTGGGCCTTCTCCATGTCCTCGCCGGCGCGAGGCCAATAGTAGACGAGTCCGGCCTTGTGGTCGAGATACCACTCCCCCGGTTGATCGAGGAATTCCAGCGCATTTGCAAAATAGTAGGGGTCGGTGTTGCGCGGCCATGGATACGGATGGGAAAACGCGAGGTTCCGCTCCGGATTCTGGAAGGTGATGCGCGCCTTGGGGCCTTCGACGGAGATGGATTCAATCCGCAGAAAGGAAATCACCCAGGACTGTTGCAGGACCATTTCCACGCGCTCGAGATTCCTCCATTTGCCGACATCCTTGGAATCGACGATGGCTTGCCGGTTCACCAAGTCCCACTCGACCATCCGGTGGAAATCGTGGCCATTGGGAGAGCGCGCACGCACCGCTTTCGTGCCATTCACGTACATCTGACGGAAATCGAGCGTTGCCGCGCCGATCTCCGGAGCCGTCGCGACCCACACGTGCCCGATCGCGGCGGACGGCAGGCCTGGCGTAGCTGCCGTCAGTTTCCTCCATGCGGTGATCGGTAGCCCGCCGCTCACGATGGGCTTCTCTCCCGGAGCCGCCGTGTAGACTACCGGCTTGTCCGGCGTACCCGAGTCTTCCGGAACGAACTCCAGCGGCTGGGCCGGGCGATAAATACCCCCATGCACGACGACCTGGATTCCTCCCTCCGGCATTCCCTTGGTTCGCAAAAGTTCCCGCACCGCTAATTGGGCCTGATAGAGAGTCGCGAACGGCCGCTCCGCGCTTCCGGGTGAGGAAAACCAGTAGCCCGGGTCGATACCACCGGTCGCCCACTGCGGCTTGCCCGGCCTGCCGAGCTGTGGCCTGACCGACGGATCCGAGGAAGTGAACGGCTGGACGCCGCCTGGCTTGACGTGGAATTCGACGGCAGTAGGCGTACCCTGCGCAAGGGCAGTGCAGCCGCCGCTAGCCAACGCTGCCAAGAGCAGCAAGCCCGCCATGGATCTCCCGGCAAAACGCATCCGCATGATGTTCTCCCCGAAAAACTCCCGCCGAGCGCTAGTCTCCGGTTATTGGACGCACCCGTATTTCTTCCCCGTTGTAGACCACGCTGCACGACTTCCGGCCGTGTTCGGAAATGAACACGACGTTCAATTGGCGCGACTTGACCATCCCGTCAAAATCGCCGGTCCTCGCGGCAATGGTCAGTTCGCCGTCGAGTTCGCTCCAGCGTAGCATCACGATAGAGAATCGGCCAGCCTCGTAATTGTAGTTGTCTCCCTCGTCCTCGTATAGCGGAAAGACGCCGTCCGCGCCGCGATAGACCCGGATTTCGTAAGGAGCGTCAAGGATCTCATCCGCGTACTGCATGACCGGCGACATTGGCACGATCGCGCCGGCGCGCGCGAACACCGGTATCACCTCGAGTGGCGCCGGCGCCTCGACCGTCGTTCCACCGCGAAACCACGTGTCGGCCCGGAAGTCATACCATTCGGTTCCCGAAGGCAGGTACACCAGCCTGCTCTGGGCCGCCCCGGCGATCGGCTCGGAATTGCGGTTGTAGTACATGGGCCTCGTGACCGGGCAGACCATCAGACTAGGCCCGAACAGAAATTGATCGGTGAGATCGTGGGTGCGGAGGTCGCGCGGGAAATCCAGCGCCACGGCCCGTATGATCGTCCAACTGTTCAGGCTCACCTGGCCCGCGACAGAGTAGACGTACGGCAACAATCGGTAGCGGAGCCGGATGTAGTGGACGATCACATCGTAGAATGGGGTACCCGGCTCGCCAAAGCGCCAGGCTTCCCGCGGTGCGTCGGTTCCATGCGAACGGAACATCGGCAGAAAGACCGCGTACTGCAGCCAGCGTGTGTAGAGTTCCCAGTAGCCGAGGTCGGGGCAACCCGTGTCCCTCGGATCGGGCTCCTGCGCCGAACTATCGGTCAATCCACGGCATCCGGCGTCATAGTCGCCGCGCCAGAACCAGTATGCGGGATCGTTCTTGATGAAGAAACCGCCGATATCCAGATTCCAGTAAGGCTCCCCGGCCGCGCAGAAGTTCAACCCCTCGGGAATGGAGCGCCGCAGCGTCTCCCAGGTGGCGCTGATGTCGCCGGACCAGGTCGTTGTCCCATACCGGTGCTGGCCGGCGTAGGATGACCGGGTGACATTGACCATGCGCTTGGCGGCCGTAACGCCGCGCTGGCCCTCGTACATCCCCTGGGAATGCAGCAGCGCGTACGCGCCGATGTAGCCCGGATCGAGGTATCGTTTCGCTTCGCCGGCGTTGAGCGGCAGACGTTCATGCGGCTCGGGCTTGACGGCGCCATGCCAGTCCGATTCGAACGGCTCGGTGCAGTCGCACCACCAGGCGTCTGTCCCGTTTGAGAAAATCCCGCGGTTGGCCTGCTCCCAGTAGCACCGCCGCGCTTCCTCCCGAAAGGCATCGTACGTCGACTGATTGCCCAGCATCAGGCCGCGTTCGAGTAGTTCCTTCCGGTTCGCGCTCTCACCGGTCATTGCCGGCCAAACCGACACCATCAGCTTCGCGCCCATCCCGTGCAGCGTGGCGGTCAGCCCTTTCGGATCGGGAAACCGCACCGGGTCGAACGATTTCTGTCCCCAGCCCCCGCCATCGGGCCAGTGTTTCCAGTCCAGGACGATCAGATCCAGGGGGATGCCGCGCCGGCGGTGTTCGCGGACGATATCCACGAGTTCTTTGGCGTTGACATAGCGCTCTTTGGATTGCGTGTAGCCGAAGTACCACTTCGGCGGCATCGGGACCCGCCCGGTAAGCATGTGGTACCCCCTGCTGATGTCGTCGAATCGCTCGCCGCGGATGAAATAATAGTCAAGCTCGTCAACCACGTCCGCCCATAGGTAAGACCCGAGCGCGTCGTCGTGAAAAGTCATCAGCGAGTAACAATCGACCAGTATCCCGTATCCCCGGGTGGAGACAAAATAGGGAATCACTGCTTTCAGGTTGTGCTGATATAGTTCTCTCGATTTGCCGCGGAGGTTGCCGTAGCCTTCCTCGTGGGACCCCAGGCCGAAGAGCGCTTCGTCCCCGGCGAAAACGAATTCCAGCTTCGCCTGGAAGCCATGCCGATCCAGGATGCGCTCCGATTCCGCGGCCGAAATGCGGACACCGTCAATCCTGTCCGCGGACGCCGCCGCAGTGGAGTTGCTAAAGCGGTTCCTGTAGACTTCGATCGGTGTCAGCCATTTGCCTCCGCGCTCGGGCTCGCGCATCAGCAACCGGCCCTCCGGGTCGAAGTAGCCGATGGCGCCCGTGTTTTTGTTGACGCCTACGGCTACCGACGATGTCGCGACTCGGAATTCGATTGCGTCTTCGTCTATCCGGTAATTCCGATACCAGGAGTTCGCTACAATCGAAAGACTGGCGCGGTCTTGGAACGGCTGCTTCCCTGTCATCGTCACCCGCACGATGGACTCGCTGACGAAACCGATCCGCAGCCGCGATGTTTCGGAAGTCAGGACGACAGCTTCGAGATTGCTTTCGAATTGATACATACTCGTGCCTTGCCGATCTCCGCTAAGGAGCGTCGCTGGTCCAACTCCTTATGGATCCGAGGCTCCATCGCCTCGTACCGGGAATAAAAGAGGGTTGGCAGCAGAGCGAGCGCGAAGAAGACCGCAGGCAGCCAGATGAATCCGATCTCAATGCCCGCCAGCGCCGATACCGTCTGGCGCGCTTTCGGAACGTAGCCGTAAGCGGCCATGGTCCAGGCCGGCAGCGCGCCGCCGATGCCGCTACCCGCCTTGAAGCAGAACGCGGCGCCGATTGCGGTCAACAGGCCAGCCGAGCGAATCCCGGTCTTCCACTCGCCGTAGTCGACGCTGTCCGAGAGGAGCGAGAACGGTAACGTCATGGCGACTCCGCCGGCAATCGCGGCGAAAATCCAGCCCGCCAGCACCGCCGCCACCGACGGCTCCGCGAAATACATCAGCAACTGACCGGCGATCGACCCGGCCAATCCCATCAGCCACAGGTTCCGCTTCGAGGTGTAGCGGCAGAGCCAGGGCAGGAAGACAACGGCGCTGAGGGAGACGATATCCAGGCTGTTGACGAGAGGGACCAGATCCTTGCGCCCTAGCTTGTAGGTGAAGAAGTAGATCACCGCCGATACTCTGGAGACGTAAGCGATCCAAAAGAGAAACGTACTCGAGGCTATGATCATCCAAGGCCAGTTACCGGCGATCGCGCCAAACGAACCCAGTGTCCGCCCCGAGTCTTTCGGCACATCGACAACCTCCTCGAGGTTGCGAAACGCCAGCAGGAACATGATTACAGCCCCCGCCGCGAAGATGGGCATCGTCAGCATGAATCCGCGTTTGTCGTTCCCCTGCCCGAGCAGGGCGACGAGGGGAAGCGCTGTGGCGTTGACGATCAACACGCCGACCTTGGAGCCGACCATCCGGTACGTTGTCAGCATCACGCGCTGTTTCGGGTCCGGCGTCAACGCGGACAGAATCGCGGTCACCGGCGTGTTAATACCGGTGTAGAGGATTCCGCAAACGATATAAGTGGCGGCCGAGTAAAGAACCTTGGCGTTCAGGCTGAGGCTGGGCGTCAGAAAGGTCAGCACGCCGAACATGGCGTACGGCCCGCACAGCCAGAGAAACCAAGGGCGGTATCGGCCCCACCTGCTGCGCGTCTTGTCCAGAATCATCCCCCACACCGGCGCATCGATGCCATCGGTGCAGCGGGCCACCAGCAGGATCGTGCCGGCGATGCCCACTGGAATCCCATATACGTCGGTATAGAAGTAGAGCAGGTAGGTTGAGATCACCGCGAACACGAGTTGTCCCGCGGTATCCGTCGCGGCATAGCTCAGCCGTTTGCTCTGGGGTATGGTGTTCATGCAATTGAAGGTGAGGACAGATCTCAGTTAATAGGCATCAGGGCCCTCCGGGCCATCTCGTCGTGACTGGCCCGGATCCGTTTCGATTTTTCAAACGCCGCGTCGGCGGCTTTCAAGTCCCCGGCTTCCTTGTATAGGCGGGCAAGCTGGTAGTGTACGCTGCCGTCCTCGTCGCTGGCGAGTCCCTGGGTCAATTCCTTCAGTGCCTCCTTCGAGCGGCCGGTTCTTGCAAACACCTCGCCGAGCAGGGCGTGAACTCGCGGCAGGAGATCCGGGCGCGCGTGCAAGCTATGTTCCAGATAAGGCTCCGCATCCGCGTACTCCCGTTGCGCCACAAGGATCTCCCCCATCTGGAGATTGATCTCGCTATCCTCCGGGCTGCGAGCGAGCGCCTTCCGAGCCGTGGCCTGAGCCTGTTCGAGCCTGCCGTCGGCTAAGTCGGTCGCGGCTAACCCCGCCAAACCTGCCACGCTATCCGGCGAGATCGCCAGCACCTTCGAATACTCTTCCCGTGCCTCGTCGAACATCCTCCGGCGCCGGTAGACGTCGCCGAGCAAAGCGTGGATTCTCGGAGAATCGGGCTCCACCTCACCGGCGCGCGCAAGCGCAGCGACACTCAGCTTCCGGTTGGCCCGCACCGCCCAGTACCAACCCGCCGGATCGTTGGGATACTTCTGCCGGAGACGGTCGCTGACCAGAGCCGTCGTACGAAAGTCGCCCGCGAAAAACGCACCGCTCGCGCGGCGTTCCAGATCGTCCCGCATAAGCCCGGCGAGATCGGGAAGCGGGTTTTCCGGCTGGAGCACGGGAGTGGAACGGACGCCTTTCTGGACCGCCGTCTCGACCACCCGGGCGATGGCATCGGCGGATTGCCGGAGGTTGGCGAGCAGCGCCTCGAGTTGCTGGGCGTCGAGGCCTTCCCAGAAGCGGGGCAGCGCGGCGCTGAAGGCCCGCTGGTCCTGTTTCGCGAGTTCAGCCAGCATGGTCAGTCCCTTTTCGCGCTCGCCGCTTTCAACGAGAAGACGAGCCATCCCCACGCGCGCCGCGGGGCACGATGCCAGGTCGCGCTGAAACTCCTGTTGAGCTTCCAACGCGTTGCCGTGCCGGAGCAGGACGAAACCGTAGGAACTGTGTGAGCACGGGGGTGGAGGCTCTTGCAACGCCAGGAGGCCGCGGTAAGCATGGATGGCCTCTATCAGACGCCCCTGCTCGGCAAGCACGCTGGCCGTCAGCTCGGCGTCGTATGCGGAGCCGCGAAACGAACCGGCCAGCTTCGCTCCGGCCGTTTCCGCCATACCAAAATACGCGAGCCCCAGGCCGTACCACGCCTCGCCATTGCGAGGGGCCAGCGCGACTGCCCGCCGATACCATTTCCCGGACTGCTCGGGCGCCCACAGCGCGTGGTACGCACGCCCCAGAGCCAATGCCGGCTGCGCATCGTTGGGATTGAGTTTCCCGGCTTCGAGCAAGTACGCAGTCGCTTCCCGCGGGCGGTTCAGTTGCATAAGATCGAGACCGAGAAACAGGTTGGGAACGAACAGCGCCGGGTTCAAACGCAATGCCGTCCGGAACGCTTCCGCCGCCTGGGAGTAGTCGCCGGACTGGTGCTGCATCAGGCCGAGGTTGCTCCATAGTTCGGCGATATCCGGACGGATGGCCACGGCCTGGCGATAGCTGGCCGCGGCGCCGCGAAAGTCGCTCCTGGCCTGGGCGTTGTGAGCCTCGGCCAGGAGCGATTCGAACCTGGCGTCCCGATCCGGCTGTGCGACAGCCAGAGTCGAAGCCGCCAGGGCAACTGTGAACAGGACACGCACTTACCAGTACAACTTCAGTCCGAACTGGATATCGCGCGGTGGCAGCGACGCGGAGATTTTTCCAAACGCCGGATCGGTGATGTTGCCATCTGGCGCGTAGAAGTTCACCCGGTTGAACGCGTTGAACATCTCGGCACGGAACTGCACCTTGATGGCGTCGGTAAACTTAAACCACTTCTGTAATCCGATATCCCAATCTTCCAGGCCGGGGGCTCGGACATTGCCCATGTAGCGCGGCGCGTTGCCGAAAGTGAATGGCGCGGGTTGCGCGAACGCGGAGGTATTGAACCACTCGGAGATACTCTTGCCGCTGAGGGTCGGATCGCCCACCAGGTTTGGCCTCTGGTTGCCGCCAAACGAGTTGGTGTTGTTGTTGCCGTCTTCGATACCGATCGGGAAACCGGTCTTGAAGGTGGTGACTCCCGCGATCTGCCAGCCGCCGATAATCGCGTTGGCCACGGGGTTCATGTTCGTCCCGGCCTTCTTGCCTTTTCCGATGGGGAGTTCGTAGATGTAGGTGAGAACGAAGCTGTTCGGGGTGTCCGCGGCGTCCAGCGATTTCTCGGCAGCCAGGTTGTAGTTGTCGCGAACGGGCGACTGGCCCAGCCAGTTAGTCGTTCCAGCCGTGTTGTCGATGAACCTGGAGTACGTGTACGAAGCCAGCAGGCTCAGCCCCGAGCTCCAGCGGTGAGTGAAGCTCAGCTCGAGAGCGTTGTAATGGGAAAAACTGCCCAGCGGCTGCGACATGCTGACGCTGCAGAATTCCGGATAGGGAAGCAGTAACTGGCCATAGGCGACCGTCGGGCTGGCAAGCCCGCAACCGCTGCCGGTGATCTTGCCGTAATACGGGTTGGCGACCTGCTGCAACAGTTGGTTTCCTTGCGAAAGGTCCGCTGTCGGCAACTGATCGAAGTCCAGTCCACCTTGCGCCAGTTTGACGCCATGACTCCCCACGTAGCTGATATCGATCAGGTCGTTCTTGGTCACGGCGTACTGGAATCCGACCATCCACTGCTCCATGTACGGGTCGGGCCGGTGGTACTGCGAGCCGCTCACGCCGTAGCCGACGTCGGTCATAGCGCCCAGGCTGTTGCCGGTTTGCGGCAGCGCGCCGTTGGGGAACGGACTGCTGAGGTTGTCGAGCGGGGTATAACCGTCGGACGTGACAGCGTTCCAAGGCGTGCTTTGCCCGTAGCCCAGGTCGTTACCCCCTCCAAAATAGGAAGGAACGTAGTAGAGGCCGAATCCGGCCCTGACAACCATCTTGTCCGTAGCCTGATAGGCGAGGCCGAGCCGCGGAGCCCAGTCATTCTTGGTCGGAACGTAGAGTCCGCGTCCGGCGCCGCCGGTGCCATTGTAGACCACCTCGCCTTTAACCGTCGAGCCGAGCGCCGAACTGATCGGATTGGTGGCGTTCAGGTCGAAGTAGTTCTGTTGATTGAAGCGATCCACGGGGGCGGTTTGGTATTCCCAGCGCATACCCAGATTCAGCGTTAGCTTGCGGGTGACCTTCCAGTCGTCCTGGAAGTGGATTCCGTAGTAATGCTTCGAGATGAACTGCAACGCGGTGACGCCGGTCGAGCCGCCCGTGCCGACTCCGAGCAGCATCGAGGCGATCGAGTTGCCGTCAGTCGCGGTCTCGGGATTCGGTCCGGCCGTCGAGACGGGGCCAAAGTCGAACGTGGTGGGATAAATACGTCCGCCGCCAGTCTGGCTCACTACTTCCATGAAGCCCATCGAGAAGGAGTGGGAACCGTGGACCTTGTTGAGATCGGCCGACCAGGTCAAATCGTTGCGGGGGAAGCCGCCTTGGCCCGCGCCGTTCTCGGGACCCAGCGGGGCATAGCCGCTCACCGACACAACCGGGAACTGGTCCGAGGTCTGGTTGATGAAGGCGGGCAGCCCGAGTGAGGTCATGTCAAACGGGTAGCCCTCCATTATATTGCCTTCAAACCAGTGACAATAGCCGGCGTTGACGCTGAAAACCGTCGTCGGGTTGATCACCCATGTGGCACCGCCGGCGCCATCCAGGCGGTTGTTGGGGTTCATCGATCCCGGTCCGCCGGGATCGTTGCCGTAATAATCCGCCTCTTCCACCTTGGACTCGTCCTTATTCGACCAGCGGACGAAGATTCGCAGGTTGTCGGTGACGTTGTGGTCGAGCCGGATGCCATATTCGTCGGAGGTCGCCGCGGCACTGGCCGATGCCGAGAAGTTGTTGGTCAGCCCGCTGTTCGTCGCAGCGGGATAGTACGTGAGCAGCTTGACCCCAACGCCGCTGAACAGGCTTGACGGGATCAGATTGCCCGGGAACGGCGTACGCGAGAATCCGCCGGCGGTCGCCGTCGTGGTGAACGGGTTGTACAAGACCTGAGAGATGGCGGAGAAATCTCCACTTTTCTCGGCCGTTGTCGGCACGGTGGTGGTGAGGGGACCCGGAGTACCCAGGCGCAGTCCTTCGTAATACGCGAAGAAGAACGTCTTGTTGCGCTGCTTGTAGATGCCGGGGATGTACAGCGGCCCGCCGCCGGCAATACCAAACTGGTTGCGCCGGAACGGCGTCCTTGGGATGCCCTCGGCGTTATTGAAGAAGAAATTGGAATCGAGGTCGGAGTTGCGCAGGAACTCGAACGCGTCCCCGTGGAAGCTGCTGGAGCCGGACTTGGTGATCACGTTGTACACGTTACCGGTGCTCCAGCCATATTGCGCGGTGAAGGAATTGGTCTGGATCTTAGCCTCTTGCACCGACTCCATGGAAGGCACATAGATGACCCCGCCCCAGTCCGCAGCAGTGTCCCAGTGGCCGTCAAGCAAGTATGCGCTGGTTCCAAAGTAGCCGCCACCGAAGTTGAGGAAGGATATATCCTGATCGGCGGTCCCCTGCTGTCCGCCTCCATTGACCACCTGGAATTGCTGGGCGTTATTTACCGAGGAATTCATCATCACCAGACCAAAAGCGCTGCGGAAATCCACCGGAAGCTGGTCGATCTGCTGGCTGTTCAGGTCCGAGGAAACGTTAGCGTTATCGGCGGCGAGGATGGGCCCCTCACCGGTGACCGTAACTTCGGTCTGTACCTTTCCCACTTGCAAGGTGACTTGCTGGCTGGCGTCTTGGCCCGCAGCCAAGGCAATTCCTGACTGTTTATACGAGGAAAACCCGCTGGCTTCGACGGTCAGCGTGTAGGTTGCCGGAGGCAACATAGCGAATGAGTATCGCCCATCCGTACCGGTTGAAACTGTTCGCGTGACGCCCTTTTCCGGGCTCGCCAGGACGACTTTGGCTCCGGCGACGGCCGCCTGGGAACTATCCTGGACGACTCCGCTCAGAGACGCGCTGATCGCCTGCGTCTGGGCGTAGGCGGACGGGTTTAGGAACGCGAGAACGGCTACCAGGCCGAATCCGAAGGCCAGGCCGCCTCGCGGAGAGTACTTGCGCAACATGGAAGACCCCTTTCTTGAGAAGGCATTAAGGCGAGACACGCACCGCCTCTGACCCAGGCGAAGATACTTCTTTACGAATGTGCGCGTAAGGTCCTTTACTGTAACGGATACTGTACCGTACTCTTTAAGGGGAGCCGTTTCCGCGCCTGTGATCCCCAAGGCCCTGGTCACGATGGTTTGCAAACGGATTACATGGGGAGTACAGTACTGGATAGGCTTCGGTGGAGGGTAGTCTAGCGATGGTTCCGCACACGAGTTCCGAAGCGATATCGCACGCCGACGCTGTCCGGGTCCGTGAAGCATTGGACGACGTCCTTCTGAGCGTGCCGTTTCGGAACACGCGCCAGTGCCAGAGCTTGCTGAAGTACATAGTCGAGCATACGCTCGCCGGAGAAAACGATTTGCTCCGTGAGCGGGTCATCGGGACAGAGGTATTCGGCCGCAGCCCTGATTACGAGCCTGGCGAGGACCCCGTGGTTCGAGCGCGGGCGGCCGAGTTGCGGAAGCGGCTGGCGCAATACTACCAGGACCGGGCCGATAGCTCCGTTCGGATCGACATCCCGCCGGGCTCCTACAAGGCAGTCTTCCAACGGAAGGCTGGCCAACTCACGACGCCGGGATCGCCAAAGCCTGGTTTGCGGAAGTCCCGATGGAGATGGGTGCTTGTCGCAGCCTTCGTGATTGCTGCGGGCGCCATGGTAGTACGCGGTCTCCGCACCACTCCCTCCTTCGCGCCTTCCGCGCTGGACCAGTTCTGGGCACCGGCATTGACCAGCCCGAAGCCGATCCTGGTCTACAACGCCACCACGCCAGTTTTTCGGTCTCCCGACCTAACCGATTCCCCGCGCGGTCTCGTACCCGTTCGCAACCAGTACATGACTATCGGCGACGCGTACGCCTGCGTCGCGCTCACTTCGCTGTTCGCTCGAAAGGGAAAGCTTTACCAGCTGCGGTACGGTACCGATCTCACTTTCGGCGACCTGAGATACCAGCCCTCAATTTTGATCGGCGCCTTCGGCAACGCCTGGACGCTGCAGACGACGAACTATCTGCGGTTCGTCTTCGACAAACACCCGACGATTCGCGACCGGTCGGACAACCGACTGTACACGCTACCGAACATTATGCCGGACGGACGCACACCCGAGGATTACGCGATCGTTTCACGCGTCTTCGACTCCAACACTGGCGAGCTTCTGATCGTGGCGGCTGGAATCACCCAGTATGGCAGCCGCGCAGCGGGGGAGTTCCTCACATCTCCACAGCTTATGGCCGGTTTGGCCGTGAACGCGCCAAGCGACTGGCCGAAAAAGAACCTGCAAGTACTGTTGCACACGAAGATCGTCGACGATACGCCCGGGCCTCCGAGTATCGTTAAGACGTACTTCTGGTAGAGCGCACCGGATACTCGGAAAACAACTGGCCGCGTTGAGACCGCTCCATTGACACACGATGTGCCGCGAGGTTAATATTGTGTACGTTTACTTAATCGATAACTATGAACATCCGAAGCGATTCCTGCATTGACCGTCGACTTGGGTCCGATGACCTGATCGTCATCACCGGCGCCGGCGGGTTCATCGCCGGTGCGCTGACTCGCTATTTACAGGATCTCGGCTACGCGCGCATCCGGGCCGTCGACCGCAAGCCTTTGCCCGAGTGGTACCAGCGTGTCCCGGGCGTGGAATGCCTTTCCATGGATCTGAGCGAGAAGCAGAACGCCGTCCGCGCCGTCGAGGGCGCGGTCGAGGTCTACAATCTCGCAGCAGATATGGGCGGCATGGGTTTCATTGAGCGTTTCCGGGTGCAGTGTCTGCGCAGCATCCTGATCAACACGCACTTGATCGAGGCCGCCTGGAGGGCCGGCGCACAGCGCTATTTCTTTTCCTCGTCGGCGTGCGCATATAACACCGACCTGCAGAGGGACCCCCACGTCCGCGCGCTGAAGGAGTCCGACGCCTACCCGGCCATGGCGGAACGCGGCTACGGCTGGGAGAAGCTGCTCTCGGAAATGTTCTGCCAGGAGTACTGGGCGGAGCGCGGCCTGGAGACGCACATCGCCCGCTTCCACAACATTTACGGGCCGCACGGCACCTGGTTCGGCGGCCGGGAGAAGGCCCCCGCCGCCATCTGCCGCAAGGCGCTCGAGGCCCTCGACTCGGGCCGGCACTCGATCGAGATCTGGGGCGACGGCACGCAAACCCGGAGCTTCTGTTACATTGACGACTGCGTCGAAGGCATTGACCGGATTATGCACTCGAAAGACCTCATCGCCACCCCGATCAACCTGGGGTCGAGCGAACTGATCTCGATCGGCGACCTGGTCAGCATGGTCGAGGAGATCGCCGGCGTGCACCTCGCGCGCGCCTACGATCCTGCCGCGCCGAAAGGCGTCGCCGGCCGCAACAGCGACAGCACTTGCATCCAGCAAGTCCTTCATTGGGAGCCCGGGACCCTCCTGCGCACGGGCATGGAGCACACCTATGCCTGGATCGCCACACAGTTCGCGGATCGCAAGGCCGGTCGGCGCGTGGTTACGGACTAAAATGCACGCCGAATCCTCCATCGTCGCGCCGGCGCAGGCCGGCCTCGAATTACTCATTGGGAGTATCCCTCACCGGGTGGCTCTGGCGGGCGGCTCGATTGACCAGCCTTTCGTTTCAAGCCGGAATCCGTCGCCGCAAGGTTCCATGGTGGTGGTCGGTCTCGAGCCGGATCGCTGGTTCATGGAGCGCGCCGGAATGGCAAGCGGCACGCGCCGCGTGGCGCTGCAACTGCGGAGCGGGGTGCTGCCGAACCGTCCGCGCGAGGAGCTTGTCCGCGAGCTCTACCGCGCCGAGAACGACGGCAAAGCCGAGCCCTCCGGGTCCCACGACATGATCGGTCTTATCTACCCGGGGGTGAGCCGCCTCGATTACGATGCGGCCTTCGAGGGCGGCTTGTTCCCGGCGTACATCGAGTCCAACTGCGATCCCGCCATTGCGCGTTGGCTCGAGCGGGTGCTTCAGTTCGTGCCGGTGAATCAGCGGCCCGAGGTATACAATCCGCTGGCTGTGAAGAACCTGGCTCCGGAGTGGATCCGCCGCCTTGACGAGACCGGCAGGGATTGCTACGACGCCATCCTCCGCCAAGATGCCGCCGCCCTCGGGGCTTCCATGAACTCCTGCATGGAGTGCTGGGAGGCTATCCTCCCGCACACCGTTTGCCCCTCACGATACACATCGACCTCAAAGCCCTCCTGGCTAACTTCCAGGCCCGCTATCCCGGCGCCATGTATTCCGGCTGCGGCGGCGGCTACCTGATGATGATCGCGGAGGACGACGTCCCCGGCGCCCTCCGGGTGCGAATCAGAACCGAATCGCGGAGGAATTCAGGTCATGCTCAAAACCGGCATCCTTAACCCAGCCATCAACTCGTTGCTCAGCCGCGTCCGTCACACCAACATGCTGGTCATCGCGGACCGTGGATTCCCTTTCTGGCCCCAGATCGAAACGGTGGACATCTCGCTCGTCGACGACAAGCCGCGGGTTCTCGATGTGCTTGCCGCGATCCGCGCGAATTTCGCGGTGGGAAGAGCCTTCATGGCGGAGGAATTCCGGGCGCAGAACGACGCGGCCACGCGGAGCCGTTTCGAACAGGTGCTGGCCGGAGTTCCGCTGGTTTACGAGCCCCACGTCGAGTTCAAGAAGCGCGTTCCGCTGGCGATCGGGCTGATTCGCACGGGCGACACCGTGCAGTACGCCAACATCATTCTGGAATCGGCGTAGCGGGATGGGGCCCCCCGCGAGCCATGGCATCGCCCGCCCCGCGCCTCGCGGCGCTACCGGTTGCAGGGGCGCATTTCGTATCCGCCAATGAACATGCCTTCAGTCGCTTGGGATTACTTGGTTCTGACGGCGTCGAACGGCGCACAGGCCGGCGCCTATGAGCTCCAGTTGGAGTTGCGCCGGCAATGCGGACTGCTGCCGCAGGTGCGCGAAGTCCTGGTGGTGCCCGATCTCGAGGGTCGGCGCATCGGCAGCGGGGGCAGCACACTCTTGTGTCTGGTCCGTATCATCGAGATCGAGCGCCGCCGGCACGGGCCGGGCGAGGCGGTTGCCGCCATCCTGCGCCGGCTTCGCATCCTGATCGTGCATGCCGGCGGCGACTCCCGCCGTCTTCCCGTCTACGCTCCGTGCGGCGAGATCTTCGTTCCTCTGCCCACCGATTCCGGCGCACCCCTGCCGGTGACCTTGTTCGATCGCCTGGTGCTCGACTTCCTGGCTCTTCCGCCCGGCCCCGCCGGATGCGGGCAGGTGCTCGTGGCGGCCGGCGATGCGCTGATCCGCTTCGATGCCAGCCAAGTCCGTTTCTCCGAGCCCGGCCTCATCGCCCTCGGCTGCTATGCAACACCGGAAGAGGCCAGCCGGCACGGAGTGTTTTGCATCGGAGAGGGCGACGCAGTGTCCGTCTATCTGCAAAAGCCGTCCATTGAGGAGCAGCAACGGATGGGCGCGATCAACCGGGCGGGCCAGACTGCGCTCGACGTAGCCGTCATGAGCCTGGACGCCGGCGCGGTGGAGGCCCTTTTCGACGCGTTCGGTGTAGAAGAGACTTCCGGCGGCGGTCTCAACTTTTCGGCGGAAGCGCGCCAGCGCATGCTCGACGATGGAATCGATCTGTACTGCGAAATCTGCTGCGCTCTGGGAAGCGCCGCCACGCCCGATCAATACGTAAGCAGCGCGAGTTCCAGCGGCTCGCGCTGGGCGAACGAAGCCCTCGGCCGCCTCTTCCCGGCACTGAATCGTGTTCCGCTGCACGTGCAGATCGTCCCGTCCTGCCGGTTCCTGCACTTCGGCTCGATCCGCCAGTTGGTTGAAAGCGGCCTGACTCTGGTCGCCGAGGACCGGGGCGCACCCCCCTCGCCAACCGTGCTTGCGGTCAATTGTCGCATCGCGCCGCCGGCGCGCATCCGCGGCCGCGAGTCCTGGCTCGAAGCCTGCCGAATCGAGGCGGACGTCGAGTTGCCCGGCGGGAATGTTCTGGTGGGCCTCGACGTGGATGAGCTGCTTGCGCTGCCCCGTGGCGCTTGTCTGGAGGTGCTGCCTGGAAGCAATCGCGCCGACGAAGACGTCTGGTTCGTGCGCTGTTACGGCAAGTGGTTTTCGGTGGGCAGGTCAACTCGCGTCGCCTTCTCTCCTACTCTGCCATTCGAGAGTCTCGGTCGCGACGATCAACTCGGCTCTTGACACGGGGCGGCCTTCTCATGGAAGTGGCGCGTGTGCTCGGGCCCCTAACAGGTGGGATGAGAAGGGCTGGCTGAGGTTCGGTTAGAAAGGGTGCGACACTCAGCCAACCAGTTTCTTAAACGCCGAGGTAAAGGCATTCCACCGGATCGAGAGTTTGTCGACGACGGCTACAGCAGCGCAACCCTTGTTCGCCCGGCCCTGGAACGGTTGCGCGACCTCGCTTCGGCCGGCGCAATCCAACGGATCTACGTCCACTCGCCAGACCGCTTGGCGCGCAGCTACGCCTATCAGGTCGTTCTCCTGGACGAGTGGCGAAGGTAATGCGCGGCACGACGCGGCCGGCATTGGCGTTCGCGCCATCCGCGCAGCCGATCTCTCCAGTCTTCGCTGCAGCTCCGGCACGGTGATACCGAACTGTTGAGCGGCTTCCTTCAAGATGAGAAGAGTGACCGTCCGATGAGCGTGCTCAACGCAGATGGCGCGGCACGCCGCGCACGTGCGAACATGCCGTTCCAATCGACGCCGCTCGACTTGACGGCCGGTCTTGGCGAGACTGCCGGCAAAGAGCGCGGGCAGCAATTCTTGTAGTTCAGGATGACCGCAGGGGATGCCGGTTTTAGGCTTCGTAGCGAACGTTCCTAAATGGGAATCAGGCTTTGGCGCACCCAAATTTTGAGTTCTGCCTCTATTCGGTTCGGGCATGTTGTTACCTCCCCTTGCATGCCACAACAGGCGCAAAAGGCCGCTGACACGACGGCGGCCAACAGGTAAAGCGCGCTGAGCGAGGGATGGAGGATTTCACAGAATGCACGCAAACTCCATGTTCTCATTCAATTCGATATTTACGATAGGCACAGTTCACTCCACGCTGTTCAGTTTGTTGGACAGATATGGCGCGTTGGTGTGGCGGACCCGGCTGATGAGGGAGTTGATCGCCGGGTTCAGAATCCCCGTTCTCAGCATAGGCGGCAGGACCTCTCTACGTCGAACGGAAGGTTACCCCAGCCTGACTCGTGCACGCAACGAACCCGGCACCGGCTTTTCGGAAACGACGATCATGTATCCGCCGCCGCACCCGGAATACATGGCGCCGGGGTAACGGGATTGAAACCAGGAGAGAATCGCTTTCAGGTCGATGTTAATCACCGGATGCTTCAGGGTGTGAGGCAGAATGACTTCCCAACATCGCATGCAATGGTTCATGGCGGCGCCGAGGCGGCGGATATCGGTATCGAGGATGGCGTCAAAACATTCCTTACCGGTGCGGCCTAACTGTGCGATCCAGTTAGGATCGAGGTTTCTGATGTCCAGGGGACTGTAGCCGGCGGGACGCTGGTTGATGGGGACGAGAGAGAAGACCTCCTCTACCCAATGTGCGATCTGCGGGTCACAGTTGGATTCGACATGCGCTGGAAACCTTCCTCCTTCGACCGCGGCGTCGTAATCGAGGCGACTCACGCCGGGATAGAGCAGCCCAACCATGTCCTGCGAGCCGGAAGGTTCAGCCTTCCCTTCATTCTCCGCCCAGTACAGTTCGCGGACGAGTTCCGCTCGGGGCCGGTCGGGAAGTACGCCACTCCACAAGGCGGTGGCTATCCGGCGCGTGCTGCTGGCCATCCCACAGCGATCCATGAACCAGTGAACCGGCTCCAGCGCCACCACTACCATCGATCCGGGAGGGTCCGGATTGTGCTTGGACACAAACGGCTGGTCAATCCATCCGCCAGCCAACGCCATCCGGTTAGGGATTGTGCTGGCGAGGAACGCGACATCGTTGCTCTGGCTTCCGCTATCCCGACCCTCCGGGCACGGCACAGGCGAAGGCGTCGCAAAGGTTGTGGGAGGTTCCACGGTTAGTCTCTGACCACGCGCTTTCCCGCCTTGCGGTCCGCGAATTGTTGCGCGATCCAAGCGTAGGTCTTTTCCATGCCGGCGCGGAGCGGCGTGTGCGGCTCCCAATCGAGCACGCTTTTGATGAACGTGTTGTCGCTGTTCCGTCCGGCGACCCCTTTGGGGGCATTCAAGTCGTAAGTGCGCTGGAGTTTCACACCGGCGATTTCTTCGACCATGGTCACCAGATCGTTGATCGAGATCAGCTCACTCGAACCGAGGTTGATAGGCGTCGCAATCAGGCGATCGCAGTGCATAATCTGGTCGATGCCGAGCACGCAGTCGTCGATGAAGCAGAAACTGCGGGTTTGCGAACCGTCGCCCCAAATCTCGATGGTGGTTGCGCCGGTGTCAAGGGCTTCGATCACCTTACGGCTGAGTGCGGCGGGCGCCTTCTCACGGCCGCCGAACCAGGTGCCGTGGGGACCGTAGATATTGTGGAAGCGGGCGAAGTGGGTTTCCAAGCCACGTTCCGCCCAGTATTCCTGGCAGAACATTTCCGCCATCAGCTTCTCCCAGCCGTAACCTCTTTCCGCCATGGCCGGATATGCGTCGGACTCTTTCAGCGCGCGGACATTCGGATCCTGCTGGAGGTCCGTATTGTAGGCACAGGCTGACGAGGAAAAGAAATAGCGCTGGGCGCCGGCGCGCCAGGCCGCCTCAATCAGGTGCGTGTTGATCAGAATGCTGCGCAGGCACTCGACGCGAAAGCGCTCGATGAAGCCCATGCCGCCCATGTCAGCGGCCAGGTTGTAGACCTCTACAGCGCCTTCAGCGGCCCGGATGGCGTTTTCTTTCTCGCTCAGATCCATCGTGAGGCATTCCACCCCGGGCACCCTCTGATACCATTCCGGCAGAGGCTTGCGGTCGATGGCACGGATCCGCGTGTAGCCCAAATCGCAAAAGTACCGTGCGAGCGCTCCCGCGATGAAGCCCCCAGCGCCCGCGATAACGATCAGATCATCGTGGCCGGTCTTGCGGTCGATTCGTACTTCGGAGTTCTCTTTCATGACAGATGATTACTCTGTAGTGGCAGCGCTGCCAACGATTCTGAAGCTGATGGCGCGCGACCGATTCCCGATGCGTCGCCAATTAACGTTAAAGTAATCGATAATAATTCTAGCTCAAGCAGCCGCTCCTGTCAATCCTTCCGCTCGCTCACCAGCTTACTTTCGTCTGGCAGGAGTAATCTATAACCGAGGACAGCGACCGGCGGTCTCAGACGTTGAGACTCTCCGCGCCCCCGACCGGCCGCGCACGGCCGATCCGAGTTCTCGCCGGTTCGGGCGCTTTAACAGCCGTAAATTAGTGATAAATAGTACGATATAGCTTTACGACAGGTGCGGACCGCCGCTCCCAGCGATGATGTTCCTGGCCAGCGCACCGAGCCGGGAGTCTCCCCCCAGAGGCCGCCGGAGGGTTGGCGCGATGAGCTCCGTTGCGCGCGATTGCACCCCAGCGGGAGGGTGAGGAAACGACCGACCGGCGCCTAGCCGCCGTTGCCTTTAACGTTTCAGCCCGTCGGCACCGGTTCAATGCGGCGTTGCAGGCGGAAGCCTCGGCAGATTTCGCGTAGCCGGCGCTCTCGCGACGGATTGTCCCTTTGTCGTCTGGCCGCCCGGCTGGGGCAGGCCGCAACGTTTCGTCGCTCGCGCTCGGGTACATAATAGTAAGACAATGGCGGTAACGATGAAGGACATCGCCCGGGAACTCGGGGTGTCCGTGGTAACGGTCTCCAAGGTCATTCGCAACCACACTGACATCGGAGAGGAGACGCGGCAGCGCGTGCTCAAACGCATCAAGGAGCTGAACTACCAGCCGAATATGGCGGCTCGTGCGCTGGTCACGGGCCGGACCTACTCGGCCGGGCTGATTGTGCCGGACCTGATGCACCCATTCTTCGCAGAGGTGGCGACCGGGCTCTCCGACGTGCTGCGCCGAAAAAGCTACAGCCTGTTGATCTCGTCCTCTGAAGGAAATCCCGACCTGGAGCGCCAAGAGATCAAGCGGCTGCTCAGCCGCCGGCTGGATGCCCTGATAATTGCCTCCACGCAGTGGACGGTAGAGAGCTTCCGGCGCATTGAAGAGCAGAAGGTTCCCTACGTGCTCATCGACCGCGGCTTCCTGGGGATGCCGGCGAATTTCGTCGGCGTTGACGACATCGCGGTCGGCCGCTTGGCAACCGAACACCTGATATCGGTCGGATGCCGCAGGATCGCCCATATTCGCGGTGCCGCTACCAGCACCGCGATCGGGCGCCTGGAGGGCTATAACCAAGCTGTCGCGCAAAACGATCTGAGCCAGTTCCAAGGTTATGTTCTGGCGGGACGCTCGACCGACGTGGATAGCTGGATCAGCGGCAACGAAGCGATGAAGAAATTGCTGGCTCTCGATCCGCGGCCCGACGGGGTGTTCTGCTACAACGACCCGATCGCCATCGGAGTGATCGACGCCATTCTCGAGGCCGGATTGCGGGTTCCCGAAGATGTCGCCGTGATTGGCTGCGGCAATCTTCATTTTGACAAGTCCTTGCGTGTGCCGCTTTCGAGCGTGGACCAGCAGAGCCGGGCCATCGGCGAGCGCGCGGGGAGACTGGTCCTGGCCCTGATCGAGGCCAAGGTCCCGCCGCAGCCCAAAAGCATCATGCTTCAGCCATCCGTGGTGCCACGCGAATCGACGCGCAGGAGCGCTTGACGGCGCGCCACTGGGGGCGCTGACGGTGGCGCTGGTTGACGCCCTCGGGCGCCAGAGATTACCGTTAACTGAAACGTTCCTCGGCTCGCTCTTCGATGCGTAACAGAACCGGCCCTTGGGATTACCTGATCGTTACCGCCGCGAATGCTCCCCAGGCAGAGGCGTACGAGATGCAGATTCGCCTTCGCCGCGAGCGGGGACAACTGGCACAGGTGAGGGACGTGTTGGTGATCCCCGATCACCAAGGCCGCCGCGTCGGCAGCGGCGGCAGCACGCTGCAGTGCCTGGTGGAGGTGCTGCGCCGCGAGTCGCAACCGGGCGCTGATGCGGGCGACCGCCGTTCCGCGGAAGCAACCCTGAGGCACCTGCGCATTCTGATCGTTCACGCCGGAGGCGACTCCCGCCGCCTGCCCGCGTACTCGCCCTGCGGGAAGATCTTCATTCCGCTTCCCGGCGACTCTCGTTCCGTCCTGGGTTCGACGTTGTTTGACAGGCTGGTGCCGGCCTTTCTCCGCCTCCCCGCAGGCGCGTCGGGCGCAGGCCAGGTGGTGGTCGCTTCCGGAGACGCCCTCCTCCGTTTCGATTCAGCGGCGGTTCAGTTTACGACATTGGGTATAACCGCGCTCGGCGCACCGGCATCGCCGGAGGAGGCTGCGCGTCACGGCGTGCTTTGCCCGAACGACGACGGTTCCGTTCGCTCGTATCTACAGAAACCGGACGTGCGCGCGCAGCGCGAGGCTGGCGCCATCGGCCGCGACGGGCGTGCCGTGCTCGATATCGGCGTGATGAGTTTCGATGCCGGCGCGGCGGCCAGGTTCCTGCAAGCGTTGCAGAGACCGCCGGCGCGCGAAGTGATTTTGTCTCACGGCATCGACCTTTATCGCGAGGTCTGCTGCGCTTTGGGAACGGAGACCACGTTTGCCCAGTACTTGAGGACAGCACGGTCCAGCGGATCGGCCCTCGACGAAGCGCTGCTGGCGAGCCTGTTCGCCGGCCTGCACCCAATCCCCTTGAACCTCCAGTTGCTCGATGGATGCAGCTTCCTGCATTTCGGATCCACCAGCCAGTTGATTTCGAGCGGCCTTGAGTTGGTCACCCAGGATCTCGGCGCACCGCCCCCCAGCACAATTCTCTCTATCGACAATCAGATTCAGGGAAACGGCAGTATTGCAGGAGATGAAGTCTGGGTGGAGGGTTGCCGACTGCTGGCGCCGCTCGGCGTACGTCGCCGAAACGTCGTGGCCGGCGTCGATGTTCTTGAGCCTCTCGAATTGCCTGAAGGAGCCTGCCTCGACGTTTCCTCGGGCCTGGATCGAAAGGGTGGCAAGGTGTGTTTCATTCGGTGCTGCGGCGTGGACGACACGTTTAAGCGCTCCATGGCGGAAGGCGCGACTTTCTGCGGCAGACCGCTCGCAGAATGGCTGCGGGCGGCCGGAGTGTCGGTCATTGACATCTGGGACGACGAGACATCCGACGCGGAGCGCACGCTGTGGAACGCCAGGATATTTCCGGCCGAAAAGGAGCACCAGGCATTTCGGCGATGGCTTTGGATGTTCGACATTGGCAGCGCGACACCGGAGCAGAAGATCAGTTTTCGTTCCGCAGATCGCTACAGTTCAGCCGATATCGCGGTGCGGGCCGACCAGGCCTCCTTTTACGCGCGGCGCGCGGCTTTACGCGCGGCCATGAGCCTTTCTTAGACACGATGCGCACAAACCGAGAGAGCCGGCGATTCGGGGTAATATGGTCGGCCGCCGTGGACCCAATCCGTCATTTCCTGGTCTCCTTCACGACGACTACGGGGCCTAGCAGGCCAGATGGAAGAACCGGCGATTCGGCCCTGTAGACCTTCCATGTGCTGAACAAGTACCTGGTTGTTGCGCTCGGCTGCAAATCGCCGATTTGCGATTGACCCACGAATTGATCACCTTTACGGAGACCTGGTTGTCTCCGACCTTCAGCGCAGTTGTTGCATCAACACGACAAAGAGCGTGCCACACCGTGCCAACCTCCTTGCCGTTGACGGTCACCACGGCCAAGTTCTTCACATCGCCCAGATCGATCCAGAGCGAGGCTCCTTTGCCAAACCAACTCGGCGAGGACTGAAGGGTCTTGGTGTAGGTGGCGTAGCCAGAAAAGTACTTTACACCTTGGTCTGAGCTATCAGGCCAGGAGATCAGCTTGTTGAAGGTGACGGCGGCTGGGGCTCCACGACCAGGCTGGAAGGCCACGTTCCATTGGCCCCCGACGATCGCCTCTTCCAAACCCAACTGGTCAGCAAGGGCAGTGGCGTATTTGAAAGCGTCCTTCCACTCCGGAGTCATGTAAGCGAGACGGTTGTCGACCACTTTGGGCGCAGACAACGAAGCGTCGAAAACCTGCGAGCCCCCCAAGCGACACGATGCATCCGCTCAAGATCGAGCTGATGCCGTCCTTGGTGATGTTGCCGTTCATGCAGTGCCACCAGACACGCGGCTTGGCGCTGTCCGGTGGGTTTTGGAATCATCTCCTATGCTTTGCGCAGAGATCATCCGAGAGCCGAGGACGGCGGCGATCATAACCATCCATCCGAGTTCCTTTCGTCGCACCGGAAAAGTCATTTGATTTCTCCGTGACCGGCGGGCCGCGCCGAACCCGGCAAGCCAACCGGTTCAGTGACCGAGCTCATGAATGAGTTCGGATCTCAGGCACGGTAGTGTCACGCGGTTCTAATCGGTCATTTGCCAACTCGATGAAGGTTGCCGTCCAAAACAACGGCCTTGCCTGGATGAAGTTCAACGTCGGCTGACTGATCGCCGTAGAGTACGAGGTATCTCATTGCCCGATCGGCGCTCAGGCTGAGCTCGGCGAGATGGCTCTGAGTCCACCCGAGGTCAACCCTGCCACCGCCACGTACCCGCACCCCCGTAAGACTCCCACTAGACCAATGACGCGGCAGGGCCGGCAGAACACTGATTTCCTTGTCAGTACTCTGTACCAGCATCTCAGTAATCGCCGCTGGACCGCCGAGGTTGCCATCGATCTGGAAAGGAGGACAGAGATCGAACATATTCGGCAGAGTGTTCTTCGTGAGCAGCAGTTTCAGGTTGGCATACGCATGGTCCGGGTTTCGAAGCCGCGCCCAAAGCGCGGTCCGCCAAACCTCCGACCACCCGGTTCCGCCGTTGCCACGCAACTCGAGGGTCCTCTTCGCGGCAGCGGCAAGTTCGGGAGTCGTACTGAGACTGATGTCGTGACCCGGATAAAGCGAGTACAGATGAGAGACATGCCTGTGCGTTGGCTCGGCTTCGGGATAGTCCTCAATCCACTCCTGAAGTTGTCCACGTTTGCCAATCTGCAGGGGCGGTAGACGCTTCCGTACCCGGTCCAATTCGGACCGGAGCTCTGCGTCTATTCCGAGGATCTCGGCAGCACGCCGGCAGTTGTCAAAGAGCTCTCCAATGAGCTCGATGTCCATGGCCGGCGCGTATGTCAGATTCTCAGGCTTACCGTTCAGAATGTATCGGTTTTCTGGCGACGTCGACGGATTGGTGACCAGTCGGCCTGCGAAGGGTGTTCCGGGCGGTGCTTCCACCAGAAACCCGAGTGCGAACTCAGCAGCTTCCTTCATTGCGGGGTATGCCTGCCGCCGGAGGAACTCCGCATCGCCACTGAATTCGTAGTGATCCCACATCTGGTTCGCAAGCCACACCTCACCCACTGGCCAGATTCCCCAGGGACCATCCACCGGCGCGGTAGCGCGCCAGAGATCCGTGTTGTGGTGCAGAACCCATCCCCCGCTGTGGTATTCCACGCGGGCGGTCTCCGAGCCAGTAACACGCAGATCGCGGATCAGACTCCACAGTGGCTCTTCGGTCTCCCAGAGATCCCCGGTATCAGCCTGCCAGTAATTCATCTCCAGGTTGATGTTCGTCGTCCACTTGCTGCCCCACGCAGGAGCCAGATCCTGATTCCAGATTCCCTGCAGGTTCGCAGGCTGGCCTCCGGGCCGCGACGACGAGATCAACAAATACCGGCCGAACGCAAAGTAGAGCGCGAGCAGGCCGGGATCGTCATTCTCGGCAAAACTCCTGATGCGGCGGTCCGTCGTCTCGGTGGACTGGTCCCGCCCGAGGCGCAACTGTACCCGCGAAAACAGTCGCTGAAAATCGTCGACATGCCTTCGCCGCAACTGGTCGTACGATTTCTCGGATGCCTGCCGGACGTAGCCCTGGGCGGCGTCCAGAGCATCGCCGCCGATATCGCGGTAATTCCTAAAACTGGTTGCATTACTGAACACGATCGTAGCTGCGATTGCACCCGAGATTTCCAGATGCCCACTGACGCTGCGAACTGAGCCGCCCTCGGTCAACACCTTGAGTACCGCTGCGAAGCGCATCCCCGGCTTATCCCAGGAGCCGGTCCAGGACCGGACCGAATTCTGCCGCGGCTGGATTTGACCAGTGAGTTGCAGCGTATCGTTTCCGGTCGTCGCGACGTCGGTTCCCGGCTGGGGAGAATCCATTCCCACGGTGAACGCCAACTGGCCTGGTTGACTGGACGCGACTCGAACTACAAGAACCTGGTCTGGATATGATACGAACACTTCACGCCGCAACTCTGTTGAGCCTGCTTTGTAGGTTGTGTCGGCCATCGCATCATCCAGGCGAAGTTCGCGATGGTATTCCGTCACCACACCATGGTCTGGAAAGTGCAAGCGGAGGTCGCAAAACGGCTGATACGGCATGAGCAGCTTCGGATCGCCCATCAGAGCCTCCGATAGCTCTTCAGCCTCGCCTACCTTGCCGGCGAAGATCAGCCGTCGTATCTCCTCGAGGTGCGTGTATGCTTTCGGATTCGCGTAGTCATGCGGCGCTCCGCCCCAGAGCGTGCCTTCGTTGATCTGCAGGCGCTCATCTTCGGTTCCGCCAAATACCATCGCGCCGATGCGCCCGTTGCCGAGAGGTAGAGCCTCGGTCCATTTTGCGGCGGGCTTGTCGTACAAGAGTCGGAAATCTGCCTCGGACGCTCGAAGCGGCGCGTTCGGTGAGGCTACAGCTAACAGCAGGAGAGCTTCCGTCAGTCGGAAACGCCGTTGCCGTGTCATCACTCTGCTCTTTCGGAGTTGCCTGTGTCTGTTACGCAAGGAACAGCTTCAGTGCCGCCGCGTAGTCCATGGCGGGGCTCTCCTGCCAGGGCAATTGAACACGAAGGCCAGCGGCGGTCTGCTCCCACGTCAAATTTTCGCCGCTACCGAGCAGGCGCACGTTCGCGATCTTCGCGGGCTGTGTGGCTGCCGACAAACCCAACGATTCTATGACGAACGCATCCGAGGGCCAGCCGAGTACGATCGCATAGATCACGGTGTTGGCCTTGTTGCGCGTGAACCGGATGTCCTTCGGGCCCAGATTGTGCACGCTGTTTCCCTGAAACGACCCGCTCTTGACGGCGTTCGGCCCTTCGCCATACACCTTCCACGGCCGTGTCTCGTAAATCGCTTCACCGTTGATCTGCATCCAGCCAGCGATCTGATCAAGGATGGCAATCTCCTTGTGATCGATGGTGCCGTCGGGCTTGCCGGGGACGTTGAGAATGAACGTTCCGTTCTTGCTCACAGTATCGATCATCCAGTGCAGGATATCCCGGGGTTCCATGTATCCGCCGTACTCTCCGGGCTCTTCCACCAGGCTGCGCCGATAGTGCCATTGCCCGAGACAGGTTTCCGATTGCCAGGGATACGGCATGATTCCGCCGGTGAGACCGCGTTCATAGTCGGCAACGACAGCTTTGGCCAGATGATCCGGGACCTGCTTAATGTTGGCGACGGCCTCCATCCGGCCGTCGTGAGTCTTCAGATTGTGGTTGTAGTAATACGATGCGATGTTCATTCCACCCCAGCCCAACGGGAACAGCGAGTTGTCGAAGTAGAGGAGATCGGGATCGTGTTGGTCGATGAGGTCGCGCGTCCGGTCATAGAAATCCTTGACGTAGGAGACGTCGGGCAGAGCATTCTCCGGGTGCTTGGGGGCGTACAGGCACTGCGGGTCGAGGCCAGCCCACCAGGCGTCTTTTCCATCGGTGGCAGTCATCTTGCCGTCGTAAGGGACGCCTGCCAGAGGACCACTCTTGTCCGCGCCGTGCGCCGTCTGGAACCACCACCAGTTGCGCGCCTGATGAACGGTAACACCAAAGCGCAGCCCGTGCCTGCGCGCAGCAGCGGCCCAGGTTCCCACTACATCGCGATGAGGCCCGCTGTTCACGGCGTTCCAGGGATGGTGTTTTGAATCCCAGGCGTCGAAGCCATCATGATGGTTGGCGAGAGTGAAGAATATTCTGGCGCCCGCATTCTTGTAGCGCTGAATCAGTTCATCGGGGTGCCAGTTGAGCAGCGTCCACTGAGCGCAGAGGTCCTTATATCCGAACTTCGAAGGATGGCCGTAATGCTCCAGATGATACTTATAGTCTGGGGAGTTCTCCAGGTACATATTCCTTGCGTACCAGTCACCCGCCTCCGGGACGCACTGCGGGCTCCAGTGCGCCCATATCCCGAATTTCGCGTCACGATACCACTCCGGGACATCGTATTGAAGCAGTGAATCCCACGTGGGCTTGTAGGGGCCTTCACCGCCGAGCCCGGGAATTGGGGAGTCCATTGGCACTCCGTCCCAGGAGCCGTTCGGCACCGGCAGCTTCGGGGCTTCACCCCAGGCCGTCGCTTTCCAGCCGTCTTCGTTCAGCTTCTCGCCAACGATCCTGCCGCCATCCAGCGCATAAAACACCCGCTCATGTTCCGGAGCTGCGCAAAAGGCAGCGTAATCCTGGGTGTATTTGTCGAAGCTCTTCGCCGCGCCGGATTGCTGAGCGCGGGGCAACGCCGGCATCGTAGCCGCTGCCGCGGCGATTCTGCAGAAATTTCTTCGGTTCACTGAATCTCTCCTGATCAACGCTATTCGCAGAGCCTGCGCCCGATGTGGAACGCGAACTGGGCGGATGGCGGTTTAGCAGTCATGGTCGAATCTCAACTCCACAGCTGTCTCGTACGACTATATTGGGCGCGGGAGCCGTCTGTCAACGATAAAGTAATCGCAAACTCCCGCTCGGAGCCGCTCGACGCAATCGATAGCGAAGCGTGAAACCATCGGGTCGGCGCGTGTGCCTATCGCAAATCCGATCTGCGGCTGGAAGTGCCGGTGCATAAGGCCGCCAACAGGAGATCCTCGTTCCACCCTTCGGTCGAAATGGAGGGGCACCATCTATCCACGCGGAGATTGACGATCGAAAAGGCTCATGTCGGGTCGGAGCGCGGGAGTTGGAAAGTCCGCAGTGGCGCCCGGCGACATTCAGACAAGCACCACGTCGGTGGTACGGCCGATGGGCACCGAGACGACTTGGCGCGACACAATCGGCGGCCGCCTACTCAGGTGGAGCATCCGGCGGATGGACTATTCGGTAAAGCCGGGGTTTTACCGAGTCGGAAGTTCTAACGCCGACTCTCCAGTCTTGGTGACCGCCAATTACAAGCTTGCCGTCGATCTGGTGCGAAGCCACTTGACCGGATTGAACGTTTGGCTGCTGGTGCTCGACACAAAAGGCGTCCACGTCCCTGCCGGCGGGGGAACCTTCGGAACCGAAGAACTCGTTCGCCGCATCGCGTCCGTGAACTTGGCAGATGTCGTCAAACACCGGAACGTCATCGTCCCGCAGCTTGGCGCAACCGGAGTCGCGGCGCACGAAGTGAAACGGGCCACCGGCTTTTCCGTTCGCTACGGCCCAGTCCGTGCGAGCGACATCCCGGCATACCTCGCTGCCGGAATGCGCGCCACCCCAGCCATAAGACGCGTTCGGTTCGGCTGGAAATACCGGTTGGTTCTCGCGCCGGTGGAACTTGTGGGAGCCCTTAAGCCCCTGGCCCCGGTCGTTGCGGCACTCCTGGTATTGACACTAGTCCGCAACCACCGGCTCACCGGGCACTTCGGCGTCGATGTCGCTCCGTTTATCCCGGCGGTATAGACCGGCGGTGTTCTGGTGCCGCTCTTGCTGCCCTGCCGGTATTTCGCGACTTGGCCCATGCGGACCGAATACGTGAGATCGGCCGACGGTTAAGCTTGAACGGCGACAGCATTTACCGTACCCGCGGCGAGCCAGGGCTCCCCTGCGACCACGGTGGCTCCACCTACAGCGGGAATGTGGTGCACGTTTACATACACGCCCCTTTTCCGGGCTCGCACGGTGTGGTATGTTATCTGAAACGTTAACTGAAACCTTCAACAAGGGAGTTTGACCCAGAGATGGGCTTGGCCGATGTACCAGTGCCGCATTCCAAGGAAGCTCCTGCCGACGCTGCGGGGGAGCGAGAGACATTGGTTCGTCGCGTGGCCTCCAGCGGCGCCTTTGAAAAGTCACCGCGGCTACGAGCTTTTTTCCTTCACGTGTGCCGCTGTGCCCTCGACAACAAGCCTGAGGCGGCAACGGAACACCAGATTGGGATTTGCGTGTATGAACGGCCGGCCGGTTACAACCCCAACGAAGACAACATTGTCCGCTCGCAGGCCCGGCTGCTGCGGATGAAACTGGAGCACCACTTCGCTAACGAGGGCAAGGACGAGGCGGTCGTTATCACCATCCCGAAGGGCAGGTATTTGCCCGTCTTCGAGACTCGTTCCGAAGGGCCGGTGATACCGCCTGGCGTCCCCGCATCAGCAGAAGGCAAGACTCGCCGTTTGCGACAGATCCTGGTTGGAGTGGCCGTGCTGTTCGGACTCGCAATTGTCGGGCTTGGTTACCTGTTGTTCGAGTCCAGATCTCCGACTCTGAGGCCCTCCGTCGTTCCAGCAGGCTCGGTGTCCCGCCCGGAGCGAAACGAAGCGATCCAGCCATCGAGAAGCCAGCCGGTGGCGTTAGCGCCCGGCACCAGCGAAATCCGTATCGCTTCCGGTCATACGGGCGCTCCTTATGTGGACGTGTGGGGGTGCCGTTGGGAGGCTGACCGTTACTACGAAGGAGGCGTTCCCCAGCCTGGTCCGCGGCATTTCTTCCCCCCTGTGGCCGATGAGGGCCCGTTCCGAACCATGCGGGAAGCCATCACCGCCGATATGACGGTCCCGCAATCGCAGCGGCAGTTTCGTTACGACATCCCATTGCGCTCAGGCGTTTACGAACTGAGGCTCTATTTCGCCGATCCCCTAAGGCAACCGGATGTAGACCTGAAGGAGGACGCCCAGAATAGACGCCATTTCCAAATAAACCTGAACGGCCATCCGTTGATGGTGGACATCGATCCGATTGCGGACGCCGGTTCCGCAGCGGTCGACGCACGTGTTTTCAAGGATGTGTACCCAGCGGCAGACGGCAAGCTCCACCTGGAGTTCCTTTCGAGTTGGGGGAGGCCGGCATTTGTGAGTGCGCTGGAACTTACGCCGGGTACGCCGGGAAAGCTGAAGCCGATCCGGCTTTCCGCCCATCAATCGGACTTTGTAGATGCCGACAGTACACACTGGAGCGGGGACAACTACTTCATCGAAGGGCGCACCACTCTTCGTAGGAATCCCGGAACGGTGCCGAAGATCTCCGCTCTTTACACCGGAGAACGGCACGGTAATTTCAGCTACGCCATCCCCGTTGCGCCAGGAAGCTACACAGTTAAGCTCCATTTCCTCGAATCGTTCTTCAGCCCTTTGATTCCGGACGCAGGCTGCGTGGGTGCAGGGTGTAGAGTCTTCGATGTTGCCTGCAATGGCGTCCTGCTGCTACAGGACTTCGATATTTTTCAGGCAGCGCCTGGGGCCTTCCGGCCTGTGGTCCGCGAATTCCACGGTTTCCATCCCAACGGCCAAGGCAAACTGCTGCTCTCTTTCTCACCGAAGGTGAATTACGCGGAGATCAACGCGATAGAAGTCATCGACGAAGCGAAATAGAGGGGAGCGCCCTTTAGCCCCGTGCGGGATCGTTATCGATTCCCGACGGCAGGACAGCCTATCAATGAAGTGCCGTGGCGTACCCTTCAGGCGTTCCAGTGCGCCTTCGATTGTTGGCAGGCAGCCCAGTGTCTGTGGACCTGGGACCCGCCGGCGCTCGGCGCTCATCTAGCCTTACGCCGCATGGAATAGTAATTCGCCGGCGCGAATGCGTTATAGCAACGTCACACGCAATATCGGAAGCGCTTCCACCCCTTATCAGATACAGCAAGCGGCAAACGCCTGCACTCGCGCATGGATTCCCGGGAAATGGCCGTGCCTCCTGCCGTGGCGGGTGGCAGTAGGGCCCAGTACATCCCTCTAGGAGAGCGTTAATTCGGTACCATCCCAATAGTTAACCTTCCCGCACGGTGGCATTTCCCGTGACCACACGGTGACATCCACTCGTAACACCCCTTCAAGGAATAGCCAAAACTGACTACAATCGCTCTGGCGTGGGGTCATATTGAGGTGAAGCGCTTCTAGTGCATTTAGACTATAGTCCGAAGTTAGAAAGCACTACCGCAACGTTCTTCCGCAGCATTTGTCTGCACCGCTTCGACCTGCACGAGTTCGTGCGTGTGGCCCCCTGTCTTGAATCTTGCGACCGAGAAAACTGAGGAGAGAAGCATGCTAAAAGCGCTTTTCAGAATACGCACGTATCATACGCTGCGGATACCCTTGTTGGTAATGCTCGGCATTGTCTTGCTAGGCACCGCAGCATACAGCCAGGAAACCGCCAGCATAGTGGGAACCGTGACTGATCCGACCGGCGCCGCTGTTCAAGGCGCCAACATCACGGTCACGAACATGGAAACGGGTATTGTCCGTTCCACCACAAGCAACAGCACCGGCAGCTATAACGCCCCCGAGCTCGCGGTCGGAAAGTATAAGGTTCGGGTGGAGGCAGCGGGCTTTAAGGCGTATGAACAGGTCGGCGTCACGCTCAACGTAGGCGATACCGTTCGCGCCGACGCGCAGCTCCAAGTCGGTGAGTCCAAGGAAAGTGTTACCGTCGAAGCCAACGCCATTGCGGTCCAGGCGGATTCGAACGAAGTCAGCCAAACTATTACCGACAAAGAGATTTCGGATCTCGCCACAAACGGGCGCAACATCATCCAGCTTACGGCCTTGGTGCCCGGCGCCTCAGCCGGGATTCCGGATTTTGACACCCCAATGGCTCAAACCCAGAACCGATCTATCGAGTTCAACGGTCAGCGGTCCGACCACAACGACTGGATTATTAACGGTGGAGAAGCCTATGACCGGGGCGGCGGCGGCATCATGCTCGTTTCCCCGTCCCAGGATGCGATCGCGGAATTCAAGGTGCTAACCAGCAATTACGCGGCCGACCTGGGCCAGGCCTCCGGCGGCATGATCGTCATGTCCACCAAGAGCGGCACGAAGCAGTTCCACGGCACGCTCTACGAGTACATCCGCAACAACGATCTCGACGCAAATCCCTTTTTCTCCAATCTCTATAACCAAGGCCAACCGGAACTCCGCTACAACACCTTCGGGTTCAACCTGGGCGGGCCTGTTCCCAAGATTGGCCATCAGCAGAAGACCTTTTTCTTCTACAACATGGAGTGGCGCAGGCTGGTCAACGGACAAGCGATCAGCGCTACCGCCGTTCCCCGTGCCGAGACGACCGGCGACTTCAGTGCGCTCCTGCCAGCCAATGGCTGCACAGGCGGCGCCTGCGGGGTAATCAAGGTTCCTAACGTCGGGGACCCGGCCGAGATCGCCAAGTTCGCTCAGTACGGGCTCACCCCCGGCCAACCCTTCCCAAATAACAAGATTCCGGCGGGACTGCTCGACTCTAACGCCACAGCGCTCCTGGCGGCGGGGATGTTCCCGGGGCCTACCAACTCCAGCGGCACTTACTACGCGTCGACTAATCAACTCGTCAACTACCGCGAGGAAAACGCGCGGATCGATCACCAGATTGGGGACAAACTGGCCTTGATGGCTTCCTTGATCTATGACAACGGTGCTGAGACGGATCATCCCCCACTGTGGGCCGGAGGAACATATGCTACGGCCGGTTCGGTTATGGCCGTCCCCTCCTGGGCCGGCGTCGCGCATGCCACCTACACCATCAGCCCGACCCTGCTGAATGAGGCGGCGTTCAACCTGAACGGCAACAACCTCAACATCACTGACAAGGGCCTGTGGGCTAAACCGAGTGGATACACCGTGCCTAACCTTTTCAACTCAAACACAGCCGACAAGCTGCCGGGGTTTAACATCGGAGCTCCGTACAACATCGGTTACTCGCCGGGGTGGTGGCCTTGGTACAACACTTGGCGTAGCTGGCAGGGAAAGGACGATCTCTCCTGGGTGCACGGTCGGCACAACCTGAAGTTCGGCGGCTCGTACATGTACACCCACAAGTGGCAGCAGTATCAGTCAAACGCCGGCGGGAGCTTCGGTTTCTACGGAGACCTAACCGGCAACAACTTTGCGGATTTCATGCTCGGCCTAGCCTCTTCGTACAGCGAACCAGCCAATGTGGGTTTCGTGCAGATCTCCAACAATACCTTTTCCATCTACGGCATGGATGACTGGCGGGTCAACGACCGGCTGACGCTCAATCTGGGCATCCGCTGGGAAGGCATTCCCCACGCTTACGACACCAAGAACGATGCGTCGGATTTCTATCCCAACCTCTACAGCCCCACCAATGCGGCGCAGTTCCTGCCGAGCGGCGCTCTGAACACGTCCGGTCCCGGATTCAAACTGGTTCCCTCTAGTCCTCTGCCGAACGTCCCGTTCTACATGAATGGAGTCGGCCTAGCCGGACAGAACGGAATTCCGTCGGGTCTGGTGAACAACAGTTGGGACACTTTCGCCCCCCGCGTCGGCTTTGCATTCGATCTGACCGGACAACACAAGACCATTCTCCGCGCTGGAACCGGGATGTTCTATGAACGCCTCGGAGGCAACGAGATGTACAACCTGATCCAGAACAGCGTTCCATTCGCTTATTCGTCCTCCCCGAACAACGTGTATCTGGATAATCCCGCCCAGAGCTGGACAACCGGACTAACGGCGGGGGCAAGTCCGTACTTCCCCGCCGGCATATGGACGTTAGGCCAGAGCTACAAAGTGCCCACATCGCTTCAGTGGAGTCTCGGAATCCAGCAACAGTTGACCCAAAACGTGGCTCTGTCGTTGTCCTATGTGGGCAACTCGAACTTCCACCAGTCGGAAGGCATCAATATCAACACGATAAACCCGAGCGATACAGCAGACCGCATGGCTGTTTGCGGCAGTGTTTGCGGTTACACCGGCGTTGCCGCCAATGCTAACCTCTACCGGCCGTATCAGGGCTGGGGAACCATCGACGACATGGAAATGGGCGCGACGTCCAACTACAATTCGTTGCAGTTCAGCTTCCGGACCATGGAGTGGAAGGGCCTGACGTTCCAGGAATCCTACACCTGGTCGCACGCCTTCGACATTATCGATGGCGAGCTTTTCTCCGCCATCGACAATCCATTCAACGCCAGTTGGGACTATGGTCCGGCCGGTTGGGACAGGCGGCAGATGTCTATCACGAACTTCGTGTACAAACTCCCGTTCTTCAAGGATTCAGCCAACCATGCCGCCAAGTCAGTGGCGGGGGGATGGACGCTGTCCGGCATCCTCACCCTCGAGTCGGGAACTCCGCTGAGTATCGGCTCCCAAAGCGACAACCTCGGTTTCGGCGGCGGTACCGGCAACCGGGCGAACATAACCTCGCCCATCACTTACCCGGGGACCCGCTTCGCATGGTTTAGCACCTCGTCGTTCGCTGAACCGGCAGCGCTCCAGTGGGGCAGCGCGGCCAGGAATGACGTGGTCGGCCCGGGGCGCAACAATTGGAACATGGCTCTGTTCAAGGCTTTCCAGTTTACGGAGAGGGCCAGGTTCGAGTTCCGAGTCGAGACCTTCAACACGTTCAACCACACACAGTGGCAAAATCCCAACACCTCTTTCGGCAGCACCCAATTTGGGCAAATAACCAATACTTACGAACCGCGCATCTTCCAGTTCGGAATGAAGTTCCTGTTCTGATCGACGCGGCCCGATCGCGTCCGCTCGCCTACACCACAACGGCTGTAGGCGAGCGGACGCTCTCGGGTTCGAAGAATCAGCAACTCAACGGGACGCAACACGCGCGCATTACGCAAACTCAACTGATTTGAACGGAGGAGGCGGCGCCGGATGAAGATCTGGACCGCCTCTTTCGCCGCCTAGCGGTTAGCTTCTTGGGTTTTCAGGCCAGGTAACGCAATTGTGGTTTAATCAGAACGTCGGTTTAGACAAGACACTATAGGAGACTCTCAGTTGAAATCGATTCGGTTCCTGATCGCGTTGCTGCCGTTGGCCGCTACCGCATCGTTCGGTCAACAGGTCAGTAGCGCTCCCTATCTCGATCTCAACCTGCCACCGGAACGTCGCGCCGCGGATCTCGTCTCCCGCATGACCTTGGAAGAAAAGGTGCTGCAGATGCAGAACGGCGCGCCCGCGATTCCGCGCCTAGGCATTCCTGCCTACAATTGGTGGAGCGAGGCCCTGCACGGCGTCGCCCAAGGACGTGCTACCGTCTTCCCACAGGCCATCGGACTAGCCGCCACCTGGGATACCGGCCTGTTGCACCGGGTCGCCGACACGATCTCTACGGAAGCGCGGGCCAAATGGAATGACGCCATGCGCCGCCCGGCGCCTGCACCGCCCCCCGCGAATGTGCCGTTTGCCATGGTCAGCCCCATCGCCGGGCTGACCTACTGGTCGCCCAACATCAATATCTTCCGCGATCCCCGCTGGGGGCGCGGCCAGGAGACCTACGGAGAAGATCCCTATCTCACCAGCCGTATGGGCGTCGCATTTGTTACAGGCATGCAGGGGAACGATCCTCACTACCTGAAGGTCGTCTCCACACCCAAGCACTACGCCGTGCACAGCGGTCCAGAGCCGGAACGGCACGTCTTTGACGCCCGTGTGAGCGAGTCTGACAAGGTCAATACGTATTTGCCGGCGTTCCGGGCAACAGTCATGGAGGGCAAAGCGGATTCGGTCATGTGCGCATATAACTCCGTAGACGGGATACCCGACTGCGCCAGCACGGACCTTCTTCAAAAGCGCCTGCGGGAACAATGGGGATTCCAGGGCTACGTCGTGAGCGACTGCGGCGCCGTGGGCGACATCTTCCGGAGTCATAAATACACTTCCACGCTCGGCGCAGCGGCTGTGGTAGCAGTCAAAACCGGTACCGACCTCACCTGCGGCACCGAATATCGAACTCTCGTTGACGAGGTCAAGGCCGGCAACATCACGGAAGCCGAACTCAACCGCTCGGTCCAGCGGCTCTTCGTCGCGCGATTCCGTCTGGGTATGTTCGATCCTCCAGAGCGGGTCCCGTTTTCGAAGATTCCAATTTCGGAGAACGATTCAAACGAACACAGACAACTGGCGAGGAATGCGGAACGGGAGGCCATCGTTCTCTTGAAAAACCAGAGCGGGTTTCTGCCGTTGAACGCCTCGGTGCGCAGAATTGCGGTAATCGGTCCTTCCGCCGACGATCCCATTGCGCTGTTGGGGAATTATCACGGTATTTCCTCGAAGCAAGTGACTCCGCTGGAGGGAATCGAGCGGCAGTTCACGAGCGCCCAAGTGCGCTATGCGCTCGGCGCGACCTACACGGCCACTACTCCCGCGTTGGTACCCGAGACTGTTCTGGCGCCGCCGGATGGAAACGGGCAGGGAGTGCAGGTCGAGTACTTCGATAATCCTGAGTTGCAGGGGCAGCCGAAGCTTCGGCGGACGGAACCTCGCGTGTACCTCGACCTGAACATGGAAGACCCTGCCGTGCTTGCCGCGATTGGCCGCGAGAAGTATTCGGTGCGTTGGACCGGCACGCTGACGCCGCCGGCGTCGGGCGATTATCGTTTGACCATCCGCGCCGGTTTCGGCCGCTCGGCCGCCCGGCCGCAAGTGTTTCTCGACGACAAGGAACTGGATTTCAGCGGGACTCTATCCGGGCAGCCAACCCCCGCCCAGATGGCGCCGGGAGCACGGCGGATCCCGCAGGTAGAGGTTCAGTTGGAGCGCGGGCGAAAGCACACATTGAGAGTGGAATACCGGCAGCCGGGATCCGGAGGCGGCACTCAACTGTCCTGGATTCCGCCAGCAGCCGATCTGCTTGCGGAAGCCGAGAAGATCGTAAAGGATTCCGACGTTGCGATCGTCTGCGTTGGTTTGAATTCCGAGCTGGAAGGCGAAGAAATGAGGGGAGTCAATATCCCGGGATTTCTTGGCGGCGACCGCACCAGTCTCGACCTGCCCGACTCGCAGGAAAAACTCGTGGAGGCTTTGATCGCAACCGGCAAACCGGTCGTCGTCGTGCTGACCAGCGGCAGCGCGATCAGCGCGAATTATGCTGGGGAACACGCGACTGCACTGCTTGAAGCTTGGTACGGCGGCGAGGAGGCTGGTGCCGCAATCGCGGAGACCCTGGCCGGGACCAATAACCCGGCGGGCCGTCTTCCGGTGACATTCTACAAGAGCGTGGCTCAACTGCCGTCTTTTAGGGACTACGCGATGAAAGGCCGCACCTACAGGTACTTCCAGGGCGATCCCCTCTACACTTTTGGCTTCGGGTTGAGCTATTCGAAGTTTGAGTACTCGGGCCTAAGCGCAACGCGGGCGTCGAAGGGTGCTGAAATTAGCGTGACCGTCAAGAATACTTCGGCCCGCGAAGGCGACGAGGTGGTCCAGTTGTACGTCGGCGGCGGCCCCGGAGAGGAAGCGCCGATACGCAGTCTTCGCGGCTTCCAGCGGGTTCATTTGCGTGCCGGCGAGAGCCGTCAGGTGAGTTTCACGCTCAGTCCCGACGACGTCCCGAAATCCAAGGTGGAGATCTGCGTTGGCGGCGGACAGCCACTGGCAGACATCCCGCACGTGCAGGGCACGCTGTAACGATCAAAGGTATGTGACCCGTGGCGACAGTCCGGTTCCGGCCGCGATACTAGTCAGGAACTCGAGGAAATGAATGACGTAACTGCACTAGTCAAGGAGAACTCATGAAAGTCATCATGTTGGCGCTGCTCGCTTGCGGGCTGTGCTGCGGACAGGCAACCTACGAATGCAAGGCCTCAACATTGAACATACCGGGGGCGCAATATCCCTGTGTTTATCCCGACCATCGCGCGACATTCCGCCTGGTGGCTCCCGACGCCCAGAAGGTGCAGGTCAGAGTCGGGCGGAACTTCGATATGGCGAAGGGGGACGATGGGGTGTGGACCGTAACCACGACGCCTCTGGTGGAAGGGTTCCACTACTACTCCTTGGTCGTGGACGGAGTTACGATCGCCGATCCGGCGACCCGGACGTTCTTCGGCAGTGGCTGGGATAACAGCGGGATCGAGATTCCCGAAGCGGCGGACATAGATTACTACCTTCCCAAAGATGTGCCGCACGGTCAGGTGAGCCAGCGTTGGTACTATTCCAAAGTCACCGGTGCGTGGCGGCGATGCTACGTTTACACACCACCGTATTATGACGCTGGCAAGAGGCGCTATCCCGTTCTGTATCTGATGCATGGCTGGGGAGAGAACGAACAGAGTTGGCATATCCAGGGGCATGTGGATTTCATCCTGGACAACCTGATCGCAGCGAAGAAAGCCACGCCGATGATCATCGTCATGGACAATCTCAACGCAGTCAAGCCGGGCGAGGATGGGTCGATCTTCCTGTCGCGGGGACTCCAGCCCCCACCGAAACCAACCACGCCACCAGCCGAGGGAGCGCGGCCAGCGGCTCCTCCGGTCCGGCGCGGCCTGGCCGGTTTCACTGGAGCAACATTCACCGAGATGATGCTCACGGATCTGATTCCTATGATCGAGAAGACGTGCCGGGTGCTTCCGGGGCGAAAGAGCCGCGCCATGGCCGGGCTCTCGATGGGTGGCTTTCAGACGTTCCTGACGACCCTGGCGAACCTGGACAAGTTCGCCTATATCGGCGGCTTCAGCGGGAGCACCGGCGGCTTCGGGGGGCAGTTCGATCCGAAGACTTCCAACAACGGCGTGTTCGCGGACGCAGAGACGTTTAACAAGAAGGTCAAGGTCCTCTTTCTGGGAATCGGCTCCATGGAAGGACCCGGCGCCAAGAACTTCAGCGAGCAGCTCACCAAGGCGGGCATCCAGAACATCTGCTTTGAGTCGCCCGGCACGGCGCACGAGTGGCTGACCTGGCGCCGGTGTCTGAACGATTTCGCTCCACGGATCTTCAAGTGAGCGGTGTCGACCGGTCCGGAGAAACAATGATGTCCAACAAACCGCTCTTCCTGGTCCCGCTCACCGCATTTGCGACCGCTGGAGCCGGCGGGCAGACCAGCAGCACGCCCGAAAAACGCGTGGCTGTCAGCGTGGACGCGCGCGAGGCGCCTAAGACGCTCGAAGTCGCACCCATCGGTAATGAGCTGTACGAGTTTGAGAGACGATAGTGCAGCGGGCCGGCATCGCGCCATGGCCGGCTTGTCGATAGGAGGCAACCAGACATGCTATCTCACGCTGGGGCACCTGGAGAAGTTCGCGTGGGTGGGCCTGTTCAGCGGCACCGGCAACGGTCTCAGCACCGCACCCATCGACCCGAAGAACTTCATCGGAGGCGTCTTCTCGGATGGAGCCGCATTCAACGCGAGGGTGAAACTGCTCTGGATCGGGATGGGCACCGGAAGATGCTCGATCAGACTGGCGGCAAGTACGTCTACTCCTCGTCGCTTGGCACGGCACATGAGTGGCTGACCTGGCGACGGGACTTGAACGATTTCGCACCGAGGCTGTTCCGTTAGGGCGCATAGGAGAACATATGAAAATGATTCCCATGAACCACCGTGCCTTCAATGGCGCGTTGTGCGCTCAGGCAACGCGCCGCTTGCCTTCGTTGTCTTGCCCATGTATTTCTAATTCTTTGTCCAAAGGAGTCTGTCCGTGCTGCGTACACATATGATTGGTTTCGGCTTCATAGCGCTCGCTCTAACTGTTCCCGGCATGGCCGCGGAAAAGGTGCATTTGTCGGTCGGCGTGTCCAAGCCTGGAGCGAAGATCGACCGCAACATCTTCGGCCAGTTCGCCGAACACCTCGGTCACGGCATTTACGAGGGGATTTGGGTCGGTCCGGACTCCACAATCCCGAATACGCGCGGCATCCGCAACGACGTGGTTGCCGCGCTGCGGGCGCTCAAGGTGCCGAACGTACGCTGGCCCGGCGGCTGCTTCGCCGATGAGTACCACTGGCGCAAGGGCCTCGGCCCGTTCGACAAGCGAACCGTAACGCTCAATCCCAACTGGGGCGGCGTGACCGAGCCGAACACCTTTGGGACGCACGAATTCATGGATTTCATCGATCAAATCAGCAGCGAGGCGTACATCTCAGTCAATGTGGGCTCCGGCACTCCCCAGGAGGCCGCAGAATGGCTGGAATATCTGACCACCGACCAGCCGACGACGCTGGCCAAGGAGCGCGCGACAGACGGCCATCCTGCTCCTTACAAGGTCGGCTTTCTCGGCATCGGCAATGAGAGCTGGGACTGCGGCGGCAACATGACAGCGGACTACTATCTGAGCCAACTTAAGATCTACAGCCGCTTCGTCAGGAACTACAATCCGGCGCAAGAGGATAAGCGGCAGATGCTCGAAATTGCAGTTGGCCCTGGCGACGGCAGTACGGAGTGGACCGAGAGCATCATGAAGGCGTACCGGGGTCGCCACTGGAGTTGGGATATCAATGGGCTCTCGATGCACTCCTACACGGTAGTGAAGTGGCCGCCGTCGTTCGCCTCGGTGGGGTTCGGTGAGGCCGAGTACAGCCGAATCCTCAACTCCACGCTGGAAATGGAGAACCTGGTGACGAAGCAGTCGGCGGTAATGGATAAGTATGACCCGGAAAAGAGAGTCGCGCTGGTGGTGGATGAGTGGGGCGCCTGGTACGCTCCATTGCCGGGCACGAACCCAGGTTTCCTGGTCCAGCAGAACAGCCTGCGGGACGCCATTCTGGCTTCCCTAAACTTGAACATCTTTGCCCGCCATGCCGACCGAGTGCGCATGGCCAACATCGCCCAGATGATCAACGTACTGCAAGCGATGATCATCACGAACAAAGAGAAGATGGTTCTTACCCCCACCTATCAGGTCTTCCGGATGTACGTGCCATTTCAGGATGCGACCTTGGTGCCGGTCACTTTTGACGCCGGTATTTACACGCAAGGCGACATTCGCTTGCCGCGTCTGGATGCGATCGCCGCCAAAGACGCTTCCGGCAAGCTGTGGCTGGAAGTCACGAATCTCGATCCGGAGCAACCCGTTGAGATCGAGGCGGAGCTGGCCGGCATCCAAGTTAAATCGGCAGCGGGAGAGATGTTGACGGCGCCCAAGGTTGACAGCGTCAATAGCTTCGAGGCGCCCAATGCCGTCGCACCAAAGCCCGTCTCAGCGAAGGTTCAAGACGGCAAGCTGGTTCTCAAGCTGGAGCCGAAATCAGTGACTGTAGTCGCGCTCGAGCAATAACAGAAAACCGCGGGTGAAGGTCCTTGTCGCTGCGCGTCAGCGATCTTCACTCGCCAAAGATCACGGCAGGAGGCATCATACCTTGCGAACAACAACGGAGAATTCAGCCTCGAAGAGATGGGGTCTGCTGCTGGCGGCCCTCCTCTTCTCATCTATCTCGTTTGCTCAGACTCAAACCGTCAATGCGACCATCGACGCCTCGAAGACTGGTGCGCCGATCTCGAAGCACATCTATGGCCAGTTCCTGGAGCACGCCGGGAGCCTCGTCAACAGTGGCATCTGGGCGGAAATGCTCGACGACCGGAAGTTCTACAACCCGGTGACGTCGAAGCCGCCCGCCGAGCCGGAGGGCCCTGCCTGGAGGAGGCGCATGGCGCCGCGCCATTGGATGCCGGTGGTCGCCGACGAATTCGTCACGATGGATGCCAAGCGGGCCTACACTGGCGACCATTCGCCGGCGGTCCAGCTCAGCCGGACGGAGGCGCGCGGAATCCAGCAGGCCGGCCTGGCAGTGCGCAAGGGGAAAGCGTACACGGGCCGCGTGGTTCTGGCGGGTCCTGCCGGAACGGTGGTGAAAGTGAATCTGGTGTGGGGCAAGGCGGACGGCGACAAGCAGACGGCCGTCGTCACCATCGCCGGCACCGGGTACAAGAAGTACCCGCTGCGCTTCGTGGCGCAGGCCGACACGGACGATGCGCGGATTCAGATCGTCGCCACGGGGGCAGGCAGGTTGCACATTGGCGCTGCCTCGCTGATGCCGGCCGACAACATTCAGGGCTTCCGTGCGGAGGTGATCGCGGCGCTGAAGCAGTTGCACTCGGGCGTTTACCGCTGGCCGGGCGGGAATTTCGTCTCCGGGTACGAGTGGCGTAACGCGGTGGGCGAAATCGACCAGCGTCCGCCTATCATGGACCCGGTGTGGCACGCGGTGCAGCCGAACGACGTGGGCACGGACGAGTTCATGACGCTGTGCAGGCTGTTGGATGTCGACGCCTACATCACCGTCAATGCCGGTTTCGGCGACGCCTGGTCCGCCGCGCAACTGGTGGAGTATGTCAACGGCGCGGCCACGACGTCGATGGGCCGCTGGCGCGCTGCCAATGGCCATCCGCAACCGTACAACGTGAAGCTCTGGGGCGTGGGCAACGAGCCGTGGGGCGACTGGCAATTGGGCCACACCTCGGTCGAGCAGTTTGAGTTGAAACACGATCTGTTCGCCAAGGCCATGCGCAAGGTCGATCCGACGATCAAGCTGATCGCCGGCGGAGCCATGCCGGACGCCATGGCAGGCTCCAAGCAGGCCAAGCGCATCAACGGCCAGATCGTCCCCGACTATCTGTCGGTGGCCGATTGGAGCGGCCACATGCTGGCGCACTGCCTGGACAACATCGACATGCTGAGCGAGCACTACTACTCGTCGAGCAACCAGCGTCTGGACCTCAAGACCGGTGAGAAGGTTCCGACCGGGCCGCAGCCGTTGGTGGAATGGATGCGCGCGCCCGCCACACAGGTCCGCGTGAAGTACGAGCACTATCAGGAGTACCTGAAGCGCATTCCGGAATTGCGGAAGAAGCCGGTGCCGGTCGCCATCGACGAATGGGCCTACATGGGCGCTCCCGCTAACTCCTACAAAGTGGTCCCGGCCTATGCCTGGGCCTTCCACGAGATGTTCCGGCACTCCGATCTCTATCAGCTCGGCGCGTTCACCTTCGCCACGGCGATGCTCAGCGCGAACCGGACCGACGCCGTGCTGAGTCCGACGGGACTTCTGTTCAAGATGTACAGCGACCACTTCGGTACGCTGCCCGTGGAGGTCTCCGGCGACTCCCCCCAGCCGAAGCCCATCTACCCCGCCGGCGGCGATCAGCCCGCGGTCAATCCGGGCAGCGACACCTTCCCGCTGGACGTGACCGCGGCCTTCAGCGGCGACCGCAAGACGCTCACCTTCGCCGTGCTGAATCCCTCGGACTCCGAGCAACGCCTGAAACTCTCCATCAACGGCGTGAAGCTCGCCAGCCAGGGCCGTTTCTGGCGCATGGCACCGGCGACTGTTGACGCAACCATCACGGTCGGACAGAAGCCAGGAGTCGAGGTGCAGGAGCAGACGCTCGGTGCCGTTTCCGACTCGATGGTCGTACCGCCCTTCAGTGTCAGTATCTATGCTTACGAGGTTTCTGAAAAAAGAGGACATTGATGACAACCATGAAATCCTTCTGTGTGATGACTGTGGCCGTTGCCGCTGCTTTCGGGCCCAAGCTTGTGGCACAGGTGCAGACTGAAGTACCGCCAGTCGTTCCGGGCGCGAGGCCGGTGACCGTGGAGCGCATCAAGGTCCACGGTGCCGCGCTGGAAGGGAATCTGGAGGGCGACGCCGTGGACCGCGACGTCATTGTCTTTCTGCCGCCCAGCTATGCCACCCAAAAGAACCGGCGCTATCCTGTCGTCTACGCGCTGCACGGCTACTCGATCGGCGCCGAGCAGTGGACCAAAGAAATCCATGTACCGCAAACCATCGAGGGAGCCTTCGCACAAGGGGCTCAGGAGATGATCGTGGTGCTGCCAGACTCCAAGACGATGCACAACGGATCGATGTATTCCAGTTCCGCGACTACGGGCGACTTCGAACAGTTCATCGCGCACGACCTCGTCGGCTATATAGACGCTCATTACCGGACGATTGCCAAGCGGACGAGCCGGGGACTGGTCGGCCATTCGATGGGCGGCTATGGCGCCAGCCGCATCGGTATGAAGCATTCGGACGTCTTCGGCAGCCTGTACATCATGAGCCCTTGCTGTCTGTCGCCCATGGGAGCCAGACCTACCGATCCAGCCGCAGAAAGAGCCCTGGAGGCAGTGAAGACGCCCGCAGATTCGGCCAACCTGCCTTGGGGGCTTCGCGCTGAGCTTGCGTCTGCGGCCGCATGGTCGCCGGATCCCAAGAAACCGCCGCTCTATCTCGATCTGCCAACGAAGAACGGGGTGGCAGACACGGATGTAGTCGCGAAATGGGCAGCGAATGCTCCGTTGGCGTTCGTCGATCAGTACATCGGCAACCTGCGCCAGTACCGGGCAATTGCGATCGATGTGGGCGACAAGGACGGTTTGAAGATCGACGCGGGCAAGTTGCATGAGGTCCTGGACACCTACGGGATTGCCAATACCTTCGAGATCTATCAAGGCACGCATACCAGCGCGGTGGCCGTCCGCTTTCAGAATCATGTGATGCCGTTCTTCAGCAAGAACCTGTGCGTTGGCGAGGACTGCAAGTAAAATGGATGCTCACCGCCTTATTCCCCTATTCATTGGTCTGAGCTGCGTGACACTCGTTGCGCAGACCTGGATTGCGGATAACGGCAACGGGACTTAGTCGTCAGTGCGTATGAATTCGATGTAGGGCAGATACGGATACTATGAACCGATCAAAGGTCTGTTTTCCTATGTTCACAAAACGTCAAACCGTCCTCCTCGCAAGCCTGTTTCTGACTTTGCAGGTCAGCGGCGGCGATTTCCTGATGCAGGTGACCGATAACGGCTACCTGAACACACAAGGCTTCAGCGTCATTCTCTACAAGGACACTTTCCACCCGGTCTTCGTCGACGAGAAGAAGACCGCCATGGAGATGATCCTGCATGGGCAGCGCATCGCGACCAACGGAGATGTGCGCCTTGTGCCCACTCCGGAGCAGTGGGACCTGGTGGCGAAATTGATCGGCCAGCAGGCGGACAAAGAGCACAACCGCCTCACAGCGCAACTGTCATTTCCCAGTTACGAGATGAACTATCGCCTCGAAGTCGCTGCCGAACCAGGCGGCGTGCGGGTGAGCGTCAATCTCGAGAAGCCGCTGCCGGAGAAACTGGCCGGCCGCGCGGGCTTCAACCTGGAGTTCCTGCCATCCATCTACGTCGGCAAGAGCTACGCGGTGGACGGTCAGTCGTTCGGGATAATGCCGCGCAGTCCTCAGGATCCGATGCAGAAGGTGCTGCCGTCGCCTGATGACCCGAAGAAACTCCCGTACCAGGAGCAATGGGACAAAGACAAGGGCTATACGCAGCCGCTTCCGTTCGCCAGCGGCAAAAGCATCACGCTGGCGGCGGAGGACGCGCAGTCTCGCATCACTGTTACCTCCGAAAACGGGCCGGTATCCCTCTATGACGGCCGCAACCGGGCCCAGAACGGCTGGTTTGTGCTGCGCACGCTGATTCCTTTGGGCAAGACCGAAGGCGCGGTGGTCTGGCACATCCACCCGGACCTGATCCCGAACTGGACGCGGCCGCCGATGGTGGCGCACAGCCAGGCGGGTTACGCGCCCAATTTCCCGAAGGTCGCCGTTATTGAACTGGATCCGAAATTCGACGCGCCCAAAACGGCGAAGCTGCTCCGCCTGGGCGAAGACGGCTCTTATAAGGAGGTCTTTGAAGGGCCGGTTTCCACTCCGACGCCGTGGCTGCGCTACACCTACGCGAAGTTCGATTTCTCCGCGGTCAAAGAGCCCGGCCTGTACGCGATCGAATACGCCGGCCAGAAGACCGATCTTTTCCCCATCGCCAAGGACGTTTACAGCCGTACGTGGCAATCTAGCCTGGATGGTTTCCTCGCCGTCGAGATGGATCACGTCTCGGTACGGGAAGGCTACCGGCTTTGGCACGGCGTCTCGCACCTGGACGATGCGCGCCAGGCGCCGCCCAACACGCAACACTTCGACGGGTACCGCATGGGCCCGAGCCTCGATTCGCCGTACAAGCCGGGCGAGCACATCCCCGGACTGAACGTGGGCGGCTGGTTTGACGCCGGCGACTACGACAACATCTCCCCCAGCCAGTATTCCGTAATTCAGGACCTGGCCCTGGCCTACCAGGAGTTCGACCTGAAGTGGGACCAGCTTTCGGTGGACGAGACAGCCCGCGAGGTAGAGATGCACCGGCCCGACGGAGTTCCGGACGCGGTGCAGCAGGTCAAGCACGGGGTCTTGCAGGTGCTGGCACAGATCAAGGCCATCGGCCACCCGATCATGGGGATCATCGAGCCCAATCTGCGCGGGTACACGCACTTGGGCGACGCCGCATCGAATACCGACGGACGGATCTATTCGGAGAAGCTCGGGCCCAACGAGGTGGACGGTAACTTCTCCGGCAAGGCGGACGACCGTTGGGCCTTCACCACCAAGAGCGCGAACCTCCAGTACGGCGCCGCGGCATCGCTGGCCGCTGCCGCGCGGGTGCTCAAAGGCTGGGACGACCCTCTGGCCAAGGAGTGCCTGGACACCGCCGTCAAGCTGTGGAACGAGGAACGCGCACATCCGACTCCCAGCCAGGGCCGGGGCGGATTCGGCCCTGGGGGAATGGGCGCGGCTATGGACTGGAACGCCGCGCTGGAGTTGCTGATCACCACCCACGGCGCCGAGCCGTATAAGAATCGCATCCTGGAGCTGTTCCCCACAATCAAGCAGCGATTCGGATTCAACGGCTGGACGGCCGTTCGCGCCCTGCCCTACATGGACGCGGAGTTCAAGAAGCAGCTTGCGGAGGCGGTTAAATCCTACGTTGCCGAAACGGATGCTGACCTGGCCAAGACTCCGTTCGGCGTGCCGCCCAGCCTCCGTACCTGGGGCGGCTCAGTCTCGGTGGCCGATCTCGGCGTCCGGATGTACTTCCTGCACAAGGCATTCCCTGAGATCGTCGGCACGGACTACACGCTGCGGGCGGCCAACTACCTGTTGGGAACGCATCCGGTATCGAGCACTTCGTATATTTCCTCGGTGGGTGCGGTTTCGAAGATGAAGGCCTACGGAAACAACCGTGCGGACGGAACCTTCATTCCCGGCGGCATGATTCCCGGCTACATCATCATCCAGCCGGACTTCCCGGAGTGCATCGACGACTTCGGCTTTCTCTGGTTTGAAGACGAGTACACCATCAGCGTCACCGCCAAGTGGATTCTGGCGGCCAATGCCGCCGATGCGCTGGTCAAATAGCCACAGCGGCCTGAGGATCGCAAGATGAAGCGAAGTGCTGTGCTTGCCTTGTTCGCATTTGCGGGATTGGCTGCCGCAATTGAAGACTGCGCGCTCCGGGCCGGAGAGCTGGGAGCCACCCGCCTCGGACAGGACCGGGCACCGACCCCAGGGAGGCGCGGGCGACGGAACCGTATTGCGAACTAACCGAACCGCTGTTTAGGACATTCTTGTTTCGCCTGGAAGGCCGTTCGGCATTGAATCACGGGAGGTCAACGATGTGTCTATCTTCCGTACGGTCTATAGCCGCTCCACTAAGCGAGGAGCGGTTCGGCGCAGGCGCGTGGAGGTGGGGCAGGAACATGAAAGCAGCATTGAACAACATCGAGAGAACTCTGATTTCGTTTTCGGCGCTGGCGGCTCTCGCGCTGATGAATCAAAGCGCGTTCGGGTCGCCGCCCCAGGAGCCCGTCCCGCTTCCATTCGTCAGCCCGATTTTCGGCGACGACATGGTACTCCAGCGGGGCAAGCCAAACCGGATCTGGGGATGGTCGAAACCGGGAGACATGGTCCGCGTGGAAATCGGGGAGAATGCCGCGACGGCGACCGCCGGAGCGGATGGCCGTTGGCAGGCGCAAATCCAGCCTCCCGCGCCGGGCGGGCCGTACACGGTCAAAATCACCGGCCCGCAAACCGTCGAACTGCACGGTGTGCTGGTCGGCGATGTCTGGATCTGCGGCGGCCAGTCGAACATGCAGTTCGGCCTGAGGCAGGCCAGAAACGGGGCGGAAGAAGTCAAGAACGCCAATTACCCCCAGATTCGCTTCTATGTGGTCGCCCAGCGGGTGTCCTATTCGCCCGTGGATGTCCCGCGCGGCTCCTGGGGGGTCGTTTCGCCGAGCACAATGGGCGGTTTCGGCGGAATCTCCGCTGTGGCATATTTCTTTGCCCGAAGAGTGCAAGAGTCGGTGCACGTGCCCATCGGCCTGATTCAGGAGGCAGTAGGCGGCGTTCCCGCCGAAACGTTCGTCAGCGGCGAAGGCCTCCGGCCGGTAAAGGACTTTGATGCCGGCGTTGCGGAAGTCAAGCGCCGTCGGCAGACGGGCGGCCCGCAGTACGGCAACTACATCATGCACTGGTACGACGAATACGACATCGGCTCCAAGAATGGGTCCTGGGCGGATCCGGCAATGGACGATTCGTCGTGGAGACCGGTTCAGGTTCCGGGCCGGTTCGAGGAACTGGGCGTCGCCGATGTCCCCAGCCTCCTCTGGCTACGGAAAGAAATCACTCTCCCGGAGACACTTCCGCCAGGCATGGTCCGCTTGTACCTGGGGTCGGTCGAGAAGATGGACACCACCTACATCAACGGCCGGCAGGTGGGCGCCAGCTCCTGGGTTGAGAACCCGCGGGTCTATTTCCCGGGCGGAGCCCTGACGCCCGGCCGTAACGTCATCGCCATCCGCCTGTTCAAGTTGAAACCCGACGGCGGGTTCATTAGCCCGGCCAGCGAACTGCGTCTGGTTCTGGGTGACGGCACGGTGATTCCGCTGAGCGGCGAGTGGAAAGGCAAGGTCGCCGTGGACGGCCGCCCGCCTCAACCGTTGCCGGTGGCGTTCGAGAACTTGCCGAGCATGCCGGGGGTTCTGTACAACGGTATGCTGGCACCGGTAGCCCCGCTCGCCATCACGGGCGCGATCTGGTACCAGGGGGAGTCCAACACCGAGCGCGCGTATCAATACCGCAAGCTGATGCCGGCCTTGATCGCCGATTGGCGGAAGCTGTTCGGCCAGGGCGATTTTCCGTTCTACATCGTCGGCCTGCCCGCGTATATGCATCGCCGTGACGTCCCGGGAGACGATTCGTGGGCCGAGCTTCGGGACGCCCAGGCGCTTACGGCGAAAAACGTGCCCCATTCGTGCCTCGCCGTCACCGTCGATACGGGCGACCCCGATAACATTCACCCGGTAGACAAGAAAGAGCCAGGCGAACGTCTGGCTTTCTGCGCTCTGGGAGAGCATTACGGCCTCGAGATTCCGTACTCCGGGCCAACCCTGTCTTCGGTGGAACGTCTGCCCGGCGCCTTGAAGCTCAATTTCGACCATACCGAAGGTGGACTCGTGGTCAAAGGCGACAAGCTGGGCGAATTCGCGGTCGCCGGCGACGATCACAAATGGTATTGGGCGGACGCCCGGATCCAGGGCGACGCCGTGATCCTATCGACCCAGTTGGTTCCCGAGCCGAAGGTTGTCCGCTACGCCTGGCAGGCAAATCCGCTCGCCTCGCTGTTCAATGGCGCCGGTCTTCCCGCCGCACCTTTCCGCACCGACGACTGGCCTGCCTCTACTTCGACGGCTCCTTCACCTTGACCACGTGATCTGCCGACACATTTCTGAGTTCTTGAACGATCCCCGAAGGCCAACGAATCTCCACCAGGTCAGCCGATTTACTAAGGCCCAGGCCGAAGTGCGTAGGACCGGCGCTCGAAGAGGCGTATCCGGCAGCGAAAGAGACGTGATTGTATTGCACGGTTCCACCGGCCGTCACTTTGATTCGGGCTCCAATGCCATCGCGATTGCTCGTCGTTCCCTGCAACTGGAACTCGATCCAGTGCCTGGCACCCGGGCTGTCGTTGATCCAAATCTCGGCCGGCGCGCTAATGGCCGTCACCACGACGTCCAGGCGCCCGTCGCCATTCAGGTCACCTACCGCCGAGCCGCGATGCCGGCTGGGTGGCTGTGCAGTCAAACCGGCTTCCTCGGTGAGAGCCTGAAACCTGGCACCGCCCAGGTTTCGGAACACGGTGTTAGGCTGCTCTACCTGCACTCTCGACGCGTATCCCAAGGATTGAACGTGGCCGCGCGTCACAAACATGTCCTTCCAGCCATCGTTATCGAAATCGGCAATGGTGGGTGAATAGCCCGCCATCGGCGAACTGAGCCGCGCCATGCCGCTTGTCCCGGTAATGTCGGCGAAGCCGCGCTTCCCCAGGTTGCGGAACAGCGGAAAGGTCTCATGGTCGAGTGCGGCGAAAGCAATATCCGGTAAGCCATCGTTATCGATGTCTCGGAAGTCTACCCCCATTCCCGAAATGAACTTCCCGTCTTCCGCCAGCGCCACACCCGCATCGAACGCAATCTCCTCGAATTTGGAGCCGCCCTTATTGTGAAACAGCGAATTCTCCATCTTGTCGTTGGTGACAAAGATATCCATCAGACCATCCAGGTCGTAGTCCGCAATTCCCACCCCCATTGCCTTTCCCGGATGGGCGCGGATGCCGGATTCCGCCGAAATATCGCGGAAGGTCCCGTCACCATTGTTCAGGAATAGCTGATTTGCGGTCGGCTTATAGAATTTCGGATGGCAGTAATCGAGCACGCCCGGTCCCGCCTCGCACGCCGGCTCGGTCTTGATATTCCAAGCCAAATAGTTGAGCACGAAGAGATCCAGCAGTCCGTCGTTGTTCACGTCTACCCAGGCCCCGCCGACCGACCACAATGGGCCATACTGGCTGTCCGGCCGGTCGAGCCCCGCTTTCGCAGTAACATCCGTGAATGTGCCGTCGCCGTTGTTATGATAGAGCCGGTTTCCATGCACACCACCCACGAAGATGTCTTCGTAACCGTCGTTGTCGTAATCGCCGATAGCCACGCCGGTGTCAAAGCCGGTGCCCGCCAAGCCGGCTTTCGCGGTGACATCCTTGAAATTACCTCTGCCGTCGTTTTCAAAGAGCCGGTTAGAGTACTTGGGAGACGTCTTCTTTAATGTCTGAATATCAGCCCCGTTGGTGAAGAAGATATCCGGGTAGCCGTCGTTGTTATAGTCGAATACAGCAACGCCGCCGGCCATGGTTTCCGGCGCGTGACGTTGCAGCGTCTCGCAACTGTCCAGCCTGAAATCGATGGGGCGATAAACGAAGTGAATCGGCGCCTCCGCATTCTGGCCGGAAGCAATTGCCCAGACCAAGGCCAACAGTCCGGCTGCCGCTAAGACGAGGCGGCCCGGCACCGGCACGCCGCTCACGGGACCTGCTTCCTCTCGATTCCTGGCAAAGCGATGAGTGGCGCCGGCGGCTCTTCCTTCGCCAACTCTTTCACCTTGGCGAACTCCGCGTCCGCTTCCTGCTCGCGGCCCATGGAACGTAACAGCCTGCCCAGCCGGTAGTGCGCGTCCGGCTTGGTAGCATCCAGCCGGATTGCCTCCCGAAAATGACTGGCGGCGCCGTCATAGTCGTTCCTGTCGGCCAGCAGAATGCCGAGGTCCAGGTGCGCGAGCCTAATATTCGCATCCAGGCTCAACGCCAGCCGCAGATGTTCCTCGGCGGCCCTTTCGGCTTCCAGGTGCATCTCCGCATCACCCAAATAGGTCAAAGCCAGTGTGTGCCGCGGCTGATCGGCGAGTTCCGCCCGAAACTCCCGCCGCGCCTCCTCGAAACGCCTCTGCTTCCAATAGAGGTATCCCAGCGCTAAGTGCGCCTCAGGCTGGGGATGCGGGGCTTTCACCGCGGCTTCGAATTCTGCGGTCGCCTGCTCTTCCTGGTTTGCCGCATCCAGCACTTCGCCCAAAAGCAAGTGGACGGGCGCCGAGTCCGGGTCCTTGGTGAGCAGCGCTCGAAACTCGTTGATCGCGTCCTGATATTGTTTCGACCACAGGTAGCTCTGGGCCAGCTTAAAGCGCAATTCCACGTTCTCCGGCTGCTCTGCGGCCGCACGTTTCAGTTGCACCGCGGCGGCATCGAATCTGCGGCAGCCGAAATAACTCATGCCGAGCAGGACGTGTACCTGGAAGCTGGACGGGTCGGATTTCGCGGCTTGTTCGAAGGCCGCGGCGGCTTCCGGGAACCGCTCCAGCTTCAGATAAGCCAAGCCTAGGTCCAGGTAAATGCCGGGCAGTTGCGGATCCAGCTTGATGGCTGCCCGGTAGTGCGGAATGGCCAGTTCGTACTTGCCCTCGCGGGCCAGCCCAAGCCCGGTATTAGCCTCGGCCAGAGCTCCGGCGTCAGTCGCTGCCCATGTGCACGCGACAGATGCGATCAGGATCAGGACGGACTTCATAGAGCCGATCTTGGAGCCGTTGTTTCTTTCATGGTACCTCGACGGCCTAAAGTCCTCGACATCGAGCAGGCTGCCCACGGGCCTGCAGGGAACCCGCACAGATTGGGAGGCGACGCGCGTCATCCGGTGCCAAACCGGGCCGCAGGCGGGTTTCGACGTGGGTTCTAAACCTCAGCCCGCATTGTCCAGCGGTTGAGTTTCTGGATTGCTGGGCATTTTCCTCGACGCGACTGACTCGCTCAAATACTCACAACGATGTGAAGCGAGTGCGGGAACGAGCGGCCAGGATGAGTCCGCCCTTCAGTAAGCCGAAGTCCGCCTGCGAAAGCAGGCCGCCAAACTCGGATTCCAGATCTTACCAAAAGAGACCGGCAGCGAGGCATAGCCGCGTCCAGTTCGAGAGGGTTCGGTTTCCGTCCGGGCATCAACGGGCCAAGCGCGAGCGGCGACCAGTCTTCCTTGTCCGCGCGCGCTTACGTGGCAGCATCGCGATCTGACCTATGAGTGCCAAGTCGTTGAAGACCGTTCGCTATGGCCAGCACATGCGTGAACAAGCGTGGGACGATGTTTCCGAGGGCCTGACGTACGGCGCACAAGCGAGAGCTGCACTGCTCTCTAAGGAAAAGCTACGCTGCTGCGCCGAGTTCCCCGGGGCTGCCGTATCCACCACTTCCGGTCCGCCGCCGCCGACGGCAACGCGGTCGTTGTTCTGGAGGGGTGCGGCGCATGCGCCGTCATGATGTAGTCAGCTAGAGTGTTGGCTTCGGCATCGGTCACATCGAACTTGGGCATGCGGCGGCGCCGCGCCTCTCATGCTCCCGAGCGCCTGCTCTTCGTTCGGAGCAGACCCGCTGCATCCGCTGCGGTCTGTGCGCCGAGCGCTGTCCGGTGAGCGTGATCACCATGGAGGCATCGCCACGAAGACGGCGGCTGCCTCGGCGTCCTGTGAGGTCAGTCCGCTGGCCACCGGTGGGGAGCCGACGGATTGGGCAGCAGGCCGGGTCGGGTTCGGAGTGCTCATCGCATCTCCCTTGATTTCGCAACGAGTTGCTGGTCCAGGCTGGCCACGAGCCGGCTTATACTCTTTTGCACAGCATCAGTCATTTCCACCACCACCGAGTTTAGATTGCGGGTTTCAACTCCCAAAGTCTCATCTGCATCGCCGGTCCACACGGTTTCGCCGGTCCGGAGATCAACCAGCTCGGCAGATAGCCTGGCTTCCACACGGACACTGCCAGCGGAATCGATCTCTTCCAGCCGTTCGAGCCGGCCGCTCATGAGATAGTCCTGCTGGCTTTGACCGTCGTACGGCCTCACGAATGAGAATAGCCGCGAGGAGCGGAGTGAATCGATCATTGCCGCCGTCACCGTCGCCGCGGGATCGGCAGCCCACCGGTGATAATCGTAAAAGCCAATTTCCGCCGGGCCTGGCCGGTACACAATCCGCCCCTGCCGCAGATATGGCAGTGCTTCGAACCGGCGTACGGCCAGTGTCGCGACCGGGCGCGTATCGGCTGCCGCGGGGCTCGGCGCAGGAGGAATGTCGAGTGCGTAGTACTGCGGATACAGGATCTTGCCGCCACAACCGGCCATCCATATCGTCATCGCGCAAACGCTAATACTTCCCAGAGTTTTGGCCGTCATGTGGTCCTCATTTTTGGGGAACCTTCCGGTCCTCGGGCTGCCTGATCCGTATCAGGCTCCACGGACGCTCCTTCACGGACTCTGTCAGAGCGTTCAGGTTTTCAGTCGCCGCACGAAGGTTCTCGATCGTGTCGGCGATATTTTGATCTTTCGCCCGCACCGCGGTCTGGAGATTCGCGATCAGGCCGCGCGTCTGCTCGAGCGCTTTACGCATTTCGGCAAGGTCCGTCTGCAGGGGATCGCGGGCCGCAGCGATGGCGTCGTTCGCGTTGGACACGGTTGCGTTCGCCTTGTCCAGGACCGGCCCCACTTTCGCCATGGCGCCATTGGCGTCGTTGGTGAGCTTCAGAACCTGGTCGGCGACCTGGTCGATCTTCGGCGATATCCGCGTCACTATGGCATCCGTGTTCGTCAGAATCTCCGATATGTGCTGCTGGTTCGGCTTGCCCGTGACTCCGTTCAGATTCGACATGAGTTGTCGGGCGTCGCCCGTGACTTCGTTCACGTCCGTATGTACCGCCTCCAGCAGTTCCTGCGCGGAATCGGCGAGGGCCACGATTTTGCGCTCAGTGTCGTCGAGGCTGATGGTTTCCAGCGACGGGATCGCGCTATTGGCCGGCAACCGGGGCGCGTCATTCGATCCCATGCTGATAGAGATGACCGGGCTGGTAATCACGGTCACCGATCCCAGCTTCGCCACGGACTTGGCGTTGAGCGGGGTGCCCTCCCGGACATCCAACAGAATCTCAATCCGGGTGGGGTCCTGCGGGTCGGGCCGTACCGCGGTCACCTGGCCCGCCTTGATGCCGCCAAACAGGACGTCCGCTCCGGGCTCCAGGCCGCCCGCATACTTCAAGTACGTCCGGTAGGGGGTGCGCGCTCCCCTGATCTGCGCGTTGCTTACGTGATAGATGGTGGCGAGCAGCACCGCTGCGCAGACCAAAACGAAAGCGCCGACTTTGGCTTCCGATTTCATGCTCGCCCTCCTGTGATCCCCGCCAATTCTCGAAACCGGTCCTGAACGGCCGCGCTTTCCGCAATGGGATTGGGAACACGGTCCAGGAATTGCCGGATGCGAGGTTGGGTGCTCGCCTGGAACGAATCTTTGCTCTCCACCGCGATGAGCGATCCGCGGTCCAGCATAGCCACACGGTCGGCGACGCGGAATGCGCTGGCCAACTCATGGGTAACGACCAGGATGGTCATGTGAAAAGCGCGTTTCAAGAGCAGGATCAGATCGTCCAATCCCGCCGCAACAATAGGATCCAGGCCCGCCGACGGTTCGTCGAAGACCAGAATTTCGGGGTCGAGTGCGGTAGCCCGGGCGACGGCGGCGCGTTTCTTCATGCCCCCAGACAATTCTTGAGGCATTTGTTTGGCGGCTTGACCTAGACCCACGGCTGCCAGTTTCATGTAGGTCATAATCTCGATGACGGGGTCGGCCAGGCCGGTCAATTCGTGCAGAGGCAGGGCGACATTTTCTTCGATGGACATGGCATTGAATAGCGCACACTCCTGGAAGGCCACGCCCATGCTGCGACGGATGTCCTTGAGTTCTTTCGGCGAGCAGCGATTGATATCGACGCCCCGGATCCGGATCGTGCCGGAGGTGGGCCGCTCGAGTCCGATGATGTGCCGCAGGATGGTGGTTTTGCCGGAGCCGCTGCCGCCGAGCAGCGCCATCACTTCACCCCCTTCGATGTTCAGGTTCACGCCATCCAGCACACGATGGTCGCCGTATTGGACCGTCAGGTTCTCGACTGAGATCACGGAGTCTGCCATATGCTAACTCTTGTGCACCAGGTAGAAGATCGCCGTGAAAAACACGTCGGCAAGGATCACAAGAAAGGTCGACCAGACCACGGCGGAAGTGGCCGACCGCCCCACCGCGTCCGGTCCTCCTCGTGTCCGGAAACCTTCCAGGCATCCGACGTTGACGATAATGATCGCGAACACCAGGCTCTTCAGCAAGCCGGTGAAGACATCGTGCAGCTCGATCGAGTTGGCGACATAGCGCAGATACATCGAGAGCCTGAGCCTGGTGCTGATGAACATAAACCCGAAGCCCGCCAGGATGCCGAATGCGTTGCTCATGATGCTCAGGCAGGGGATTGTAATGATCGCCGCGAGGTACTTCGGCGCCAACACAAACTCGATCGGATCGATAGCCATGGTCCGAAGCGCGTCGATCTCGCTGGTGACCACCATAGTTCCGATTTCGGCTGAAAATGCCGATCCCGAGCGGCCGCTCACGACGAAGGCCGTTAGCAGCGGACCCAGTTCGCGCGTGAAGCCGATGGCCACGGTGTCCATGACGTACTGCAGCGCCCCGAACCTGCGCAGTTCGGCCCCGGCCTGCATGGCCAGGATGAATCCGGCGCACATGGACATGGTGCCGACCATCGGCAGCGCATCCACGCCGACAGCCGCCATTTGGCGCAATGCCGCTCGCCAGCGCCCAGGCTGGCCCACGAGCGGAAGCACGCGGGGTGTGGCACGCAGGCCCGCCCAGCCCTGCATGGTAAGTCCGCCAATGTAGGCGAGTCCGCGGAGGGCGCCGCCGCCGATAGCTTCCAAGAGGTTCACGTCCCTGCCTCCTGTCCAGCCATGTCGAACAGACGATTGAAGTGCGTGATCTCAAGAAGGTAGAGCGGCTGATCGTGGATTCCGTCCAGGATCAGCCGCGTGCCTTGCCTGCGTGCAATCCGGAGCGCCTCCACCAGTGTGGCAAATCCGGAAGTGTCGATGTACGAGACATCGGACAAATCGACGGACAAGTTGACCGGCTTCGCACGCAAGGCGTCAGACAGCGTTCTGCGCATCTCGCCCGAGGTTGCGATGGTGACCCGGCCGTGGATGGCAACCTTGTCGGCACCGTGGCTTGCGGCGTGGGTATCGGCGGGCATTTTGGCATCCTTACGTTTCGCGAGCCTTTGCTGAGCCCGCGCGCACCGTTGGAACATCCACCAAGTGCTCGGAAAGTACGTGCACAGGTGTCTTGCTCTCCTGTTGCGAACTCGCCTTAGCATAGAACCGGCGGTCGCTGCCGTCCAGAATGGCTTGCACCTTGGCGGACTGCTCGTTGGTGAGGTTCGTCTGGAGGATTGTGCCGCCGTAACCGCGGAACTCCTCAGCCACTTCCACCGGGTCGACCGTCCGTAACAGCGCCAGGATTGCCGAGTCGCGCGGCTGGATCATGCCGCCGACGCCCTTTGCGAACGCTTCCGGGATGCCGAACTCGTCCTTCCACCAACGAGCGTCGAGCGCGCCGCCGGTCGCGCCGAGGGCGCCGCCGCCCAAGACTCCGGCGGCGACGGCGCCCGCCACAGCAGCGCCGCTAGCGCCGGCCGTGAATGGAATCGCAATCAGAGCGCCAATCAGGGAACCCCAAAATACTCCCCACCCGGCCCCCTCTCGCGCAGTCAGTTGGTAGCTCTGATCCACCCTCAGTTTGCCTGTATGGTCGCGATAGACCGCGACGGCGTCGTCAAGGTCGACCACCCATTCGCGGTCCATCTCGCGGAGCTTGTTGAGAACTTCCGAAGCCCGGAAAACATCCTGTTTGAATCCCACGACAATCAGTTGCGACATGCTCCACCTGAATCCCTTCCATGCATTGCTTTCTTCGGCCCGTTCTTACTTCTCCAGCCGCGCCGCCGCTGCCGTCAATTGCCCGGCGAGCAAGTGTTTCAGCTTCTTCTGCGACTCCTCGTGGTCATCGCGGATGCGTTTCACGCGCGCATCGAAGGTGGCCTTGATCTCACCCTGGGTCTTTTCGGCCTTGTTCTGCAAGGCCTTCACTTTGGCTTCGGTCTCGCTCTTGATTTGGTCCGCCCGCTGCTTAGCCTGATCCAGCTTGGCCTGGAGCTCGGCATTAAGCTTGTCAATCCTGGCCTGGAGCTTGGCCTTGCGTTCGCCATGAGCGTGAGCGGCCTCTGCCTTCAATTGATCGATGTCCGCGCGGAGCTCGGCCACATCGCGGGCCCGTTCGTCGTCCTCGACGTTCTTTCGGGCTTTGCGAAACACGGTTCCGCCCAAGGCTTCCATCCGGGTATCCACGGGAGTGACCCACTCCTCGCTGACGTCGGCGATCACTGCGCACTTGCCGGGTGACAGGGTGGCGGCAACCTCATCGACGAACTCCGCGTCGACTCCCGCCGCGTGCAAGTCGCCGATGCTGCCCGCCAGCAAGCCCGCTGTGGCGCCGACCGCCAAGCCAACCGGCCCCTCGAGCAGGCCGATCAAACTGCCGATCGCGGTTCCGCCAAAGGTGCGAATGGGGAAGTCGTCTTCCGACTGCTTGATTGTGACCGTGCCATCGGCGTTCTTCTTGATCACGGCTTCTGCGTGAATGGCGATGCTTCCTTCGGCATCGAGTAGATTGAGGGCATGCGCTCCCTCATAGGTTTTCGGTTCGTCGTTAAAAACTACAACTAGCATTCTTTCCATTTGAGATTCCTCTTTCCTTGCTGAAATTTTCCGCCGTGGTTTACACGGCTGCCAAAACGGTTTCTTTGGGGGAATGGTGGAGCGCGGAGGCGAAACTGGTCACCGCTACACCGTCCACGATGAGGTCAACGCCGACGGCAAATCCGATGAACCATATGCCCGTAATCGGCATCTGCCAAAGCACCATGATCCCCAGTACCACCGAGACGATTCCGGAGAAGACGGCCCAGCCCCAGTTGGGGAACTTGGCCATCCCGGAACCGATGCCCCGGAACAGTCCGCCCACGATGAAGAGCGAGCCGAGTAACAGGGTGAGGCTCTCGGCACCGATGACCGGATAGCGAACCAGCAAATACCCGGTGAATCCCCGAAATAGCGCGGTCAGCAGATACAGGAAGAATCCGCCCCAGGACCCGATAGTGAAGGCCTGAACCAGGGCGAAAACTCCACTGATCAAAAGCAGCCAGCCAAAGACCAACACCGTGGCAAATGTGGCGGTCACATCACAGACGATGCAGACCACCCCGAGGACGGTGAGTAAGATCCCGAGGGCCAGGAACCAGCGCCACGAGTTGCGGACCTCGTCCAGGCCCGCGATGAGTGGATTGTCGAATGTTCGTGTCATTGTTGCTTCTTCTCCTGTTGCAAGATTACGGGAAGGGGTGGGTTGCAGTCGTGAGGTAGCGGTCAGGTTTTGGTGGAAGGAAAGCTCGCATGGTGTCTGTGGCATCTTGGAGGGCCATCAGCGGCTGGGGCGAAGATCCCAAAGCCGACAACATGACGATGATGGTGGACGGAGCGAAGGATAGCGGCTCGGTGTAGAATCGAACAGGATACCCAAGGCTCAAAAGGAAATTCTGGCTGCAAAAGCGAACGGCTACGTCATGAAGGAATTTTCGCCATTCCGGCTGGACACCGCCAATCAGTGCCTTTGGCGCCGCGGCGATGCCCCGGACGACGAACGCGTCCTCCTGACCCCCAAAGCTTTTGCCGTTCTGCGCCACCTGGTGGCGCACGCTGGCCGGCTGGTGACCCAGGAGGAGCTGCTGGAGGCTGTGTGGCCCGATACCTTCGTGCAGCCCGAGGTGCTGAAGTATCAGATCGCCGACATCCGGAGCACGTTGGGGGACCGCGCCCGGAATTCTCTTTTTATCGAGACCCTGCCCCGGCGCGGGTATCGATTTGTGGCTACGGTGACGGATAGCGAGTCTGCAGGCTCCTTGGCGCCGGCGAGCCCGGATCGCGGAAGACTGGTGGGCAGAGACCGCGAGCTTGGCGCGTTGCGAGCCTGCCTCCGAAGGGCCTTGAGCGGCCAGCACCAGATCGTCTTCATCACGGGGGAGCCGGGAATTGGAAAGACTGCCCTGGTGGACGAATTCCAACGCCAGGCTGTCGTCGAGCAGCCATCCCTGCGCATCGCCCGCGGCCAATGCGTGGAAGGCTATGGCGGGACGGAGGCGTATTACCCGATGCTGGAAGCGCTCGGTCAGTTGTGCCATGGTTCGGAGGGAAAGCGAGTGGTTGAGATTCTGGCCGCGCAAGCGCCCACCTGGCTGGTGCAGTTTCCTTCACTTTTGAAGAGCGAACAGCGGCAGGCACTGCAGCAGGAGATCCTGGGAGCGACGCGGGATCGGATGTTGCGCGAGATCCGCGAGGCGATCGCCACGGTCAACTCGGAAGCGCCTCTGTTGTTCGGGTTCGAGGATCTGCAATGGGTGGATCCCTCGACGGTCGATCTCATCTCCGCTTTTGCCCGCCATCGGACGACGGCGAAGACTATGGTGATCATCACGATGCGGCCGGTGGACATGGCAGTCCCCGAGCATCCGCTGAAGAGGCTTAAGCGGGATCTGCTGGTGCATCACCTGTGTCAGGAAATTACGCTCGCGCCGCTTGAGAAAGCAGACATAGCCGAATACCTGGGCGCGGAGTCTCCGGGAGGCGGCCTGCCGGAGGGTTTTGCCGAGCTGATTCATCGGCACTCGGAGGGTAATCCGCTGTTCATGCTCGCCACCCTGGAGCACATGGCCGCGCACGGCCAGATCTCGGGCGAGGACGGGAAGTGGCGCCTCCGGGTCCCCATCGAACAGATCGGTCTCGATGTGCCCGAGACTCTGCGTCAGGTAATCGAAGCCCAGATCGAGCATCTTACCAGCGAACAGCAGCGGGCGCTGGAAGTGGCCAGCATTAGCGGCGTTATGTTTTCGGCGAGCGTCAATGCCATCCCCGCGGGCCTGGACGACGAGAAGTTTGAAGAACTTTGCGACGAATTGGCGCGCCGTCACTACATCGTGCGCTGGGCGGGATCGCGTGAGTTTCCGGACGGGACCGTCTCCGTGCGCTACGAGTTTACACACGCGCTATACCGGGAGATCTTCTACCTCCGCCAGACACCTGGGCGCCGGGCGAAACGGCAGCTGCGCATCGGGGAGCGGCTGGAGGAGCTTTTCTCCAAACATGAAAGTGAAGTGGCGGCTGAATTGGCGGGCCATTTCGAGCAGGGGGGCGATTGGCGGCGTGCCATCAAGTACCTGCGGCTGGCGGCGGATGCGGCCGCGCGGCGGTTTGAACCCGGGCAAGCCACAGAGATTCTTGAGCACGCTCTGGAGCTGGTGAACAAGCTGCCGGATGCGGAGCGCGCCGCAAGCGAGGCCGGGATTCTGGAGAAGCTGGCTGGGATGTATGCTGCGCTGGGAGACATCCGCGCCGCCGAAACCTACTCGGTTCTGGCTGCCAGAGCGGCTCATTACGGCCTGATCGACGTTGAGGTACGTGCGCTCGTCGAGCAGGCGCTCGGTGCGTCATTGGAGAGTTCTGAACGCGGACTCCAACTATTGGAACGGGCACTCCACGTCGTTCGAACTTCTGATCCGATGAAGCATCTTCCAGCCTATGCGTCCTGCCTTTCTCTCTGCTTGTGGATGTGTGGATGGAATCCTCAGCAGGCCGAGGAGCACCGGAATGCGATAGGTGAGATCCGGAAAATAAGCGACCCATACGTGGTGGCGCCGCACCTCCTCAACTATAGTTCCATCCAGTTCTATTCGTCCGAATACGGCGAGTCGTGTCGAAGCTACGCCGATGGCCTGAAGATGTGGCTCGAGGCTGACACCGTTCACCCGTCTCTGCTCGGTATTGGCTGGGAACCATGGCAGCTTCTCCATGTGTTTGATCTTATATTCCTGGGAGAGTGGGGTGAAGCTTCTCGAGAAATCGAGGAAGCGATCACGGTGGCACACAAGAATGGAGACTATTCTTTCCGGGCGCGCGCCTTGCACATCGCTCGCGGCTGGCTGCACCTCATGGCCTGCGACTTTGCCGGAGTCCTGACGATCTGCGAGTCGGCGGTTCCTTTGGTCCGGGATTCTGGGCTGCGTGCTGCGCCTGGCTCCCCACTCCCGGTTCCCTGGCCTTTCCAGCAGTCCCTGGTTCTGCGAGGTTTGGCGGAGGCAGCTTTGGGACAATTCGATCGTGCGCGTGATTACGTCTTCGCGGCAAGGGACGACATGGATCGCCGGCGAACGCTGAACGACTGGTATTGGCGAATGACGTTGGAATGGGGACTCACCGAACTTAGCCTTGCGGAAGGAAACCTGACACAGGCCCGGCCGCAAGCCGAACGGTTTCTCAGCCTCACGCTGACAACCGCGGAACACACCTGGCAGGCACTGGCCTGGGAAGCAAATGCCCGCGTGGCCCTGGCCGAACCAGACCTCGCGCGCGCGCAACAGTGCATCGGCAAAGCTTTGGCGGCGATGGAAGGTTTCGAACTGCCGATGGCGGCCTGGCGCGTTCACGCGACCGCCTTTGAACTCTGCCGGAATTCAGGCGATCAAGATTCAGCGGATCCCCAACTGGCGCTCAGCCGCGAGACGATCATGAAGCTGGCAAATTCCCTGCCCGCGGAAGAGCCTCTTTGGCAGATATACTTGTCAGCGCCTATGATTCGCAACATCCTTGGCGATGGCGAAGCTCCAAGATTAAGCGCCAAAGAAGCTTGACGCAGAGCACAGAATGGGGAGATCCCGACCAGGTTCTCCAGCACGGAGAGCCTTTCCCGTTCTCAGCAGAACGCGAGCATGGTCGCCGTCTGGTTGACGTGTCCCAGGTACGCCTCGCCGTACGTACTGAAGCCCACCGACGGGGTATTTGCGAACAGGGCGCCGAAGGCCTCGCACTGGCCCTCGTCCTGTAGTTGCAGCGTGCGCAGAATGCAGTTGAACACGATCAGAGCGCGATGGGAGCCCCCGATCGCCCTGCTAGTGTCCGCGACGATATCGGTGGACTCTAGCAGTTCCAGTTCCGTGCCTTCCCGAATCCGGCTATAGAATACGATGCTGCCGTCCGTTAGAACGCGCTGCGGGCTGCGTACGAATAGTTCGCTGCCCACCATCTGGCCTAGCGGGTTGCTCATGAAGCGGCCAGCCACGCCGGCACTGTCGATGCCCATGGCCTGTGCGTACGCCTCTACGGCGGGCACGCCATTGAATCGGCGCACGGTGCGGCCGGCCCCATCAACTTCCGTGGCGGTCAGCGCTTTCCCCAGCAACCGGAAGCTCTGGGTCTTGATGATCCGGTAGCCGGCCGGCACGCGCAACAGCGCAAGAACGGCGGCATGTTCAAACGTGCAGCCATTGGCGGCAACCAGCGTCGCGTGAAAAGCCAAGTCATCGCCGGCCGATCCACCGACGAAGGGAATCTCCGTTAAATCGCGAATCCGCTCTACGATCGCCTCCTCAGCGCCCGACATGCCATCGGCAAGGATCAGTCCCACGTGCGTGTCGAGGTCGAGTTCGGAAAGCGGAGCGGCCATTTGAGCGGACAGGCTGTCCAGGGCGCTGGAGACGGCCAACGGACTCTTGAGGTCCTCCACCACCGCGGTGGCGGCGGCGCTGACAATCTTGGGCGGAAGCGCCATGGCGACCATGGAACACGTCGTCATCTTGCCCGACGAAATCTCGCCCGCGGTAGTGCAACCGATGCAGGCCGCGCGCGGGAAGGCCGCTTTCATTGCGGCGCTCAGCGCGGAGAGAGAATGGCAGGTTGAGGCAAAGTACACCACCACCGCTGGATCGACGTCTCCGCGCAGCCCGGAGATCAGCGCATTCTGCTCAGTGGAGCTCGCGATTTGAATAGCCATTTCGTTCATCACGCCTGCACTTCCCGGTCACGGCGCTACAGGAGCACGTTCAACGATGCGGCCAGAGCAGCCACACAAGCACGATCCAAGGCCCTACAGTGATGACCAGGAACAGGATTTCCTCGATCCGGGACCTGTGGGCTTTTTGATGTAGGGTCCTTCCAATCGAACCCGAAGTGTCCTCCCGTGCGATTGTAACCACGCGAAACATAAAGCCCTCCCGGCGTTCCAGCGAAAGCCCCGACCGGAGTTGGTGTTTGCGGCGCTCCGCCCGTGCCGCAGCCTGCTCGAACTGGCGTAGCGAACACAGGAGTGCATTTTGATGGCCATGCCGATCAAAACCCCGCCAGACCCCGTGACACGAAGAGGGTCCACTCTGTCCGGGGGCGAACTGGTTGGCAGCGTGCAATTGCGAGCCACCGAGGTGTATTCGCAATGATCCGGATTATCAAAGCGGACGAGCCGGCGCGCACGACTATTACCGTGGATGGGTGTTTCGCAGGGGGTGACTACATCGAGGCCGTTGAGACCTGCTGTAACCAGGCAATCTCTAAGGGCAAACCAGCCCTGCTCGTTCTACGAGACGTTTCCGTAATCGGGGAGGATGGCCGCGAGCTCCTACGCCGTCTCGCCGCAGAGGGTATCGGCCTGAGAGCCTCCGGCATATATAACTCCTACATCGTTAGCTTGGTTCAGCCTGACGGTCTGCCGCAAGCACATCGTCGTTGGTAAGAGTGATATGCGGGAAGTCAAAGGGATGCAGTTCGCAGAGGCCCTTATTTCATACTCCGATATCCTTTGTGTGCACCAAGAAGGTGACGAAGTGTTGAACACGGAGTCCAGAAGTGGGCTCGCGCGGCAGACAACGGCAGCGCCACCCACGATTGCAGTTCGTGAAATCCCGAACTCGCGAGGAATCGCGCCAATCCCGGCCTGCATCGCCGCATGGAATGCGGTTTGCTCTACAAAGGCCATGACTACAACGAGGTCAGCCGTGCTGGTGAGCGCCATCGAAGAGGACCACAGATTCTTAGGCCGAGTCTTCTCCCAACAGGGCTGGATGCTTCACAAAACTCGATCACTCGAATCAGCGATGGACCTCTTGCGCCGCAACCCGGTTCCGGTAGTCGTGACCGAGCGCGATCTGCCGCTTGGGAACTGGAAGGACGTGTTGGCCGCGATCCAGCAGTTGCCCCAGGTTCCGACACTAATAGTCACTGCCCGGCTGGCGGATGAATATCTCTGGGCGGAGGTCCTGAACCTGGGCGGTTACGATGTACTGAGCCAACCATTTCAGGTAACCGAGTTGCTCTGGGTATTCGGTAACGCCTGGCGGATGCGTAAAGACACCTGGACCCGAGAGCGCTGTTCGCCGGGGATCTATGAGTCGTTGATGTCCGAAGTTTGAAGCAGAAAGGAAAACCGAAAATGAACGCGAAAGCTGAAACCAGAACGGCCGAAAACGAAACTGTTGACGTGGCAATCGTGGAAATCGAAACTATGTTCGACAATTGCCCGTCGCGAGAGGACATCGCCGTTCTAGCCTACTCCTATTGGGAAGCCCGTGGTATTCAGGGTGGCTCCCCAGAAGAGGACTGGCTCCGAGCAGAGCAGGAAATGCGTAGCCGGCGCCAGCCAGAGGATTGAAGGTTGGGAACCATGGAGGTTTGCGATGGCATCGTTTGGAAGGATTCTGTTGCCGGTGGATTTCTCGGAGCGTTCACTGGACGCCGCCCGTCAGGCAGAGGTCCTGGCCCGCCACTTTCATTCCGACGTGACTGTATTACATGTGGTTGATCCCGATCAGCCGGAGTTCGGTACCTTCGAACGCGGCGGAGTGAAGACGTGCGAGCTTGAGACGCTGCTGGATCGCGACTTCGCGGGGGCTTCGATTTTGCGGATCGTTCGCGATGGCAATCCCGCTCGGGAGATCTTGGATTTCGCCGGATCGAACGACGTGGATCTGATCGTAATCACCAGCCACGGTTACGGGCCATTTGAGAGTTTTGTGATGGGCTCCGTCGCGGCAGAAGTGCTGCGGGACGCAACCTGCCCCGTCTGGATTAGTGCCCATGCTCAACAGGGGCTGCCGCCCATGTTCCGCATTGTGTTGTGCGCGGTAGATCTTGGTCCCGGCACCGAGAGCATAGTCAATTGGGCCTCACAATTCGCGGCGGCGTTCAGTGCTCGGCTGGTTGTTTTGCACGCGATACGCAGCCTCGAATCAGAAGGACAGCCGGACTCCCCGGATGAGTGGCTCAGTTCTGTGGAACGCGAAGAGCTCGGTACGGTCAAGCGGAAACTCGGGAAAGAGGGCCAGGTTCTTTTTGCGGGCGGAGACATTCCGGAAGCCGTCTGCCGCCAAGCCCAAAAGCTGAAAGCTGATCTTGTAGTAATCGGCCGGAGTCCCAAGGCAGATGACGTAGGAACTGCACGCACGACCTCCTTCACGATTATTCGCGAGTCACCATGCCCCGTGGTAAGCATCTGGCGGAGTTCGGATGGTCCTCCAGGTGCTTGATCTCAATCAGGAGCTCACTATGCTTTCAGTTTCCCGGATACTGCTGCCCATGGATTTTTCGGATCGATGTATGGGAATGCTGCCATACGCTCGAGCAGTTGCCGCGAAGTACGGCGCCGAGCTGATTCTGCTTCACGTTGAAAACGAGGACGAGCTGGCGAAGGTGGGCAGAGAGAGACATCAAGACATCGATGTGCGGCGTGTGTTATATGATGGCGATCCGGCAGACGTAATTGTCGGATTTGTGAAATCCGAAAAGATCGACCTGATCGCCATGCCAACCCACGGGTACGGCGTATTCCGGCGATTCCTCATCGGTTCGGTCACAGCGAAAGTTCTTCATGACGTCAGTTGTCCGGTTTTGACAGGCGTTCACATGGAAGAACAGCCTGCCCCAAGCCTTGCCGAGTTCTCCAATGTCCTCTGTGCAATAGATCTGGGCGCGCAAAGCGCGGACGTCCTCAAATGGGCGACTCAACTTGCGACCGAGTTCCACGCCCAATTCGGCGTAGTGCATGCCCTGCCGCCGCTCAGCCCCGGCTTAGAACTTCTGTTCGCGAGCGATTGGCGGGCGGAAGTTGCGAACATGGCGCGGAAGGATGTCGAGACGCTCGTAAGCGCGATCGGTCCCGGCGCGGCCGCCGTCTACATCCAAGAAGGCGAGCCGGCAAAGACGGTGTGCTCCTTCGCAAAGGCCATGGGGGCCGACCTGCTCGTGATTGGCAGAGGCCCTCGAGACAGAGTGGGCGGCAGATTGACAACACACTCTTACGCAGTCATACGCCAATCGCCCTGTCCTGTGATCAGTATCTGAAAGGGCCCGGAGCTGTCCGAATCATCATGCCTGACATGCCAACTTACAACCCGAAAACGGCGTACATCTCAATGCAGATCGCGCTCGCCCCGAGCATCTTCGCGGCTGCGGCCGCCTTGCAGGGCATATTTCCGGTGGTGTATGTCGAGAACTACGACGATCTACAATGGGGGCAGCTGCTTACAAGCGGCGTCCCACATCCCGCCGGCTGGCGAAAAACGACCCAACAGGAGGTGTGAAGTGCGAACGGACATTAAACTCGGCCGCGTCTTCGGGATCCAGATTGGATTGCACTATAGCTGGTTCCTGATTGCGTTCCTGATCGTACTCTCGGTAGCAGGCCAATTCACCGCCGCCCACAAGGGCTGGAGCCATCCGCTGATCTGGTCACTCTCTATTGTCACGGCACTGCTGTTCTTCGTGTCTCTGCTGCTGCATGAGCTGGCGCACTCGCTCGTCGCAAAATCACGAAACCTGGCGGTCCGTGCCATAACTCTGTTTGCACTCGGGGGCGTATCCCAGCTTGAAAAGGATCCATCCGACGCACGAACCGAGTTCTGGATGGCCATCGTCGGCCCGATTACCAGTTGTGCGATCGGCTGCGTGTGCCTGGGCGCGGCACTGTTGTGCGGCTGGACTCCGGGCACGAGCGGGGCCACACCGGTCGTGGCCATGCTCGTATGGCTCGGCTACATTAATGTCGGCCTCGGGATCTTCAACCTGATTCCGGGATACCCGTTGGACGGTGGGCGGGTCCTCCGCGCAGCCATATGGTGGAAAACCGGCAATGCCGACCAATCGACGAGGCTTGCCGCGCGAATCGGCGAGGGGGTTGGGTTTGCGTTTATCGCGCTTGGGGTCATGCAGGTGTTCGGGGGAGCCGGCTTGAACGGGCTCTGGATTGCATTCATTGGGTGGTTCCTTCTCCAGTCGGCTGCGGAAAGCTACCGCCATGTGGAAGTCGCGCCATTCCTGACTCGCCGGCATGTAGCCGACCTCATGTCCAGCGACTGCCCAATTGTGGACGGACACTTAAACATTCAGCACTTCGTCGATGAAGAAATGCTCCGCACCGGGAAACGCTGCTTCCTTGTGGAGGAGGATGGCGCCTTGGCTGGTCTGATCACTCCTCACGAAATCAAGCACGTAGAGCGCAGCCGGTGGCCATCCACCATGCTTAGCAGCGTCATGCTGCCCGCGGCCCGTTTGCGCACGGTAACGCCGGACACCTCATTGAAGGATGCGCTCGATCTGATGGCAACCAATGACCTGAATCAACTCCCAGTCCTGGCGAACGGCCGTCTGCGTGGCATGGTCTCGCGGAGCCAGGTGCTTCAACTGTTTCAGACCCGCGCCGAATTGCAGGCGTGAGAAGGAGGACCCTTGAAGTTCGGGGTACTGGCACTCGACTACGATGGGACGATCGCACGCGACGGAATGCTCGATCCGGAAGTAAGGTCCGCCATCGCGGACGTACGGGCGCGCGGAATCGAAGTTATCCTCGTGACCGGCCGCATTCTTTCGGACCTGAAGCGGGTAGTGGGAGACCTTCAACTTGTCGATGCCGTGGTAGCGGAGAATGGTGCCGTACTAGCCGTTCCAAACGGGCATTCGTGGTTGATCGGCCATCCTCCACCTCCCGTTTTCCTGGATGAACTCCACCGTCGTGCGATCGACTGCGTGGTGGGCCAGTGCATCGTGGAGACCGACGCAACGTTGGCCCCCCGTATCCTGGCCGTGATCCGCGAGCTCGAACTGCCGCTGGTGCTGTTGTTCAACCGCGACCGCCTGATGGTGCTTCCACAGGCGATCAGCAAGGCGACCGGGCTTCACCAAGCCCTCATCGCGCTACGTCTGTCGGCTCACAACGCGATCGCCATCGGCGATGCGGAAAACGACCACGACCTTCTGGCCGCTTGCGAGATCGGCGTAGCGGTCGGCTGGGGAAGTCCCGCTCTGCAGAGGAGCGCGGACGAGGTGATACGCGGGGATGGTCCCAGCGCCGTGGCCGAATACATCCGGCAGGCCGCAAACAGTACGCGGCTGCCTCCCGATCGGATTGGCAAGAGCAAAATCACGCTCGGCGTGACCGGCAGTAGCGCGCCACTCGAACTAACGATCGGAGGCCGCAACGTCCTCATCGCGGGAGACCCGCGATCCGGAAAATCATGGGCCACGGGGCTTTTCTGCGAACACTTCATGCTGCACGATTATTGTACCTGCGTAATCGATCCGGAGGGCGATTACGAGCAATTGGAAGCTCTACCCCGCGTCCTGGCATGCGGAGGCGACGACCCGCTACCCTCGCTGCCCGATGTGGCCCGGATGCTGCGGCATCCGGACATGAGCGTCGTGATCAATCTTTCCCACGTGCAGTACAAGGAGAAAGTCGCCTATCTGAAAACCCTCTTGCCTATGCTCGCGTCTCTCAGGCGGAGCACCGGTCTGCCTCACAGGATCGTCGTGGATGAGGCGCACTACTTCCTCAATGAACCGAACGCCAGAGATCTGCTGGACCTTGACTTGGGTGGATACACACTGGTCACTTACCGGCCTTCCGATCTTCACGCCGATGTCCGCCGAGCTATAGAAGTGATCTGCTGCACGCGCATTTCGGATCCGCAAGAGGTCCTGGCGATGCAGACAATGTGTGGCAACGGCGCCGGCGACTGGAGCGCTACGCTGGCAGGATTGGCCGACGGCGAAGCGGTCCTTTTGCCGAAGGCGCCAGAGGCTTCAGGGAAGTTGCAGCGGTTCTCCTTGAGACCTCGACTGACCGCGCATGTTCGCCACAGGTCCAAATATCTGGATGTGCCAATGCAAAGCGGGACTGAATTCGTGTTCACCGCGGATGGCAAGCCGGTGGGCCCTCCAAGCAGAACGTTACAGGAGTTTGTCTCGTCGCTGGAGAGCGTCCCGCCTGGAGTGCTGGACGGACATGCACGCCGTGCAGACTTTTCGCGGTGGATTGACGATGGGTTCCACGATCATCCTCTCGCATCGGATGTTCGCAAGGTGGAGCAGCGATATCGGCTCGGATACGTTGAGAACCTGGAGGTCGAGCTGGTGAAGACGATTCGGGAGCGGTATGAAGTGGAATCCGAATTGGTCTTGTAAGCGGCAGGTCGAGTATGAGGATCTTGTCCCTGTTCATAGTGGCCGATTCGGTGTGGAAATGGATTCGCCACCCGGAGGACCTGGGCTGATCCTCCGCGGTGAGCACCACCCGTCAGATGCGGTGGGATATACTCAACCAGGCATGGGAACTGACGAAGGTCCGCGCTCAGGCGCTAGATGCGAGGCGTCGGATGTCCTCGCACCGCGGCGGGACCACTGTGCGGGGCGCCGACCTGAACGCTGGCGCGAGACCATTCCACGCCGTCACGTGAATCACCGTTGATCCGTATCGCTCATATCTCGGACCTGCACGTCCTCTCGCGCACGGCCGCGCAGTGGCGGCGCATCATCTTCAATAAGCGGATGACGGGTTACGCGAATCTCGTTCTACACCGAGGCCGCGTACACCGCCGCGACTACCTGCTCGCCGTGCTCTCGGCCGCTGCTGCGCAGGCGGATCAGCTCGTCGTCACCGGCGATATCACCAACCTGTCGCTCGAGCACGAGTACGAAGAGGCCGTTGCGCTGCTCGACGAGGCCTCTCGGCGAACGGAGGTGACGGTCGTGCCCGGCAACCACGACATCTATCTAACGTCGACGTATCGCGCCCGTCGTTTTCCGCATCACTTCGGTCGGTTCAACCAGAGCGACCTTCCGGAGCTCGCTCAGGATTTGCCAGTTGGGCGCTATCCCTGTGTCAAGTTGCGCCACGGCGTGGCGATTGTCGCGCTATCGAGTGGCGTGCCACAACCGCCGTTCGTTGCCGCCGGTTACATCGGTCGTGCGCAGCTCGAGGCGTTCGAGAAGGTGCTCGCACATCCCGAAGTGCAACGACGTACACCAATTGTGCTGATTCATCATCCGCCAATCGACACACGGTCGCGACTCGTGCAGCTCCGTGACGGGCTCGTCGACGCCGTGGCGTTGCGGCGGGCGTTCGCCGGGATCACTCGAGGACTGGTACTCTTCGGCCACCTTCACGTCCGTGTACGCTGCGCGCTCAGGACGTTTTCAGGGGAGCTCGCGGTGATCGGCGCAAGTGGAGCTGCCCTCGACCATCCTGACAGCTCGGTGCGGGCGGGGTTCAACCTGTACGAGATTGCCGACGACGGGAGCGTCATCTCAGTGGAGGCGCACGTGGTCGATCCCCGCAGCGGCGCACTGGAGCGCATGGCAATTCGCAACACGCTCGGATGCGTCTGACGTGGCGACAGTGGCTTTCACCTGATTGGGGCTCTGTGACACCATGGGAACAACACGATGAATTACCAGCGCATCCTGGTGGTCACGGAGATCGGCGTCGACACCCAGGCAACGTTCGCCGCGATCCGCCGGTTCGCCCCTTCGGCAACGCAGGTCATGGTCATCGTGCAGCAGCCGGCGCGCCAGTTCGCTTGGTTGGCTCCGGCTGCACCGCCCGATCTTAACGATGCCGCGCGTCGCGCCCTCGACGAGCTGCGCGACGGCGCAGAACAGACGGCTCCCACGGTCGACGTGGCACTTGTGCCCGAACTGACGGCAGATGCACTGACCGACGCTGTCGCCACGTCCGCGATCGACCTTGTTGTCGTTGCTGCCTTGCCGCTCCGCTCGTTGTCTGTGGTCGTGGAGCTGCGGAAGCGGAGTTCTGTCCCAGTGTTGTGCGTTCGATCCGCGCCGGCGTCCGCTGACCTCGAGAGCGGCACCCGCATGCTGTGCGTGGGCTTGAGCGCGCGAGGGCGCTCGGCGCTCGTGCGATTCCTCCGGGATCACGCTGGCCCGCTCGATCGAACCATGCTCCTGTCGGCCGAATCGCTTTCGTCCGAGGACTTGCTCCGGTTGCGCGAAGTATCGGGTATCGCGCCATATGTGGACCTGATCGGTTCTGGTCGGTGGTTGCGACAGCTGCTCGACCCACAGTTCCGAGAAGGAGTCGATCTCGTCGTACTGCCGCGCACTCCGCCCATCGTCTCTCTAGGCGCCAAATCAGGGCCGCCCATGTTGATTCTTCCTCCCCTTCAGCAGTCAGGACGCGAGCGGGAACGAACGATCGACGTGCCAGACCTGATTGATGACGGTGCGCTGATTCGCGCGCGCCTCGAGTACGCGGTGGGTGTCGGACACCGCACGCCCATTGCCGACCAGGAGGTGGCATTCGTGCGCGCGGCGGAGGTGGTGGCGCGCGTCACCTCTCAGCGCGGAGAGGCGGAGCTGCCCTCCGGTCTCGGGAGTTCCCTGGGTGTGTTCCGCACCTATGGGACAGAGCCGGTGGATCCCCTGGCCTCCGTGGAGGAGAGTGTCGCGGTCCTACGCGCGGACCCGAGGACACTCATCCTGTTCGATGCCGAACTCGAGAAAGACGAGCTGTCGCTGATTCGCCGGGTGCCGTGGGCCGCTGCCGTCGGCGTGCGTGTGCGGTCGATGCGGAGCTGCGCATCGCTGCGCGCGAAGCTTCGCGCCGCCGGCCTTCCACCCCACGTCATCGATGCCGGTGCGGTGCTCGGTGAGGGTGAGGCGCTCGACGTGCCTGCGCTCGCCGACGCCGTACGGCTCGCGCGCGTGGCTGCCCGGATGCGAGCCGATGGATTCCCGGTCGCGGCGGCCGTGTATCGGGGACCGCACAAGCCGGCAACACAATGGTTCGTCGCTGTACGTCCGGAGGAACTCGCGGCGCTCGCGGCTGCACCGCCAGCACCACAGGGCCGCGCGTCGCTTGCCGAGCGGTTGAATACCACGACAGGCAGCGAGTCCATCCACGGCAACAGAATTGAAGTCGAGCTGGACAACCAGAAGGCACGTGCCTGGCTGCTGTCGGCGATCAATACCAGCCGTCACCGCGTGCATTTCCAGGTGTACATGGCGCTCGATGATGACGTCGGACAACCCGTGGAGGCGGCGTTAGCTGCCGCGGCGGCGCGTGGCGTCACCGTGCGCGTCCTCGTCGATTCGCTGCACGGCCTCCATGGCTCATTCGGCACGCACAATCCCATTCTCGAACGCCTGTCGTCACGGCCGGGGGTCGAGCTCCGCGTGGGGAAGCCAATCACCGGCTTGCCATCCCTGGAGGACCTCAAACAGCGGGACCATCGCAAGCTTGTCGTCACGGATGGGCAATTGGCCCTGCTCGGGGGACGCAACCTCTCGCACGAGTACTACGCCGGTTTTCAAGAGGTCCCTCTGGCGCCGGACATGACCTGGCGCATGGTGCCGTGGCTCGACGCCGGTGCACGCGTCGCAGGGCCTGCCGTGGCGGCCCTGGAACGGTCGTTCCTGCAGGCCTGGACCGACGCAGGCGGCGAACCGTTCGATATTCCTACACCGGGCGCGGTTGGCGGGACCACGGCGCGCGTGGTGGTGCACTGCGGGCTGCGTGATGCGTACACGATCGAAGCCTACCTGGCGTTGATCGAGACCGCTCGCTCTCACATCTACGCCGTGAACGGCTTTCCCCTGCTGCTTGAGATCCAGAATGCGCTGCTGCGCGCTATACGCCGCGGTGTTCGCGTCCGAACGCTCTTCGGGAATCTCACGCCGAGGCACCGGGACGGCCCCTTCAAAGGCCCATGGTCGGCGGCTCGCACCACCGCGACGTCCTTCGTGCACTCGCGGATGGATGCACTCGTCGCCGCGGGCGGGGAATGCTACGAGTTTGTCGTGCGGCATCGGCCTGAATGGGATGCGGCGGTTGGCGATGTGCGGCCGCATGTGCACGCCAAGACGATGAGCGCCGACGGACGCGTCTGCGCGGTCGGCAGCGCCAACCTCGACATCACGGCGGGGTACTGGGAGAGCGAGTTGCTGCTCGTCGTCGAGGACGAAGCGATTACGCGGGCTGTGGAGGCGCACTTCGATGAATTAATTGGCGGCTCCGCTCGCGTTGACCGCAACGATCCTGAATGGCGTCGCCGGGCGGAACAGCGGCAGTGGATGCGGTACTGGCCAGGAACAATGTCGGCCTAGTCGTCAATCGCCGAACTCTGTAACGCGATCTTTTGGCCGAAGGGCGGCGATATAGTGGTGCGGCCCGTGAGCCGCGAGCGTGTATCGGGACGACGCGCGCCGCTTTTCGCTCGCGAAGAAAGCCAGAACCGCGCGTGGGATCTCCCGCATGCTCGCCAACTGGACGACGGGGGACGGCGATAGCTGCCATTCACCATCAGCGAGGCGATACTCCTGTCCGAAATGGACGAACGGTCCCCACGGCGCCGCTGGAAGCGCCGGGATTGGATCGTGCGCGGTGACATAACGAAACAACTTCCGGTGGATCGCGTCCGTCGCGTTTGGCAGAGGTCCTGCGACGGTCATCGGTTGCCCAAAGGTATAGACGGCCCGAAGTCTGTTCGCAATCGACCGGTGGATGCTGTTCCCGGAGAGCATCAGCGCGAAGATCACCGCCATTGCCCCGCCCAGGCTGTGACCTGTCACGTACAGCGCTTCAAGTGAATGCTCGACATGCATGTTGTGATCGACGAGGGACCATCCCTGAAGCGCTGCGGCCAATTCATCAAGGACCGGCAACCATGTGGCACGGACATTCCGGTGAAATCCCGCATGCACTCTGATTCTTTCAACGCCGTCCGCGAGCGACAGCGTATTGGATTCCAAGCCGACCTCGGCGTCTCCCAGCCAATTGCCCAGCGTGCCGGGCTCGGTTCCTCGATAGGAGAGAATGACAACTCTGCCACAGAGGCTCTGCACCAGGTACACCGTCGAGAAAATGAACATCGCATCGACTGTCTGCGTGATGCGCACGCACGCGTGGCGTTCGAGGCCGAGTCTCGTCATCATCGTGGCGACGGTATCCGTGTCGGCGTAGGCGTATCCCGCGCACGTCCCGAGCACGTGCGCGACCTGCGCATCGGGCTCCACAGCTCCTGTGAGATGTGCGGCTGCCAGGGTCTCGGTGAGTTGCGGGCACACGGGAAATGGATGGGCGCAGGTCCCACCAAGGATTCTCTCAACGGTCATCGGTTGTCTTCACCTCGATGTTACGGCTAGTCGGTGACGGACTGCCTAAACGCCGTCAACGCGTTCCGCCACGAGCACAATCGCTCCGGTCTTGGCAGGACTCTGCAAGGCGGGCGCCATCGGCAGACTTCGACTATTCTGCAGAGCCTCTTTCACGACACTACCGCTCACCGTCTCTTGCTTCAGCAGTCGCTGGGCCAGTGTCTCGAGGGCAGCGTGGTGGGCCTTCAGCAGTGCCTGAGCGCGCTCGTACTGTTCGGTCACGAGACGCTGGATTTCCGCGTCGATAGTTTGACGAGTCTCTGGACTGATCTGGCTATTGTCCTCGACCGATCCGCCCAGGTATTGGAGCTGTTGACCTGCGTAGCGCACCGAGCCGAGCTTTTCACTCATGCCATATTCCGTGACCATGCGGCGCGCCAACTCGGTCGCCCGCATAATATCGTCACTGGCCCCGGTGCTGATGGTCTGGAACTCCACAATTTCGGCGGCGCGCCCACCCAACATAACGGCGATCCTGTCTTTCAGTTCGTCGGTCGAGAGCAGATAGCGGTCTTCGGTTGGCATCTGCATGGTGTAGCCCAAGGCGCCACGGCTATGTGGAACAATGCTGATCTTGCTGACCGGTTCGCAGTGCGGAACCAGTTCGGCGACCAGCGCGTGACCGGACTCGTGGTATGAAACCGTAGTTCGTTCCTGTTCGTTCATCACCCGGCTTCTTTTCTCGGAACCCGCCATCACCCGCTCGATCGCAGCCTCGAAATCATCCAACGTCACTGCCGCGGCCTTGCGGCGGGCTGCGAGTAACGCCGCCTCATTCATGGCATTCTCCAGATCGGCGCCGCTGAAGCCTGGCGTCATCCGGGCGGCGCGATCCAGGTCGAAGTCTGGCGCCAGCCTTACATTCTTGCTATGAATCCGCAGGATTTGTCGTCGGCTAACGAGATCCGGATTGCCGATGGCGATCTGACGATCGAAGCGGCCCGCGCGCAGAAGCGCCGGGTCGAGCACCTCCGGACGATTGGTGGCGGCCATGATAATCACAGGGGCGCTGGCGTCGGTTTTGAAGCCGTCGATCTCAGCCAGCAACTGGTTGAGCGTCTGCTCGCGCTCGTCGTTGCCGCCCAGGCGCATCACGCCTCCCCGGCTCTGGCCAATGGCATCGATCTCGTCAATGAAAACGATTGCGGGAGCCGCCTTACGCGCCTGCTCGAACAGGTCGCGCACCCGTGCGGCGCCCACGCCAACGAACATCTCGACAAACTCGGAGCCACTGGTCTCGAAGAACGCGACCTGGGCCTCGCCGGCCGTTGCTTTGGCCAGCAGCGTCTTGCCGGTGCCCGGGGGCCCGACAATCAACACGCCCTTGGGGATGTGCCCGCCGAGTTGAGCGAATTGCTCCGGAGCCTTCAGAAACTGAATGATCTCCTGGAGCTCGGCAATGGCTTCATCCGCCCCGCCCACATCCTTGTATGTGACTGTAACATCCTCGGGCTTGACCTCGATCGCCTTGCTCTTGCCGACCCCAAAGATGCCGCCCAGTCCTCCGCCGGCGGCCCCAGCCGATCGCCGGTAGGCCATGTACCAGAAACCGCCGAGTAGCGCGAGCGGCAGAAGGTACTGGAGCAAAATGCCACCCAGGGGGTTCGGTGGGCGCTCAAAGTTGTAAGTTACCTTTGCGTTTTGTAACTCTTCAATTAGCTTGGGGTCGCCGGCCGGTGCAGGTACAGTATTGAACGGAACGACGGGATGAGCTCCGTCCGGTTTGGGAGGTTTCATCTCACCAACGATGCCCCTTTCGCCGATGGTTACCTTGACGACTTGACCAGCAGCCAGCTGTTTCTTGAACTCGCTGTAAGGGATTTCTGTGTTATTGGTCAGAGGAGTTAAGACGAATAGCTGGAACAGCCACAAGACAATTAAGCTCGTGATCAAGTAGCTGATGCCGAAATGAAACTGACGCCGGCTTTGCGCCTGGCGCTTCTTTTCATCGACGGGATCGTGTTTTTTTGATGATGATTCCGGTTCGTTCATGGTCTACTCCTTCAGCGGGAACATTCGTTCAAAGCCGCTCGACCAAGTCGTCAAGCCGCGACGTATTGGGCGTCGGCGGGCAGAGCCTGGGACCCGGACGGCCTCATGCTCCCGAGCGGCGGGATGGTTCGTGCCCGCTCAGTTGCTCCTCTCGCGCTGCCATGGAGCAAGTTGTAGGCCAAACGCCGATGCCGACCTAAGTTCGTAGAGTCTGCTTCGACGAAGTATTTGCTGGCTGCAATCGAGCGTGCCGTTGGCCCAATCGTACAGCGGCCGAGCCCACTTCTGGACTCGGCGTCCAACACTTCGTCACCTAAATGGTCCGCGGCGCACAGCGAGGCTTGTCTCGCCTTGGACACCTCGGACTTTACGCAAACGCAGGCCTATCTTACTTTTACTAGCCCGGAATATGGGCGCCGCAGGGGTATGGATGCAAGCTGGTATCCAATACTCAGACAGCTTGTTTCACGATTCAAGCATACTGTTGGGGAGGTAGTCGGCGGCTATCTGTATCTGCAATCCGAAGGTCGGGCAGAGCCACCGCGCGGCACAGTCGAGTCGGTGGAGGGAAGATTGCTCTTCGACTGCTGCATCGATTCGCTTCGATCCCGGAATCTAATGCTACGGCGATGGACCTGGAATTGCCAATCCGCGGGCTGGCCGCCGGCCTGATCATTGCAGCGCCGGTGGGCCCGGTCAACCTGCTCTGCATTCGGCGGACGCTGGAGAAGGGCTGGAAATCGGGCATGGTTTCGGGTCTGGGCGCGGCCCTCGCGGACACCCTGTACGGCGCTATCGCCGGGTTCAGCATCACCGTGGTGATTCAGCTTCTCATCCGCGAAGAGTTCTGGATCCGCCTGGTCGGTGGCATCCTTTTAATGGTTATCGGAGTAGTGTACTACCGTATGCCGTCACGGTCGCTCGAAGCGGGCCCGGACGTGTCATCCGTCAATTCGGACTTTGTTTCCGCGTTCCTCCTGAACGTGACCAACCCTACGACGGTACTCTCGTTTCTGGCGGTCCTGGCCACGCTCGGCATTGGACGGCAACGACCGCTGTGGCAGACCTCGCTTCTGGTGGCCGGCATATTCTGCGGATCGATGATCTGGTGGACCATTCTGGTCAGTGCGGCGAACCGTCTGCGCAGCAGGATTACCGATCGCACAGTGCGTTGGATGGACCATGTGGCAGCGATTGCCATTGGCGGTTTCGGGCTAGCGAATGTGCTTCTCAGCCGCGGCCGCAGGCATTAGGCCCAACGTGTCGAAGTGTTGGACACCCAGTCCCAAAGTGGGTACGTGCGACGACTAGCCATCCCTGTTGCCCTCAGAACAGGTTGTCACGGGCGTTTGGCCTGCAAGTTGCCATACTGTGGAGCTCTTAGGAGGCGAAGATGATTTCAGCCGCGGGTGTTAGGAGGCTTGGATTGCATGTGAGCTCCAAGATGCCGCCCGAGGCCCTGGAACTGATGACACTCTATCCCCAGCCAGTGCGACGTTTTCCCACGGTCGAGTACCCGCCGGGAAGGCGTGTCGCTGAACGAAGGATTGAGTCGGGAGAATCCGCATGGGAGGCATGATCCCGCTAGGTGACGCATCTCGACGGCCCAGACGCTTCGCCGTCGTCACGGTCACAATCATCCTCGTGAACGTTCTCGTCTTCGTGATGGAACTGATGGGAGGGGATGCATTCGTAAAGCAATGGTCGGTGATCCCCGCCGATATTGTCGCAGGCCGGCACTGGATCACCATCTTGATTGCCATGTTCATGCACGGCGGCTGGATGCACATTTTGGGTAACATGGTGTTCCTATGGGCATTTGGTCCGGAAGTCGAAGATGCCATGCCAAGGCTGCGCTACCTGGCGTTTTGCCTGCTTAGCGGCCTAGCGGCCACGCTGGCGCAGATCGCAGCCATGCCCGGTTCCACGGTTCCCAATCTGGGCGCCAGCGGCGCCATTGCGGGTGTGATGGGCGGCTTTCTCGTCACCTACCCCCGCGATCAGATGAAGCTGGTGCTTTTCTTTGGGTGGTTCGCTCGCGTTACCGTGATTCCCGCCGCGCTTCTGATCGGCCTCTGGTTTCTCATTCAGCTCTTCAGCGGGGTCGGCGCAGTGGCCGACGTGCAGACAGGTGGCGTCGCATACGTGGCTCACGTCGGGGGCTTCATTTTTGGGGCCGTTGCCGCACGGCTCTTCGAGAACTCGTCGCGCACCGAAGAATGGCGGACTTAGCTGTCCATTACTCGATAGCGCATTGAGAGTGATAGGTCCGAACCTATCAGAGGCTTAGTGCTGTCGTTGTCACCAGCGCCTACCATCCCGATGATGAGCATAAATTCACCTCGGCCATGAGGCAAGTCGGTTCTTCCGTCGCTCAGGACGTCGGTTTCGACGTTCTCCGGGAGTTTTGGCCTAAGATCGCCCAAAGCTCCGGATGCCCTTCCGCGACATACACGAGCAGCCCGGATTAGGAACGCGCCTTTGAACAACCATTGTTGTCGGATTCCGGCCTCACCCCGAGCCTCCCCGGAATCCACATCCACGAGCGAGAGATTCTGGATGCCCAAAGCCAATCGCTTTATCCGCGGCGAGGTGCCGAAGTGTTGGACACCGAGTCCAGAAGCGGGCTCGCTTCACGACCGATCAGCCAACATCCGGCATCATCACAGTCTCGAAATATCTCATCCACGGCCAGTTGGGTGAAACTCGGGGCGGCATCGGGAATTGGCCCGCTGCTTGCCTCATAGCGGTGCGAAGGAGCATCGCATGATTCCCGAACCCCAGCATTTGACGGACAAATTGACTGCGAATTTCGAGGCCGATAAACAGGCCTTTCATGACTCGATGGCGAAGGTGCAAAAACAAATCGACGCCACCACCGCGGAGGTCAACAAACTTCGCGGCGAGTTGAAAACACAGACCGACGAAGCCAAGGCCAAAACCATGGCTCGCGTCACCGAACTGACGAAGAACCTCGACGCGGCACGCAAAGAGCAACAGGCCGAGATCGAAGAGCGCATTAAGCAACTCCACAGGAGCATCCAATCCATCAACGCGGAACTGAAGCACGCGGCCGCGGAGGGGAAGGCTGTGGCGGAGGCGAAGGCCAAAGCTATCCGCGAACAATACGACTCTGCGCGGCACGCGCTGGCCGCGAGTCTGGAGGCGGAACTCGTCGAATGGAAGGCGCGCATCAGCGCCGCCTATGACGTGGCGACCGGGAAGAAGGCAGCCGCGACGGCCGCTATTCAGGCGAAGATGGCGGACCTGCACGCCAAGCATGAAGCAGCCCAGAAGAAAGTGCATGCCCTGAAGCAGGCGAACGAAGCCGCCTTCGGCGAGCTGCATCGCGGCGTGCTAGCGGCTATCGCCGAAATCAAGACCGCCCTGCAGCATGCGCCCGCGGATACCACCGCGGCTTCTAAAGGAGGAACACAACCATGGAAAAGCTGATCGTAATCGTCTTCGACGATCAAACGAAGGCCAATGCGGGCTTCGAAATCCTGCGCCAATTGGACCGCGATGGTGAGATCTCGGTGTACGACGCGCAAATGATCGCCAAGGAACCAAACGGCGGCATCCGGTACATCGACAATAGCGATGAACTGGCCTTCCCGGTGATCGGCGGTACTGCCGCGGTGGGCACCCTCGTTGGACTTCTCGGGGGGCCCCTCGGGGCGCTTGTCGGCGGCATGGCGGGCGGATTAATTGGTTCAATCGGCGATCTGGTACATGCCGGCGTGACCGACGAGTTCGTCAACGACGTGAACACGGCCATGACGGCCGGCAAGTTCGCTGTGGTTGCCGATGTCTCCGAGGACTGGGTGACGCCTCTGGACACGCGAATGGAACAGATCGGCGGCGTGGTCTTCCGGCGAACTCGCAGTGAGGTTAAGCGCATGCATCACGACCACGACGTGGCCGCACATCGCGCCGAAATGGAGCAACTCAAGGCCGAACGGGCCCAGGGGAGGTCCGACCGCCTGGCTAAGATCGACGCCACCATAGACACCCTGCGGAAGAAGCTGGAAAACGCCACTGAGCGCGACCGCAGTCAGATGCTGTTCCGGCAGAATCAGCGGGACGCCAGGATCCAAGCCCTGAAAGCGAAGGCCGATCAGTCACAAGGCGAGATCCGTCGGCGGCTGGAGGCCCGAATCGCCGAGGTTCGCCGCGATTATGAGGAAAAGGCGGCCGCGGTTTAACGATGCGCCCGTACCTCCAGAATGCTCGCGCAGAGATTGCCGAGGCGTTGTAAAGGAACGCCACCGGCGCAAATTGCCGCCAAAGAACCGGACGGCAGTGTACGGCTCACCGAGAACCCTGACGATGTGGACTTTTCGGTCATCGGCGTCAGTACCCTGGTCGGCACGCTCGTGGGGGTTCTCGGCGGGCCAATCGGTCTGCTTGGCGGCGCCGCTGCCGGGGCGTTAATCGGTTTCCTAGTCGAGCTGGAGCGCGCGGACGTGACTGATGAGTTCGTCAGCGACGTAACAACAGCGCTGACACCCGGTAAGGTCGCCGTGGTTGCCGATATCTCCGCGGGAAGCCAAGGTCCGGGCCCTACAAGCCAAGGCAGATAAGGCAGAAGGAGAGGTCCGCCGGCGCCAGGAGGCTCGAATAGCCGAGCTCCGTCGCGATTATGAAGAAAAAGCCGGCTTTGGGTTGACGTTCTTCACATGAATTCGATGATCGACGGGCGCCGGTAGGCGTCGCGGAAAGGAAACAAAAGAATGGCAGCAAGTTCTGTGACGGTTTCTCAAACGGTGGAAGCTCTTCCCAATGGCGCGGTCGTGCTCCTGGGACGGTTTCTCTTTGCGCTGATCTTCTTATTGGCCGCTCCCGGCCACTTCTCACAGCAGACGATCGCCCTTGCCGCATCCCAGGGCGTTCCCTTGGCGGATGTCGCGGTCCCGGCTTCCGGAATTCTCGCCCTGCTCGGAGGCTTGAGCATTCTTTTGGGCTATCGGGTCAAGTTCGGCGCATGGCTGATCGTGCTGTTCCTGCTTCCGGTGACATTCATGATGCACAAATTCTGGGGCATTAGCGGTCCGGTGGCGGCGCAGACGCAGATGGTCATGTTCATGAAGAACATCGCCCTGGCCGGTAGCGCGTTGTTCATTTCGCAGTTTGGCGCGGGACCGTTAAGTCTGGACAGCCGCGGTTCACGTTAAAAGGAGGAATTCCAGAGGCTTTCGCTCCTGAAAACACCCGGCGGCGTCGAGCGGGGCGTGATCGTACTCTAATCCCGGTTCGAGTTAGCGGGGCGTTCCATCTAAAGCTTATCGTGGCGATTGGCATTCAAATGAACTTAATTGCGTCCAAATGAGGTTCGGATTCGATGACTCCCTCGACACCGGTGACACCTTCGAACCTGAGCCCGCTCGATCCGGCGAGCTGGAGAGATAGTCGCAGGGTTGCCCTGCTGGTCCTCGGCATCGCCATTGCGGCCTTACTGCCTGCCGCGTATCGGATGGCGCGGCCGTTCCTGACCGCATTGGTGCTGTCTGCAATTCTGGCTGTAGCTCTTGATCCGCTGCAGAAGCGAGCCAATCGCCTCGTGAAGCGCCCTATGGTGGCAGCCTTGCTCACCACCCTGGCGGCTGTAGGACCAGTCGTGACGGTCGTTCTTCTCGTGGGCGCGGCGATAAGCCGTGAAATCAGATCCGGCGCTTTTGGCGACATCGTACGCGCGGGGGAGCGGCTGACCGGGGGCGCCCCTATCGATCGCCACGCCATTGAACAAGCACTGGCGGACCTCAGCCAGGTTGCGGGAGGTCTTTTCACAGGGGCTTTGGCGGTGGTGTTTCTCTACGTGGCGCTGGTATACGGAAAAGGCTGGGTATCGCAGTTGGCAGCGATGCTCCCGCTCGACACCTCGGTGACCAATCGAATCCTTGCCACCATCCGCGACGCGATCGTGGCGAACGTGGACGGTATCCTCGCTATGAGCGCCGTCGAGGCTCTTTTGTACGGAATCATCTTTTGGATTGCAGGGATCGGCTTGCCCGCCATGTGGGGCGCCTTCGCCGGACTCGCCTCCATGATTCCGCTCATAGGCGCAGCAGCCGTCTGGCTGCCTGTTGCGGTCACATTGGCGGTTCACGGAGCCTATGTGAAAGCGGCGCTGGTCGGTGTAGTGTGCTTCGCGGGGCAACAGGCGGTGGCGCTGTTGCTGGTCCCGCGAATCGTAGGCACACGGCTCCGCCAGCCGCCGCTGCTCATTGCGCTCTCTGTGTTGGGAGGCGCCAGTGCGTTTGGCCCACTGGGCATTTTGCTGGGACCTGTCATGGTCTCGGTTTTAGCGGCACTTGTGCGCGAGTTTCGAATCCAATTGCGGCCAGACAGCGGTTGACGCCATGAAACTCGTTTGTTGGAACTCGTAAAGGAGGATTTCAAATGAATCCAGTGACAGACGTTGAAACACTCGTTGGTGCACGGCCCGATATACGAATCGAACGCATTTTGTGTCCGGTCGGTCCCTCGGACGTTTCGGCGACGGCCTACCGCTATGCGCAATCGATCGCCGCTCATTATCACGCATCGCTCATCGTCCAGAAAGTAATTGAGTATTCGCAATATGTCTCTGCCTCTTATACCCCATCGATGCCCGCCTTTGTGGAATTCAGCGAAAGCCTGGTAGCCGATGGGCTGGCTGCCTTGCATCGGTTCGTAGACGGATCCGGGGGAACCATTCAACCGGAATGCATCGTACAAGCTGATTTCTCTGCGGCGGATGCGATTCTGTCCTTGGCTGAAACCCGCGTAATCAGCTTGATAGTAATAGGGACCCACGGGCGGCGGGGCTTTGATCGCTTGATGATAGGATCGGTCACGGAACGCGTCTTGCGGCACGCTTCCTGCCCTGTGTTGGCCGTCCGACCAGCGGCGCCGGGTTCCAACCATCCGGGTGCGCCCGATGAACCCGTCCCCATCCGGCGAATCCTTTGCTGCGTGGATTTCTCGGCGCATTCGCGACGGGCTTTGGATTATGCGCTGTCGGCGGCGGACGCATATTCTGCGGAGGTAACCGTCCTTCACGTTTTGGACTACGTCTCCGAGTCGGCGGACGTCGCTCAGGACACGGACGCTGCCATGGAGAACCTTGCGAAACTGCTCCAATCTGCCACGCCTGGCTCCACGAAGGCTCACCTGCAGGTACGTCTCGGCAAGCCATATCGGGAAACCCTCGACTTTGCCTCGGAGATGCAGGCAGACCTTATCGTCACCGGAGTTCGGGGCCGCAACTCGTTGGATCTGGCGGTGTTCGGTTCCACCACGTATCGGGTGATCCAGCTCGGACCCGGCCCAGTGCTGACGGTTCCGGTTTGGAGAGGTCCTCTCCCGCGGATTTCAAAACCGCAGTAGCGCCGTGGCGGAATCCTTCACCGGCATTTCAGCGGGGTTTAACGCGAACGCCCAGGCGCCATGAAGCCCGCTCCGGCCCCTCCACTGTTACGAAACTCGCAAAGGCCGCTCGTTTGTGATCGCGAGCTTCCGCATTCGGTACATGAGCGTAGATCGCGCAACTCCCAGGCGCGCAGCCGCTCCATGCGGTCCGGCGATCACCCAATTCGCCGCCTCAACGGCCTTCAGAATATGTTCGCGCTCGCATTCCCTCAGCGTGGTCGGTTGGGCGACTCTTTCTCTCCTGAATAGTTCCGGTATCGGTGGATTCAGGATGCGGCCAGTGGTCAGGATCACCGACCGTTCCACAAAGTTTTGCAGTTCCCGAATATTCCCTGGCCAGTCATGGTCCAGGAGCGCCGACATGGCATCCGAGGGAATCTTCTCGATATGCTTGTTCATCCGCTGCGCATAGGTGCTCACGAAATGTGCCACCAACAAGGGAATGTCGTCACGCCTGTCGCGCAACGGGGGAATGAGAATTGGAAATACGTTGAGCCGGTAGAAAAGATCGCTCCGGAACTGTTTTTCCGAAACCAGGCGGTCCAGATCTTGGTTGGTGGCGGCCACCACTCGCACATTGACACGCTGCGTGAGGGTGCCGCCCAGTCTTTCAAACTCCTGCTCCTGCAAGACCCGTAGCAGCTTCGCCTGCAGCTCGAGCGGCATATCGCCGATCTCGTCCATAAACAGCGTGCCCCGGTCTGCCGCCTCGAAACGGCCGATCCTGCGCGTAACCGCCCCCGTGAAAGCGCCTTTTTCGTGTCCGAAAACTTCGCTTTCGAGCAGTTCCCGCGGAATGGCCGCGCAGTTCATCTTAGCGAAAGCGCCGGCCCGCCGCAGGCTGTGGGCGTGGATGGCGCGTGCGACTAGCTCCTTGCCCGTCCCGGTCTCTCCTTCGATGAGAACCGTGGAGTCCGTCGGGGCCACGGTTTGTACCTGGTCCAGCACTCTGCGCAAGGCCGCGCTGCGTCCCACGGTGCCTTCGAAGACCTCTTGTTCTTTGGCGCAGTAATCCAGTGCGACCAGTGGCTCGATCGGAGTGGCTGAGCCCTGGTCCCTGAATGCCTTGGGTGACAGTCCCGCAAAGCTACGCGAAGATCGGGAGAAGGAGTTCGCCTCCCGTCCTTCCAAAACGACGATGTTGCTGCAACTCATCTTGGCACCTCATCTCTCGCCAAAACCCTTGAACCTCTTGAAGTATGAGGTTACCGGACTTGGAGATGGCAGTCGTGAGATTGAGGTCAGGTTTTGGTGGAAGGAGTGCTTGCGCCGGGTTTGTCGAGGTTGTTCGCCACCGGAGTGCAAGCCTGACAGTCGCGCCAGATCGGCCCAGGGCCGTCTGCGGAACCCACTGAATCTATGCGCGATAGTCCACGCTCAGACACCGAGCACCGGGCATGGCGACTCACGAATGATGGCGTAGGCGTTCGTGGGTAGACTCCCGGCGATGCTGTTATGAGCACTTCGCCCGATGACCAACAGATCGGCTCGTAATTCCCTGGCTACGTCGGCCACCCCGCTGACAATCGGGCCGACTTCAACGTGAATGTCGCCCTGGGCCCCCGCCGTCTCCATCAGCCGTGCGAGTTCAGCTCGGGCCTCGTTGATTACATGGCCTCTCCATTCCGGCGACAAGCCATAATCCTGCAAACGGGGATCGAGCGAGGTAACCACGTGAATCACGCTGAGGGGTGCGCCAAACTCCCAGGACAGCCGGCTCGCCCAGCTCAAGATGTTGCTGCTTTGCGGTCCAAGATCGACGGCACAGGCAATGCGACGCGGCTTGGCCAGTATGCCAGACGCCGTATCCGGTGTATGAACTGCTGTCCAGACAGGACAGCTCGCATCGTGGAGGACCTTGGCCGTGACCGAACCGATGAGCAGGCGCCGAAACGGACCATACCCACGCGTCGGCATCATGATCAAGTCGGCGTGTTCCGAACCGGCAAACTCCACAATCGTCTTTGCCGGGTCGCCTTCCCGCAGGACGCGCTTCACCGCGAGATGGCCCCATTCATTGGATCGGAATGCCTCCATTTCTTCTTCAGCCTCTTCCCTTGCGCAGCCGTGCAGCACCCTCATTTGGGCTGAAGTCGGGAGCGGCAGATTGAGACCTGGAGTCACGACATGGAGCAAGGTGATCTCAGAACCGAAGCGTTCGGCGACTGCCGCGGCGGCGTTCGCGGCGTCCGTCGCGCGCGTCGAGAAGTCTATCGGCAACAGAATCTTCGCTATTGTGAACATGTTGGCATTGTCTTTTCGAGGCCGGCTTCCGTGCATTATTTTTGTCCGGATTTCTCGGAATTGCTCAGTGCAATCGTCTGGCCGATTCGTGCAAGATGCCGTAAGACACGGATGGGTCTCAAGTTGCTTTATGGTAGATTGCGGAAAAGAAGATGCGCCCTCTGCACGAGATCGAGCGCCTGATTGATAGTCTCGCCGAGGGCGTTATTGACGAAGACCAGTTCACATCCCGCATGAACCGGACAAAAGCTCCCATAGCCGACCTCGACACGAAGATCGCCTCGCACGCGGCTGATGACGACCGGCGCGCACACGTCCGCTCGGCGATGAGCCGTCTTACCTAACTATCGAGTAATCTGCAGTCGCATCTGAAAAAACCAGACTGGGCCACCAAGCGTGAGATCATTCGGGCCGTGGTTCAGCGGGATTGAGATTTGGGACAACGGAGGTCGCTGTTGTCCTCCGTCTGCCAACCGAGACGAGCGCTCGAGTCTTGGAGCCAATTGTGGTTACATTGTCCCGGGTGTGAACGCGCCGGTGTTGGCCAAGCAATCACAGAACTCACTCTGGTCATCGTCCCACCGAGCGATCCCGTTTCCGCTGCTGCGAGCGAACCAGATTCCGTTCCTTCCCCTCTTCGATCTCACGAGTGGTTTTGCACAAAGCGGCCTGATATTTCCCCAGCCAGCCTCCCCAGCCGTCCTCGGTCGGCATGATCCCCCGCTTGAGAAGCTGGCGCGCCTTCTCGGCGAGGTGCCGAGGATTGGTCAAGAGCTTCTCCGCGTCGCCCAGGTCGTTGACATCGAGCGTCGGTGCCCCATTCAGGAACTGCTTCCGCAGCCGCACTAAGGAGTTGGTCCGTAGTTCGCCGCGGCCGCGGGCCTGCTCCATCTCCCGGTTGTAGTTGATGAAATACACCTTCGCGTCCGTTCCTTCCAGCATCAGGTAGTTGCGCCCGGATTGCTCGTCCTGGCCGTGAACCAGCACCCGACCCTCAACGGACGTGATCTGTCTCAGATCGAGTACTTCCATAGGCAGGCGCTCGTCTGACACCAGCGCGCCGTGTGCGGCGAGCGTCCTTTGCCTGTCGCTGGTTCTCTGCATTGCCCGCAGTATTTGGTCGAAATCCCGGCGCACGCGCCATCGGTTTGGTCCCATGGATTCCGCCAAACCCATGCGGCAAAGCACGGCGAGGCGCGCCACCTCGTGTCCCGCACGAAGGCGCGCCATCTCGGTCGAACCAGCCTGAAGCGGATTCCGCGTGACGGCGAAGTGCGCCGGCCCGAGATCGGAGTTGATTTCCTGCGCGTCTCTCAGCAGCCGGCGGTCCAGGGACGTAAACCGCTCTTCGGTGATTTCACGCCGTTCCGCCTCCGCTGCATCGCGCTGGGTCCGATACCCGAGTTGGCGCGTACACAAGTCCTGGGCAATGCTCCGGATCCCTTGCTGCAGGTAGGCACGACTGAGACGCAGTGACTGGCCATCACCTCTTACGCCGCGGACCACGACGTGAACATGCGGGTGCTCCGTGTTGTGGTGCTCCACCGCAACCCATTCGAGATTAGTTCCAAGATCCTCTCCCATCTGTTCGATCAATTGGCGCGTCAGGCGAGAGAGGTCTACGCGGTCACCAAACTCCGGCGAGACAATCAGTTTAAACACCCGCTCGTCTCCTGCGCACTGCCAGCCATCGAGTTGCCGGGCAACGTCGATTCCGTCGCTCTCTCGATTGAAGCCCACGGCCTTCACGTCGTTTGCGAAGGTGGCGCTCTCGCGCGCCAGGTAGCGCCCATGCGCCTGCCACTGCCCTCGCGTCTTGTTATTCAGATAGGTCACTCGGACGGCGCAACGCTGAAGGTACGGACGAGCGCCTTTTTCTTTCCCGCTTGTGGTGCGGTTGCCGGTCTTCCGGCTCATGCGGGCGTAGTGCATGAGAAGCCTGAAGCCGCTCGACCACGTGGCGCTTTCGTTCCGCGGAACCCGAGGCTTTGGTGGCCGGAGCCGGGTTTTCCTCTCTCCGTCAGTTCGTGCCATGGCTTACCAGATCCTCCATGGCGGCGCGCGCATTGCCTGACATCGCCTGGCCGGCAGCCTTGATGAGCCGCTCGTAACGCTCTCTGGCGCGGGCGGTAGCCTGTGGCCTGGCATCGGGCGGCGGTTCCGGCACACAGGTCAAGACCGCCTTGGCAAGAGCATCTATCAGCGCGAAAAGCGCCTGCTGTCCGCGGTCCACGCGGAAAATGTCCCGCGAGACACCATCGAAGCCTCCTGCAATCCGCTCCTCAGTGCCGGTCAACTCCGTTCGCCCCTTCAATTCGTTTCGGATCGCCGCCCGGATGAACGCACTGGGATTTGCGTAGCCCCTCGTCTTCGCCGCCGCCTCGATTTGATGTTGCTCTTCGCTGCTGAGCCGGACCGCGATTCTGGCGGTTCGGGCCGCGCCCGCGTGTTGCCGCATGAATTGCCCCCTCAATTAGTAAGGCAATGGGAGAGGCACACTGGGACAAGAAATCTTCGCGGAGGGTCGGGGATTGGGATGATTTCTCACCGAATTTCTGAGCGTCGAACATTTGTCGAACATGCGGCCGATTTTGTCCCACCGCGAAAGCCACTTATGGTGCGCCGGTTGCAATGAAGAAAACACCCGGCCGTTCGACACTTCCTTTATGTTCCACTACCAGTGTTTTCGGTCTGGGAGCCGGTCGCAGGGCGGCCGATCCCAGCCGTTGGATGTCGAAGCGCGTCGAAAACTGTCGAAGTGCCGGAGATTTGTCGAATACAGATGGAAAGACGCCGAAATACGTCGTAAACTGTCGAATGCATGGCTGAGGGTGAAGAATACACAAAAGCCGAGCAGCAGTGGATTGCCGAAACCCGACACCGCCTCGCGCAGCGGCGCGGGAAAAAGCCAGCCACGAAGGCTGGTCAGATTCGCGCTCTTTGGCCCGAGATTCGAGCTGCAATTGCCGATGGCCAAAGCCTGGCCAGTATCCGGCAGTGGCTCGAAGAAGAAGGCGGCGTCATCGTCACCGTGCAAAGCCTCGGCTCCTACCTCACCCGTATACGGCGGAAGGAATTGTCCAATCCAGTCGCGCCGATTCCTCTGGCCACCCAAACCCCTGCGGCGACCTTGCCACGAGTTCCGAGCCTTTTGCCGAAGCATCCGGAGAACGCGAAGAGAAAGCCCACGTTCGAGTATCCACCCGGCCCGCCGGACGAAAGCAAGCTGATCTAACCCCTCCGTTCGACGTATTTGTTAAATCGTGTCCCGGATAGCCTCCGCCATTACCTTAAATATATAAGCAGTCGAACTCAAGGAGAGGCTATGCCACAGAATACTACGGACGTCAGCGGACAAGACTCCGGAATGTTGAATACAACCATCGGCTCTGGCGAAGAAGTAATTACTCCAGCAATTCACCTCACGCTGCAAGGGAAGGGTGGCGTCGGAAAGAGTCTGGTCGCTAGCATCCTCGCCCAATACTTCCGACATCGCGGCGCGGAAATCCACTGCCTCGATACCGACCCGGTGAACCAGACTTTCTCGCAATACACGGAGCTGGGTGCCGAGCACCTGGCGCTCATGCACGACGGGAGAATTGACTCGCGCGGTTTCGATGTCTTGATGGAGCGACTTCTCACCGAAGACGGAATCTCCATCGTCGACAACGGCGCGTCCACCTTCATCCCGCTCTGGAGCTACATTGTCGAAAACAACGTGCTCGAATTGATCCGTGCCTCCGGTCGGCGGCTGTGCGTTCACACGGTGGTGACGGGCGGACAGGCGCTCGGGGACACGCTCAAGGGTTTCAAGAGTCTGGCAGACAGTAGCGCTGAACGGAATATCGTCGTCTGGTTGAACGAATACTTCGGCGTCATCGAACGCGACGGCAAGACGTTCACAGAGATGCTGGCCTACAAGGAGTGCGTGTCGAAAGTCTTCGGCCTGGTTCGTATTCAAAAGAGGAACCAGGACACCTTCGGCCGCGACATCGAGGACGTAATCGCACGCAAGCTGACCTTCGAGGAGGCCATTCGGAACGGCAGGGCCTCGGTGATGAGCAAGCAGCGCCTCAAAGTGGTGCAGCGGGATCTATTCGAGCAGTTGGACCAGATGTCGCTTTTGTGAGGAGAAGCGCCATGGAAAACGTAAAGCGATTAATCAGCGAAGTTGCAGCGCAAAACGGCATCCGCGTGGAGCCTGACGATCCGCTATTCGCACTGGTGACGATCAACCGGATCGTGTTGGACGAAGCCACGCAGAAATTGCAGGATCACATTAAGGCGCGAATCGCGGAGTTCGACGCGTCGATGCAGAAAGCGGAGGTCCGCGCCGGTAAGATGCTCGCGCAAATGGTGAAGGAGTCGGCGGAGAAAATGCGGCAGGGTTTGCAGAATGACATTCAGATCGCCGGCATGAAAGCGCGAGAGATTGTAGCTTCGGTGAACGAGGCGCACCGTCGTCCCGCCTTGATCTGTTGGTCCTCCGTTGGCGCGGTCTTCGGCAGCCTGTTGTTCGCGGGCGGCCTTTGGCTCGGACTGCTGCTGCATTAACGAGCCAGGCCCAGGCTGGACATCTGGATTCTGCAGAGTTAGAACGTGGCCATTGGTCTCTTCTGAGGTCAGCTTGGCGCGCTTTCCCGAGTCGGTTTTGCAAGGTGCGAGTTCATGGCGCGGATGGATAAAGGAAGCATTGCAGCGGAAGAAACCGCCAAAGCGGAGGATTGCCTGCTGAAGGCCGTAGAGGTCCAGCGCGAACTCGGCGTCAGCCGCGCGACGGCGTATCGCATGATGACGGACGGTACGCTTCCCGCCTATCGTTTCGGGGGAAGACATGGGCGGCGGCCGATGGTGCGGGTTTCACGGAAGGAACTCCGCGCCTGGTTGGACGCCCATCGGGCGGCTCCTCCAAGTGCAGCGTGATTCATCCGCAGCTTGGTACCCGCTGATTTTTGGCTGACACGGCCGGCTATGCTGACAAATGAGGGTCCGTCATGAAGGCGTTCAAGGTCCATCGCAACAACGAGGAGTATTTCCGCGTCGATCTGCCGAAGCATCTTTTCACCGACGGCAAGCGCCGGTCGGCGATGGGCAAGACGCGGCGCGAGGCGCTCGACCGGGCGGACGAGATCGTGCAGAAGCGTAAGAGGGGCCTGCGCACGGAAGAAGCGAAAGCGACGCTCGCCAGTTTTCTGAAACGCTTCCTGGAATTCTACAAGACGGAGGGCGGCGTGGCTCTCCGGACGTGGCAGGACTACCGCTACCACGCCGAAGAGAACATCATTCCCGCCATCGGCGCGATGACGCTCTCGGACCTGAAGCCGCGCGATGTCGACCTCTGGCTCAAATCCCTCCGTGACCGGGGCCTTGGCGACCGGACGATGGAGTACGCGCAAGCCGTGCTCCGCCGGGCTTTGCAGTTCGCAGTCGAATGGGAGATCCTCGACCGCAATCCCGCTGCCGCGCGTTTCCGTGCGGCAAAGCGGAAACGGACCGTGAAGCCCGGCGGCCCCAAGGTCCGGTTTCTGAATCCCGATGAGGCACGAAGGTTCCTTGAAACCGCGCGGGGAGACCGCCACGAAGCCCTATACGCGCTCGCGATCACAACCGGCCTGCGGCCCGAGGAACTGTACGGCCTCCGAACCAAGGACATCGATCTTGACGCCAAGCGCTTGACGGTGAGCCAGGTGCTCTCGAAAACGCGCCGCAAGAAAGGCGAGGACGTTCCGCGCTTCGGGTTCGGTCCGCCGAAGACGGACAAAAGCCGTCGCACGATCGATTTCCCCGAGTTCGTCCGCGCCCTATTAACAGAGGAGCGTCGGCGCGTCATGGAGAGCTGCGCCCTCGCAGGAAAGAGCTGGACGGAAAACGCCCTGGCATTCCCCTCGGAAGTTGGCACGCCGCTCGAAGAGCGCAACGTGTTGCGCCGTTTTCAGGCGATCTGCACCGCGAACGACCTCCCGAAACTGCGGCTTTATGACCTGAGGCACACGCACGCCTCACTCCTGATCCATGAAGGCGTCCATCCGAAAAAGATCTCCGAACGCCTTGGACACTCCTCGATCAAGCTGACCATGGACACGTACGGGCATCTCTTCGAAGGCAGCGATCGGGACTCGGCCGAAAAGATGGAGCGCCTGTTTGGTGAAGAGCCGGTGCGGCCGCGCGTCCTCACCATGCCCGGACCGAGCCGGCGTGCTGACAAAACTGCTGACAAAGATGCGAAAGCCCGCTTGACGCGGGCCGCTAAGTGATTGATTTTATTCTGGAGCCACCCGCCGGGGTTGAACCGGCGACCTGCTGATTACGAATCAGCCGCTCTACCAACTGAGCTAGGGTGGCTTGCCAAACGCGGCTTGCGGAGCAATTGGGCGATGAACCTGCCCGTCCTACGCCAGAATAGCACAGGCGGCCGCAGACCTTCCAACAACGACGGGCCGCAGAGCCCACGCCCTATTCCACTTCGCGCGGCGCCTTATATCCGGACTTGGTGAGGATCGCGTACTTGACCGGTTTGCCCTTTTGGTCCTTGATGGGCAGAGGGCGGCCATTCGGGTCCACCAACTCCACTTTGATTTTGCGGAAAGTCCCGTCGTGCACTTTGTTGCTCGGCGAATAGGTGATCACGTACTGATTGCCGAGAGTCTGGCGGATGTCGTTGAACACTTCCCGGTACTCGGCCTCGAACTTGGGGAAGAACGCGCGTCCCCCGGTTTCCTTTGCGAAGGTATTGAGCTCATTGTTCGCTTGCAGCAAACCGATCGGCACGCTCATCATCATTTCCTGCTGCATCCCCAACAGCGAAATGGGGTAGATCGGCACGCCGGCTTCCTGTAATTTCTTGCGCGTCTGGTCATAAGTGATCCGGCTAAAAGTGTCGACGCCGGTGGTGATGAGCAGAATCGCCTTCCTGCCTTGGATCGCCGACATGCGGTCCGCAGTGTCCGTCACCGCGTCGAACATGTTGGCTTCGTGCCACGCCGGAATGGTCAGTTGCTGCAGGGCCTGCTGAATTTTCATCTTGTCCGTGGTGAAGTCGGTGAGGATTTCCGACTTCATATCGTAAGCAATGACGGCGCAGTAGTCATCCGGCTTGAGTGAGCTGGCGAACGTCCAAACCATTTGTTGGGTTACGTACCAGGTCCAACTGTACAGAGACTGGTACCGGTTGCTGAACTCCACCAGCAGCGCAACCGTGAGTGGCGCCTGCGCCATGTCGACCTTGCGGATCTGCTGCGGAACATTATCTTCGAGCACGCGGAAATTGCCTGGCGGGATGTGCGGAATAAACTGGCCGTTAGGGCCGATTACGGCCACGTCAAGAGTGACCACATCCACATCGCTCTTGAACATCGGCATCGGGCCGGCATCCGGGTTGTGTTTGTACTGGGAAGGGATGGGCGTCTGATCGGCGGGCTGCTCGCTCGTGTCCGCCGGCTTTTTCGGCTTGGCCACCGTCTGGCCCGGGCCGTTGAGCGGGCCCTGATCCTGTGCGCCGGCAAATCCGGCCAGCGCCGCAAGTGCGCTGACGCACACAACAATGAGAAGGGGTCGCATAGGCATACCTGTGACGTAACTATATCAGAAGACGCGCCGGTGGTCGCGTTCGTTGCAGCGTCGAGCGTCGCTCCGGCCTCGGGTTGGCACGTTGGAACCCGCCCTCCCAGGCGCCGGCCGCCCCGTGTCCCGCGCTTACGGCTGCGGCACCTGCACCGTGATGTTGCGGAAGAGCAGGCCGCCGGTGTGGTCGCCTTGCAGATAGATCGGGCCGGGTGCGCCTTCATTGGAATCGAGCGCACCGCCGGTGGTGCCGGAGATTTCTCTTTTGTCGAGAATGGCCACGCCATCGCGCACCACGGTCACAATGCGTCCCACCAGCGTCACGTCGAAGCTCTCCCATTGCCCCGGCTTGCGTGGTAAATCCACCGCAGGCGTCAAAAATCCATAAATCGACCCGATCCGGCGCTCGGGCGGATTGAACGCCAGCGGCTCATATTCGATCTGGACTTCATAGCGGCCGCGCAGGTAAACACCGCTATTGCCGTCGTCTGGGCAGTTGAATTCAATGTGCAGCCTGAAGTCATCGAAGGTGCGCGTGGTTCGCAGATTGGAGCCGTGCGCTTCATTAATGAGCAGTCCATTCCGCACCACCCAGTGGTTATGAGCGGGGTCGAGCGGCTCCCATCCCGTCAGATCCTTGCCGTTGAACAGCGGCTCGGGCGCGCTCCAGGTCATCGGCTCCGGCCGAATCAGCGCCGGGGCACGCACGCCAATCACCTGGCCGGTCGCGTAGCCGCGCTGCTGGGTACCCGACAGCTTGTCGCCGCTCGCGTCCACTTCCCACGTCATGGCGGGCTCGCTGCTGCTGGCTTCCCGCAGGACAAGGCTGAGGTGCGCTCCGTTCACTTTGAAGTTTTTCACCTGGTACACATTGCCCCCGGGCGGCTGATACCAGATCTCGAAAGCGCCATCCTTATCGGTCACGCCCAGCCAGTCGACCAGCGTGCCGTGCGGTGTGGCGACGGTGATGTCCCAGCGCCCGGCGAGCGGGCTGGCGCCCTGCAAGGAAAGGCAGGGAACAACCAGCGCGGCGGCGAGAATCAGAGCAGCGTGGATCGGTTTCATACACAGTAGTGTGGCATGAATCGCAGCCCGCGGGAACCGGACTTTTCGCAGCCACGCCGTGATTTGCGGCATACTCAAAGTCATGCCCGGCAGGCTGTACCTGGTGGCGACACCCATAGGCAACCTGGAAGACATTACCTATCGCGCCGTCCGTCTGCTCGGCGAAGTGGATGTGATTGCCTGCGAAGACACCCGGCAAACGCGCAAGCTGCTCGATCACTACGGGATCTCGAAGCCCACCATCAGCTACCACGAGCACAACGAGGCGCCGCGCGCGGCCGAACTGGCCGAGCGCCTGCGCGCAGGAGCAACGGTGGCCCTGGTCTCCGACGCCGGCATGCCGCTCGTCTCCGACCCCGGCTACCGGCTGGTGCGGGCGGCCATCGAAGCCGGCATTCCGGTCGAGCCCGTGCCCGGCCCTTCCGCCGCCCTGGCGGCGCTGGCGGCTTCCGGCCTTCCCACTGCGGCCTTTCACTTCGTGGGCTTTCTGCCGGCCAAATCCGGCCAGCGGAGCAGGGCCCTTGAATCGCTGAGAGAAGAATCGGCAACGCTGATTTTTTACGAGGCGCCGCATCGCGTGCTGGAGGCGCTGGATGCCATCGCAGACGTGCTGGGACCCAGGCCGGTGGTGGCCGCGCGCGAGCTGACCAAGGTGCACGAGGAGTTCGTGCGCGGTACGGCGGCCGAAGTGCGCGCCCAGCTCGCGGCGCGCGGTTCCGTCAAGGGCGAGTTCACTTTGCTGGTTGGTAAAGCGGTGGCGCCTGCGCCCGACGATACGCCGGCCGGCGAGGCGGTGGAAGAACTGGTGCGCGCCGGCGCGGCCCGCATGGACGCCATCAAACAGGTTGCTCGCCGCCGCGGCCTCTCGAAGAGAGAGATTTACGAGCAGGTGCTGCGCGACCGGTAGTGTCGGACGGCGCCGGAGTTTCTATCCCCACACGTACAGCAACACCATCAAGTACAGCCAGGCGCCGTCCAGAAAATGCCAGAACACGGCGGTAACGTCGATAGCCGTCCGCTTGGCCGGCCCCAGCCGCAAGCGCAGCGCCTGGACGTCCACGTAGACCAGCGCCCCCAGGCCGCCCAGCAGATGCGCCGCGTGGGCCGCCGTCAGCAGGTAGAAGAACGAGCTGGTAGGACTGCTGGCAATGAAGACGCCGGCGCTCGAAAGCTGGTGCCAGACGATTCCCTGCCCGATCAGGAAGACAACGCCCAGGGCGGTCGCGCCCGTCCACCAAAAGTTAAAGCTGTCGCGCCGGCCCTGCTTGAGCGCCACGCGGGCGCGATCGAGGACCGCGCTCGATGCCAGCAGCACCGCCGTATTCACCCACAGCAAGGGCGGCTTGTGCATGCTGACCCAGTCGTCGGAGGTGCTCTGCCGCATCCAAAAGGCCATGCTCAACGCTGCGAACACCATGCCGGTGGCGGCCAACAGGAGGAACAGGCCGATGAACGACGCGCGCCGGTCCGCGCCCCGTCCCTCGGGGCTGCCTCCGCCGCTGCCGCCCCCACCCCAGTCCGCCGGCGGCAGCGGTGGACCTTGAATCACCCCGGATGGAAGGGAGCTGCGCATGCGTTTTTTTCAGGATCGCACGATCGCCGGAAGGAGATGGCTGCCGCGAACGCGCCCGACTCGCCTGGGCCGCTGGCACGGCTCGGCGCCAAATGCCCGCTTCACGTGGGCGGCAGCAGCTTGAGTCCTGCCCTGGCAACCGCCAGCTCCAGGAGATTGGTGGCGTGCACCCCCGGTACCCCGCGCGCCAGCGAGAGCTCCGAGACCAGCATGTGCTGTGCGCGCTCCAGCATTTTCTTCTCCCGGAACGACAGCGCTCTATCGGCGTGCAGCAGCAGCAGCGCTTTGAAGACTTCTGCCGCCTGGAGCAGGCTGCCGCTTTGCATCTTCTCCGTGTTTTCCTTGTAACGAACCTTCCAGTCCGGATGGAACGAGCATTCTCCGTACGAAAGGTACGACAGCACTCGCGAAATCTCGCGATCCTTGGTCACCCTGCGCAGGCCGATATTGGCGGCGTTGGAAAGCGGCACCAGCACCGTAATGCTGTTGTAACCAAGCCGCAGCAGGTAAAACTTCTCGAAAGCGGATCCGAACGACCGAGTGCTGATGTTTTCAATGATCCCAACACCCTGATTGGGATAGACGACCTTGTCGCCGATCTGGAATGTCATACGGGGTCCCCCACAAACCACCGTTGTCCAAGTGCCGTTGCTGAGAGCCAACAACTCTAAGAATGGTACGCTCCGACTCCCAATCTGTCAAGGAGATCGGGCCACGCGGGTGCGCACGGGCCAAGCCGCGCCGGCATCTTTCACGCCGCGGGCGTCAGGGCGTGGTGGTTGGCGCGGGAGGCCGGAACCGGTGCAGCACCCAATCAATCACGAACAACACCAGGGGTATTACGGCGAACCAGATGACCGCGTAAGTGCGGTTGCGAACCACGGAGATGTGGAGCACCAACGCCGCAATCGAAATGAGGGCACCGGTGAGTCCCCACTTCCAGGCCAGAACCATGCCGGCGGCGGCGATAAGCAGGAAAACGACGCCGGCCCATTCGACAGCGCTTGCGGGAGGGCCGTACTGGGGCGCCAGAAACTCCCGAACCAGGATCAGCAGGAAAACGCCCGCGAAGAATAGCGCCGACAGACGAGCCAGCCAGCGGAGAATTGTGAGGGTCAAAGGGGACAACAACCTCAGTTCAGATTATAGGCAGCCAGGATTCGGCCTGCAACAGGCAAGCCGCGGGTGAAAGGGTATCGGTATCGAGCACCAGGCCGGAGTTGGTGTACGAATGCTCCCGCACCAGACGCTCCACCCGCTTTTCGTTCAGGTCCAAGCGCACGGCGTCGGCGCCGCGCTGCCGGAAGCGTGCGATTGCCACCGGCGGAGACACCCGGCACTCGATGAGCTTCGCCGGGACGCCGGTGCTGGCCGACACTTGCGCCAGCTCTTTGCGGTCCTCGGGGTGGCCGTAGGGGGCATCGAGGATGACGCCGGCGCCGGCGCGCAGCAGCAATTCCGCCGCCCAGTGCATGGCGCGATAAGCGACTCGCCGGTCGGCGCGGGTGTGCGCTGCATCGGGCAGCAGGCGCCGCCGCACTGCATCCATCGCCAAATGCGGCAAGTGCAGCCGCCGCGCCAGTTCGGCCGCCAGCGTGCTTTTTCCCGAACAGGCCGGTCCGGCGATCACGATAAACCACGGCGGTTCCTTCTTGGCCTGCAATTCCTGTTCATTCTACGTCAGAATAACTGGAGGATGCGCTTTCGGATTGCAACATTGCCACTCATCGCGCTGGCTGTTTCGGCAGCGTCCCAGCCGGCATCGGAGCGGATTGGCATCATGGATTTCTATGGTTACGGGCCGCTGGACCCGGGGCAATTGCGCGCGGCGCTGCCCTTTAAAGAAGGCGACGTCATGCCGTCAAAGGAAGCCAAACAGGCCGCGGAAGAAGCGCTGGTGAAAATGAGCGGCAGGGCGGCTGCAAAGATCGAGGAAGTCTGCTGCCTCGAAGGCGGGCGCGCGACCGTCTTCGTCGGCCTCGCCGAGCAGGACGCTCCGCCGATGCACTATAACCCCGAGCCAGCGGGCGAAATCAAGCTGCCCAAAGAGGCTCGCCGGCTTTTTGCCCAGTTGGAAAAAGATACCATCGCAGCACTCAAGAAAGGCGATGCGCGGGAGGACGATTCGGAGGGCTATGCGCTGATGAAGAACCCGGAGGCGCGCGGCGATCAGCTCAAGATTCGCGACTGGGTTCGTGCCAACACGGCGACCACGAGCCGGGTTCTCGAAACGTCTCGCTACCCGACCGAGCGCGCCGACGCGGCCGAGGCGCTGGGCTATGCGGAACAATCGCCCGAACAGATCGCCGCATTGGTAAGAGCTTCCTTCGACGCCGATGAAGACGTGCGCGATAATGCGATCCGCGCGTTGGAGGTCTTGTGCAATCTCGGGCCGGAAGTGACCGGGCATATCCCCTCTGCGCGCTTCATTCCGATGCTCCATTCGCTGGTCTGGACGGACCGCAACAAAGCCAGCTTCCTGTTTCTCATGCTCTCGAAATCGCGCGAACCAGCTGTGCTCGATGCGCTGCGCGCCGGCGCGCTGCAGCCGTTGCGCGAAATGGCGCAATGGCACGACTGGGGTCACGGAGCCCCTGCCGCGGTCATCCTGGCGCGCATCGCCGGCATCGCCGACGACCAAGTCACCCCCGCCAATGTTCCGGCGATTCTGAAGGCGGTTCGGTAAGCTTGGGCATGCCTTTAGCTTGCCCGTGTGCCGCTTGACCAGGATCGATGGTCGTTCGCTCTTTTGGGCAGTTATATACTTGGCTCACCTTGCTTTGGGACGGAAAATCAACCACCCGAAGAAGGCAAGTACGACGGCAGCGGCGGCCACAATAAACTCTGGAAGCCCAATGTGCATAAGCCTGTGTGACGAGCTTTTTCACTGCTTTGTTCCCAAAAGGTGAGTCAGGTATATAAATGCCCTCTTTTGGGTTGGTTTGAGGGCAAGCTAAAGCATGCCCCACCGTGAGTTCACCCTTGTGAACTCCAAAATTAGTTGTAGATTTTTACGACAAACAGGTCTTATAATATGGCTTAAGGAAGCCAATTCCAAATCTGAAAGCCCCTCAGGAGGGAAAGTTGTCCAGTACAACTGCCAACCGGCCAAAAGTACTCATCGACGGCAACGAAGCCGCCGCATACGTTGCTCATAAAGTCAGCGAAGTCATAGCGATATATCCGATTACCCCGTCATCGAACATGGGTGAATGGGCGGACCAGTGGTCGAGCGAGAACCGGCCGAACATCTGGGGGAGCGTGCCCACAGTGATCGAAATGCAGAGCGAGGGCGGCGCCGCCGGGGCGCTGCACGGCGCGTTGCAGGCTGGGTCGCTGGCGACGACCTTTACCGCCTCGCAGGGCCTGCTGCTGATGATCCCGAACATGTACAAGATTTCGGGCGAGTTGACCTCCACCGTGTTTCATATCGCGGCGCGGTCGCTGGCGGCGCAGGCGCTTTCCATTTTCGGCGATCACAGCGACGTGATGGCGGCCCGCTCGACCGGGTTTGCCATGATGAGTTCCGGCTCGGTGCAGGAAGTAATGGACTTGGCCTTGATCGCGCACGCGGCCACGCTCGAAGCGCGCGTTCCCTTCCTCCACTTTTTCGACGGCTTCCGCACCTCGCACGAGGTCGCCAAGATCGAACAGTTGAGCGACGACGACCTGCGCGCCATGATCGACGACAACCTGGTGCGTGCGCACCGCGCTCGGGCGCTTTCGCCCGACCGTCCGGTGATCCGTGGCACGGCGCAGAACCCGGACGTCTACTTCCAGTGTCGCGAGACCATCAACCCGTTCTACCGGGCCGCCCCGGCCATCGTGCAGAATACGATGGACAAGTTCGCGCGCATCGTGGGCCGGCAGTATCGCCTCTTCGATTACGTGGGCGCGCCGGATGCCGAGCGCGTTCTGGTGATGATGGGCTCGGGCAGCGAAGTGGCGCATGAATGCGTGGAAGCGCTGAACAAGAAAGGCGAAAAAGTCGGCTTGTTGAAAGTGCGCCTGTTCCGGCCTTTCGCGATTGAAAAGTTCATCGAAGCGCTGCCCGCTTCCGTGAAGACGATCGCGGTCCTCGACCGCACCAAAGAGCCCGGCGCCACCGGAGAGCCGCTGTACACCGAAGTGCTCACCGCACTGGCCGAAACGGACGTGAAGAAAAAGTTAATTGGCGGGCGCTACGGCTTATCGTCAAAGGAATTCACGCCGGCAATGGTGAAAGGTGTTCTGGACGAGTTGGCAAAGCCGAAGCCGAAGAATCATTTCACCATCGGCATCGTGGACGACGTCGGCCACACCAGCCTGGATTTCGCCCCCGAATTTTCGACCGAGGTCGAGGGGACGGTGCGCGCCCTGTTCTACGGGCTGGGCGCGGATGGTACCGTTGGCGCGAACAAGAATTCGATCAAGATCATCGGCGAGGAGACCGACAATTACGCGCAAGGCTATTTCGTTTACGATTCGAAAAAGTCCGGCGCCATCACTACTTCCCACCTGCGCTTTGGTCCCACTCCGCTGCGCTCCAGCTACCTGATCGCCAAGGCCAGCTTCGTGGCCTGCCATCAGTTCTCGTTTCTGGAGCGGATCGACATGCTGAAGGCGGCCGAGCCGGGCGCCACCTTCCTGCTCAACAGCATCTACGGGCCGGAGGAAGTCTGGGATCACCTGCCGCGCACCGTGCAGCGGCAGATCATCGAGAAGAAACTGAAATTCTACGTCATCGACGGTTACCAGGTGGCCGCCGATACCGGCATGGGCGCGCGCATCAACACCATCATGCAGACCTGCTTTTTCGCCATCAGCGGCGTGCTGCCGCGCGAGGAAGCCATCGCCGCCATCAAGCACACCATCGAGAAAACCTATGGTAAGCGCGGCGAGAGCGTGGTGAAGAAGAATTTCGCGGCGGTGGACGAGGCTCTGGGACACCTCCACCAGGTGAAGGTTCCGGCCGCCGTGACCTCTCAATTCGACATTCGTCCGGCCGTCCCCGCCGCCGCGCCCGAGTTCGTGCAGAAAGTCATCGCACGGATTATCGCCGGCGAAGGCGACGATCTGCCGGTAAGCGCCATGCCCATCGACGGCACTTTCCCCAGCGCCACCACGCAGTGGGAAAAGCGCAACATCGCGCTGGAGATTCCGCAATGGGACGAGGAGCTTTGCATCCAGTGCGGCAAATGCGTGCTGGTCTGCCCGCACAGCGTGATCCGCGCCAAGGTTTACGACGAGAAGCACCTGGCTGGCGCGCCGGCTACGTTTAAGGCGGTCCCGGCGCGCTGGAAAGACATGAAGGACAAGAAGTACACGCTGCAGGTGGCGCCGGAAGATTGCACCGGCTGCACCCTGTGCGTCGAGTTCTGCCCGGTGAAGGATAAGCGCGAGGTGAAGCGCCGCGCGATCAACATGGTGCCGCAGCCGCCGATTCGCGAAAGCGAGGCCGCTAATTGGGACTTTTTCCTGGGAATTCCGGAAACCGAGCGCGGCGCGCTTTCCATGCATCAGGTGAAGGACGTGCAGCTTTTGCGCCCGTTGTTCGAGTTCTCCGGCGCTTGCTCGGGCTGCGGCGAAACGCCTTACATCAAGCTGATGACGCAACTGTTCGGCGACCGCGCCTACATCGGCAACGCCACCGGCTGCTCGTCGATTTACGGTGGCAACCTACCCACCACGCCATATTGTTCCAATGCGGAGGGCCGCGGGCCCACGTGGTCGAATTCCCTGTTCGAAGACAATGCCGAGTTCGGCCTGGGCATGCGGCTGGCCGTCGACTTCCAGAACCAGCATGCACGCGAACTGGTGACGCGCCTCAACGGAGCGCTGGGCGATGAGCTGGTCGACGCCATCCTGAAAGCCGATCAGACCACCGAGCCGGGCATCTTCGCGCAACGCGAGCGGGTGCAAATCCTGCGCCAGAAGCTGGCCGGCGACGGCAGCCGCGAAGCTCGCGATCTGCTGGCGGTGGCCGACGCGCTGGTGAAGAAAAGCGTGTGGGTTGTGGGTGGCGACGGCTGGGCCTACGACATCGGCTACGGCGGTTTGGACCACGTGCTGGCCAGCGGGCGCGACGTGAATGTCCTGGTGCTCGATACCGAAGTCTACTCGAACACCGGCGGCCAGGCATCCAAGGCCACGCCGCGAGGCGCGGTGGCCAAGTTCGCCGCCGGCGGCAAGCCGGTAGCCAAGAAGGACCTGGCGATGATGGCCGTCGCTTACGGAAGTGTTTATGTGGCGCGCGTCGCAATGGGCGCCGGCGACATGCACACCGTCAAGGCGTTCCTGGAGGCGGAAGCTTACCACGGGCCGTCCATCATCATCGCTTACAGTCATTGCATCGCCCACGGTTATGACCTGGCGCACGGTATGGACCAGCAGAAGCTGGCGGTCAACTCCGGCTATTGGCCCTTGTTCCGCTACAACCCCGACCTGGTGGCGCAGGGCAAGAATCCGTTCCAGCTCGACTCCAAGGCGCCCAACATCGCACTCAAGGATTTCATTTACAACGAAACGCGCTACACCATGCTGGTGAAGAGCAATCCCGAGGAAGCCAAGAAGCTACTGGCTTTGGCGCAGCAGGATGTCAACCAGCAATGGAAGCTGTACGACTACATGGCGCATGAGCCGGCCACCGCGGAGGTGAAGAAGTGATCGACCTGACTAAGACCATCGACCTATCCACAACCTATCTTGGGTTGAAACTGAAGAACCCGCTGGTGGCCTCTTCGTCGCCCATGTGCGAGGACGTTGGCAACGTGCGCCGCATGGAGGACGCCGGCGCGGCAGCCGTGGTGCTGCACTCGCTGTTCGAGGAGCAGATCGAAATCGAAAGCGACGAGCTCGACCGCTTCATCACCGAAAGCTCGGCCGTATCCTCGGAAGCTGTCACCAACTTTCCCGAGCTCACCAAGCCGGTACGCGGCACCGACGGTTACCTGGATCATATTGCCAAGTGCAAACAGGCGGTCAAGATTCCGGTGATCGGCAGCCTCAACGGCACCACCAAGGGCGGCTGGCTGCGCTACGCGAAGGAGATTCAGCAGGCCGGGGCGGATGCACTCGAGCTGAACATTTACTACATCCCCAACGACGCTAACGTCACCGGAGAGCAGGTGGAGCAGCGGTACATCGAACTGGTGCAGGCGATCCGCGCCGAAGTGCGCATCCCGCTCGCGGTCAAGCTGGGACCCTATTTCAGCTCGCTGGCGAACATGGGCCGCAAGCTGGACGCCGCCGGCGCCGACGGTCTGGTGCTGTTCAACCGCTTCTACCAGCCGGATTACGATCTCGAGGCGCTGGAGGTGGTGCCCAACCTGATCCTCAGCAACTCCCATGAGCTGCTGCTCCGGCTGCACTGGATCGCCGTGTTGTACGGCAGCATTAAAGCCGACATGGCGCTCACCGGCGGCGTGCACAGCGCCACCGACATCATCAAGGCGATGATGGCCGGCGCCAAAGTGGCAATGATGACTTCCGCATTGCTGAAACGCGGCATCAGCTACCTCGATACGCTCTGCACAGAGTTGCTGGTCTGGATGGGCGAGCACGAGTACGACTCCATCAAGCAGATGCAAGGCAGCATGAGCCGCAACGCCGTCCCGCAACCGAAAGCCTTCGAGCGCGCCAATTACGTGAAAGTTCTGAGTTCCTACGCGATGCGGTGAGGCCAAGGTGGGGCAGGTCCCCGACCTGCCAAAGGCCGCTCACCAGCCGAAAATCTCCGGCAAGGCAGGTCGGGGACTTGCCCCACTCTGTCTGCCAAACGCGCTGGACCACGGCCACTGCTCGGCTCGCTCCACAAGGCCGGCATCCACGGGGTTGTTCTCGATGTACCACGCGATGCGGTCAAACTCGTTGCGGTCGCGGACCCAGTGATCGAAGGATTCGTCCTGCCAGAACGGGGTTCCTGTCCTTCCCAGTAGCAGATTCGCCGCTCGGGCACTCGTGTTCTTCACCGCACGGGTCGCCTCGCGTAATGGTTTGCGGGGCTGCACCAGCATGTGTACGTGATTCGACATCAGAACCCAGGCGAACAGGTTGTATAAGCCCCATTGATCGGCCCGTGAGACGATTGTCTCGATGACAGATTGCGCGATCTGAGGATTGCTGAGCCACAGCGGGCCCGTGGTGGCGTGGTCCATCTGGCGGTCGACGGCAACGAAGCGCTGGCCTTCGGTGGTTGCCGCCCTGCCGCCTATCGTCTCGGAGCCGCGCGGCACGGAGCCGAACAGCCTCCAGGTCAGGAAGACCGGGACGCCTTCTGGCTGCCAATGAGGTAACCGACGGCGATAGAAACTCACGTCAAGATGGTGTCAACGCGGCGGCGGAGTTCTCATCAAGCGAGAAACTTCCGGATTGGCAGGTCGGGGACCTGCCCCACTTCGCCACAAGAATCTTGCGGGTCCGATGCCAAATCGGATAGCCTTGTCTTTATATGCGCTTAAGTACGATTGTCCGGGCGGCCCTCCGAGTGACAGCCGCACTGCTGGTCGGGTCGATTGCTTTCGCCCAAAGCACCTCCTCGCCGTCTCAAACCGCGGGTGCCGCTGGCCAAAGTGCGCCGCGTTTCGATGGCAAGTGGCTGACCAAGCTCAGTTGCCCTGCAAAAGGGAACACCGAAGGCTACACCTGGCAGTTCCCGAGCGTCATCCAGAACAACAGTTTTCATGGCGAGCGCGGCACGGCCGGGGAGCCCGGCTACCTGCTGATCGAAGGCAAGATCGCGGAGGATGGCAGCGCCAAGCTGTCCGCAAACGGCATCGTCGCCTCCCGGCAATACGCCCGTGGAATCCTCGCCCACAAGGGCGCGGATTATAGCTACAACATCAAGGCCAAGCTCCAGGATACAGAGGGCACCGGCACGCGAGACACGGGCCTCGGCGTCGTAGGCCGCCCCTGCACGTTTGACTTCGTGAAGCAGTAGGCCGCAGTGGGGCGGGTCCCCGACCTGCCAACCCAGTTGGCCAAGTTCTCAAGGACAGAAGATCCGCGGCAAGGCAGGTCGGGGACCTGCCGCACATCACTTGGGCGCCGTCACAGCCTGGCTCACCGACCGCTCATACTCAATCGGGTCGCCGAAGCCTACGTCTTCAATCCCGAATTGCCGCATCAGCGAAGCTGCCATCAAACGGCGGTACGAGTTGTACGTCACCACGTGCGCGAACATGCCGCCGAAGGTGAAGGTCTCGGGCGGCTCACAGAGCGCATCCACAAACGTGGCGTCCCAGCCGCCATGGTCCCGCACGTGGGCCAGGACGCGCTCGAAGGCGGCATCGGCGCGCTCAAACCGTTCGAGCAGCATGGCCGGCGTGGTCTCCGGTCCGGGCTGGCGCGACACATCCGGTATGGGGCCGCCCGTAAGGGCCGCGGTCCAGACCTCCTTGGTTTGGACGATGCGGTCCAGCAATTGCCGCAGGCTGGCCTGAGGATCCTCCCAGGGAACCAGTTTCACGCCGGCATCGATTTTGCGGTCGAGTTGCTCGTCAGTCAGTTGGCGAGCGTGCTGCAACAGGTGGCGGGTGTGCCAGCTATCGTAGCCGGCGAAACGATCGAACAGATCCATCTCGAGTGCTCCTTTCTGAGTTGAACCGGGAGCCAGAAAATGGATGCCGCTGGCGGACTGCAAGCGAAAAGCAGACGCGCCCATTCTCCGATACAGGCTGGGCGAGACGCCGAACGCCTTGCGGAACGCCCGCGAGAATGCTTCAAGCGAGCCGTACTGGGCATCGAGCGCGACCTCCGTAACAGGCGCGTCACTGCGCCCCAATTGCCAAGCGGCGCGCTCCAGCAACAGGCGGCGCCGCATGGCTGCGGGTGTTTCTTCGATCAGCGCCCGAAACACGCGATGAAACTGGGTGCGGCTTTGAAACGCCCGCCGCGCCAGCTCTCCGGTGGACAGAGCATGGTCGAGAGAAGCGGCCACCACTGCGGAAGCGCGTCCGGCTGCGCTATTGTCCCTGGCATCCATCTGAAGCTCCGGTTCGTTAGGAATCGTAGCATTGGTGGAGGCCGACGTGCCTGATCGGGCGTACCAAAACACGCCTGGGGCGTCGTGGCATCAGCGAACACAAGCCGGCGGTGCGGCTGCCGCCGCCCTACTCTTCCTTGTGCTGTTTTTCCGGCGCCTTCACCTTGGGCACGCCGAAGTGGCCGCCCAACTCCGCCAGGGCTTCGAGATCGATGGTGCCGGCGATATTCACCACGGTGATTTCTTTTGGCTCGGTGGCGACGATCGCCACGCCGATGGATTTGTTGCCGGAAGTGCGCAGCCATATTTCGGCATTCTCGCCCTCTTCGGAACTGACCACGCCAACGATCTTCGACCACTCCGGGCCGCGCAACTGGGCGCGAACCGGCTCCAGGTCGGCCTCGCTCCAGGCGCCTGTGGACTTGAAGGTAAAGTGGCGCACGTAGATGCCCTCGATGCCGGCAAGGAGCTTCTTGACTTTGGCCTCGTCCGGGTTGTTCGCATCGAGAAACCTGGCGGCAAACTGTAAAGTGGCGGCGTTCAGCGACACCTCCACATGCTCGGAGGCCTTGGCTGCGACCGAATCGAGATTGAGCTGGAACTGCTGCGGAGCCGCCAGCACTGGCAGCGCCGCCAAACACGCGAATATCAATAGCGATTTCATTGCGTTATACCTCTGACTTCAGATTGAATGCGATGCACCGGCGCGGAGGCGAGCTTCAGCGCCAGCAGTACTTCCTGCTTTGCCTCGTTCCCCTGGTGCTGGCGCCAAGCGCCCCCGGCGCCAGCCGCCACCACTACCATGGCCGCTGCGGCCAGCCAGCGGCGCGCGCCCGGTGCCCCGCGTGCGGACCTGGCCAGCACACGCTCCGCGAAGCCCTCCGGCGGTTCCTGGCGGGCCAGCGCCCGCCGCAACTCGTCTTCTAACCAGTCCATCCGGTTTCTCTTTCTCCTATGCCGCGCCGCGCCAGCTTCTCGCGCAACAATGCCAGCGAGCGCTGCAAATGACTCTTCACCGTGGCCACCGGCATCTCCAGCGCGGCAGCGATCTCCGTCGGCTCCAGGTCCTCCTGGTAGCGCAGCACCATGACCATCCGTGGCGCCTCCGGCAGGGTGGCGACCAGCTTGCGCAGCAGCTCGCTGAGCAGCGGATCGCCCGGCTTGGCGTTGACGGCCGGTTCGGCCACATTCTCAAGCGCCACTTGAGGTCTACGGTTTCGGCGCCGTCCTTCGTCGATGGAGCGTTGCACGGCCACTTTTCGCAGCCAGGCAGCCGCATGCGCCGGCGTTTCGATCCGACGCAAATTCCGATGCAAGCTGAAAAACACCTCCTGCGCCACTTCTTCGGCAGTGGCCCGATCGTGCAGGAAATGGAGCGCGATGGAAAACACCGTCGCCTGATGCCGCAGCACCAGCGCCCTGAAATCGCAGCCCGTTTCCACTGCCTCGGTCAGCACCGCCTATTTTTCGTCCTTGGCGAAAGCGATCTTGCTGGTGACGTCCGCATGACGGAAACTGCCGTTGACCAGCGAAATGCTCATCGTGCGCTTATAAAAAAACAAACCTGTCACTTCGAATTCCCCTCCATAACTGACTGGAAACCAAACGCCGTCGGCGAGCTTCTGGTAGCTCAGGCTGAACCCGAGCCCCTTGATGTTGGTGCCCAGCAGGATGCGGACGGCCGCGGGCACTTTCGCAGCCATGCTGGTCGAGACCGCCACCGGCTGCAACTCCTGGGCGTCAATCAGCGCTTCGCCTTTCCACATCGTGTTACCGCCCTCGTCCGCATCGAGAATACTGGCGCGCTTGGGCTTGAAGGCGATCCGCCAGACCTTGCGTCCGCGATAGTCCTCAAGGCCGCTAATCAGCCGAAAGGAATACTTGAGCTGCTGGTGATAAGTCAATGGAAACAAATCCGATTCGATTCCGTCCACGGATTCTTTCTCATTCGTCATGTCGTCCGACATCTGGCCGATCAGCTCGCCATCCAGGTCCAGGCCTTTGTAGGTGTAGCCGGGCTTATCGTAGCTAACATAAGTGCCGTGCTGTGCGTACCTTCCATCGAAATGCGTGAGCTGTTTGTTGACCCCGCGACGGTCCGGCAGCACCAGGTATTCGCGATGTTCCTCGCGCGCCACCTTGCCATTCGAGCGCACCATGCGCAAAGTCTGTTTCTGCTGGTAGATCCACTCCGCGCGCTGCTCCCGGCTCTTGGCCTGGTTGAGGCCGACCTGCGCCATGATGGAGCTTGCGTCGGGCGTTTGCGCAGCCAGGAACCCTGCCGTGACGCCGGCCAGAATCAAGAACTTCACAGCGACCTCCATTCATCTATACGCCAACGAGGGCGGCAAGAATGCAGAAATCGCGGCCGGGTGTCGGTGGCCCGCTCTACGCTGCAACCGGACGATCAGGGCGGTGATGTCGTGGTGCAAGGGCTGGTGCCGGCCTGCGTCAATTCGGCGCGCCACAGGCGACAGGCAGGCCTGCCCTAGATCTCGTGGGTTGCCCAGACGGTTCGAACGAAGCTCCACGGCTGTATCCAGGGTCGCTTGAACTTCCGCCTGACGCTTTCGACCGGTTCCCCGCGCACTTCGATTTCATCCAACCGTTCCGGGCGCAGTCCGGCCTTGTTGGCCCAGGTGAAGGTGGGGATCTCCAGCGGGTCGAAACCCATCAGGTTCGCCGCCACCATGTCGGTGGCCAGCGGATTCGTGCCGGCCACGATCAGCCCCATCGGCACCAGCGGTCCGGCCGACGGTCCATTGCCTTCCATGGCGGTCGAGCCATCCACAACCACCAGGCCCAGCTTGTTCGCCCGCACCATGTCCACAATCGCCGCCGCGGTGCCGGATGGTTCGACCTTGGCGGCGGCATCGTGCATGCGGCCGCGCACCGCCTGGTAGACCGCCCCCGGGTACGCACCGATCAGGTTCTTCATTCCCAGGGTGACACCCGCCAGCGTGTGCGTCTTCATCATCGGAACCGAGCAAAGAAGGTCCGTCTCCGCCAGGGCGCGTTGAATGGTGATGCTGTCGAACACGAATGCGCCTGGCACCTTCACCTCCACCAGTTCACCGGTGTGAAGGTTGATGAGCGGAATGCCGAGCGACTTGGCAAGCTCGGAATACCCCAGTTGGTCGAACACGTACTGCTGCAATCCGTTCAGCAAGTCCTTCTTTGTGGTGCGGAAGACCTCGTTTCCGTGGACGTTGAACGGCGCCGCCGCTGCCGAGCCTTCGCCGATCGAAACATCCTTATTCGCCGCTTTCATCAGCCGGGCCAAAGTGCGAACGACCGGCAGCTTGGTGGTAGCCTTGGCGTCGGCCGAGACGAGGTTCGGCTTCAGCAGGATGCGTTCCTTGCCTTGGGTGAGGGAGCGCATGCCGCCCAAGAGCTCAATTGCGCTTTCAACGGCAGCGTCGATGTTGCCATTTCGAATCTTGGCTACACTGACAACCGGTCTCGCCGAGGGCGTTGCGAAGCCGCGGGACGCCAGCGCGCCGCCGGCTACTGCCGCTAGAAAATCCCTACGGGTGGAATTGCTCAAGCGCATGCTGGTTCACCGCCAGGATGTACGCATCGAGGGCCCCGGATGTTTCAGATAAAAAGGCCCTGATTACGAAACCGCCGGCCGTATGGAAGGTGCCCCCTCCCGCGCTGACCAGCGCCCATTTCTTATTGCTTGGCGCCCGTGAGAGCGTTAGTCATGCCCTTCAGCATATCTTCCAAGGGCGCCTCTTTGTATCCGGCCGGGACGGCGAAAACCTCGTCCGGCACGGCGTCGGTGGAGAGTTCCTTCAGGTCGAAGGTCAACTCAGCGAGCGGCTTGTCGCCGGCCGGCAGAATGGAAGCGGCTGGAGCAGCGCCACTTTTGCCCTGCGCCGCCTGCGCCTGTTCCAACATCTTCGCCAGGCCTGGCATAAAGAGGCCCATGTGCATGCCGAGCGTCACGTTGCCGCCCTTGGTAATCTCCGCAACCATTTTACCGACGTTGTCACCCATGCCCGGCATGGCGCCGAACGCCTGGCGCATTATTGTGGCTAGATCGCCGAAGCCTTTGTTGCGGTCATTGTAAGCGGCCAGTTCCCGCAGCGCCGCTACGCGCTCGAACTCGGACGCCTTGGGCTTCCAGACCTGGAGCTTCATGCTGATTTGCATGCCGTTTTCCTGCCCCGGCATCGGGACCGGAATCGACATGTTGACCACCACCTCGCGTTCGTAAACCTCGATTCCCTGGATGCGGTCGGTACGGCCGGTGTCATGCGATTCGGTATCGAACTTGATCTTCGCCAGCATCTGCTTGGCTTCTTCAGGCATGTTCTGCGCGTTTTGAGCGTTGGCGCCGGTGAGCTTCGACAGGTAATCCGCCATGGCCATGGTGGCGTATTGCTGGGCCTTGGGATCGAGCAGCGTAACCTTGCCGGTGGAGATATCCGTGATGGCGACGATCGGCCCAATCGCAGCGTAGCCGCGGTCGCCTTTGACGCGTGTCAACACCTCGTTGAACGGCAACTTCGGAACCGCGGTGGGTAGCGCCATGTTGATCTTAAGATCGAATGACATTCGCATGGTTACGTCGGCATGCAACGAGGTGCAGGCGACGAGGAATAGAGCGGGCAGAATGGAGCGTCGAAGCATAAGCATAAGAAGGCTCCTATTTAGCTTAGTACACGGCGCACCTTGAAGCGCCGGCGGAGGGCAACTGGGGTGCGCGACATGAATATGGTGGCGTCTTAGTACTCCGAGGAAATCCGCTGGTATCTGAGCGTATAGGTACGCAAGGCGGCGGCGCCAGCCCGAAGGGCGAAAGACCATAGCCCACGGCGCAAGCCGTGTGGAATCTGGTTGCTCCCTGCCAGCCCCGGAACGGGGCGCAAGACTGTTGGCGAAAGCCTCTTCCGCCCCGTTCCGGGCTTGTCCTCACCGCCGACTGATCCCGACGGCTTGCGCCGTGGGCTATTGTCTTTCGCTCCTCCGGAGCTTAAAGGCGCGCCTGACGCTGGAAAGGGGATCCGCTTTTATGTCGTGCACCCGGGCAAACGGGGAGCACGGCTCAAGCAGCCTTAACTTCCCATGCCGACCAGGAGTACGCCTGCCAGCACCAGGCCTAACCCGATTAGCTTGGAACGGTTAAACTGCTCGTGGAAAAAGAGGCGGGCCCACACCAGGGTCCAGATATATCCCGCCGCAACCATGGGGAACAGCACGGAGAGCTGCCCGTGCCGGATCCCCAGCCCGTAGAACACCGAAGAAGCCAGGTACAGGCCGACTCCGAACGCCAGGCGCCAGTTGAGAAAGCTCATGATGCCGCCCGTCAGCCGGACCGCGCCCAGCTTCAGATACACCGCGCCAAAAGAGCCCACCACGGAGCCGAACAACACCAGCAGAATGGAACTGAGCGGGGTGGAAGTCATTTTTCTTCACCCCGGCCGAGCAAGGTCACTCCCGCCATGATACCGGCGATGCCTATCAGCTTCAACGGGCTGAGGGTGTCATGAAAGATGAAGTAGGAAAGCGCCGTCACCCAGACATACGACAGGCTGATGATGGGGTAGATCAGCGACAGTTCGCCCTCGCGCAGCGCCAGCACCATCATCACGGTGAACAGACCGTACAGCGCGTAGCCGGCGATCAGAGGCGCGTTGGTCAGGACCGCCACCAGGTTCAGGCTGAACTGGTTCATCCCGATCTTCATCAGGATCTGCGCCGCCGCGCTGAGCAGGGTGGCCCCCGCCACCATCAGGATCATGCGCCGGCGCGCGGCGGAATTTGGACTCACGCGAGCGGGCGCGGTGGTGCTGCTCAAAACTAGGGGCCTCCCGGAATGCCTGATTGGCGGACTCTGCCAGAACAGGATAGCAGGGATTGCGGGTACAATGAGAAGCTGTGGATGAAAACAACGCAGCCGCGGTGCAGGAGCCGCCGGCTCGGCCGCTGGAGGCTCCGTTGCCTCAGGCGCCGCGGGGAACCAACGCGGAATGGACCGTCACCATCATCCTGCTGCTGTTCGGCACCACTTCGCTGGTGCAAGCCTTCGTAATCCCCACCGGAAGCATGGAAGATACGCTGCTGGTCGGCGATCATCTGCTGGTGGACAAGCTTTCCTACGCGCCCTCGGGACCGGTCTCGAAGCACATTCTGCCTTACACCGAGATCAAGCGCGGCGACATCATCGTGTTCCGTTATCCGGTGGACATCAAGCAGACGTTCGTCAAGCGCTGCATCGGCCTGCCCGGCGACCGCATCCGGCTCCTCAACAAGCAGCTCATTTTGAACGGCAAAGCGATCAAGGAGCCGTACGTCTATCACAAGACGCCGTACATCGAGTCCTACCGCGACAATTTTCCCAACACTCCCAGTGTGCACCTGGAAACGCCGGCGCAAGACATGCTGTTGAATCACGTGCGCAATGGCGAGGTTGTGGTCCCACCCAACTGTTATTTTGCAATGGGGGACAACCGCGACTATTCGCTGGACAGCCGCTACTGGGGGTTCGTGCCACGGGCCAATATTATCGGCAAACCGCTGCTGATTTATTGGTCTTACGACGCGCCGACAGCGGCCTTGATCGGCCCCACCCTGAGCTGGCGGCACGTGGTGGACCTGGTGGAGCATTTCCCCAGCAAAACCCGCTGGAACCGGACGCTGCGCCTGATTCACGGCTACTCGCTGAACTGAATGAACCGCCACTGTTATGGGTTGATCCTCGCCGGAGGACGCGGCACGCGCTTCTGGCCGCGCAGCCGCAGGCGCTCCGCCAAGCAAGTGCTGAACGTGGTGGGCAAGCGATCGCTGATCCAGGCCACGCTGGACCGCCTCGCGCGGGCGATTCCGCCCGAGCGCATCTGGATCATGACCAACCATTACCTGCGCGACGCCATCGTGGAGCAGTTACCCTCCGTACCGAAGGCGCAGGTGCTGGCCGAACCGGCGCAGCGCAACACGGCGGCGGCAATCGGGCTGGCGGCGCACATTCTGCACTCGCTCGACCCGGACGCCCTGATGGGCGTCTTTCCCTCCGATCAAGTGGTCGCCCGTCCGGCGGTGTATCGCAGCGTGGTGCGAGCTGCCTTTCAGGGCGCGGCCGCCGGACATTTGATGGTGGTGGGAATCCGGCCGCGATGGCCGGAAACCGGCTATGGGTATATCGAATTCCCGCGTGGCGCCCAGCCGGCGACGCCCACGCCCGTTCCGGTGAAGCGGTTCCGCGAGAAGCCGGCGCTCGGTCAAGCCAAGCGCTACCTGGCGGCAGGCAATTTCTATTGGAACTCGGGGATGTTCTTCTGGCGGGCCGGCGTGCTGCTGGACCAACTGCGCCAGCACCTGCCGAAGACCGCCACGCTGCTGGCTTCCCTGCCCCGCTTCGGCTCGCACCAGTTCACGGCCCGGTTGGCGCAGGCCTTTCCTTTGTGCGACAACATTTCCATCGACTATGCCGTAATGGAGAAGGCCGGCAACGTATTTGGCATCGCGGCCGCGGATTTCGGCTGGAACGACGTGGGAAGCTGGAACGCGGTCTACGAGTTGCTGCCGGGCGACCGCGCCGGCAACGTGGTGGCTGGCGAGTCGGTTTGCCTGGATGCGCACAACAATTTTGTCGATGCCCGCGGCAAGACAGTGGCGCTGCTCGGCGTCCACGATCTGATCGTAGTCGATACTCCCGACGCGCTGCTGGTAGCGCGCCGCGACTGCGCGCAGCAAGTGGGAGACGTGGTCAAAGCTCTCGAGCGGCAGAAGCGCGAACATCTGCTGTAGGCTCGCGCTATGCACGGGACGTGCGTCTTCCCCCGCCGACCAGATTCTTCCGTCATCCAACGCTCGCGACTCGATGCCCCGCCGCACTTTTCCTTCGGAGGCGCGACCTTCAGGGAGCGGTAGCCGGCGCGTGTGGCCGAGGTTGCACCGACCGCTCCCCGACCAGGCCGATCCGGAACCGCAGGGGAGAGGCAGCGCCCGGCAAAGGGTGTACATACCACTCCCTCACGGTCGTGGCTCCGATCAGCGGTCCTGGGCCACGCACCAAACCTCCGCTCAAAACAGCAGCTTCAGCGCGAACTGACCCACCCTCGACGGGTAGGTGGTGCGGATGGTGCCGAACGCGGCACTGGTGGTCTGTGTATTCGGTATCCCGAAATTCGTGTGGTTCAGAACGTCGAAGAACTCAGCCCGGAACTGTAGCCTGACTTTTTCGCGGACGCTGAAGAATTTATCGATCGAAGCGTCCCACTGCTCGAAGCCGGGAGCGCGGAACGCATTGCGGCCCAGGTTGCCAAATGGGTCGCTGGCCGGCGGAGTGCTGAATGCGTATCCGGCGAAATAGGTGTTGAGCATGGCCGAGCGGCTCTGGCTGATGGCCTGCCCGGTTACATTGGGGCGCAGCTCCGGCTGGCCGCGATAATCGTTGGAGAGAGAGCTGATAATGTTGGCCCCGGTCGCGGCGTAGGTCACGTCCAGCGGCATGCCGGTGTGGGCTGTGTTGATGGTGGTGAGCTCCCACCCGCCCAGAAGCGCATCTAATGCGGAGTGCATGTTGGCGCCGAATTGGCGACCCTTGCCAACGGGAAGCTGGTAGACCACGCTGGTGACATTATTGAGCTCCACATCGAAGCTGGAGAGGCCTTTTTCCGCGGCCAGGTCGTGGATATTTTGCGGATTGGCTTGGTAGTAACCCGCGAAATACTCCAGCGCCTGCTCGGAATCACCCATCGCCTTCCCCCAGGTGAACGAGTTCAGCACGTACAAGCCCTTTACGAACTGGCGCTCCACGCGGGCCGAGAAACCGCTGTAATGATCGTCGCCGGCCGGATATAGCCACGTGATCGGCCCGAAAGTCGATATTGGCACGCGCGCCGTTACCCCCAGGCTTTGGCCCGGCTGGTTCGGCGCCGCCTGATTGTAATCGGCGATGATCGGCAGCCGCAAACTGTGGTTCCCGTTGTAGGCCACTTCGAGTACCGTGCCCTCGGGGAGTTGCCGCTGCACCGAGAGGAACCAGTTTTGGATGTACGGCCATTTGCTGTCCGGAGGCGTATACACCACGTTCGACAGAGCCGGATTGAAGGCCGCAGGACTGGCGATGTTGGTCGTAAAGCTGTTCTGGGTGGTGAGGAACGTCGACGACGTAGGATTCGACTGGCTGAACACACCGAAGAGGGCCCCGGGAGCATTGATCCCCTCTTCGGCGCTTCCGACCCGGTTGAAGAACGTGTAGCTGATTCCATATCCGGCGCGCACCACCGTTTTGGGGTCGAGGCTATATGCTAAACCGAGGCGCGGTCCAAAATCGCCGTAGTCGGGGTGAACCAGACCGCGGTCGTATAGGCTTCCGTTAGTGGCTTGGCTCATGGTGTCGGTGGTGGGGTCGAAATTCGAGTAATTGTTGTCGCGCTCATAGAGCGGCGAGGCGAATTCCCACCGCAGCCCGATGTTGAGCGTCAGTTTGCGGTTCACGCGGAAGTCATCCTGGCCGTACAGCGAGTGCACGAATTGCCGCAGGTTGATGACCGAATAGCTACCCAGGTTGACTTGGTTGGGGGTGCCGAACATAAAATCCGCCAGGCTGTAGCTGGTCGAATCACTCGCGATCGTGCAACCGGAAGCCTCGCCCAGTTCCGCACAGGTGGGCTTGCTGAAACTCCCGCTGTATGTGTCCTGACCGTAAAGCGGATTGGTGTCGAGGATCTCGGTGCGGATGTTCAAGTACTGATAGCCCACTTTGATGGAATGCCGGCCGAGCGTTTTCGAATAATTGAGTTCCGGATCCCAGGAAGTAGGATTTTGAAACTGCGGATTGCTGGTTTGGCGGCCCAGGGCGGTTAGCCCGGCAATGGTCTGCGTGTCGATCCCGCCGGTGAGGCTGGGCGTGGTAGGCAGGCCTTCAAATTCGCCTGGGAACAGGGACGACATGGCCGGGCCGCCAAGATACGGCGGCGTCTTTCCGGCAAGCATATGAGAGAACCCCAGGCGAGCTTCGAGGATCGAGGTCGGCGTAACGGTCCAGGTATAGCCGAGCGAAGCGTCCTGATCGACCGTATGAATATAGCCGTTGCCATCCCCGCCGGACGGTCCGGTGAGGTCGGGTGCGTAATACTGCAGGTCCTTGCGCTGGCTGAAGCGGAGGAACGCCGTCATCCGGTCATTGATCTCGCCGTCGATTTTGGCGTCGAACTTGTCCCCGTAATCGCGGATCAGCAGCAGCGCCTCGTCATTGTTGGAGCGTCCGGGGCCATTTGGCGTCGGCAACTCGCTTAAGACCGTTGCGGCGAACGGATTCAATTGCGCAATGGGAATCGTCGTGCCGGCTGGATAAAGGGTCTTGGTCAACTGGTCGTACACCGACACCGGCAAGATCCCGTTGCGATCGTTCATGTCGGGAATCGAATCGAAGTTCAGGTAGCGCTGTAATTGGCGCAAGCCTTCGTAATCGGCGAAGAAGAAGAGCCTGTTCTTTACAAATGGGCCACCGGTAGTAAGGCCGAACTGGTTGCGCTGCAGCGTGGGCTTCACGAAGGTGGTGGGGCTGAACAGGAAGCCGGTGGCGTTCAGATCGGTGTTGCGCAAATACTCGTAGGCCGAGCCATGAAAGTCGTTGGTGCCAGACCTCATCACGGCGCTGATCACCGCGCCGCCCACGCGCCCGTATTCCGCGCTGTAGTTGCTGGTGATGACCTTGAACTCGGCCAGCGCGTCCGGCGACAACTGCACCAACTGTGAGGAGTAACCCTGGTTGCTGGTCCCATACGAATTGTTATCCATGCCGTCCAGCAGAAAGTTGTTATACGTGCTGCGCATGCCGTTTACGTTGAAGGCAGCCTCGCGCGGCGTCCCGCTGGCCGAGAAGGTGGCCTCAATCGGAGACTTGACGGTGTTGGTGGACAACAGCGCCAGGTCCGCATAGTTGCGGCCGTTGAGCGGAAGCTCCTCGATCGCCGTTGTGTTGATCACCTGGCCGTGTTCGCTCGTATCCGTCTCCAGGCCGGCGGCCACGCCCTTTACATCCACCGATTGCGTGACTGCGCCGACCTGCATGGTAATGTCCACGCGCTGCCGGGCATTCACCGTCACCTGAACGTCGGTAGTAATGAACTTCGAGAAGCCGGTATGCTCGACGGCGATCGAGTAGACGCCGACTTTCACGTTGTAGAAATCGTAGTTGCCGCTGTCGTCGGTGATGGTCTGCACCTTGATGGCGGTGTCCTGGTTGGTCAGTGTAACAGCAGCCTTCGGCACGGCCGCCCCCGACGGGTCGCGTACCGTGCCCAGAACTTCGGCGGTGTCAAACTGAGCGAATAGAAGCGTGACGCTTGGGAAACACAGGAAGAACACTGCGATGCGAAAACCCTGGCGCATAGATTAACCTCACCAGAAATGCTCGCAAGCGAATGTCTACGGGTGATTAAACGGAGGTCACAAAATGGTAACAACGCTCCCGGCAACGCCGGGCGGCCAGCCTATTGCATCAACACCATCGGCGCGCGCCAGAAGGCGAACTTGCCCGCGGTGGGATTCAGTACACTCACCTGACAGGTGTAGCGCCCCGGCTGCAGCTTGCCCAGCGGCAGGCTGAAGCGCAGCGGCAGCGCCTTCGATTTCTCGTTCAGCCCCGTGCTCACCTCGAGGGGCGCCGATTCGAACGCCTTGGTCTTGCCGCGGTAGAACGCCACGCTGGCGACGATCGGCTCGGTGGCCGTCGCGGCCGGCTCGTACGCTTGCAGGAAGACGTACAGTTCCTGGTTCCTGTTGAAGACGCGCGTCACGCTCGGCACCAGCTTCTCACCGCCTTCCACTAGTGGGTTGGCGGCCAGCAGCTTCTTGTCTCTTTCCGCGCTGAACACCGCCGCGTCCAGACCGATGCGCTGGCTGCTTAGGATTACGGAGCTGATAGGCAGCAGCTTCTGGTCGGTCGTCAGATCGGGAATCGTGAAGTTCATTTCATAGGTTCCCATCTTGCCGGTTTCATTTTCGCGCGCCAGGAATTTCAGATTGTACTTACCCGGCGCCAGCGTGAAGCCGGTATCGTATTCGAGTGGATGCTTGGCGAGATCCGCGGCTGTCTCGCCCTTCAACTTGACGTCGGCCACATCGCGGACATTCTGCACGATCTTGCCGGCGGAATCCTTGACCTGGCCGATGAAATCGATGCGCGTGGATTCGGCGCCGCCGTGGCGCGCCAGCTCCAGCTCGCTGCCGGGAATCTTCGCCACCACCGGCACGAAGTAACGGTCGCGCGCCAGCCGGAAATAGTCAATCTCCACGGCGATATCGATATCCGTGACCGGATCGCCCAGCATCAAGGCTTCCGCTAACTGCCGTTCCTTGTCCGTGGTGCTGAGCTTTCCGAACACCTTGCCGGCGTAGTAACCCTGGCGGTAATCGAGCCTCGCCACCCGCGCCGCCACCTCCTTGTCTTTCAAAGCGATTTTGACGCGGCGAAAGCGGCCGTCGAGCGTTTCGTTGGGGGAATAGTAGCCGATGATGTAGTAACTCGAGATATCTTTCTGCGCCTGCACCAGTCCCATCGAAAGGTCGTTGTTATCGAGCAGCGCCTTGCCGCCGGTATCCGACGCCAGCGTGTAGAGCGTTTCCTGCTGTCCCTGGAAATTGCTGGTGCCGGCGCGGGCCGAGCTGCCGGAGTACATCGCCTGCCCGCCGGGCGAGCCCTTGGTTGCGTCGCCCAGCGGCGCCGCTGCCACCAGCCCGCGGGCGTCAATGGGATAGAAGGATACGTTGGAACGGATGGCGGCGTTGATGGTGGCTTGCAACTGCGCCTGGTTATCCAGCCCGTTGCGCGTCATACCGCTGGCGAAATACACCAACGCTTTCTTCTCGTTCAGCGAAGCCAGCATCTTTACGGCCGATTCCAGCGCCGCAAGCTGGCGGTCGGTATTGAAGATGTTGAATTCCGTATCGTCCTGTTGGAAAGCCGCGCCGGTGTCGGAGGCGCTGTCGTCGGACACCGTCTCATCCAGTCCCTGGCCCTCGCCAATGATGAGTTTCTTGATGTCCTCGGCGAGCAGGTCGCGGTCGTCGGTGAAGTCCTCGACCACTTTGATGTCGGTGGAGAACGTCATGATCGCCATCAGGTCGGATGCCGTCATCTGCGTGTTCAGAAATTTCAGCGCAGCCGTCTGGGCGCGCATCTGGTCCTGAATCGGCATCGAGGTCATGTCGAAGAACATCACCATCAGCCGCTTGTCGCGGTACCTGATGTCGCCCGGTTTTTCCGGTGCGATCTCAACCGCCGTGAGCGGCTTCACCGCGGGCGCTGGGGCAGCGGTCGCCACTTGCTTGCGCTGTTGCAAGGCTGGAGGCGGAGCGGGCTCCGGCTGTTCCGACAGCTTCTGAAATTCGAAGACGCTGATCTTTTGCGGCTTGCCATCCTCGGTGACCAGGAAATCGCTGGCCTTCAGATTGTCGACCGGGCTGCCGTTCTGCGACTTGACGATCACGTCCTCCACCACAAGCTGCCGCGTGGTGCTGAAGGTCACGATGCCGCGGGGAACGCCGGTCGAGTTGCTGCCGCCTTGCGGAGCGCCCTGTTGCGCCGAGGCCGCCAGCAGCCAGACCGAGAATATGGCGAGAGTTTTTCGCATGGCCTTAAAACCGGAATCGCACCGTGGCCTGGAAGGTGCGCATCGCGTTGGCCGCCGTGGGCAGGCCGAACTGCGAATTGCCAAAGGTGGTGTCCCACGCCGCCCAGGTCACGTGGTTGAGCACGTTGGTTCCGTCGAAGCGGATATCCACGCTGCGCCGTTCGCCGAAACGGAATATGCGGCCGGCGGATGCGTTCAGGCCGAACTCCATGGGCCCGCTGATAATGTCGCGGCCTGCATTGCCCCACTGGCCGAGCGGAGGAGTCGTGAACACCGCCGTATCGAAGCCATATCCAGGCAGCACCGCGCCCAGCGGCCCACCCACGTATTCGGCCCGCGTGGTGCCGGTGATGCCGGTTCCACTGGCCAGGCGGCCGAGCACGACGGGAGTTTCCGGCAGGCCGCTGCCGATGGTCAGGCTCGGACCCAGCGTCCAATCTTTCAAGAGCACGCCCTTCCATCCGTTGATAAGCGTCCCGCCGCGCGTCCCCATGCCGGTCGAGTATTGGAATATCAGGTTGAGGGTGTGAGTCCGGTTGAAACTCGATACCGAACGCTCGGCCTCGAGGTCCAGCCAGTTCTGCGCGTAGCCCGATGCGGCCGCCCCGCGCCCGCCCAGCGATTGCGCGTCGTCGATGGCCTTGGAAAACACGTAAGTCGCGTTCGCCAGGAACCCGTTATGGAAGCGATGTTGTAACTGCGCGCTGGCCGCATTGTAATTCGAGTTGCCGTTCGAGGTTTCATTAACATATCCACTCGGGTAACCGCTGGACGGCACTCCGGCCGGAAACGTCCACGGCAGAAACTCCTGCACCTGGTGCGTGCCTTTGTTACCGCTGTAGGTAAAGGTCGCCACAAACGACCCGGACAGGTTCTGCTGTATCGAAGTCTGCCAATAGTGAATGTAGCCGACGCGGAAATTCGGATCGAGCGCAAAGGTCTGGGGAGTGGTGCTGATGGCCGGCAGAGTCAACGCGTTCTCGAGCGACAATGTGGGCGCCAGCGACACCGGGTACTGCTGCGTGACGCTCGTCGATAACGGCGCCTGTTGCGACATCTGGTTGGCCAACGGCTGGAACACCGAGGTGTTGTAATACAAGCCATAGCCAGCCCGCACCACCGTGGAATGCTTCGGGAACGGCCGCCAGGCGAGGCCGATGCGCGGCTGAAACTCATGATAGTCCGGGCTCACCAGCGAATCCGGCAGCCCGGCCTGGCTGGCCAGCGTACACGAACCCGTGCTCCCCGCTGGCGGCGCGGTGGCGCACACCGGCGTCGGCGTGGTCCAATCCGGTCCGACTTCCAAGCTCACCAGCCGGTTGTATAACTCCGTCACCGGAGCCTGGAAATCCCAGCGCAGCCCGAAGTTGAGAGTAAAGTTGCCGCGCATGTGCCAGTCGTCGGTGATGTAAGTGTCCACCCAGGAGGCGCGGAAATACTTGTCCGCTCCACTCGGCGAGTAAGCGATGGAACTGGCATCCGGCAGGCCCAGCAGAAAGTCCGCGAAGTCGAATCCCGTGCCGCCGCTGGCCTGACCGTTCGCGCCCGTGAGGCCGGTCATGTTACCGGTGAAAGTGAAACTTCCGCGCGCATTTTGCTGCGCAATCTGGTTGAAATCCAGCCGGCGGAAGTCGCCGCCGAACGTCACATTGTGCTCGCCGCGCACCCAGATCAGGCTCTCGCCGGCCTGATTTGTGTTGTTGTGATTGAGGGCGTAAGAGCCGTCGCTCAATCCATAGATGCCGCTGGAAAAGGCCAGCGAAGGAGGCCCCCAAAACTGTGCCGCCTGGTCGCTACCCAGAATGCCCGCCGCCGCCGAAACGTTCTCGGAATTCGCGAAGAAGGGCGTCATCGTGGTGGCCGACCGGCTGAAGCCATACCGCAAGGTGCCGATCAGCCTGGTCGTGAAGTGATAAATCCACGAAGCGTTGGTATTGATGCCGGTCATCTTGTTGGTATCGGTAAAACCGAACAAGTTAGGCGTTGAAGAGTTGCTGCCTTGCCAGGCAAAGTTGCCCGACACCTGGTTCTTGGCATTAATCGTCTCGATGATGCGCGAGTTGATGTTGGTCCGGTTGTTGATGCTGACAATCGGGGCCTGGTAGTTGTAGCGAGAGCTGCCCGGAAAATTCGGCTGCGGGTAAAAGTTGAGCAAATCGAGCGCCGGGGAATTCAGCCGGTATTGGGGGATGACGTTGCCCGCGAACGGGGCGCCGCTGAGCGGGTCGTAGATGGTGGCCGGAGCATTGGTAATGGCGTTGAACGCTTGCGAGAAGTTGCCTGCGCGCTCGTCCATCGTCGGCACCAGGGCCGTGGCGGTCGTGGCATTGCGTCCCCGCGTCAACTGGTAGTTGATGGTGAAAAAAGTGTGTTCGCCGCTCAGCACATGCGGAATCTTGAGCGGTCCGCCCAACATCCCGGTGGAGCGGAATTGGGCGAACGCCGCTTTGGGCGTGTCCTGGCCAGTCAAGGAAAACGGCCGCGCGTCCAGGGCCGAGTTATTCAGAATCAGGGCGATGTTGGCGTTGTAATGCGAGCGCGGATTCCGGCGTCCGTTGCCGAAGGAAGCCTGGTTGCCGCCGCGCCCTCCGCGGCCGCGCCAGCCCGCGTAGTTGCCGCCGTAACCACCTCTGCCACCGCGGCCACCGAAACCGCCGCCCGGCCCGCCACCGGGACCACCACCCGGCCCACCAGGACCGCCACCTGGCGTTCCTGGGCCACCACCGATGCCGATTCCGCCTGGGCCGCCTGGGCCGCCCATGCCGTTGATCCCGCCCATGCCGTTCATGCCGCCGGGACCGCCGAATCCCCAGTCATTCTGTTGCGGCATGTTCAGGCCGCTATTCACGCTGCCGTTAACGACATAAGCGTCCGAGCTCTGAGTGACGTCGCTGGTCCCCGTCCCAGTGCCGTTTTCCCCGTTACCGTTTTCCAATCCCTGGTCCGTCGATTGATTCACCTCCAGACGCTGGAAGCCGCCACCCTGTTGCGTCCCCTGCCGGAGCGAGGGCCGCCCGCCCGCCCAGTTGCCGCGCCCTCCGCCCGCAGGCCCGCTTCCCGCCGCCGGTTTGGCGGCGGCCGCTTGGGTTGGGGAGGACGGCGCGGGGCCAGCTTTGGCTGTCGATGCCGATGGCGCCGGAGCCGCTTGCGCCGTGGCAGCCGGCGCCGGCGGTTTCAACTGATTCTGCAACGCATCCAGCGTCAACACGGTTAGGTCCCAATTCGGGCTGGGTGCGTCCGGCGCTACACCGATTTCGCGCGATATGGGGCTGAAGCCCAGCATCGAAATGCGCAAAGTCCAGATGCCATCGGCCAGGTTCGGAAAGGAATAGGCGCCCGAATCGTCGGTGGAAGTGACAAACGTCTTGTCGCCTTGCGTGACCGTGACCGTCGCTCCCGGCACCGGCACGCCGTCCGATTTCACCCATCCGTGATGCTGGGAAGCCAGCACGCATGAGACCGACAGACAGGCGGCCAGAAGCCACTTTAGATGCTCAGGGATATGGTGTGCTTCCATGGGTTGACGTCTTCTTAGGCGACGGCCTGCAAGAGAATGTTACCATCCGGGGTTTCGGGCTCGCGCAAGCGCCTGGATAAAAAATGGAACTTCCTTTCCAAACGGCCTCCGGAGTGTCTGCCCACGGCTCATTCAAGGGACCTCTAAAAGGACTCGAGCGTTCCCACGGTATAATCATCGTCGATGCTGCAAGGTGGTAGTACAGAGGATCGGAGATTGATGAGACGGATACTTCGCACGAGACGATTTTCGCCACCCCTCCTGGCCGCGGGGCTGGTTGTGGCGCTGGCGCTGGCGCCATTGGGCTGCAAACGCGAGCCCAAGACTGTCAAGGTAGTGGCACCTGAAGGCGAGGCGACGGCGCTCGCCTCCACGGTACGAACCTCGGAGACCAGCCAGGAGCCACAGTTGCTCAACGGCTTCTATGGCATTGAAAACAACTCTTGGCGTTGGACTGGCAAGCAGTTCAGCGTGCTGCTGCGCACTCCCTTCGGCGGAGCGCAAAACGGAGCCAGGCTCAACCTGGCGTTCACCATCCCGCAGGTTGCTATCGATCACGCCAAGACTCTAACGCTATCGGCGTCAGTGGAAGGCACGCCGCTGCCGCCCGAGACCTACAACAAGTCCGGCCAGTACGAATACAAGCCCGACGTTCCGGCTGCGGCACTAAACAAGGAGGCAGTGCGTATCCAGTTCTCCCTGGACAAGTCGATTCCGCCCACCGGCGCCGACCGGCGCGAGCTCGGTATCATCGTCGCCTCAATTGGGCTGGAACCGAAATAGGAACCGATTCGTGTCGCTGAGCGCCCGCTCTTCGCAAAGATCCGTCCCGCTCCATCCGTGGCCGAAATGACTCCTGCTTTCACCACCCCCGCGCGTCCGGCCGTACTTCGCACCCTTTATTGGCTCGTTCCTCCGCTCTTCTGCTTATGGATGCATTGGCTGGATTTTCGCGCCTGGTTCCGCGCCGATGACTTCGCCTGGCTGCATCTGTCCGACACGATTTACAACTTTCACGATCTTCTTTATGCCGTGTTCGGGCCTCTGGCGGAGGGCACTCTACGGCCTTGGAGCGAGCGCATTTTCTTCATGGGCGGCTCGGCCCTGTTCGGCCTGGATGCGCTGCCTTACCGCATCGTCATCTTCGCCACCCAGTTTGCCAACCTGGCGCTGGTCGCCGCCATCGGCGCGCGCCTCACGGGCAGCCGTGCGGCCGGTTTCTGGGCCGCCATCTTCTGGATCGTCAACACCTCGCTGATGGAGCCGCTCGGCTGGGCCTGCGTCTGGAACCAGATTCTGTGCGGCTTTTTTCTGCTGCTGGCGTTCTGGTTCCTGCTGCGGTACATCGAGACCGGCGCGCGCCGTTACAACGCAGCTCAGTGGATCGTTTTCGTGTTGGGCTTCGGCGCGCTCGAATTGAACGTGGTATATCCGGCGCTGGCCGCTTCTTACACCTGGCTGTGCGCGCGCCGCCGATTCCGCGGCACGCTGGCGATGGTTCCCGTCTCCGTCGCCTACTTCCTCCTCCACCAGTGGGTCGCGCCGGCGCCCCACACCGGAGATTACGCCATGCATTTCGGCGCGTCGATGCTGCGCACGCTGTGGACTTACTGGACGTGGTCGCTGGGCCCGATTTATCTCTCGACGCCGCTCGGCCTGTCGCACCGGAAGTTGCTCTTCGGCATTGGCCTGCTCACCGCCGCGCTGGCTGCCATCATGTTGCGCCAACTGCGCGCGCGCAAGCGGGCGGCGCTGTTTTGCCTGGTTTGGTATCTCGCGATTCTGGCGCCGCTGGTGCCGCTGCGCGATCACATCACCGAGTATTATCCGGCCTTGCCCGTGATCGGTCTCTGCTGGTTGGGCGCCTGGGGTTTCGCCGAAGCCTGGCGCGCAGGCATTGCCGCAAAGGCAGCCGCTGTGCTGCTTGCTTCCATTTACGGGCTGATGGTCATCCCGGCGCTGAACGCCGACGCGGCGTGGAATTACACGCGAACCGTGCGCGTCCGCAATCTTCTCGGCGGCCTCGCCGCCGTCCACCGGCTCCATCCGCACCAGGCAATCCTTCTCTATGGCGTGGATCGCGCTCTGTTCGTCGACGCTGTGCGCGAGGGCGCGCAGCGGTTGATTGGCATCGACCGTCTCTACCTGCCTCCCGGGAGTGAGCAGCAACCCGATCTCAAGCACGAAGACCAGATCGGCGAGTTCGTGCTATCGGGCGCCCTGACCGAGCGCGCGCTCAGCAGCGGTGACCTGGTGGTCTATGACGTCCGCGGCCCGCGCCTGCGCAACATCACCGCCGTCTTCAACAAAATGCCGATTGAGCAGAGCCTGCCTGCCGAACTGGACCTGGCCGACCCGCTGGCCGCCAACCTGCTCGGTCCCGAGTGGTATCCGCCTGAAGGCAACCATCGCTGGATGCCGAAGCGCGCCACTCTGCGCATGGCCGGGCCTTCGCACGCCGGCGAGCATCTTTATCTGCGCGGCAATTGCTCCGAGGAAGAGCTGCGTTCCGGTCCACTCTCGATCGCCGTCACCGTGGATGGCACGCCTCTGCCGCCGGCTTTGACTTCCTCAACCGGCTTTGAGGTTTCCTTCCCGCTGCCCGCCGCGGCAGAGCCCGAAATGCGCGTCACCATCGAAGTCAGCCGCACCTTTCGGGCACCCGGCGACGCCCGCGAGCTGGGCCTGGCCTTCGGCGAGATCGCCGTGCGCTGACCTGAACAGCCGATTCGGTTGGACTCTGACCGAGATTTTACCGAAACAAAGGACTTAACTCTCGTATTGAGTTGGACTCCAACCGAATGAGACGGACCGGCCGGCGCTGAAGCGCTGCTGCGCCCCTATTTGAGCGTGTACGTCAGCCCAGTGGTTAATTGGAACGAATTCTTCTTGAAGTTGGGCGGTGGATTGTTGAGGTAGCTGTCGATCGCGCCCAGCGCAATGTTCAGCCGCTTGTATGCGGGCACCGTCAGCCCGATGGAAGCGTTGGCCAACCAATCATTGGTGATGTTCCAGGTGGGCGTAACCGAGGCCGTTTGCGCCAGAACCACGCCGTGCGGGAACTTGTGGGTGAAGGCTTCGGCGAAGTTCGAAGCCGCCAGACTTTTGTCCAGGGTGGCCGATCCATTGAAGCTCTGATGCAAATACGTCATGCTGGCCTTGGCGTCGAGCACATTGGCGGCGCTCTTTACCACGGTCCAGCCGAGCCCGCCGCCCAGTTGCGCCCCCAAGTCCAGGCCCTGGGAATAGTTATGATCGAACGACGCCTGCCCGAATCCGTACATCCGGCGGGTGGAGAAGTATTCGTCGCGTTCCAGGCCGCCGTGAATGATATCGGTTTTGATTTCCGCGGCGCCAGGCTGCTTGACGATGCCGCTGGCGAAGTTGAAATCCACGATCGTGCGGTTACGGGGATCGAGCCAGGTTTGAATCGGCACCGCCCGCACCAGGGCGAAACCGCCGCTGAAGGCGCGGCTTTGCTGCGTGGCCTCCACCAGCGTGGCGCCGGCGTTGATCGAGCCAGTCCAGGCTTCGTCCAAAGCGGGATTGTGCATCACCTGTTGTTCGAACTCGGTGGATTCGATGACGTGGGCTGCATCCGCCACCGGAACCGTTGTGGGCGGCGCGCCCGGCGCGGCGGTCACCGTGACCTGCTTGGCCGTGGCTTGGACACTTCCCTTGGGCAACTTGGATGTGTCCGAGTGGCGGCGCAGCTTGATATCCTTGCCGACGATAGTGTACGGGCCGGAGGCGTGCAACTCCTTCACCTTGCTCCAGGGGATCGTCAATTCGCCCAATACGTCGCTCTTGAATCTCAGGTCGCCGCCGCTGGAGCGTACGAAGTGCCCCACGAGTTTCTCATCGTCATTCAGAACCAGCGTGTCTGGCGGCGGCTTGGGCGGCGCCGCTTGCGCCAGCAAGTTAGCGCGCATCATGAGCAGACATGCCGCCAGTCCCAGACCCGCCATGATCGCGCGTAGCGTATGGTTGCGCAGGAGTGTCATTGTTTTCCAGAATACATCGCCTGACGAAGAACATGGCAGACTGGCTACCGCAGCGCGGCGCTCAGGAACGAGCCGGCGACGCGCCTCGGAATCCAAGGTACACATCGTGCAGGCGCAGGATGCCCAGCGCACAACCGGCATCGTCCACCACCGGCAGCGCGGAAATCTGCGAGGCGCGCCGCTCCATCCGCTCCAGCGCGGCGGCCAGGCTGGCGTCCGGGCCGATGGTTACCGGCGTCGCGGTCATGATGTCCACGGCGCGCAGGCCGCGAATGTCATCGTGGCGCGCCAGGGCGCGGCGCAAATCGCCATCGGTGATAAACCCAGCCAGGCGGCCCTCCGGCGTGACCACGCAGGCTCCGCCGAGCGGCAGGCGCGTCATGGCGATGATTACCTCTTTTAAGGAAGTCTCCGGCGGAATCATCACGGCTTCTCCAGCGCCATGCATCGCCTGACGCACCGAGATTCGCAAATTGCGCCCCAACTGGCCGCCCGGATGGTAGCGGCCGAATTGTTCCGGGGTGAAACCACGCGCACACATCAGTGCGATGGCCAGCGCGTCGCCCACCGCCTGGGCAGCCATGGCGCTGGCAGTGGGCGCCAGGTTGTGCGGATCGGCTTCGCGTTCCACCGTTGCATCCAGCAGCACATCCACCAGCCCAGCCAGCGGCGAGGAGGTGGCGCCCAGAATGCCGATCAGCGGCGAATGGAAATCGCGCAGCAGCGGAACCAGGGAGAGCAGTTCTGCGGAGTTGCCGTTCTTCGACACCAGCACGGTGGGGTCGCCGGGCGTGTAAATGCCTAAATCGCCATGCGCGGCCTCCGCCGGATGCAGGAAGACGGCCGGCGTGCCGGTGCTCGACAGCGTGGCCACCAGTTTGCGCGCCACGTGCCCCGATTTGCCGATGCCGGTGACCAGCACCTTGCCGGGATGCGCCAGTATAAGCTCCACGGCGCGCACCAGCGCACCATCCAGGCGTGCCGCGGCCTGCGTCACCGCGCACGCTTCAATTTCCATTGCGGTGCGCGCCGCTGCCAGCCACTCGCGCTTCTCGGAGTCCTCTGCCATTAGGAAAGACCATCATCGCACGGAGCGCGGCAACCAGCCCAGATTGAGAGCGGGTTCCGGGGAAACTCGCAAACGGGCTTACCTCCGGCAGACGGTTTTGGCGTCTAATAAACATATGCGCTCTCTTCTGGCCCTGCTGGCTGTTCCCGGTCTGCTGGCGGCATCTATCCTTCCGGAAACGATCGGCACGGCGCATCGCACCGCAGAGTCGCAACCGGCGCTGGCCGATCGCGCGGTTTGGGACGATTATGGGCTCAAGGCCTGGGAAGCGGCGGCCTATAAATCGGACCGGGGCAGCTTCACGGTTACAGCCTGGCAGCTTCGCGACCCCACCGGCGCGATGGCGGCATTCGACTGGCAACGTCCCGTGACCGCCAAGCCGTCCAAGCTGGCCACCCTCGCGGCCACAACTCCGGATGGCCTGCTGGTCACTCAAGGTCAATACCTGCTGCAGTTCGCCGGCTCTCAGCCGACGGCGGATGAACTGGCAGCAGTGGTGCAGTCGCTGAGGAATGTCGACACGACGCTGCTGCCGCTTTTGCCGGGCTACCTGCCTGGCGAAGACCTTGTGCCCAACAGTGGGCGCTATATCACCGGCCCAGCCAGCCTCGCACGCTTCCTGCCCGGCATTTCGCCTTCCGTGGCAGGCTTCCACTTCGATACGGAGGCTCAACTGGGCGTTTTCCACAGCCCGAAGGGCGACATGACGCTGGCCATCTTCAACTACCCGTCGCCACAGATCGCCATGCAGAAGGCTCCCGATTTCGAGCGGCTGCCCGGCGCCATGGTGAAACGCAGCGGCCCACTGGTTGCGGTAATGCTAGCCCCGGCCGACCCGGACATGGCGGAGCGGCTGCTGGCCCGGGTCCGCTGGGAGGCCGAAGTCACCCGCGACGCCTACATTCCAACGCAGCGCGACAACCCTGGCGACCTGCTCTTAACCATCTTTAAACTCATCGGGGTACTGCTGCTGTTTGCGACTCTATCCGGCCTCCTGATGGGTGCGGCCCGGGTGTTGCTCCGTTGGCTTCGGCACGGGAAGGAACCGGAAGCGATGATCGTGCTGCACCTCGAATGAGCGCTGGTGCGTTTTTTATAAATTACTTGATATCTGCATCTTAGAGAGAAATCCTCAGGCTGTTTCGAGGCCTTTTCCGCGATTGCGCTACCATTGTAAGATTTTGCGCATTGCTGCAAGTTGGGGCATAAGAGCAGCTTACGGCTGAAAAAAAGTGGCGGGATTTCTTCTTGACTTAGGAGCCGCGGGGAAATAAGATCCAACTACAAAAGCTTTTGGCGGATTGCGATTCCGTCGAAACTGATTCTCCCATCGAACATCACCCCTGGTAGAACAGGGGGGAATAAGAATGCTCACCCTTCGGGGTGAGCATTTCTGTTTTTGTGCCCTGTTTTGAGTTATTTGGGGCCCTGTGCCAGCCGCAACGGCCTGCCGAGCCGGCTGCATCTTTCAGTATAATACCTGTTAAATCAATAGCTTGTGGTGTGGCGCGGTGGTGACGAATCGCCCCCAAGCTCAGCCCTTCCAGAGCAGCTCGGCGTCGGAACGGCGGACGTAATTGGCATCAAGCGCGGCGGGATCGGAGACTTCGCCGGCTTGCCAGCGCTGCCACGCGATGCGGGCGATAGCCGATGCCAGGGCGCGGGGGGCAGTGGTGCGGTGGGCATCGCGAAGTCGCGAAGCTGCCAGCGCATCGGCGAAGGCACTGAAATCAGGCGAGACCAATTCGACGTCCTCGGGCAGCGTGTCCAGCCAGCGCGCCGGCGGGGTGACGGTTTCGGGGCGCACCAGGCCGCCGGCGGCATCGTAGAGCGCGGCGTAGACTTCAGCGCGGCGGGCATCGAGCAGGGCCGCGCGCTGCGGCGCTGTGCCGAAGGAGGCGATGGCTGCGAGGTCCGAGACCGCGACGGCAGGCTTGCCCGCCGCCTCTGCCAGTCCCTTAACGCAGGCGAGGCAAACGCGCACGCCCGTGAAGGCGCCCGGGCCGGACGCGGCAGCGAAGCAATCCACGTCGCCGACGGAAATGCGGTGGCGGCCGAGCAACGCTTCGAGGTGAGCGTAAATCACGTGGGCAAAGCCCTCGGGAGATTCCAGAGCCACCTGCTCGAGCAAATCGCCCGCGCGCGCCAGCGCCAGGCTGCCGTGTGCGTGCGTTGTGTCAATGGCCAGAATGAGAGGCGTCACCGGTTCAGATCGTATCCTTTGGCCGCCATGTAAACGGTGCCATAACCATTCATGGCGTAAAGGCGTACCAGCGCGATGGCGGGATAATTGACGGCCAGGCCGTCAGGCAGCGTGAAATCGCCCTGCCGCGCAGTGCCGAGCACTCTATAGCCCTCGTGGTCGGCGGTAACGTCGGCAGTCCACATCCAGAGCATGGAGCGGGTAGCGCGGCTGGTGCGCGTGATCTTGGCAGAAAAGTGCGCTGCGCGGCCGGCGGCAAGTGCGCCGGTGGGCTGCACGATGTTGTAAACCACTTTGGCGGGATCGATGACGATCTCCTGCACCGGGACGTCGCGCGATTCGAATTTGTAACTGCGGTTCATGCCTTCGAGTGTGGCTTCGCGGACCACGTGCAGGACCCAATCGTGGTAGAGGTCGGGAGGCTCGCTGGTGAAGTGGTCGCCGCCCCATCGGCGGCGCCCGGTGATAGCGCCATCGGCCGGATCGAGCCAGTAAACGTCGTAGCCATGGTGCTCCACGGTGAGCTCGATCGGGCCTGGCTTATCGACATAAACGATGTACTCGACGCCGGGCAGCGCCATCGCGCGGCCGCCATCGATATCGAAATACGGTTCGAGGTCCCAATGGCGGGTGGCAGCCATCAAGCTGAACCAAACCGTCATGGTCTTGGCGCCCGGCGAATTGGTGAATTGCGGACCCGAGCCGGTATTGGCGTAGGTGGGGTACTGGCCATTCATGGCTGCCGTCCAAAGGCGGTGGCGGAACCCGGCGGCATCCACGTCATTGGGTCCGGACTTGCCCGCCCCGCTGTCCTCGCGGCCAAGCTCGAGGGCGACGCCGGGCACCTGGTAGAGTTGATGCTCAATGGCACCCACGGCGGCGTCGGCGGTTCCGTACGCGGCGAAATCCATCCAGCCGTCATCGAGCAGCGGCGCGGAGGTGACGCGTGCGCCACTGGTGCGCGGGTGCTGGTAGGGATCCATTTGTTTGATGAGAGTGCCGATTTCCTTGAGCAGAGCGCGCGCGCCGGGCTGGCTTTCGAATTCCTCGAAACCCTGCCAGGTGACGTTCCTGGCGGCGTAACGGCCCACCAGAAAGCGGAGGAAGCGAAGACGCGCCGCCGGGTCCGGCAGCAAGCGGACGAACGCTTCGGGGCTGGGAGCCAAAACCAGGTCGGCGATCATGCCCTTGGAATTGATGTAGGCGATGCGCTCGTCGAGGCGCTGGAAGTAGGCGAGGTCGGGAATGCCGGGACCGCGAAAGCCGGAGGCCGCGCCCTCACCAAGCACCAGCCCCCGCAGGTGATTGAATTTCTGGGCGGCGCGCGCATCCACCACGGCGCGGAAATCGGCATCGTCCAGCCTGGCAAAGCCCATCTCGCTCGCGCCCATCCACAGGTGCGGCTGCCTGGCGGCGATGGTTGCCCAGTGATGAACGTTGGCCACCTGGATAAAGCCGGGTGCTTCGGAAGCGGCGGCGGTGAAGCTGCCGATGAGCCCGTCCCATTCAGGCAAGTTGCTGGTGAGGCGGTACTCCCAGCGCCCGGCGTCGGTGGGCGCAAAGCGCAACACCATGCGGCCGCCGCCATCCCAGAAAGCCGGCAAGGCATAGGTGCGCATCTCAGGCGAGCGGAACTCGGCACGCAAATCGACGCTCGCGTAAGGATCGCGATGCGCCGCCAAGGCTCCGGCGCTCAGGTTCAAAACCAGCTCACAGGGCGACCAGGCGGGCGTGTTATCGCAGCTCGAAGCAGGCGGTGCAGCTTGCGGCGCGAGCGTTCCAGCCAGAGCAAAAACCAGTGGGACGGCCCGGAGTGCGCCGGCCAGCGGCGCGGCGCGTCGAGTGAGAGTCACAGTACCAGTGTATAGTGCGCCGCACCCGCAAAGCTTGCCAAGCGAAAGCGTCGCCTACCGGCTGCGCCGGGCCGACTCCCGATCCAGCGCGTGTTCAAAGCGGTACGCAACTGCCGGAGTTTTGAAGTCGCCGGTCAGAATTTCACGATTGGTTGCGTCGCGGCCGTACAATTCCCGGTTGCTTTCCCGGTCGGGACGAAGCGTCGCGCCTTCCAGCGAAATACCTGCGAACAGGCCGTGCGAACGGGAATACGACAGCATTTCCGCCTGCATTTCGGCGTCGGTCTCGGCGGCGGCATCGCGGCCAATTGGGCCTGCTGCCGCAGTCGCCTCTCCGCCGATTGTGAACTTATCGGATAAGACGTGCCTCATGCCACCATCGTTCATCACCAGCAACACAACATCGGTGTCGGAAGCGCCAATCTGAAACCCGACACTTCCGCCTTCAACCTGCACCGCGGCCGGCGCGCTCCAACCCCAGCCACTGTGGCGGCGGCATACCGCAAACCCGCGGCCATACTTGGCGCCGAGGATGAAGCCGGCCTTTTTCATGCCTGGCACGACCACCACGCAGTGCGCCTTATCGATCAGGTCCTGGGGTATACCCTTATCGGAGGCCGTCATTAGGTCGTGCAGCGTATCGGCCGACGCGTCCAGTCTGTCTGCAACCTTGACTTCTCTGTCCGCCGCAAAGGCGACGGAGCTGATGGAACCGGCAATTGCCAAAACGGCTACAAGCGTCTTGCGCATCACAATTCTCCTCTCGCCTTTATGAAGAGCATCTTAGCTGCCAGTGTGCGGGAGATCACTCGACGCGATTCTTCCACGCCCTGGCGCCGCGCAGGGGATTCATTCAGCCTGAATTCCGAAGTTGGACGCCTTGTATCAGGGCACGGCTTCAGCCGTGCCGCCGACAACGGTCCGGACCGGCGACATCATGGACACTTTGAACCGGCGACATCATGGACACTTTTGTTTGTTCTTTGGCTCGCAAACTGGGCTTGAGGCTAAAGCCGATGCCCTGGAAAGCGAGAAGTACTTTGGA
>JBAVEN010000017.1:0-27929 GCA_049587755.1 Bryobacteraceae bacterium | reverse complement strand
GCTGCCAGCCCCGGAACGGGGCGGAAGACTGTTGGCGAAAGCCTCTTCCGCCCCGTTCCGGGGCTTGTCCTCACCGCCGACTGATCCCGACGGCTTGCGCCGTGGGCTATTGTCTTTCGCTCCTCCGGAGCTTACTCGCCTGACGCTAGAAAGGGATCCACTTTTATGTCGTGCACCCGGTAGACGTCGCCGCTCCCACTGGGACAGCGCCGCGTGTTATACAAGAGATTCATCTAAGTTAAACCCTCCTCTTGCGAGTCAACTGTTATGGAACCAACCGGCGACATTGCTCTCATCGGTCTGGCCGTGATGGGCCAGAACCTGATTTTGAACATGAACGATCACGGCTACACCGTGGTGGCCTACAACCGCACGGTGTCCAAGGTCGATGAGTTTCTGAAGGACGCGGCCAAGGGGCGCCAGACCATCATCGGAGCCCATTCCATCGAACAAATGGCGAGCCTGTTGAAGCGGCCACGCAAGATCATGCTGATGGTGAAGGCGGGCAAGGCGGTGGACGACTTCATCGAAGCGCTGTTGCCCTACTTGGAGCCCGGCGACCTGATCGTCGACGGCGGCAACTCGCACTTCCCCGACACCATTCGCCGCACCGGCTACCTGGAGAGCAAGGGCCTGCTGTTCGTCGGCACCGGCGTTTCCGGCGGCGAGGAAGGCGCGCGCTTCGGGCCCTCCATGATGCCCGGCGGCAGCGAAAAAGCGTGGCCGCTGATCAAAGACATTTTCCGCGCCATCTGCGCCAAGACTCCCGGCGGCGATCCCTGCTGCGACTGGATGGGCAGCGACGGCGCCGGCCATTTCGTCAAGATGGTGCACAACGGCATCGAGTACGGCGACATCCAGCTCATCTGCGAAGCCTACCAGATGATGAAACAAGGCCTGGGCATGAGCAACGAAGAAATGCACGCCGTCTTCGACCAATGGAACCGGACCGAGTTGGACAGTTACCTGATCGAAATCACGCGCGACGTGCTCGGCTACCGCGACGAGAACGGGGATTACGTAGTGGATAAAATCCTCGACACGGCAGGGCAAAAAGGCACCGGTAAGTGGACCAGCGACAGCTCGCTCGAGCTGGGCGTTCCGGTCACGCTGATCGGCGAAGCGGTGTTTGCCCGCTGCCTGAGCGCCATGAAGGAAGACCGCGTGGCGGCGTCGAAGATCCTGACCGGCCCGCCGTTCCAGTTCAGCGGCGACCGAAAGACGTTCGTCGAGGACGTGCGCCAGGCGCTGCTCGCTTCCAAGATTATTTCCTACGCGCAGGGATTTATGCTGCTGGCGGAAGCGGCCAGGCAGTACAAGTGGAGTTTGAATTACGGCGGCATTGCCCTGGTATGGCGCGCCGGCTGCATTATCCGCTCCGCGTTTCTGGGCAAGATCAAAGAAGCCTTCGACCGCAATCCGAAACTGATCAACCTTCTGCTGGATGACTATTTCCATGGAGTGATCGAGCGGTGCCAGGGGTCGTGGCGCCGCGTGGTGGCGCAGGCTGTGTCGGCAGGCGTGCCGGTGCCGGCATTCACCACGGCGCTGTCCTTCTACGACGGTTACCGGTGCGAGCGCCTCCCCGCGAACCTGCTGCAGGCGTTGCGCGACTACTTCGGTGCGCACACCTACGAGCGCGTAGACCGCCCGCGCGGCCAGTTCTTCCACACCAATTGGACCGGCAAGGGCGGATCGGTCTCGGCCGGCACTTATAATGTGTAGGCCGTCGTCTTTTTACTTGCCGCTGTAGGGGCCGGGCATGCCCGGCCCTGCGCGGACAGAATGCACATCGGAGCCGCGACCAAAGGCAGCGGAACGGCGAAATGGAATCATCGTTTCATGACAAGCTCTAAACCCGATGACGTGCTGGCGCTGGCCGGCAAAATCCAGTTGCTGTTGATGGATGTGGATGGCGTCCTGACCGACGGCAGGCTCTACAACGTGCCCAGCCCCGAAGGCAAGATGGTCGAAACCAAGGGGTTCGATTCGCAGGATGGAATCGGCTTGCAGTGGCTGAGCTGGAAAGGCATCAAGACGGGCGTGATTAGCGGGCGCCTTTCGCCAGCCACCGAAGAGCGCGCGCGGCAGTGCAAGATGGCCTACATCTACCAGGGCCACATCGAGAAGATCCCGATTTTAGAGGAGATTCTGGCCGATGCCAAGATCGATGCCGGCCAGGTGGCTTACATCGGTGACGATTTCACCGACATCGTGATCATGCGCCGGGTAGGTCTGGCTATCGCTACCGCCAACGCGCGCGAAGAAGTGAAGCAGGCGGCTCGTTACGTGACGAAAGCCGCCGGCGGAGAAGGTGCGGTCCGCGAAGTGGTGGAGTTGCTGCTGAAAGCTCGCGGGCTGTGGCAGGAGATATTGGACCACTACGAAGTGGGGTGAAGGGGCGGAAGCGATTTCGTCGCGCGTCGCAACGTGATCGGCAGAGGCCAGTTCGGACGGAGGCAGCTCGCATTTTGCCCCTCCGGTGATGCCACTGCCTTCGCCGCGCTCCAACCTCGCAACCACGGGCCCGGGAACCGCGTTAGTCACAGGGTGGCCCTAACAAATTCGCACCTTTCTTATCATCGGCTTGAGCGATATCCTCTGCCGTACGCGCCAGCCTTCGCCATCCCATGCGCGATCCTAAAGGCGGGATCGTCGTGATGGAATCTGCTCAATCGCCAAACGTCCGTCGCGAGGATCGCCCCGTGGGGCAAATTTGCCCACGAACAGAGGGATCGGTCTCTTAGAATCAGTCATCTACGGAAATTTCGTGGGACAAATCTGTCCCACTTAGCCGGTTTTGGCCTGCGCCGTCCACTCCACAGCGTGTTCAAATCACACGCAGCTCTTTGGGCGTCGGCGTAAGTATCTTGCAGCCGGTCTCCGTCACTTCCACCGTGTCCTCGATGCGGATGCCGCCGAAGTCTTCGAGGTAGACACCGGGCTCTAAGGTCACGGCCATGCCGGGCTGGAGGATGGTCTTGTCGCGCTTGCCGAGGCGCGGGGGTTCGTGGATTTCGAGGCCCAGGCCGTGGCCGGTGGAATGGACGAAGGCGCGGTCCAGACCGTAAGCGCGCAGCACGCGGCGGGCGGCGGCATCGACGCTCGATGCGGTCACGCCGGCGCGCACTCGATCGACCGCAGCCAGTTGCGCCTCGAGCACGGCGCGGTAGACGCGCTTGACGCGAGCGCCGGGCGCGCCCAGAAACAACATGCGCGTCATGTCGCTGGCGTAGCCATCGCAAAACGCGCCCATATCCACCACCACCAGACCGCCATTGCGCAGGCGGGCGGCGGTAGGCTGGGCGTGGGGAAGCGCGGAACGGCGGCCGCCGGCGACAATGGTCTCAAAGCTGGGTTTTTCGGCGCCGAGACGGCGCATGCGGTATTCGATTTCCGCCGCCAGATCGCGTTCGGTCATGCCCGGCTGCACGTGCCGGACAGCAAGCTCGAAGGCGCGCGAGTTGAGTTCCACAGAGCGGCGGATCAGCGTCATCTCGGCCGGCGACTTGATCATGCGCAGCTCCTCGACCACGGCGGGAAACGGCTCAAGCGAGGCTTGCATCGGCAAGCGGGATTGGAGCTTTTGAAACTCCCCGCACGTCATGCGGGCCGGCTCATAACCAATGCGGATCGCGCCCAATCTGCGCAGCGCCGCGGCCACGCCCTCGACGAGCGGGCCTTTGCAAATCTTCACCCGGCAGGAGACCTGCTGCGTGGCCTGGATAGCGTAACGCGGATCGGTGAAGAGAACGGCCTTGCCGGGAAGCACCAGCAGCACGGCATTGTCGCCGGTGAACCCGGAAAGGTAGCGCACATTGGGCGCCGCCGAGACCAGCAGGGCACCGGCGCCGCGCGCGGCCAGGACGCCGGCCAGCCGGTGGCGCCGCGCGGCGAACTCGCTAGCGTTCACCTTCGAGATCCTTGGCGAGCACCAGCGCGCGCTCGGCCAGCGCATCGGCTTCGCGCATGTCTCCCTTGGCTTCGGCATCGTCCGATAGCTTGACCATGCCTTCAATGCGGACGACCACGCTCTTATCGTGGTCGCTCAGGTGGCGGCCGCGCATCAGTTCCACCAGCCGCCGGATTTCGCGCTTGCTTTCTGCGGCGGAATCCTGCAGGCGTTTGCGCTCGTCGGCGGGCAGCACTTCCTGAATGGGAGCGCGCGCCGGTTCTTCGGTTGCGGCAGGAGGCGGAACAGGCTCGGGGCGAGCTGGGGTGATGGGCGGAGGTCCCACGTTGTGCCGCACGGTGCGCTGCGGAGCTGCCGGCTCCTGCTCATCCGGGGGCGCCTGGCCCGCAGCCAGCGCTTTCTCCGAGACAGGCTGCGGCGGGGGAATCTCCACCTGCGTTTGCGGAACCGAAAGCTGCTGCGGCGCCGAAGCCGCCGCCTTGGCAGCCGGCGCCGGCGGCGCCGGCGCAGTCTGCGCCACAGGCTTCTTGCCTTGCAGGAGGCAACCAGCCAGCAAGACCGCCAGAGCCAGAACCAGGCTGAATTCCGCGATCCGCATGGACCGGTCGCCGGCGGCCGCAGCTCCGCTTGGCCGGCCTCCGGAGCCGCGCCCAAAGGGCGCCTGGTCGGGGAGTGGTGGGCTCAGATGCATCGCGATCATTCCGGACACCAACACTCAAGCCGCTATGGGCAGGCGTATGAAGAACGCCGTGCCCTTACCGGGTTCGCTGGTGAAATCGATTGTACCATCGTGGAGTTGCACGATCCGGAAAGCCATCGCCAGGCCGATCCCGGACCCTCTCTGCTTGGTGGTGAAGTAGAGGCGGAAAATCTTCTCCTTCAGATCCGGCGGGATGCCGGGCCCGGTATCGGACACCCGGATTTCCGCGGTGTCGCCGGCGGCCGAGGATTCCAGCCGCAATTCGCCGCCGGCCGGCATGGCTTCGATCGCGTTGACCACGATGTTGAGCACGGCTTGTTTGAGCAAATCGCGGTCGATGCGCACCTCGATGCCGTCGGCCTTGCGCCCGTCCACAACGCGGATTTGCGAGGCGTCAGCTTGCGGACGCGCCAGATTCACCAGGTCGCCGACAAATTCATCGAGCGCCACGTTGGCCAGCGTCAGCTCCACCGGCCGGGTGAAATCGAGGAAAGTCTTCACCACCCGGTCCAGGCGCAGAATCTCGCTCGAGATGATATCCATCTGCGGCTCGAGCGCGGTGTCACCGTGGGCGAGCTTGGCGCGCGCCACCTCCACGTGCAGCAGAATGGCATTCAGCGGATTCTTCACTTCGTGGGCCACGCCGCCGGAAACGCGGCTGAGCGCGGCCAACCGGTCGGCGGTCTGCAGCTCGCGGCCGAGATTGCGCTGCGCTTCCGGATCGCGCAGGCGGATGAGCGTGCCTGAACTGGCGCCGCCGGGCGCGGTGAGCGGATCTACCGAGAGGAGCGCCCAGGCGACAGAGGAGGGTGACTCGCCCGGGCCGGTCGCAACCCGGCGCTTGCTGAGCGGCAGGCGGCTGGCCGTGGCCTCCAGGATCACCTGCCCCAACGGGTCCTCGGGCGGGAAAACATCGGCGATGGCCTTGCCGGTCAGCGCGGCGGCATCGAGACCGGTGAACTTCTCCACCGTGCCCGAGGCGAATACCAGCCTGCCTTCGCGATTGAACAGGAACACGGCGTCTTCCAGGTCGCGCAGCAGCCGGCCGATATTGCCGCGCAGGTCGGAAACTTCGAACTGCGCGCCCCGCAGTTGCAGACCGAGTTGGGCGACGCGGGAAGAGATGACGGAAAGGTCGTCGGTGGCCGCCTTGGCGTCGGCGGCGGCTTCGGTGGGATTCTCGCCGCTGGTCATCGACTCGACTTGCCGTCGCAGGCGGCTCAAAGGCCGGAAGGCGACAGCCGAAACCAGCATCGTGACCAAGGCGGCGCCGAGGACGGAAAACAAGGCCACGATGGCGTTTTCTTCCAGCCGCGGCAGAATGGCGGCTTTGATCAGCGCCGGGGCCACTACCACCCGCACCAGCAGAGTCGGCGGCCCGTTTCGCGGTCCCAACGGCTGCTGCAACTGGTAGTATTTCTTCTCCCCCAGTACCCGCCATTTGCCGTACCAGCCATTGTTGGCCACCACCGGGGGAAAATCGTCGTAGGGTGGCAGAATTTTGCCGATCTCGTCGGGAATGGAATCGGCCAGGATTTCGTTTCCGGGATTGAGGACGGCTATTTCAACGATGGCGTGCGAAGCCAGCATGGTGTTGCGCAACAGCGTCGAGACCTCGGGGTCGCGCACCGCCTCGTCCAGCGGCTTGGTACGCTGGCGATTCACGGAAAGTCCCACCAGATCCGAAGCCAGAGTGCCCAGGTTATCGGCGCGTTCCAGCGTGGCGGCGAACTGCTCATTGATTTCGCCGGCGAGATCGACGAACGAGATGATGCCGGCTAGCAGAACGGCCAGCAAAACGAAAGACAGGGTCAGCCGCGCCTTCAGGTTCATGGATGCGTCACGGCACGGTGAGAACGAGCTTGCCGGTGGTCCGGCGGCTCTCCAGGTCGCGGTGAGCCTGGGCGGCACTGGCCAGCGGATAAGCGCCGCCGATGCGTTGGCGCAGTTTGCCGGCTTCAATCCACCCAAGTACGTCGCCGGCGCGCCAGAGCAGTTCGTTGCGCGTCGCCACGTAATGTCCGAGGTTGGGCCGCGTCAGAAAAAGCGAGCCCTTGGCGTTGAGGATGGCAGGATCGAAAGGAGGAATCGGGCCGCTCGATTGCCCGAACAGGGCCAGCAGGCCGCGCGGGCGGAGCGAATTGAGGCTTTGCTCGAAAGTGGTCCTGGCCACCGAATCGTAGACCACGTCCACGCCGCGGCCGGCGGTGAGCCGCTTGACCTCGGCGGCGAAATCCTGCTGGGTATAAATGATGGCTTCGTCGCAGCCGTTCTGGCGGGCGATGCGCGCTTTCGCCTCGGTGGATACGGTGCCAAAAACGCGCGCGCCGAGCATCTTGGCCATCTGGGCGATGAGTCCGCCGGCGCCTCCGGCCGCCGCGTGCACCAGGCAGGTGTCGCCGCTCTTCAATGCAAAAGTGGAGTGCGTGAGGTAATGGGCGGTCATGCCTTGCAGCAGCACCGCCGCGGCGGTGGTGAAGTCCACCCGATCGGGGATCTTGACCAGTTGCGCCGCGGGCACGACGGCAAATTCAGCGTAAGCGCCGCGGACCATGCAATAGGCCACGCGGTCGCCGGGGGCGGCCTCGGTGACTTCGGCGCCTACGGCTTCAACTGTGCCGGCCGCTTCCGAGCCGAGTGTCATCGGAAAATCAGCCTTATAGAGCCCGGTGCGAAAATAAATATCGATGAAGTTGACGCCGCAGGCGGCGATGCGCACCAGCGCCTGCCCGGCGCCAGGCTTTGGCGTGGGAACCTCTACCAGCTCCAGTTTCTCCGGCCCCCCGGCTTCGTTGACTCGCATAGCTTTCATGATTCGACTCTATCCCAATCAAGGCTCGACGAGCGCGCTTCTATGACGCCGGGACGACGCGTCGGAAGCGCACCCGAAGCGCTCTACGGCCATGCACAGCAGCCGCATAGAGCAGCAAATAGAATAACGCAAACGGAAACGAAACCACCCGGGCCAGCGTGCGCACAGCCCCGGAGCCAGCCAGACCCGCCCGCGCCAGCGCAAACTGGCGGATGGTTTTCAGATGCTTGCGGTCCAACCAGAAATAATCCGCGTTTTCGTTGATGATGAAAATCTTGGCCGGCACCCGCAGTGCGAGCGCCCATTTCCACTTCATCATCAGCGGCTCTTCGGAGCAGACTATGCCCATCAGCGGGTAACGCCGCGCGCGCAGCTCGCGGTAGAGGCGCGCGCGCGCCTGCCGGCCGCGATAGTCCGAAACACGGTACACGCGGGTGGTGGCGGCATCGAGGCCGCGCGGCAGGTTGGCAAAACAAGAGACCAGGTCGATGGGAACGTCGGCGCCCCAGGAGTGGCGCAAGCCGGCAATGACGTTCTCCAGAATGCCGCGCGAGCCGCTCTCCACCAACAGAATAGAAGAGGCTTCGGGGAGCCGGCCGCTCAACAAATAACGCACTGTTCCGACTATAGCGCGGGTGCTAGGCTGGTGTTGTGTTCCGGGCAAGCTAAGGCATGCCCCACCTAAGCCATGTTGGAACAGCTTCTCACCGAACAGCGGAACCCGGCTTCGGCGGCGATCGATACCGCCGGCACGGAAGCGGCCCTGCGCATCATCAACCGCGAGGACGCGAAGGTGGCGGCAGCGGTGGAACGCGAGATCCCGGCCATTGCCCGCGCGGTGGAGGCGATCGCAGGCGCCATCGAGCGCGGGGGCCGGCTGTTCTATATCGGCGCCGGAACCAGCGGGCGGCTGGGTGTGCTGGACGCCGCCGAGATTCCGCCCACCTTTGGCACCACGCCGGAGCTGGTGACGGGCATCATCGCCGGCGGGGAGGCCGCCTTGAGTCGCGCAACCGAAGCCAGCGAAGACGATCCGGCCACGGGCGCGAGCGACCTCGCGAGACACGGGTTCACCGCGCGTGACGTGCTGGTGGGCCTGGCCGCCAGCGGCCGCACGCCTTACGTGCTGGGAGCCATCGCCGAAGCGCGGCGGCTGAGCGCGGTGACCGTTGGCATCAGTTGCACCACAGATTCGGAGCTGGCGCAGGCGGCCGATATCGCCATCACGCCACTGGCGGGACCGGAGGTGATTGCCGGCTCGACGCGCCTCAAGGCGGGCACGGCGCAGAAGTTGGTCCTCAACATGCTCTCCACCGCGGTGTGCATCCGCCTTGGCTACGTCTACGGCAACCTGATGGTGAACGTGCAGCCGAAGAACAACAAGCTGGCGGACCGGGCGCGGCGGATTATCGCCGCGGCCGCCGAGGCGAGCCCGGAGCGCGCCGGCGAGTTGCTGGAGGCCAGCGGCGGCCGGGTTGCGGCGGCGATCGTGATGAGTCGGAAAGGTTGCTCGCGCGAGGAGGCTGAACGGCTGCTGGCCGAGGCTGGCGGGCGTGTGTCATGGGCGCTGGCACGGAAAGAATAAGGGCAAGCTAAAGCATGCCCCACCGAGAGAGATCGCATGGATCAATTCGTGATTACCGGCGGCAACGCCCTGCGGGGCGAGATCCCGGTCAACGGTTCGAAAAACTCGGCTCTGCCCGCGCTGGCGGCTGCGCTGCTCACCGCAGAGCCGGTGACGCTGCGCCGCATTCCGCGCGTGCGCGACATCCGCACCATGCAGCGGCTGCTGGTGGACGTGGGCGCCAGGGTGGATGGTGAAGACGGCGTGGTGCGCCTGGAGGCGGCGAAGATCGTATCCCCGGAAGCGCCGTATGAGCTGGTGAAGACCATGCGCGCCTCCAGCCTGGTGCTGGGCCCGCTGGTAGCCCGCGCAGGCAGGGCTCGCGTGTCACTGCCGGGGGGATGCGCCATCGGCGCGCGGCCCATCAACCTCCACATTTTCGGTCTGGAACAGCTTGGCGCCCGCATCAACCAGTCACACGGCTATATAGAAGCCGTTGCGCCGGAGGGTTTGCGCGGCGCCACTGTGCATTTCGACCGCATCACCGTCACCGGCACGGAGGACTTGATGATGGCGGCCGTGCTGGCTAAGGGCGAAACCGTGCTGCGCAACGCGGCGCGCGAGCCGGAGGTGGTGGACCTCGCAGCACTGTTGAGCAAAATGGGCGCCAAAATCGAAGGCGCCGGCACTTCCACGATTCGGATTCAGGGCGTCGAACAGTTGGGCGGCGCCGAACATACCATCATCCCCGACCGGATTGAAGCCGGCACTTTCCTGGTGGCCGGCGCCATCACCGGCGGCGACGTGACGGTGACGGACTGCATTCCGGAGCATGTGGGCGCGCTCGTGGCGAAATTGCAACAGGCCGGCGTGGAGGTGACACAACCCACGGCCGAAAGCCTGCGCGTGCGGGCGGGCGGCAAACTGCGCTCGGTGGATATGACCACGGAGGAGTACCCCGGTTTCGCCACCGATTTGCAGGCGCAATACATGGCTCTCATGACGCAGGCGGAAGGCATCGCGATTATCGTCGAGACGATTTTCGAAAACCGCTTCATGCACGCGCAGGAAATGGCGCGGATGGGCGCCAACATTCGCGTGGACGGCAAGCAGGCGATGGTGGCGGGGCCGCGCGCGCTCACCGGCGCCGGCGTAATCGCGAGCGACCTGCGCGCCAGCGCGTCGCTGGTGCTAGCCGCGCTGGTGGCCAAGGGCGAAACCGTGATCGACCGCGTCTACCACATCGACCGCGGCTATGAGAAGATCGAACAAAAGCTGGCCGCCGCAGGAGCCCGCATCGAACGCGTGGAGTGAAAAGTAAGGTTCGGTAGCGCCTGCGGTCTTGCCGCCGGTGTTTTTTTGAAGGGATCCCGCGCCGTGTCCCAAACGGTGGCGTGGTCAAGTGTGCATAAGATATAAGACACCGGCGGCAAGACCGCCGGCGCTACCAGGGAAAGAGCAATCCATGAAACACAGCGAAGGATTCATGCGGTTGGTCAACGACGCCAAGACGCGGGTGAAGCAGATTGACATTAAAGGCTACCGCACGATGCGTGTATCCGGCCGGCCGCATCTGCTGATCGATACCCGCGAAGAGAGCGAGTTTGCCGCCGGCCACGTGGCGGGCGCGATTCACCTGAGCAAGGGCATCATCGAGCGCGATATCGAAACCCGCGTGCCCGACCACGCAGCGACACTTGTGCTCTATTGCGGCGGCGGATTCCGCTCCGCGCTGGTAGCCGATAATTTGCAGAAGATGGGCTACACCAATGCGATCTCGCTAGACGGCGGCTGGCGCGCGCTGAAGGAGTCGGGATTGCCGCTGGAGTGACACGGGTCGTCGCCGTTATTGGCCCCTTGCGTTGGTCTGCATTTCGCGCCGCAGGACTTCGTTCATGTACGTTTGGTATTTCTTGCCTCGTCCTCGAAACCAATGGAGGACGTCGGCATCCACGCGCAGGCTCACCAACTGCTTGATTGGTCGATAGAAGCGGCCGACCTGGACATCGAACGCCCGCGGCTGCCGTTCCGGCGCATCGGTAAAGTCAATCTGCGAATCGGGACGATCGACGAGCCGCTTCAGCTCCCGGCGCTGCTCCTCACTGATGGGAGTGGTAAAGAGCGCGCTCGCGGGGACTCGCTTTTCTTGCCGAGATGATACGGATTTCCTCTTCGCCATGTTGTTCCTCGCTCGTGTGTGCCGCAGGCGCTATTGTTTGGGCAATTTCGGCAAGAATAATTGCAGCAGATAGTCCTGAGCCTCATCCTGTGCGCTGATCGCCCGCCATGCAGCAAAGGCATCGGTTGCCAGGGTCAGCACGTTGAGGACGTCCGTACGCGACCACTGCTTTGAATTGTCGTAGTCCGCCGTATGCCGATGCTGTTGTAGCTGAATGAAATTGTGTGCGACGGTCTCCAACTCAGGCAGGACGCCGCCGCCGCTCTTGGCGGTTTTCAGTACGTCGTCGCAGATTCCCTTCATCTTACTGTGTTCAAAGGTTCTGGCAAGGATGCTTCGGTGCCGTTCCACTGCCCATTTGCTGACGGCTTCATCGATCAAAAGGTGGAACAGAGAATAGTACGCCGTGGATACGGCGCGCCGGAGGCTGGCTTGCTTCGGGTTTGCCGGTTCCTTTTGCGCGAGGTCATACGCCTGCTCCAGCAAGTCATCGGGAAATGGCATCGGCTAAGCCCATGCCTCTTCCCGAAGATCAGCCTGTTCGGACACGCTCCTGAAATTGTGGTAGGGGAAGAGGCCCATGGACGCGAAGTCCAAACGCTCGGCCAGGCGCCAGACGACCTGCGTTGTTACTTCGCGAAGCCGCATCCTGCTAGCCTCATCCGACAGGAGGACGCGGAAGAATATGGCCCAGTCGCCACTCCAATCCCGACCGATGTCGTACCGAATTTGCACTACGTCCGGTGCCAACAAGTTGACTACTTCCGAAACTGCGGCGCTGACCTGTTGCTTGGTGTCGGCTGAGGGCAAATACATAGGGGCCTCATCTTTGAGGATAGCGCACCGGGACACAGCCGCAAGCCCCGACCTCTTCCGCGCCCCTTGTTATACTGGGCCTTTCCAATGCTGAGGGTCAGGTTTGCGCCCTCTCCCACCGGGTTTCTGCATGTGGGCAGCGCGCGCACATTCATTTTCAATTGGCTTTTTGCCCGTCACCACGGCGGCACCATGATTCTGCGCGTGGACGATACCGACGTCGGGAGGAACACCGAAGTCTCGCTCAACTCCATTTTTGACGGGCTGCGCTGGCTGGGGCTCGGCTGGGACGAGGAATACCGGCAGAGCGAGCGGCTCGCGCTGCACCGGCAAATGGCGAACGTGATTTTCGCCAAGGACCTGGCTTATCGCGATTTCACGCCCGCCGGCGCCGCGGATACGGAACGCTCGGGCGAGCACGGGACGTGGCTTTTCCCGGAAGGGATGCGCGAGCTTTCGCGCGCGGAGAGCGACCGGCGCGCGGCGGCCGGCGAGCCGTTCGCGCTGCGCTTCCGCGTGCCGCGCGAGAGCCCGCGGCAAGTCACCTTCAACGACGGTGTGTTCGGCGAACAATCGAAATCCACTGCCGATATCGAAGATTTCGCCCTGCTACGCAGCGACGGGATGCCGACTTACCATCTTGCCTCCTGCGCGGACGACGCCGATTTGCGCATTAGCGACATCATTCGCGGCCAGGATCACATCACCAACACCTTCAAGCACGTGATGATTTTCGAAGCCGCCGGCGTGGAGCCGCCGCGTTTCGCACACTTGCCGCTGCTGGTCGCGCCGGATGGCGCCAAACTCTCCAAGCGTAAGCACGGGCCGGTGGTGAGCGTCACCACCTACCGCGATGCCGGCTTTCTGCCGCACGCGTTCCTCAATTTTCTGTGCCTGCTCGGCTGGTCGCCGAAGGACGATCGCGAGCGCATGACGCTCGAGGAGCTGAGGGAAGCCTTCACGTTAGAAGGCATCAACCGCAGCAACGCGGTGGTCAACTTCAGCGAAGCCGATCCATTCGACCCGAAAGCCGTCTGGCTGAACGCGGAAACCATTCGCAACATGCCGCTGGACGCGCTTGCGCAAGCGCTGACGCCGTTCGTCACGGCCGCCGGTTTCGACGTCAGCCCTGAGAAGATGGCGCTGATCACGCCGCTGATTCAAGAGCGGATACGCCTGCTCAGCGAAGTAACCACGGTGGGCGATTTTTTCTTTGTTCAGCAATTGGCGCCGTACGATGCCGCCGAACTGATACCGCAGAAGGGCGACCGGGCGATGGCTGTTCGCGCGTTGGAGAAATGCGCGGCAGTGCTGGCTGCGGTTGAGTTCCGCCATGACCCGCTGGAGCAGGCGCTGCGCGCGGCGGCCGGCGAATTGGGCATCAAGGCCGGCCAGCTGTTCCAGCCCGTGCGCGTCGCCGTGTGCGGGCGCAAGAACGCTCCCCCGTTGTTCGGTACCCTGGAAGCGCTGGGACGAGAGACCTGCCAGGAACGGATCGGGCAGGCTTTGGAAAAGTTGAAACGTTATGAACCCGTCCAATGTTAGTGCCGGTGCGCCGGGCAACCCGCCCGCGGCCGGCCCTTCGAATTTCGTCCGCGACATCATCCTCGAGGACCTGAAGACCAATAAGTGGGGAGGCCGCGTGCACACGCGGTTCCCGCCGGAGCCGAACGGCTATCTGCACATCGGGCATGCCAAATCCATCTGCCTCAACTTCGGCTTGGCGGCCGAGTTCGGCGGCAAGACCAACCTGCGTTTCGACGACACCAATCCCGAGAAGGAAGAGACCGAGTACGTCGATTCCATCATGGAGAATGTCCATTGGCTGGGGTTCGACTGGGAGGACCGCTGCTTCTACGCGTCGGACTATTTCGGCCAATTGTACGAATGGGCGGTGCAGATGATCAAGGAGAGCAAGGCCTATGTCTGCGACCTGAGCGCCGAAGAGGTGCGGCAATACCGCGGCACGCTCACTGAACCCGGCAAGGAGAGTCCTTACCGCAACCGCAGCGTGGAAGAGAATCTGGACTTGTTCGAGCGCATGCGAGCGGGCGAATTTCCCGATGGCTCGCGCACGCTGCGCGCCAAGATCGACATGGCGTCGGCCAACCTCAACATGCGCGACCCGGTGATGTACCGCATCCTGCACGCCGAGCACCACCGCACGGGAGACAAGTGGTGCATCTATCCGATGTACGATTACGCCCACGGGCAATCGGATTCGATCGAGCGGATCACGCATTCCATCTGCACGCTGGAATTCGAAGACCACCGCCCGCTCTACGACTGGTTTTGCGAGGCGCTGGGCATCTATCATCCGCAGCAGATCGAGTTCGACCGGCTGAACCTGACTTACACCCTACTTAGTAAGCGCAAGTTACTTCAACTGGTGAAGGAAGGGTATGTGACTGGCTGGGACGACCCGCGCATGCCCACGCTGGCCGGTATCCGGCGGCGCGGCTATACGCCGGAGGCGATCCGCAATTTCTGCAAATCGATCGGCGTTTCCAAGACCAACGGCACCATCGAGCTGGGCCTGCTGGAGCATCATCTGCGCGAGGATCTGAACAAACGCGCGCCGCGCGTGATGGCGGTGCTGCGGCCGCTGCGGGTAGTGATCGACAATTACCCGGATGGCCAGGTGGACCGGTTGGAAGCCGGTAACAACCCCGAGGACGCTTCCGCCGGCACGCGCCTGGTGCCCTTTTCCAGGGTGCTGTACATCGAGCAGGACGACTTCCGCGAGGATCCGCCGAAGCAGTATTACCGGCTCTCGCCGGGGCGCGAAGTGCGGCTGCGCTACGGCTACTTCATCACCTGCACCGGCGCGGTAAAGAATGAAAAGGGCGAGATCGCCGAAATCCACTGCACCTACGATCCGGCCACTCGCGGCGGTAACGCGCCTGACGGGCGGAAGGTGAAATCGACCATCCACTGGGTTTCGGCCGCGCACGCGATCGATGCCGAGGTGCGGCTCTACGACAGCCTCTTCAGCAAGCCCGATCCCAACCAGACCGAGGAAGGGCAAAGCTTCCTCGCCAATCTCAATCCGTATTCGCTCGAGGTGCTCACCGACTGCAAGCTGGAGCCCAGCTTGCAAGACGCCACGGCGTACAGCCACTACCAGTTCGAACGGCTGGGCTACTTTTCGGTGGACCCGGATACGGCTCCGGGCAAGCTGGTCTTCAACCGTACGGTGGCGCTGCGCGACACCTGGGCGAAGATTGAAAAACGGGAAAAGGGCGGCCGGTGATCATCCTCGGAATCGGCGGCGTGTTGGGCGATGCGGCCGCCGTCATTTTGAAAGACGGCGAGCTCGCCGCCGCGGTGGAAGAGTCGAAGCTGGTGCGGCGGCGCATGCACTGGGGCGGGCGGGATCCGCTGCCAGAGCGCGCCATTTCGATGTGCCTCGAACTGGCGGGCGCCAGGCCAGAACAGGTGGACGCAGTAGCGGTGGCGCGGCCCGTGCCGGAGAAAGATTTCTACCTGCGGCTGCGGGCCCAGTTTCCCGCCAGCCGGATCACACTGGTGGACCATCACCTGGCGCACGCAGCCTCGGCCTATTTCACTTCTCCCTTCGACGAGGCGACGGTACTGACGCTCGATCGCGGCGGCGATTTCCGCTGCGGCTCGCGATGGGCCGGCCGCGGCGCCAGCATGGCCATCGAACAGGAGCACTACGCGCCGGACTCGCTGTGCGATGTCTACAGCCGGGTCACCGAGTTGCTGGGCTTTGAAGCCAACGTGGATGAGCACAAAGTGCAGTGGCTCTCGGTGTGCGGCGATGCGCGCTTTCGCGATTTGTTCCTGGAGATTCTCCAGGCGGACGAAGCCGGGCTACACGTGGACCGCGCCTTCTTCAGCGGCGAGCGGCCGCACGCAGGCGGTTTCGGGCACCGGTTCTACGCGGCGATCGGGCTCGATGACGGCGCGCCCATCCCGGAGTCCTTGCGCGCGCCGATTGCGGCCGGCGTGCAGCAGGCGGCGGAAGCCGCGGTGATGCGGCTGGCCGGTCAAGGCCACAACCTGTGCCTGGCGGGCGGGCTGGGATTCAACGCGCTGCTGGTTTCGGCGCTGGAAAACCGGTCCGGCTTCAAGAATGTTTTTGTGCAGCCGGTGGCGGGCAACGCGGGCACGGCTATCGGGGCGGCGCTCGAAACGTGGCACCATCTGTTCCGGCAGGAGAAGCGCGTGCGCCTGGAGACATTGTGCCTCGGCCCCAGCTATAGCGCCGCCGACACCAAGCAGGTGCTGGAGAACTGTAAGCTGCGCTTTCATTACCTGCTGACCACCGAGGAACTGGTCAGCGCCGCGGTAGCGCAGTTGAACGACCACAAGATTGTCGCCTGGATGCACGGGCGCATGGAATTCGGCGCGCGCGCGCTGGGCAACCGCAGCATCCTGGCTTCGCCACTGGATCCGTATTCCACCGAAAACCTGAACACCTACATCAAGCACCGCGAGCCGGTGCGCAAGTTCGCCGCTTCGGTGCCGGCCGAGCTGGCCGGCGAGTATTTCGAGGTGGGACCGAATGCGCGATTCCTCGCGACCGTCGGCCGCGTCCGCCCGGAGCATCGCGCAACATTCGCCGCGGCCATCCTGGCCGGCGACCTGGTGCGCGTGCACACGGTGGAAGCACGCGAGAACCCGCTTTACTGGAAGCTGCTGCACGCTGCCGGCGAATCCACCGGCCTGCCGGTGCTCTACAACACCTCGTTCAACCTGTTCGGCGAGCCGCTGGTTTCCGACCCGCGCGACGCCGTGCGCAGCTTTTACTCCTCCGGCATCGACGCCATGTTCGTTGGCAGTTTCTTTTTGCAGAAATAACTCTCGCGGCCGTCAGAATACTTTCGCCCGCAGATATTTCTCGGGATTCTGGTGGAAGTCGCGCAGCGTCGCCGCCATCGCGCGTGTCATGCCGGTCAGGTTGTCATAAAGCAGCGACGAGGTGAACTCCGGACCGACGTTAAAGTCATCCACGGTCTGCACCAGCCCTGCCAGCCGCCGAGTCCAATCTAAGTACAGCTCGTCGGACTGGAAAAGCTGGCCCGCGCGCAGGTTCGCAACAGATTTGCGTAGTCCGCTGGCCGCATCGAGGAATTGCTGGTATTGGCCGGTGTCGCGCAGCCATGGGCTGGATTGGATGCGGGCGAGGGTCTGATCGAGGCGGATCAGCGGATCGTCGATCTGGCGGTAAAGACGATCCGTGTAGAGCACGCTGCCTATGGTGCCGGTGGTTTTCGCTGCCGCGCGCAAATCATTTTGCAGCACCACCATGCGGCGCACCACGTCGGTGTACATTTTGTCCCCTTGGACGAACTTGCCGACCTGGCCGCGGCCGGCCTCGATGTCTCTGAGGGCGGCATCGACGATGCGCAACTGCTGCTCGAACTGAACGAGGTCCAGCCCTTCCATCAGATTCGGCGACGCTTTGTAGCGGATCTCGCCGCCTGGCATCACGTGCTTCGAACTTTGCCCGCTGGTGACGTCCACAAACTTGTCGCCGACCAGGTTATCGGCGGTCAATTCCGCGGTCGAATCGCTGGTGATGGTGGACAGGAACCTGCGGCGAACGCTGAGCACCACGCGCACCGCGCGGTCCGGGATGGCGGAGCCGGAAAGCACGATGCGCGTCACCGTCCCCACATCGATCCCATCTACGCGCACGTCCGCCCCGGCATCCAGTCCGGTGGCATCGGGCACGTATAAGTACACGGTTGCGGCTGGCTGGAGCAAGGTCCCTCCGGTGAGCAGGGTGAGCAGCACGGAGAGAATCGCGAGGGCGGCCACGGTGACCGCAGCGACGCGGAATTTCGCCCAACCGACGCCGCGAGTGGATGACATTCACCTGGGATTGTACCGCGAGGATGAGAAGCGGGGCGCACCCGGATGCAGTAAAGAGACGTGCCGGCCCTGTTCAAGCGGCTGAAGATTCCGAAACCGAAAGGCGGAGCCCTGCACCTGCTCCGGCACACTCTCGCTTCGCAGATGCTGGACAGCGGTGTGCCACTGTCGCTGGTCGCGCAGCGGCTCGGCCACTCCTCCCCTCGAGTAGCGGCTGACGTTTACTCGCACGCAATCCACGGCCAGGATGACGAGGCGGTGCGACGGTGGGAACAGTACCAGCGGAACAGGCCGGCCAAGCCGGAGAATTGGAAGAACGTGGGCGCGCTGCAGCGCGCGGCACGAACAGCGGCGGGAGCAATGCGTGGAAGAAACGAATAGGCCGCCACGGGCAGCGCCGCGCCAAGCCTTACTGGCATACTGTGCCGCTCCGGCTCCGTTCGCCGGCCTACCCCCGGAGTTGGCTACCGATAAGAGGTGCTAACGCTCGCCAAAGTCGGACCGCGACGCCCGACCGCGATGCCTTCAACACTCTCCGAGTGTGGGACGATCGCTCAGAACTCGCGTCCATCATTTCAGCACTTCCGCTTCGAGCCAGTGGGCGATTTTTTCAGCCACTTGCGCCTCCTCTCCAACGTACTCGTGGTCTCCGTTCACAATCATTGCCGTCTCAAGTTTGGGCGAACCGGAAAAGCGCTGAAGAGAGGACTTCAGCACATCCAGTTCTTTCTCTCCTCCTATGTCGCCTCTCGTGCCGAAGAAGGCCAGCATCGGACACTTCACTCGCAGGACCGCGGGAGTCTGCGTGCGTGTAACTCCAAAAAAGTCCTTGTACTCGGGCGGCGTATTCTCGATATCCAGGTAGGTCGCCGCGCTGATGAACGAGGGGAACGACCGGTTCGGTAGGCGCAGCAACTCCTCACCGGCTCCATCGGCGACGAGGTTCTTGGCTTGCGCGATCAGTTCCGGATCGTTCTCCTGTGCTGGACCGACCATGCCTGAGGCCAGAACCAGTCCGGCAACACGACGATCTCCTGTTTCCGCCCGATACCGCCCGACGCTCGCCCAACCAGCGCTGTGTCCAACCAGGGCTACTTTGCTGAATCCGATATGCTCGGCAAAGCCGATCCAGGCAGCGATGTCCAGCACATCCTGGCTCGTAACACCCCAATAACCGCCGCCCCGAACGCGTTTCCCGCCAGGGCTGTATTTCTCCACGTTTCCGATGTCGTGCATGCGCGTGTTCACTGAGATTGTTGTGAAGCCACGACCGGCGAGTGCCCGCCCAATCCCTACGTAGCTCGGAGAGTAGAAGTTGGCTCCCCAACCATGCACCCAAATGATCGCTATGGGTTTGGAAAAGCTCGTTGGAGGTGTAAACCTCACGCCGGCGTTCACAACGTCGTCTGTCGATCGAACAAACACCAGTTCCTCCGGGAACTTTCCCGGCATCTGATTCTCTGGGCGGGGACGGGTCCTGAACCAAAGAAGAATCGACAGGAGGAGGGCTATGCCCACTAAGCCAAGAACGGTCTTTCGTGACATGTCCAGGTGAGATACGGACAATTGCGCAGACTTGTTCCGCTGTCGAATCGGCGTCTGAGTTTCAAGAAACGGAGGGGGGAGCACATGAGCGGCCCGTCCGGAGTGGATCACGCTATTCGGAAATCACCGGGGCTCGGCTACTCGGGCACCGTGGCTTTTTCGAAGTCGGCACGCGTCGAGCCGAATTCCGGCGTGTGGAAGATACGCTCCCGGCGCGGGAGCTGTTCGAGCACCGAAACCAGATCGGGATCGGTGCGCGTAAAAACCCCTTTGTTCACCATGGTCTCATTTTAGGTTCTCTGCACCCGGTTTACGCGCTACTCGGAAACAGCGCGGCGGGCCGAATTCCCTGCCGATCCACTGCCGCTAAGGCGCGAAACTCACTGGAACCGTCATGATGACCGGAACGGCGATGCCGTTCATCAACGTGGGCGTGTACTCCCATTGCGCGACGGCGTCGATAGCGGCTTCATCAAACATCGGAATCGATTGGAGCACGATTGGTTCATGCACCTTCCCGCTTGGATCAATTGTTACATCGAGGACGACGACCCCCTTTGCACGAGCCAGCCGCGCGAGCCTGGGATAGGCTGGTCGTACGTCCTTCGTCTTGGTCGGAGGCTTGATATCTCCAGTGACGCGCACCGGCGTGGCAGATAGAGCGGACGTAGGCGCAGCTTTCGACTGGGGAACGGAGAAACACATCTCCTGAAACACCTCCCTTTTCGTTTTCTCCACTGGAACCAACGCACCCGGTGTCGACATGATCGAGAACGAGAACTCCACGGTTTCATTGGGGAAGACATTCGCGATGGTGAGCCGCGTTTGCGGAAGACTGCGCAACGTCAACTGCCCGACGTGCGACAGCCCTGTCGGTGTGAGGACGTCGTCGTTGCTCACGGTATCGTCATCCGTGCGGCGAATGTGGACCCCACGCTCTGCCGTCGTTTGCCACTCGATTGGCCGAGGCTCGCCCGAATTGGTGAATGCCTCGATTGTTGTCATGACGCCACCGTTAGCGCATTGCAGCGCCAGCTTGTAAACACCCACCCGCAGAATGTCGACGGTTGCTATGGCGAACAGCCTCGCCTTATCTTTGTCAGGAAATATGTCCCACTCTGTCCCAGACGGAAATACCGCCCTAGCGGGAGGTGCCGGCATAAACTGATTCGGCCTAACGCCAGGCGGAGGTGGAGGCGGTGGCGGCGGCGGCGGCACAGGTGGCGGGGGCAGAAAAAGCGCAAGGCTCTCGAACCATTCCTCGCTCGATCCGGCTGCTGCTTGTTGCGGCCGTTGCGATTTCTCCCGGCGAGCGTCCAGGCACCGTTGAACCCATTGGCTGGCTTCGCCGAGTCCGCGAATATATTGATCGGGCGTATCGCTAAGGTCGGCACGCTCACGGACGAGCAGGCTCATATAAACCAGCGCACGGTCATATTGCGGATCGATCTTGATTGCTTCGCGGAGGTTCGCGATGCTCTCTTCAATTAGCGGCCCATATTGGCCCAATAGTTTTACTCGGGAAGCCGCTGTACGCAGTGGCCCCGCGTCTGGTGGCTTCAATCCATCGGCCGCACGCGCTTCCATCCAGGCTGGATAAAACTCTGTCCAGGCGATTACGCCGAGCGAGAAGTATGCCTGTTTGTTCATCCGGTCGGCTGCGATCACGCGCTTGCTCCAGTCGCGAGCTTCATGCAGTTTGCTTAAACTCTCGCTCCCCTGAAAAGGTCTGGCTTCGTAGTAGCTCATGGCTGCCAGTGCGGCGAGCGCCCTTGCATTTTCGGAGTCTAACGCAAGCACGCGCTGGAATTCGGTCCGCGCGCGACTTGCATGTGCGTCTTTCTCGGGCGACCGCGCGCCAACGGACAACAACATGTGCACCAAGCCCAGATACAGCCGGGCGTCCGTGTCGTCGGGTTTTAAATTCGAGGCGCGCTCGAACGCGTCGGCTGCCTCCTGATTCTGGCCGGTGTGGAGTAACAAAGCCATGCCGCGATTCTTCCAACCTTCAAAATCGGTTGGCTGCGGAATCTGGGCTTGCAGCGAAATCAAGGACACCAACAAAGCGATAGCGATACGCATTCGCAACCTCCCTCCCAATTGCACTGCTTTCCGGTCCGCCGCCGGACTACCTGAAGGAAGTGAATGGCTGATCGCCTGGCATCCCCTTGCGTAGGTTTTTGGATGTCAGGCTACAAAGAGCTTTTCACTCTTGAGTGTTCTCAAGACGATGATGGCTGCAAAGGCGCGTCGGCCGGCGGACGGATTTAACACTCCTGCCGAAGGGCGCCAGGTGCGATCGGCGGTGTAGCTACCTCCGCTCTTCAGAACTGATCCCTTAAGATCCGCACCGTATCCTGATCCGACGGATACACCCGTGGGTTCTCCGTGAACATCTCATCCCGCATCGTCGGCGAGGCACCCAGCGGGTCCGCAGATCGATAAATCTGGCTCTCGATCTCCACCCGGATCGTCAGATTCGGCGAAACCCCTCTCTTGACGATCAGCCGGTTTCGCACTACCGAGTACGCGTAACGCCGGACCCGCCATGCCGATCGCAAGTAAAAACTGGCACGGTCGAGCTGCTCGATGTCGGTAAAATTATCCGTCACGATGCTGACAATCTTCTTCCACGCTTCTCCCTCATCGATCACCTTGTTGGCGCCACCCGTACTCGACGGGTCAATCGTCAGCCACTTGTTGGCGATATCGGATGCCACAGTTTGCTTGGAAGCCTCATCTTCCTCGAGCCGGATCATCACGATTTGGCGTTGATCCTTCGTAAACTCCGTCGACCACAGACCCAAAGCGCCTTCCTTCTCGGCTCGTGCCTTCATGACGCTCCCACGGGAGACTTTCAAATCCACAGTGAGGGGCGCAATCCCCAGAAACCTCTCATCGACAAAGACGCGCCCCTCTTTCACGGGGGCCGTATCGAAAGTGAACTTCGTGGCCCAGGCCGGACCGCCAGCCACGACAAGACCAAAAGTCATCACTCCAAGCACCACGTAATCTCGTCTCACACAGATCTCCTTTCGCTGTTCCCTAGGACTGTCTGAAGGTGGTGCCGGGTTCATCGCTTGGCATCCTCCTGGCGCACTTTTTCGGATTTCAGGCTACGAAGAAACTCTCTCCCTGTTGAGTTTCCTCCTGATTTCATAGCCTTTACCATACTGGCGGTTGTTAACCGGCAACTGCTATCAGTGGGCATGAGCGTTCCATATCCGCCAGTGTTGCCTGGAGGTGGCGGCGGGCTTCCGCCGATTCCTGCCGCCGGCATGTCCGGAAAGGCTTGACGGCGCCTGGCAGCCTCGGGTGTTCCGAAATGCAAGGCCGCGTTGAGTTGGGCTCGGGACCTTGCCGATATCTCCACATAACGCCCGCGCGGGGCCAACGACATTCTCCGGTTTGACAAAGACGCGGCCATGCGAACCTGGTCGGCATCCACAACTTGAGGATCACCCTGCGCCTAAGCGGCGCTCTCGTGCTTTCACTTCACGCAGGGGTTGACGGCGTCGACGAGGCACTGGTGCTCGGCCTTCCAGCGCATGGCCGCGTAGATGCGCGTGCGGCCGCTCGAATGGTCGAAGAAGATGAATTCTTCTAGCGGCGTGCGGTCGAGCTTGCGGTGTTCGCCGGGCAGCATGTCCACCTCCGCTTCGCGGTCGCGTTGCCGGGCGGTGTTGAGTCCAAAGACGCCCGCCTCGTACTGACGACAGTGATGGGCAGTGTTTGTACCTGTGCTTCCGCATTGTCCTCCCGCGCCGCCGCGAGATTAAATGGCGGGCGTGCGGCGGAAAGCCGTGAAAAGCCGCGACGCAGCGTCACGCCGCGCCTGGGCGCCTTAGGTGGCCGAGCGGACAGAACCCGCTCGCCTCGCTCTTACGGAACGCATTTCTCGGCCAAGCGGCGGAGATTTCGCAGCAATAGTGGCGGGCCTCTTCATTAGAAGAAGTCCAAGAAGGAACACACTGGTTGGTTGCCTTCAGTATCCCTGCCGCTTTTCAACGTCAGCGCAGGCGCCATTACTGCTGGGTCGCGCTGCAAGTTTCGGTTAAGGTTCCGCCTGTGCAAGACTGCACGGGCGGGGGCGCACACGAGATGGCAAAAGTGGCCGAAGTGCTTGTTGCCGCTGTGTAGTTACACGAGAAAGATGCACAACCGGCCGCGCCTAAGGCGGCGTCCATACTAGCGCACACCTGCGAAGTGAATTGCGAAAGGGAGGTTCCTGGCATCAGCGTAAAGCCCCATGGCCCTTGGGCCGAAGCTCCCGGGGCTGTGCTGCATACTCCACTGACCGGGTCACAGCACGTTACCGCGAAGGTCTGAGCGGCACAGCTCCCCACGTACGTTCCCGCCGAAGGCAGAGGCGATGGCGGAGACTGGATCACCGCAACCACCTGATCCGACGTGGGTAGTGTGTGTACGCCATTTACGATCGGCCCGGCCGTCATGATCGCCTGTACGATCTGCGCCGTGGTCAGATTGGGGAATAGCTGCGCCAGTTGGGCTGCGAGGTTCGCGACTTGCGGCGCGGCGAAGGAGGTGCCATTCGCCAGGCAGCCTCCGGTCTGTGGGATCACCACGCCGAGACCGGGCGCGGAGAGCATGGCGGCCGGATCGGTGGAATGGTTGTACCCAAAATACGGCTGGCTGCTTGTTCCAGTGGCTCCGACAATCAACATATGAGGAAACGCATCCGGAAGAAGCGTCTGGATGAGACCGATCTCGTACGTCAGATCAAGGCCCGAGTTGCCGGCGGAGACGACCACCAGCGTGTTGTCCCGCAAATTGGCCGGCATATATTCAAGGACGCCGGCAATGCCCACCAGGAACGAAAACTCATCGGTCTTCCAGGAAGCGTACCCTGCGCCTCGGACCCATGTGGACGTGGCGCTGTTCCATACCGCCGAGCATTGAGGGTATTGTGGGTCATTCGGATCCGTCTCGCAAATACTTCTATCTATTCCATCATTCGGCTGGCCACCCGCTTGCAGCGACACGTTCGCCACGAGTTTTTGCCCGCGATCCAAGGCACCCTGGGCTGCGCGCGCCAGGCCGAATCCGACATCCGAGCCGTGCGCGTTCGTGCCCTGCTGGAGTTCTGAGATGTCATAGCCGGACGAGGTAAGCCCGCCCGCCTCCAAAAGGGTGTTCACTGCTGCGCCATGAGACTCGCCGCAAACTTGATTTCCCACCGGCTGGAAATTGTCGAATTGTGCGATCAGACCATTTGGAATCAGAGGTGTCAGGGAGGTGGCGCCCGACAGGTCCACTACAGGAGCTTGTGAGCCGGTCGCAGGAACGTCCGGACCCACAAATATCACCGCCGGATTGTTCTCGACCGCAGCAATGAACGCGGCCTCAGCACCAACCTTCACTTGAACCCAGTAGAGGCCAGACGTAGGAATCTGCGCGATGATCGAGCCATTATTCGCGGCGACCAGTGCGGTCGCAGCGCTGGCATTCATCTGGTTCGGCGCTACGAAAAGGAAGATCTGGCCCGGATGCGCATAGCTCGTGATGGTTTGGCCCGTTTGATTCGTGTAGACAACAGGTCCGGGCAGCGAATACGGTCCTGGAAAATTGAAAGCGCCCGCGAGCTGCGGGACGGTACTGGTCCCCGTCAGGTTGAACGTGGCGGTAATCGCCTGGTTGGAGTTCATCGTCACGGTGCAACCGCCCGTTCCCGAGCAGGCGCCGGACCATCCGGCAAACGTTGAACCGGTGCCCGGAGTCGCCGTTAGCGTGATGACTGTTCCTGCGGCGAAACTCAGGCAACCCGAGCCGCATGAAGTCCCTACGGGAGAGGAAGTGACTGTGCCGCTGCCAGTGCCCGACGTCGTTATAGTAAGGGTTGGATTAACGACAACGGTCAAGTTGAACGTGGCGGTAACCGCCTGGTTGGAGTTCATCGTCACGGTGCAACTGCCCGTTCCCGAGCACGCGCCGGACCATCCGGCGAATGTCGACCCGGCATTTGGTGTTGCAGTCAGTGTGACAACCGTTCCCGCCGAGTAGGACGGCCCTGGCGGATTCGCGGAGATGGACCCGCTCCCGTTGCCAGCAGTAGTTGCGGTCAAAGTGAATTGCTGCGGGCCACCAGATTGCACGGCAATGGTGGCCGTAGTGGAGTTGCCGCCGTTGGAGAGCACGAGCGGGGCCGCACTGGCACTTACCACGTTCGCAGGCACCTGGACATCCACCTGATTGAGCCCCACAAAATCCGGCGCCAAGCCCGAAAAGGGCACGTTCGCTGAGAGTCCACCGATCGTCACTGTCGAGTTCTGAGGCGTATAGGAGAGCGGCTTCAATGGCGCCGGAGCGCCGGTGGGCGGCTCGTTTGTCACCGTCCCCAGGCCGGTGCAGTAGACGACCAGATACTCTCCGGGGACTGCGGGATTTTCCGAAGTTACGACGGCATTATCGGCATTATGAACGGTGACGAAAATCCCAGGCGCCGTAACAGCCAGAGCGATGGCCACCACATTAGACGGCGAGCTGTTTGAAATCACCTGGACCGTAAGATCGGTAGTAAACAGCCCGGCGACCTCCCAAGGGACCTGGGCGTTGATCTGAGTTGGGGAAACATAAAACAGCGGGGCTGCGATTCCATTCATCAGAACCTGAGTACTCTGCAGCGTTGTAGGAAGTGAAGCCGTCGTCGCCGGCGCGGTTCCGCTGGCAAGAGCGGTACCAAAGATGGAAACGATGGAACCCGGAGCTACGGGACCGGACGCGAAGCTGGCGCCATTGACAACGCCACCGGCCGAGATGCTAGGCGCGCTCGCCGCCGGGGCGCTGACGCTGAACAGAACCGAGAAAAGCAGGACTCCGTTGTCATACACGCGAGCCTGCCAGGACCCAAGTTGGCTCGCCGGGAGGTTGCTAATGCTCAAGCTGCCGTTGAAACAGTAATAACCTGATACCGGTTCCCAAGCGGTCCCAGGGGTTACCGTGCCGTCGGGCGCGAGCCAATTGTTGGTAAGAGAGTCACTGTCCGTCACGGTGGCATTGAAGTACAAGTACACGGTGCCCTCGGTGGTCAGGAACGACGTAACGGCCGGCGGAAGGCTACAGCCGGACGCGGGAGGCGGCTGTGTGGTGACCCTCTGGCTGGCAAAACTGGGCGGGGCGCTGACGGTGAACGGAACCGAGACAAGCAGGACCCCGTTGTCATACACGCGAGCCTGCCAGGATCCAAGTTGGCTCGCCGGAAGGTTGCTGATGGCCAAACCGGTCGGGTTCGTGAAACAGTAGTCGCCTGATGCTACGTCCCAAGAGACTCCAGCGATTACCGTGCCGTCGGGCGCGAGCCAATCGCTGCTTAAATAGTCACTGCTCGTTACGGTTGCCTCGAAGTACAAATACACGATGCCCTGGGTGGTCAGGAACGAGGTGACGGCCGGCGGAACGATGCAGCCGGATGTGGGAGGCGCTTGTGTGGTGACCCTCTGGTTAGCAAAAGTAGCGCCACCCAACGTGCAAGACCCTGCCATGAAAGCGACAAGCAGGAGCCGATCCATAGCAGCGAGCATGCTTGCCTCCTACGGCTATAGTGTATGCCCCCTGCCCCAAACTGCGGCCGGATTTTCCGGGCCGGGTCCTTCGTTCGGTGGACGTCGAGTACTAGCAGACCCATGGTCCAGTCGGGGAAAACAATCTCGAGATCTGAAAAGCTCAAACTCTTGTCGATAAGTTCAACACTCTTCGATCTCGCTCGTGCACCGTGAACACCGGCAGCCCTGTCTGCCTGCCGGAAGAAGCCCGCATGCGCACCGCCGGAGACGCTCGTCGCGGCGCTGGAGCAGGGTAGTCGAGCCCGAGGAATTCGACATCTGGGCCGGCGGAGATTCGAAGGCAACGCTACACTCGGAGTTCCGAGTCAGCCAATAAGACCTGTCTCTTCGTTATTCTGCACGAACAGCCGGACGTACCGGCGTTGCTTCGTCGGCGTGTCTTTTGCCGAATCGCTGGAGCTGGCCTACAGCCAGGGCATCAAACGAGCAGTCGAGATCGACCGTGGGCTTCAATGCGTGTGCCTCAGAAATGAGATCCCAAAAACTGAGCGGAATCACAGACGGAATTCTATCCGAAGTTCGTCTCGCACAATTTGTGATCGCCGACTTCACTCGTCAGAATCACGGCGTCTATTTCGAAGCGAGTTTCGCCCGCGGTTTGGGGCGAGAGGTAATTTGGACCTGTCGCGCCGATGAGGTCCAATGCCTGCACTTCGACACCAAGCATCTTGGACATGTTGTTTGGAGTGACCCACTCGATCTTGGACAGCATTCGCGCGAACGTCATTACACCAAGGCGGTAGTTCATAGCCCCTTGCGCAAAAGCAGTGCTCGGGCCAGCTTTGGTCGGGTCATCACCCACTCGGACAATGGGTCCCGCCTGCGGCGGTGAACGGGTTTGTGGGCGGAGTTAAGGTTCGTGTCTGAAAGCGCTGCTCGCGTCAAGCTCTTTTTTCGGTCAACCATTGCGTAAAACAGCCCCTCCGGGTACACTTCAAACGGACGGAGCGGAGGACAAGGCTCTGCCGGGAGGCAA
>JBAVEN010000016.1:0-89426 GCA_049587755.1 Bryobacteraceae bacterium | reverse complement strand
GAGTAAGGAACGAATCGACCTGATATTGTCCGCCATCCAGCGGGCTCACATCAACGTAGTTTCTACTCAAACCATTGGGTGGCCGCACGCACGGCGATAAGTCCGCGAAGCCCGGCCACCCGCAACGGAATTTCTGAAGCCCGAAGTGTCTGCCCCGCGCGGAGCGGGAAGTTTCCATGAAAACGGTTCAGCAAGTGCTCATCTGCGGCCTGCTGGCGGCGCTCACCGCACTCGCGGTTGCAGCCACGATGTTCGTGCGGGCCGCCACCGCCACGGTTGCGGCGGTTCCGGCCGAAATCCGCCTCACGCGCGCCGCGTTACTTCATGAGGCGGACGCGGCGCGCCAGGATCTCACACATCAAATCGCCGCGGCGCGCGTCACCGCGCTGGCTCTCTCCGACCGCCAGGCTACCGCCTTCCGCACCGGCTTGCTGGCGCAAACCGCCGATTTCAGCGATACCGCCGGCCGCCGAATCAGCGGTACGCTGTCGCAAATCGATTCCGCCCTTGCCACCACGGCCTCGCTCGAAAGCGAGCTCCGTCCCACCCTCCGCCATTCCGCCGCCATCGCCGCGCAGATCGACGATTCCCTCCCCATGTTCCTCGATTGCGACCACAACCCCGATTGCGTGTTCAACCGCTACGTCGGCGTCTCCCGCGGCATCGAAACCGCCGCCACCGACGTCTCCGGGATGAGCCGCGATTTTCGCCGCGACTGGCCGGCCTATCTCAAAACCTGGCAGGATATCGGCGTCCAAACCGATGGCTTCGTCGCCAATATGAACCGCCTCACCCGCCCGCGCTGGTACGACCGGCTGATCGGCTACACCCTCAACGGCGTCGTCATCTATCGCAGCTTGAATCCCGTCGGGGCCGCCGTCAGTGGCGCCCAAATCCTCTCCTCGCGCCCGTAAATCGTTCTTCCGTTGTTCAACGATAGGCTTCGCGGCGGTGGCGACCTCCGAAGATGCGCATGGTGTCGCCCTGAAGCTCGAACATGACGCGGTAATCGCCGATCCGCAGCCGAAAGGAACCCGCCAAGTCGCCGTGAAGCGGTTTCACATCACCAGAGCCAGTTCGAGCGCATCGCAGCACGCCTTCGAAGATCTGCATCGCGGCAACGCGGTCGAGACGCCGCACGCCGGCTCTGGCCTCCTCACTCCACTCGATCTTAAGTGCGTTCGGGAGAGTCATTATGCCCGTCGCCCTAGCTTAGCTTCTTGCGGCGCGCTGTTACAGAAAAAACACGGTCTGCGTTTTGACGGAGATAGGCTCAGGATAAAAGACCCTTGCAGGAATGCGTTGCAGGACGGTGGAAATGCCGCACATTCAATGTGTTCCAATTCGATTTCCGCATTATGGCGCCCATCTTCCCCAGCCTTTCCACCTGCCGCAGCAAACCAAGAACGAAGTTCCCAGGAAATGCTTCCGATCCGTACGAGATCGTCGTTATGGCGGGACAGTTATTACTTGGTGAGGGGGAAATCCTCGGGCTTCAGCCCGAAATCGGAAAGGACTTCTTCCATCGGAATGCCCTTGCCGCCTCGCTGAGCGAACCATGCACGGCCCTCGCGCACCGAGCGGCGATCCTCGTCCGTGATCGGTTCATCTTCAACGGGTGCGGCCACGGAATTATCCAGCATTGCTTCCAGCAGACCAGCGACAGCACTAAGCTGCGCCGGCGGCAGGCGCTCAATCAGTTCGTGGATGTGCTCGCGCGTCTCGCTCATAGCGCTCTCCCCGGTGACACAGGCCTGATTCAATTCTGACACAAACTCCTCCCGGTTTGCGATCACAAACTCTTCTAGGTCCCGGTAGGGGCCGGGCATGCCCGGCCCGTGCTGCTCCGGCCCACGCTCGTCCCGCCTTGCATCGAAAGTGTCCCCTGCTATCATGAATGCTGATGAAAGGCATCGTACTTGCCGGAGGCACTGGGAGCCGGCTCTTTCCACTGACCAAGATCACCAACAAGCACCTGCTGCCGATCTACAACCGGCCGATGATTTACTACCCCATCCAGACGTTGGTCGACGCCGGGATCGAGGACATCATGGTCGTCACCGGCGGGCGCAACTCGGGCGATTTTCTGCGCCTGCTGGCCAATGGGAAAGGGTTCGGACTGAAGCACATCCACTACACCTACCAGGAAGGCGAGGGTGGCATCGCCGATGCGCTGGCGCTGGCCCAGCACTTCGCCGACGGCCACAAAATCTGCGTCATCCTGGGCGACAACATCATTCAGGAAAACATTCGCGCCGCGGCCGATCGCTTTCGCCGCCAGCCGCAGGGAGCGCACATCCTGCTCAAAGAGGTCGCCGACGCCGAGCGCTTCGGCGTGGCGGAAGTCTCCGGCGACCGCATCGTCGGCATCGAGGAGAAACCGGCGCATCCGAAATCGAATTACGCCGTGACCGGCATTTACATGTATGATGCCAGCGTCTTCGACAAGATCAAAACGCTGGTGCCTTCCGGCCGCGGTGAGCTCGAGATCACCGACGTCAACAACGCGTACGTGCGCGAAGGCTCGCTCACCTTTTCGTTCCTCTCCGGCTGGTGGACCGATGCCGGCACTTTCGATTCCCTGCTCCGCGCCGCCAACCTGGTGAAGGAGTCGGTTACGGGCGGCACGCCAGTCGCGGAACGCGAGGAAGGAGCCCTTCGAATCTGATGGCTGGAGAAATGATGGCGCCGGCGCGGCCTCTGGCTTCGCTCGGTGGCTTGGAACTGGCGGTCCCGCAATGTCCCAAGGGAATTGGCGCGTTGATCGGAACCGTCGATTCGGCGGAGCGCATCGCGGGCGTTGAAATCGCGCCGTTGGCCGTGCACCCGGACGACCGCGGCTACTTTCTCGAAGTGCAGCGCCTCGGTCAAGGGCTGGCACGCGCCTTTCCCCCTGACACTAGCCAGGTTTCGGCGGCGCTCAGTTACGCGGGCGCCATCAAGGCGTTTCACTATCACCTGCGGCAGACCGATTGCTGGACGCCGGCGAAGGGGTCATTCCAGGTGGCGCTGGTCGATCTCCGGCTCGGCTCGCCCACCTTCGGCAAGCGCAACACCATGTATGTCGGCCCGCTGCGCCCGTGGCAGATCCTGATTCCGCCCGGCGTCGGCCACGGGTATAAGGTGATCGGCGAAGAAAGCGCGTTGCTGATTTACATGACCGATCGCTGCTACGATCCGGGCGACGAAGGCCGCATTGCGTTCGACGATCCCGGCATCGACTACGATTGGGAAACCCAGAGAAAGTAAGCCACCGATGAAAATCCTGGTTACCGGCGGCGCGGGTTTCATCGGTTCGGCATTCGTGCGGCTGGTGATCGCCGAGACCGCCTGGGAAGTTATCAACCTGGATAAGCTGACCTATGCTGGGAACCTCGAGAACCTGGTCGCGGTGGAAACCAGTGGCCGGTACCGGTTCGTGCACGGCGATATTGCGGACCGGGCGGCGGTGGATGCGCTGGTCGCCGAGACCGAGCCCGACGCCATCGTGCATTTCGCGGCCGAATCGCACGTCGATCGCAGCATTCTTTCCCCCGAGCCGGTCGTCCAGACCAACCTGCTGGGCACGTTCCGGCTGCTCGAAGCGGCGCGCCTGAACAAAATCGCTCGCTTCGTGCACGTCTCCACCGATGAAGTGTACGGCAGCCTGCCGGCGCCGGAAGAGGCCACCGAGAAGTTTCCGCTGCAGCCGAGCAGCCCGTATTCGGCGTCCAAGGCGGGCTCGGATCTGCTGGCGCTCTCGTATTTCGTGACCTTCCGCGTGCCGGTGGTAGTGACCCGCGCCTCCAACAATTACGGCCCTTACCAGTTCCCCGAAAAGCTGATTCCGCTGATGCTCGCCAACGCGCTGGAAGACCGGCCGCTGCCGGTGTATGGCGACGGCATGCAAGTGCGCGACTGGCTGTATGTGGACGATCATTGCCGCGGCATTCTGGCGGTGCTCGACAAAGGGCGCGCGGGCGAGGTCTACAACATCGGCGGCAACCGCTCGCTGCCGAATCTGGAAGTGATCCGCAAGCTGCTGGCGCTCGCCGGCAAGCCGGAGAGCCTGATTCAATACGTGAAGGACCGGCCGGGACACGACCGGCGCTATGCCCTTTCGAGCGAAAAAGTTCTCCGCGAAACCGGCTGGCGGCCGCGGGTGGATTTCGAAACCGGCCTGGCGCGCACCATCGAGTGGTACCGCGCCAACGCTCCGTGGGTGGCGCGCGTGCGCAGCGGAGAGTATCGGAACTATTACGAGCGCAACTACGCGAACCGTGTTTAAGCGTATTTGTGGCGCGGGCACGGCTCGATTCTCATGCGGGTAGCGATTGAAGCGGCGAGCTTGAGCCTTACCAGCGGGGGTCTGGCGCGCTACACCAGCCAGCTCAGCCTGGCGCTTGCGCGCTGGCGCCCGGACGACGAGTTCTACCTGATCTCGGACCAGCCTTTCCCGATGCCCGCGGGCGCTCCGTCGAACCTGAAGCGCGGCGCGGCCCCGCGTAACGCGATCGAGCGGCGCTGGTGGCTGTGGGGCATGGCGCGGGAATTGAATCGCATCGGCGCCGACGTGGTGCACGGGCCCGACTTCGCCGTTCCCTACCTGGCGCGCCGGCCCAGCGTGATGACGCTCCACGATCTTTCACCCTGGCTCGATCCGGCCTGGCACGACGGCGCCGGCCGCGTGATGCGCCGCACGCCGCTGCTGTTGAAGATGGGCTTGGCCACTATGGTGATCACTCCCGGCGAGCACGTGCGCCAGGAGGTGATCGCGCGCTTTCAGCTCAGCCCCGATCGCGTGGTGGCCGTGCCGGAGGCCGCTGCCGAGTGGTTCCTGCCGGTGGAGACGCGGCCGCAGTCGCCCTATTTCCTGTTCGTCGGAACCATCGAACCGCGCAAAAACCTGCCGCTGCTGGTGGAAGCCTGGCGCGAAGTGCGCAAACTCCACCCGGTGGAACTGGTCGTTGCCGGCCGCCGCCGCTCGGATGCGCCTGCGATTGCCGAGGAACCGGGCTTGCGCCTGCTGGGCGAGGTGCCGGATGAACAACTGCCAGAGCTGTATTCCGGCGCTATCGCCTTCGTCTACCCTTCGCTTTACGAAGGCTTCGGCCTGCCGGTAGTGGAGGCCATGCAGTGCGGGGCGTGCGTGATCGCCTCCCCCGCCCTGCGCGAGACGGCCGGCGACGCGGCCGTGTACGCCGGGAACGCGCGCCAACTGGCGCAGGCGATGCTCGATGCGTGGGAGCGCCCCGCCTGGAGGGCCGAATGGGCGGCCCGCGGACGCGCCCGCGCCGCTGAGTTCTCCTGGCAGCGTACCGCGCTCCGGACTTACGAAGTGTACCAGGAGGCCCGCCGGCGCTTTGGCAAATGACGATCGAGCCGCGGCCCTCTTGCTGGCGCCGGAAGCGCCTTATCCACTTTCGGGCGGCGGCGCGTTGCGCACCGCGTCGCTGGTCGAGTACCTGGGGCGGCACTATGCGCTCGATATGATCGCTTTTCGCCAGCCGGGAGCGGCGGATCCGGCTTCGCTCCTGCCCGCCGGGCTGGTGCGCCAGGTGACGGCGATTCCGCTTCCCGCCCGCCGGCGCAGCCCTGCGGCGCGCGCCGTTCGCAATGCCGTTCGGCTGGCTCGCGGCGTGCCGCCCCTGGTGGACCGGTTCGCCGGCTTCGGCCGCCAGGTGCAGGAAGCGGTGGCCGGGCGCGCGTATGAAATCGGCATCATCGAACACTCGTGGTGCGCGCCCTATCTGGAGCAGATCGCCGGCGCCTGCCGCCGCACGGTGCTCGACCTGCACAACGTGGAATCCGTGCTCCACGCGCGCTGCGCCCAGGCGGAGGGCGGCGCGGTGGGGCTGGCGCATCGCATCTTCGCGGAGGCCTCGGCCCGCTTCGAAGCGGACTGGCTGCCGCGGTTCGGCGAAGTACTGGCGCCTTCGGCGGCGGACGCACGCTCCCTCGCATTCCTGGCGCCGCGCGCGCCGGTGCGGGTCTATCCCAACGCGATTCCCTGGACGCCCGTGCCGTCCAAAACAGAAGAGCAGGTAATCGTTTTTTCCGGCAACCTGGAGTACCATCCCAATCTCTCCGCCGTGCGTTTCTTCGCGCGCGAGGTCTGGCCCCTGCTGCGCGACCGCTGGCCGCAATTGGTGTGGCGGCTGGTGGGCAAAGAACCGGGCGCGGTGGCGAAACTTGTAGCGGGCGACCCGCGTATTGAGTTACAAGGGCCGGTCGAAGATGCGGTCGCGGAACTGGCGCGGGCGCAAATCGCGGTGGTTCCGTTGCTCGCCGGGAGCGGCACGCGGTTCAAGATCCTGGAAGCATGGGCGGCGGCGTTGCCGGTGGTTTCCACTTCCATGGGTGCCGAAGGCCTTCCGGCGCGCGACGGCGAGCATCTGCTGCTGGCCGACACCCCGGGGGCCTTCGCCGGCGCGGTGTCACGGCTGTTAACGTGCAGGGATCTTCGTTTAACCCTTGGAAACGCCGGCAGGTTGTTGCTGGAAAAGGAATTTACGTGGGTATCAGCTTGGTCGACTCTGGATTTTTGACACAGCCGGGTGGCACATCGGTCCGTTATACTGGGACTGTTCATGCGGATTGCCGTTGATGCACATGCCATCGGCCGTCACCTCACAGGCAATGAGGTCTACGTTCGAAGCCTCCTGAGGGAGTTCGCCGCCGCCAAGGACCGGGACTGCGAGCTCCTGGCCTACGTCTCTTCCGAAGAAGCCTGCGGCTGGTTGCCCGCCTCGATCCGAACCAGGTCTATCTCCGCCAACCCGTTCCTCCGTTTGGGGTGCGAGTTGAGCATGAAGCTGCAGCGCGACCGTCCGGATCTGCTGCACGTGCAGTACACGGCGCCCGTGGCGTGCGGCGTGCCTGTGGTGGTGAGCGTCCACGACGTCAGCTTTCTGGAGCATCCCGAGTATTTCACCGGAGGACGCGCGCGGCAGTTGCGCTGGACGGTGCGGCGGACGGTGGACCGCGCGGTGCGGATTCTGACGGTGAGCGAGTTTTCGCGGCGCGCCATCCTCAGGGTTTATGGTCACCTGCACGAGGACAAAGTGGTGGTGGCGCCCAATGCCGCGGGCGCGGAATTCCGGCCGGTGTCGCGACAAGCGGCGCTGGCAGCGGTCCGCCAGCGTTTCTCCCTCGACCGCCCGTTCCTGCTTTCCGTGGGCGACCTGCAGCCGCGCAAGAACCAGATCGGCCTGATCCGGGCTTTTGCCGAACTGGTGCGCGCCTGCCCGCAGCTTCGCCACGACCTGGTGCTGGCGGGGAAGCCCACTTGGTTTGCGGCTCACGTGCAGGCCGCTGCGCGCGAGTCGGGCGTCGGCGACCGCATCCGCATGCCCGGCTTCGTATCCGATACCGACCTGCTCCAGCTCTATAACGCGTGCGACCTGTTCGTGTTTCCCTCGTTCTACGAAGGCTTCGGACTGCCGGCGCTGGAAGCCATGGCGTGCGGCCGCGCGGTGGCCTGTTCGAACGCCAGCGCGCTGCCGGAGGTGGTGGATAGCGCCGCGATTCTCTTCGATCCCTATCGCACCGACGAGATGGTGCGCGCGCTCAAGGACCTGTTGGTGGACGCGGAACTGCGGGTGCGCATGGAGCGGCTGGGGCTGCAGCGCGCCGCCCACTTCAGTTGGCAGAAAACCGCGAACTCAATTTTGGACGTGTTTCGCGAAGTGGCCCATCAAAGCCGGCATACCGCGCTGGTGCGCTCCGGCAGCCTGGCGCACCGATGAACCGGCTTCTATCAGACATTTGGCGGGGCGGATTTCACCCTGCCAATACCCGCCTGGGAGCGCATTTTTGCGCGACCACGATTCGGAGCCGCGACCGTAAGCGAGCGGATGCTCTCCCGCAGGTGAATCGTCTTCTTCTATTCACAGCCGCGGCCCTTGTCCCGCTCCTGGCAGCCTCCGCTCAACCCGGTTTTCCCTTCACCGACGAATCGCTGCGGTATAACCTGAGCTGGCAGGGCGGCACCAGCCTGGGCGAAGCCACACTGACCGCGCACCGCTCCGCCGTGGGCTGGAACCTGGATGCGACGGTTACCGCGGCTGTGCCCGGCTTCTCGCTGTCCGACCAACTGCATTCGGCGGTCGACCCGGGCCTATGCTCGCAGGAATTCGAACGCGACCTGACGCACGGCGGCAAGCGCACCGACGACAAGACCAGCTTCGACCAGCGGGCGGGCAGCGCCACGCGTAGCACGGTATTTCCGGCCGGCGGCGGCAGGGGCCATTTCAGCATTCCGAACTGCGCCCGCGACGCGCTGGCGTTCGCCTACTACACGCGCGTCGAGCTGGGGCAAGGCAGGGTGCCCGCTCCGCAGCATGTGTATTTCGGCTCGGCCTATTCGGTGAACCTCGAGTACACGGGCGCGGAGAACGTCAGCTCGGGCGGGAAGCAGGTGGTGGCGGATCGCGTCGAGGCCACGGTGCAGGGACCGAAGTCGGATTTTCATTGCGACATGTTTTTGGCGCGCGACGCCGCGCGCACGCCGCTGAGCATCCGCATTCCGCTGCCGCTGGGGGTCTTTTCACTGGACCTGGTGCGCTGAACGATGCGCGTAGCCTTCTTCTCGCCGCTGCCGCCGGAGCGCAGCGGGATCGCCGATTACTCGGAAGCACTGCTGGAACCGCTGCGCCATCTGGCCGAGGTCGAGGTCTTTTCGCAGGCCTCGCAGCCGTTCGATGCGGCGCGCTTCGATATCGCGCTCTACCAGATGGGTAACAACCGCTGCCACGTTTTCGTGTATGAGGCTGCGCTGCGGAATCCCGGTGTGGTGGCGATGCACGAATCCAACCTGCACCACCTGATGACAGAGCTCACCATCCGGCGCGGCGATTGGGACGGCTACGTGCGGGAGTGCGAATATGCGGGCGGCGCGGCGGCGCGCGAATTCGCCGAGCGCGTGCGCAAGCTGGAGACCGGCCCGGATTACGAAGGCCTGCCCATGACGCGGCGGCTGCTCGAAAGCGCGCGCGGCGTCATCGTGCATAGCCGGTTCATGGAATCCGAAATCCGCGCCGCCGGGTTTGCCGGTCCGGTAGCGGTGATTCCGCACGGCGCGTGGATTCCGCCAGGCGACCGCAACCGGTTTCGCGAACGGTTGGGCCTCGACGAAGCCGTGCCGCTGATCGGCATATTCGGTTTCCTGAAACCGTACAAGCGCGTTGCCGAATCGCTCCGCGCTTTCCGCCGCCTGCTGCGCCTGGCGCCGGAGGCGAAGATGATTCTGGTGGGCGAGCCCCATCCCGATTTGCCGCTGGAGGGAATGATCCGCTCCCTGGGGCTCTCTGCCAGTGTGCGCCTGGTGGGCTTCGCGCCCATCGAGGATTTCACCGGCTACCTTTCTGCCTGCGACATCGTCCTCAACCTGCGCTACCCGACGGTGGGAGAAAGCTCCGGCACGCTGCTGCGGTCGATGGGATTGGGCAAGGCGGCGCTGGTTTCCGAGGTAGGCAGCTTTCGCGAGTTCCCGGATGACGTATGCCTCAAGGTGCCGGTGGGCGCGGGCGAGGAAGACACCATCTTCGAATACCTCAACCTGCTGGTCTCGCGCCCCGAAGTGGCCCAGGCGCTGGGCGCGCGCGCGCGGGACTACGTCGCTCAACAGTGCAATTGGCCGGCAGTGGCGAAGCGGTACGCGCGGTTTCTGGAGGCCGTGGCGGAAGGCAGGGAGTGGAAGGTGGAAGAACCGGTTTGCTCCTGCGTGCAGGCCGCGGACCAAGCCGGCTCCGATGGGCAGCCCGAGTTGCCCCGCAAAGAGGCGATCACGCCCTACCTGCGCGGCTGGGCGGTGGACGAGGAATCGGCCGGCTACATCGAGCGGCACCAGACCCGCCTCGAAAAAACGCTGTCCATGATTCCGCCGGGCGGCCCGGACGATCGCATTCTGGAAATGGGCGCATACCTGCAAATGACGCCCGCGCTGCGCGACAAGCTGGGCTACGGCGAGGTGCGCGGCTGCTACTATGGCGAAGCGGGCCGGGTGGACCACCGCTCGGTGACTTCCGCTTCCGGCGAGACGTTCGCCTGCGAGATCGACCATTTCGATGCCGAGAAGGACCGCTTCCCATACCCGGATGATCACTTCTCCACGGTGCTGTGCTGCGAGCTGATCGAGCACCTGTTCGCCGACCCCATGCACCTGATGTGCGAAGTCAACCGCATTCTCAAGCCGGGTGGGCGCCTGGTGCTGACCACGCCGAACATCGCCGGGTTGCGCGCCGTGGCAGCGATTCTGCTGGGCTACCATCCGGGCTTTTTTCACTCCTACTTGCGGCCAAATGAAGGCGGTGAATCCGATGCGCGGCACAATCGCGAGTACACGCCGCGCGAGATCCATCAATTGCTGATGAACTCCGGCTTCGAGGTGGACCGGCTCGAAACCGGCGAGTTCCGCGATTTGCCGCATCCCGAATTCCGCTGGGTGGTGCATCTGCTGGAGCGCTACCGGCTGGATACGGCGCTGCGCGGCGATGGCATTTACGCGGTGGGCCGCAAGACGGGCGCAGTGCGGGAGCGCTACCCGGCGTGGTTGTACACATGAAGGCGGCGTACCTGAATCCGCGCGTGGAACTGGACCGGGCGACCGGCAAGCTGCGGGCGGAATTTGAAATTCGCAACCAGTCGAAGGAAACATGGCGCGCCGCGGAAGGGTTCTTCGTCGGCGTGCACTTGTTTGACGCCGACACCGGAACGCTGATCGTGGATGGCGCGCGCGTGGCTCCGCCGCGCGACCTGGCGCCGGGAGAGAGCGCGCCGCTCGGCCTGGAGCTGGCGCTGCCCGCAGAAAACGGGCGCTTCCAGGCGCTGATTTCGCCGCTGCGCGAGCACGTCTGCTGGTTCTATGAGCAGGGCTGGCCGTTTCTGCTGGTGGAGGCCGTGGTGCGCGACGGCGTCACCCGGCTGGCCCGCGTGAAAGTGGCTACGCGGGCGGCCCTGGGCCGCGAGCAAGCCTTGCGCGCCGTGGGCAGGGCCTTCGTCTATCCCTTCCTGACGCTGTGGCGCAATCGCGGATTGATTCGGGTGATGGTGCGGCGCGACGTGCTGGGGCGCTACCGCGGCTCGTTCGGCGGATCCTTCTGGACCGTCATCAACCCGCTGCTGCTGATGCTCACCTACTATTTCGTATTCGGGATAGTGCTGCAATCCCGCTTTCCCGGCGACCCCAGCCGCTCCGGATTCGTGCTCTACTTCCTCGCCGGCATGCTGCCATGGCTGGCGTTGAGCGAAGCCGCCAGCCGAGCCCCCACCATCCTGCTGGAGCATCGCAATTTCGTCAAGAAGCTGGTCTTCGCGGTGGAAACGCTGCCCGTCAACCTGGTGGCCGCGGGTCTGGTCAGCGAATTCTTCGCCGTGGTGCTCTACTGCGTTTTCCTGCTCGCGCTGCGGCACGGTCTGCCGGTGACGGTGCTGTGGCTGCCCGTGCTGCTGGTTCCGCAGATCCTGCTCACGCTCGGCCTGTGCTGGCTGCTGGCGGCGCTGGGCGCGTTCGTGCGCGACCTGGGCCAGATCATCGGTTTCCTGCTCACCATCTGGTTTTTCGTCACGCCGATCTGTTACCCTGAGGGGTCTCTGCCGAAGGGCGTGGCGGCGTTGCTCTCCAAGAACCCGCTCTACGTTCTGGTGCGAGGCTATCGCGCGATCCTTCTGGAGAACCGCGCACCGCAGTTCGGCCCGTTGTGGAAGGTGACGGTGGTAGCGCTGGCAGCGTTGATCGTGGGTCACGCATGCTTCTACAAGTTGCGCCGCTCGTTCGCCGACATGTTGTAGACGGCGGCAGCGGAGCGTCAATGACAAGTTCGGGCCAACCGTTCGGTACAGGTATTACAGAACGAGCCTAATCGGCGTTCAGGAAGTATTCATTGCTGCACACTCTTTCCGAAGCACTGGTCCGGTTCGGCCCGCTGGGGGTGTTCCTGCTGGCGGTGCTCGATTCGTCCGGCGTGCCGATGCCCGCGGCGATGGATTTCGTGCTGATGTTCGTGGCCTACAAGGCTCCCGACCGCGCCTATCTCACGGCGGCGATGGCGACGTTGGGATCGCTCGCCGGAAATCTGACGCTGTTCCTGCTGGCGCGCCATGGCGTGCGCCGGTTCTTCCGCATACCGGTGCCGGGCAAACAGGGCAGATTCGGCGGCTGGTTCGACCGTTACGGTCTGGTGACGGTGTTCATTCCCACGCTGTTGCCGATTCCGCTTCCGCTCAAGGTCTTTGTCGTTTCGGCAGGTGTGCTGCGCACGCCGCTGGCGCAGTTCGTAGCCGTGGTTCTAGTGGGGCGCGTGATTCGCTATTTCGGCGAAGCCTACCTGGGCGTCCGCCTCGGCCTGGGCGCGCAGGCGTTTCTCCGCCACAACGCCTGGACGCTGGCGGGCGTGGCGCTGGGGCTGGCGCTGGCAATGGCTGTGTTGCTCCGGCTCGCCGACCAGCGGCGCGACGGGCCACGCGCAACGTTACAATAAGCAGGAAGACCCTCCATTCGGCATGCCGAAGCGAATTGCCATCGTGGAAGACGAAGCCGAGCTGGCTTCCCTGATCGATTACAACCTCGCCCGGCACGGCTACCAGACCCAGATCCTGCGCGGCGACGCAGGCACGCTCGACGCGCTGGAGCAGGCGCGGCCGGACCTGATCCTGCTCGACGTGATGCTGCCGGAGGCCGACGGCTTTCAGCTCTGCCGCCAGATTCGCCAGTCGCAGGCGCTGGCGCGCACGCCGGTTTTATTTCTCACCGCGCGCGGCGACGAGGTGGACCGCGTGCTGGGCCTGGAGATTGGCGGCGACGATTACATGACCAAGCCGTTCAGCCCGCGCGAGCTGGTGGCGCGGGTGAAAGCGCATTTGCGCCGCGAACAGATGGACGCGGAGCCGGAAGTGGCCGGCATCGGCCCGTTCCGGCTGGATCGCACCGGCCGGCGGGTCTTCGTGGGCGAACGGCTCCTCACCCTGACGTCGACCGAATTCAACCTGCTGGAGTTTTTTCTCACCCACCCCGGCCGCGCCTACAGCCGCGATCAACTGCTGGACGCGGTGTGGGGCCAGCAGCACTACGTGACGCCGCGCACCGTGGACGTCCACGTGCGCCGCTTGCGAGAGCAGATTGAAGGGCAGCCGGAGGAACCTCGCTATCTGACGACGGTGCGCGGCTTCGGCTATCGTTTCGAGGCGACCGATTGACCGGCAGGATTTTCCTCAAGCTGATTTCGGGCGTCGTGGGCTTGTTGCTGCTGGCGCTGCTGACGGTGGACTACTTCACCACGCGGGTGGCGAAACAGGCTTACATCGACAACCTGGTGCGGCAGGCGACGGGCAAGGCGCGCATCCTGGCGCTTTCCATCGACGACATCGACGCCGTCAGCCAGCCGGCGGCGCGCGCCCTGGCCGCGGCCGCGGGCGGCCGTTTGACGCTGGTGCGCAGCGATGGCCGCGTCACGGTGGATTCCGCTGCCAACGCCGCCCAAATGGAGAACCACGCCACGCGGCCGGAGCTCCGCAAGGCGCTGGCCGGCACGCCGGGCTGGAGCGTGCGGCGCAGTGGGACGCTGGGGATTCCGTTTCTATACGTAGCGGTGCCATGCCGCGGCGGTGCGGTCCGGCTGGCGGTGCCTTATTCCCAGGTGGAAGACCAGGTGGCGCAGATCCGCGGCAAGATTCTGATCAGCGCCGCGCTGGCGTTTGTGCCAGCCATCCTGCTGGCAGCGCTGCTGGCGCGCTGGCTCTCGCGCCATTTCGCCGCCATTGTGGCTCACGCCGGGCAACTAGCCGGCGGCAACTTCCAGGCGCGCCTGCCCCTCAGCGGCGGCAGCGAGTTCGGCCAACTGGCACGCACCCTCAACGACACCGCCGCCAACCTGCAACGGACCGTCGAGCAGTTGCAAACCGAGCACGCCGCGCTGGAGCGGCTGGAGCGCATCCGCAAGGATTTCGTCATCAACGTCTCGCATGAGCTGCGCACGCCGCTGGCCTCCATCCAGGGTTACACGGAGACCCTGCTGGACGGGGCGCTTGGCGACCCGGAATACAACACGCGCTTTCTCAGTATCATTCGTCATAACGCCGAGCGGCTGGCGCGCCTCACCGAAGATCTGCTGACCCTTTCCCGCATCGAACAGAAGCGGCAAAAGCTGGAGTTCGAGCCGCACACTATCGCCGGGTTGATCGAAGAGGCGATGGATCTGGTGCGGCCCATCGCCGCCAAGAGCTCGATTCGTCTGGCGACGGAGCTCGACCCCGCCACGCCCGAGGTCTGGTGCGACGGCGAGGCGGTTTCGCAGATTCTGAGCAACCTGCTCGACAATGCCATCAAGTACACGGCTGCCGGCGGATCGATCGCGGCGGGCGCGCGCCCCGCCGGCCAGTTTGTCGAAGTCTTCGTGCGCGACAGCGGAGCCGGTATTCCGGCCGAGGATCTGCCGCGGCTGTTCGAACGGTTCTACCGCGTGGATAAGGCGCGCTCGCGGGAATTGGGCGGCACCGGGCTGGGACTCTCCATCGTGAAGCACCTGGTGGGCGCGCACAACGGCACGGTGCGGGTGGAGAGCCGCGTGCAGGAAGGCTCGACGTTCTTCTTCACTTTGCCCGCCGAGGAAGCCGCGCTGCCCAAGCAAACGCTGGTGGCGGGATAGCGCGATGCCGGTGCGCGCCGGGCGCGCGGGATAGGAATGAATTGTTCCCGATTAATTGGGCAAGCTAGAGCATGCCCCACCAAATCTGCGATCGGTGGGGCATGCTTTAGCTTGCCCGTGCCACGAGGAGTTGCGTGCCCATGAAGTCCGCCCGCCGAACCAAGCCGCTGCCGGCGGCGCCCGTCGCGCCGCCCGAAGAGAGCCGGCAAGCGCCTGGTGGATGGAAGCGGTATGCCCTGGCGAGCGCGGCGCTGCTGGTGCCCTGCTTCTGGCAGGCGAGGATTCAGGCCGGCGACCTGGGCAGCCACATTTACAATGCGTGGCTGGCGGAGCTGATCCGCCAGGGGCGCGCGCCCGGCCTTTCGATTGTTCCGCAGACCACCAACGTGCTGTTCGATCTGCTGCTGGGCGCGCTCTTTCGCGCCGTGGGCAGCGCCGCCGCGCAGCGCGTGGCGGTGAGCCTGGCGGTGCTGGTGTTCGTGTGGGGCGCGTTCGCCTTCGTGGCGGCAACCGCGCGCCGCGAGTGGGCGCTGCTGCCGGCCATCTCCATGCTGGCGTACGGCTGGGTGTTCCACATGGGCTTTTTCGATTTCTACCTGAGCCTGGGCCTGTGCTTTTGGGCGCTGGCGCTGGCGTGGAACCTGGCGCCCCGCCGCCTGCTGGCGGCCGCGCCCCTCTTGCTGGTTGCGTATGTGGCCCAGGCGTTGCCGGTGGCCTGGGCTTGCGCCGTGCTCGCCTTTCTGTGGCTGGCGCGGCGCTTGCCGGCGAAACGCGGCCAATTGATTGTCACCGCGGTCCTCGCCATCTGCGCGCTGCACATCGCGCTCTCGGCCACCATGATGACGCGCTGGACCTATTGGCAAATCAAGCGCGTAGCCGGCGTCGACCAGGCCTGGGTTTACGACGATAAGTACTGGCTTACCGCCGCCGGGCTGCTGCTGGTGTGGGTGGTGCTGGTGGCGGAGTCTATCCGCCGGTGCGGCGCGCGGCGTTTCTTCGGCGGCGACCTGTTCCAGGTGTTTGCGGTCACCGCGGCAGGGGTTTTGCTGCTCCCCACCTGGGTGTGGCTTCCCGGGTACCATCACGCGCTGGTCTTCATTTCCGAGCGGATGTCGTTGACGATGGGCGTGCTGGTGGCAGCGCTGGCGGCTACCGCGGCCACGCGCCGGTGGCAGCGCTGGGCCATCGGTTTGCTGGCGGCGGTGTTCTTTATCTTCCTGTATGTGGATGAGCGGGCGCTCAACGGCTTCGAAGACCAGACGCGCAACGCGGTGGCGCAGCTTCCGCCGATGGCGCGCGTGGTGAGCAACGCGGATGCCGATCTGCGCGTCAATGCGCTCACCCACATCATCGACCGCGTTTGCATCGGGCGCTGTTACAGCTACGCTAATTACGAACCCTCGAGCGGCGCCTTCCGCGTCCGCGTTACCGGGCCGACTTCAATCGTAGCGCCGACGGATATGGATTCGTCGCGCATGCAGAACGGCGGCTACGCGGTGAAGGAGCGCGACCTGCCGCTGTACCGCATTTCGGTGGCGGCGGATGGCAGCCTGGTGGTGGAGAGCATGCCGGCCGGGGAGTTGATCGGGGTGAGCCAGTGGAACGGGCTGTGGGAGCTTCCATGAAAATCGTAGTCCTGGATGGCTGTTGTTTGAACCCGGGCGATCTGAGCTGGGATGGAGTGCGCGCCTTCGGCGAGACGCTGGTGTTCGACCGCACACCGTCCGGCGAGGTGCTCCCGCGGGCGGCGGGCGCGCAAATCGCATTCACCAATAAGACGCCGCTGCCGGCGGAAGTGCTGCGGCAGTTGCCGGAGCTGCGCTACATCGGAGTGCTAGCCACCGGACACAACGTGGTGGACGTGGAGGCGGCGCGGCAGCAGGGGATCGTTGTAACCAATATCCCCACTTACGGCACCGCGTCGGTGGCGCAGTTCGTTTTCGCTTTGCTGCTGGAGTTGTGCCACAACGTGAAGCTGCATGCCGATGCGGTGCGGGCCGGCGAGTGGACGCGCTCGGCGGACTGGTGCTTCACCAAAGCGCCGCTGGTGGAGCTGGCCGGCATGACGATGGGGATCGTGGGCTTCGGACGCATCGGGCGTGCGGCGGGAAGAATCGCCGACGCCATGGGAATGCGCGTGGCGGCGGCCGACACAAATCGCGGCGATCCCCCGCCCTATCCAAACTTCCGGTGGATGGAGTTCGAAGAGTTACTGGCGGAGGCCGACGTGCTGAGCCTGCACGCGCCGCTGGTGGCCGAAACGCGCGGCATGATCGACGCGCGCGCGCTCCAGCGCATGAAGCCGTCGGCGTTCCTCATCAACACTTCGCGTGGGCCGCTGGTGGTGGACCGGGAACTGGCCGACGCGCTGAACGCGGGGCGCCTGGCGGGAGCAGCACTGGATGTGATCTCCGAGGAGCCGCCGGCGGCGGACAATCCGCTGCTCACGGCGCGCAACTGCCTGTTGACGCCGCACATTGCCTGGGCTACGCGCGCCGCCCGGGCCCGGTTGATGGAAGAAGCCGTCCGCAACCTAGCCGCCTTCATCGCCGGGGAGAGCCGCAACGTGGTAGGTTGATCGGTAGTAGCCGCTAACGGCAAGCTGTCTGTCCAGCCAATTTGGGAGCCAAGGAGTATCCATGGATCGAAGAAACTTTCTCATCAGCTCCGCCGCTGCGCTGAGCGCCGGTGCGAGTGCGTTCGGCGCCGCCAGCGACGCCCTGCGAGTGGCCGTGGTCGGCATCGGCGGCCGTTCCCGAGACCATATCGCGGAACTCATCCGGCAGCCGAACGTGGAGATCGTCGCCATCTGCGATCCCGACGATTCGCACCTCGCCAGGGGCCAGAAACAGATTGCCGCGGCCGACCAGAAGGCCCCGCAGAACTATCGCGACGTCCGCAAGCTGCTCGACGACAAGTCCATCGACGCCATCACCATCGCGGCGCCGAATCACTGGCACACGCTGATGACGGTGTGGGCGTGCCAGGCGGGCAAGGACGTGTACGTGGAAAAGCCGTGCTCCTACAACATGTTCGAAGCCAGGCAGATTGTGGCCGCGGCGCGCAAGTACAATCGCATGGTGCAGCAGGGCAGCCAGATCCGCTCTTCGGCGGCGGTCCAGGAAGCGGTGCAGAAGATGAATGATGGGCTGATCGGCGACATTTACCTGGCGCGCGCGCTGTGCTTCAAGTGGCGCAACACGATTGGCCATGCGCCGGTGGAAGCGGTGCCCGCCGGCGTCGATTACGACCTGTGGACCGGCCCCTCGCCGCTGCACCAGTTCACCCGCAACCGCTTTCACTACAACTGGCACTGGTTCTGGGACACCGGCAACGGCGAGATCGGCAATCAGGCCATTCACGAGCTCGATGTCGCGCGCTGGGGTTTGGGCGTGCAATACCCGGTGAAGATCAGCGCCGTGGGCGGCCACTTCATGTTCGACGACGACCAGGAGACGCCCAATGTGCTGAACTGCGCGTACGAGTTCGAAGTAAACGGCAAGCGGCGAATGATGGAATGTGAAGTCCGCCACTGGATCACCAACGGCGAGGCCACCGTCGAGGACCGCGGCCACAACGCGATCGGCAACCTGTTCTATGGATCCAAGGGCTATCTGGCGGTGGACAGCTACGCGTCGTATAAGAGCTGGCTGGGACGGGAACAGACGCCCGGCCCGGAGCGGCGGGAGGGCGGCGACCATTTCGCCAATTGGCTGGACGCGGTGCGCACCCGCAAACGGGAAACGCTGCACTGCGAAGTCGAGGAAGGCGCGATTTCGACCACCCTTGTGCACCTGGCCAACATTTCCTATCGCCTGGGCCGCACCCTCAACTTCGATCCCGCCAGTTACTGTGTGACTGGCGACGCCGAAGCCGACAAGATGTTCACGCGCGATTACCGCAAACCGTTCGCGGTGCCGGAAAAAGTGTAGGGAGCAGTGCGGAAGGCGCCGGCGGCCTGTGCCGGTGGGGCGGAAAGACACCGGCGGCAAAGACCGCCGGCGCTACAAAGAGAGGGAGCGCGGTAACGCCGGCGGTTTTTGCCGCCGGTTCTTTGCCTGGCGAGACAGGATTCATCCTGCCGTTGGCAGGGCGGCAGCCTCAGCTCCACCGTCCGTATTCACGCTAAGCTGGTCTGAAACATGCGAGACACGGCGGTTTTGCTGATCGATTGCCCCGACCGCAAGGGGCTGGTAGCGGCGGTGGCCAGCGCGCTTTACCGTCACGGCGCGAACATCACCCATGCCGACCAGCACCAGGACCACGAGGCAGGGCTGTTCTTCATGCGCGTGGAATGGGCGCTGGAAGGGTTCGCGCTCGATCCGTTCCGCGAAGAATTCGCGCCGGTCGCGGACGAGCTGAACATGCGCTGGCGGCTGGCGTTGATGGCGGAGCGGCCGCGGGTGGCGATCTTCGTTTCCCAATACCTGCATTGCCTGGTGGACCTGCTGCATCGCCAGCAGACCGGCGAGCTGAACTGCACGATCCCCTTGATTATCAGCAACCATGCAGCGGCGGCGCCGCTGGCGCAATTCTATGGCGCCCAGTTCCGGCACATGCCGGTCAGCGTCGCCGACAAAGCCGCGGCCGAGGCCGAGCAGCTCCGCCTGTTGCGCGATGGGGAAATCGACCTGGTGGTGCTGGCGCGCTACATGCAGATCCTGCCGGCGGAGTTCGTGGCACAATACCCGGAGCGCATCATCAACGTGCACCATTCGTTTCTGCCGGCATTCATGGGCGCCAAGCCGTATCACGCGGCGTTTGCGCGCGGCGTGAAACTGATCGGCGCCACCAGCCATTACGTCACTGAACTTCTCGATGACGGCCCCATCATCGAGCAGGACACGGTGCGGATTTCGCATCGCGACCAGGTGGCGGACCTGGTCGAAAAAGGCCGCGACCTGGAGAAGATGGTGCTGTCGCGCGCCGTGCGCTGGCACCTGGAGCACCGCGTCCTGTGCTACGGCAACAAGACGGTGGTGTTCGATTAAGGGCGAGGCGGACGCCGGCCGCGGCCCAGAGCGACCGCCCCATAAGCGCTGACGGAAGCCGCTTCCCGGGCCGCTATTCCCAAGGCGAAACGGTGGAAGAGCTGAACCACAACATCCGAGAAGCCATCGCCGGGGTCCTTCTGGCCCAGCATGTCGTCTTGGCAAAGCCATTTCGACGACATGGCGTTGCAGTCCCTTCACGCCAACGGTGGTGACGCGCACTGCAACGATACGGGATAGAGCTTTTACATCGCCCTCCGCAATGCGGCTGCGAACTCGTCGGAACGAAGACCCTGAATACCTTCGGGAAGCGGGAACGTCGCGAGGACCCGGAACACGACATCATAGGGGCGGTCACCGTCGCGCCACTCGTCGAGCAATCCACCTCGAAGCAGCGCTCTCAGGAGCGCGACCCGAAAGGATACCGCAAGGGGGTCCGCGCCATGACCGCATTGGCTGGCAATTAGGCCGATATCCCAGGAAGCCGAACCGGGTGCCGCACTCTCGCGGCGGGGCGCTTCTGAAGTTAACTCCCACACGCGCTTCATATCGCTTGCGTCCGCGGCAGGTACCGGTTTACCGGATGACAGCGACTCGAAATCGAGCATAGAGTGTCCCGGATCAGGATAGCAGAATCGCTTTCAAGTCGGTCATTCCTGTCGCGTCATTCTCGTCGGTAGGTGGCACTGTCACGAATTGACGTTTTCAGTTGGGGGCGCTCGCGCTCCACATGGCCCGTATACGCCGAACCCGTGTTACTGGGCCCAGCGGCCCCGAGTCCCTTCTTCGAAGTCGAGACCCAGTCAGAACCTGCCGATCGCCGCCGGCGGGGAGCTCGACAGCCCGGCATAGGAGCTTCGCGCTCTGTCAACACTCCTGAGGGAACGCTCCAACGGCTACCTGGTGCGGAACAGGTAGTCGCCGGATTCGATTTCGAATAGCGTCGAATCGGCCTCGGTGCGCAGGAACTTCACGCCGCGGGCGCGGGCCACGGGGCGGCCGGATTCGGTGACGGAGGCGGCGTCTTTGGCCGGCATCCACACGGTAGCGCTGGTGTTGGGCGGAATCGACACCGCCAGAGTGAATGAGCTGCCCTCCCGCTTCCACGAGGCCGTGATCTTGCCGTAGAGCGACTCGTGGGACGCTTTCACGAACGTTAAATTGCCGGCGGGATACGGATGAATGAGAACGTGCCGGAAGCCGGGATTGGCGGGATCGGGGCGGATGCCGGCCAGGTACTCGTACATCCAGACAGCCAAGTCGCCGATCTGCATCACGTGGTTGCCGGAGTTCATGGCCGGGTCGGCGGTATCGCCGTTCCACAGCTCCCACACCGTGGTGGCGCCTTTCGAGACCATGTAGCCCCAGCCGGGGTAAGTGGGCTGAGTGGCGATTTCATAGGCCAAGTCGGAGCGGCCGTCATCGGTGAGCGTGCGCATGAGGAATTGCGCGCCCACCAGGCCGGTGCCGACGTGGCCATCGGTCACGTGCTCGATATTGTTGGCCAGGCTGGCTAGCAAAGCGGCGCGATCTTCCGCCGGCGCGAGATTGAAGAACAGGGGAAGGATGCTGGACGTCTGCGTGGCGTTGTCATAGACGCCGGTAGCCGGCTTCAAGAAGCGCTTCTGGAAAGCGGCGTCCACCTGTCCGGCGAGCGCGTCGTAGGCGGTGGCGTCGGCGGGTTGATCGAGCACTCGGGCATAGCCGGCCATCAGCCGCAACAGATGAAAATAATACGCCGTCGCGATCAGCGTGTGGTTGGTGACGCGCGCCGGGTCTTTCGAATGAATCAGCTTGGGATCTTCCGGCGGCACGCACCAATCGGCGTATATGTCCTTGGGCATGAGGCCGTCCTGCAGGTAGCCGCGCTCGTGCTCGATCCATTTCTTCATGGCCGGATAGAAGCGCTCCAGCACGCGGCGGTCGCCGTACTGGTCGTAGAGCATGCCGGGCACGAAGAGAAAGGTGCTGGGCCAGGTGATGTCGTCGTGGTAGAGGGGCCAGTAGTTGGGCGCCACGTCGGGGATGCTGCCATCGGCGCGCTGCGCGTCGGCGATATCCTGCTCCCACTTGGTATAGAACGCGGCGACGTCGAACATGTAAGATTCGCTGCGGCTCACCTGCGAGCGGTCGCCCAGCCATCCCTGGCGCTCGTCGCGCTGCGGGCAATCGGTGGGAATGCTGCGGTAGTTGCCGCGGATACCCCAAAACACGTTGTGGTGAATCTGGTTCAGCATGGCGCTGGAGCTGGTGAAATCGGCGACCGGCTGCATGTCATCCTGGACCACGCGGCCCTCGAGCGCGGCAGTGGTAGGCGCGGCGTCGCCCGGCCAGCCGGTCAGCTCCACGTAGCGGAAGCCGTGATAGGTGAAACGCGGCTCATAGACTTCGGCGCCTTCTCCTTTGAGCGTGTAGATATCGGTGGCGCGCGCGGTGCGCAGGTTGGCAACGTAAAGCGAGTCATCGGGCGCGAGGGTTTCGGCGTGGCGCAACTGAACGCGTGCGCCGGCCGGGCCGGAGACGTGCAGCCGGCACCAGCCTACCATGTTCTGGCCCATATCGAAAATCCAGACGCCGGGCCGCAGCAGCTTGACGCTCACCGGATGGAGCGTATCCACCACGCGCAGCGGATTGGCCATCTCCGCGGCCAGCACGCCGGCGGGCGCGGCGACCGCTTGCGCGGCTTGCCAGGCGGAATCGTCGAAGCCGGGGCGGTCCCAACCGGCAAACTCGCGCCGGGCATCATATTCTTCGCCATCGTATTCGTTGTTGGCGCGAATCGGGCCTTCGGTGGAGAGCTTCCATTCCGGGCCGGAGACAACCGCGGCGCTGGAGCCGTCCTGGTAGACGATCTCGAGCCGCAGGATCGCCTTGGGATAACCGAAATTGCGGGCGTTGGCGCGCGGCGCGTAGAAGCGGCCGTTGCCTAGGATCAAACCGATGGCATTCTTGCCGCGGACGAGCTGGCGGGTGACATCGAAGGTGACGTAGAGGGCGCGCTTATCGTAATCGGTGAGACCCGGCGAGAGCACATGGTCGCCCACTTTGGCGCCGTTGAGGTAGAGCTCGGAAAGGCCGAGGCCGGAATAATAAACCATGGCGCGGCGGACCGGCTTGTCGACCGCGAACTCGGTGCGCAGGTAGCGCGCCGGCAGGCGGTGATCGGGCGGCTGAGAGCCTGCTGGCTCATCGCGGCCGATCCATGCCGCTTGCCAATCCTCGGGCCGCAGCAGCCCCATGCACCACTCGGCCGGCGCGCTCCATTCGCTGGCCTTGCCGCGCTGGTCCCACACCTTGACCTTCCAGAAGGCCGCGGCGCGGGAAGCGAGCGGTTTGCCGGCATAAACGATTTGCGCCGAGTCGGCAGATGCGACCTTGCCGGAGTCCCACAGATCGCCCGAGCCGGCGCGAAGCGCGCGCTCGCTGGTTGCCACCAGAATGCGGTAGGCGGTCTGGTGCAGACCGCGGGCTTTTGGATGCGAGGACGTGACCAGCCAACTGAACCGCGGCACCGTGACATCTATTCCCAGGGGATTGTCGCGATATTCCAGGCGCAGTTGATGCGGGTGAACGGCGGCGGCGATCAGAGGAAAGCCCGCCAGCAAAAGGACGCAAAGAGAAGCTCTCACGCCCACACAGTATAAGCCCGAATTCCGAAGCCTGCTCCGGAGAAGTTGCACTTCGGGCGGGGCAGGCTTCTGGGATAAGCTGCGTTGTATCGGGGCACAGTTTCAGCGCGCGGCACGCAAAGAACCGGCGGCAAGATCGCCGGCGCTACAACCCTCCCGCGAAAATGATTTCAAAACAAGCCGATTACAGGCAGGACATGCGCAGGCCAATACGCTTGCGCAGGAAATGTGTGCGGCGTTCCATGGGCAGCGCGAGAAGGCGCCGGATCTGATCGCGCAGGGCCGCGTCACTTTCTTTTTTTAGAGCGGCGAGGCGGGCCTTGCGCGTGAGGCGAGGTTTCGGCAAGCGTTTTCTCCAGGGCCGGCAGCGCCGCCAGGTCGCCGGGTCGGCCGGCCGCCCTCTTGCTTTTGATGATATCAGCCAGGCTGGCGACCCGCAGGCGGGCACTGCCGAACCGCACCACGCCCGCCCTGCTGCGCAGCGCCTCGAACGAGCGGATGCCAGCGATGGCGGTCATGAAATCAAGCTGCAATCCATCGGAATCGCGGCTCATGCGGTACAGGCCGCTCACCGGGTAATAGGGGGTCAGGATGACCGCCTCCAGTTCGGCAGCGATGGCTTTCAGCTTACGGAGGTTGACGGGCGTCTTGCGAAAAAGGAAGTCGAAGTCGATGGTGGTCACGGGAGCGCCCCCCAGCGCCGCGGCAGCGTTACCCACCAGGATGGCTTCCAGCGAATGCCGATCGAGCAGTTCGGCGACGCGCGCGAGCAAAGGCGAGGCATCCATAAATTGTGCGGTCTCAGTAACGATTATTTCACAGCGGCGAAAGCCACAATCACTCCCTGCTTACTTGATTTCAGGCTTGAGCTGCGGCCGACCTTCAAACTGTCGAAGTTCTTTAAAGGGAGGATTCAACCCATGAAGCAAAAAGACGACCGGCCGATTTATGTAACGCGCACCCCGTTCCACCTTCCGGGAACTCCGATTTATTACAAAGACGGCGAGTGGCTCTATAACTGTTCGCATTGCGGCGAACGTCGGGTCCCGAGGAGCGTACTCCCCACCCTGATCTTAGTTCCTAGCTCGGCTAAGCGCTGAGCGCCGGGGGTGGGGCGGCGCCGGGCAGTCGCGCCCTGCCGCCTCGCGCGAAGTGGAGCTTCTGCGGGGCCGTCTCGCGAGTTGTCGTCGTCAACGGACCTCAATGCTGAAGAACTGTGCCTTCTCGGACTGAGCTCTTTGGATCCCTGAATTCCCAGGGAAGCTTAGTGCCCTTGGCGCCGTTGCACTCAGGACAGGCGAGGACAATGTTCGATGGCTCATTCGATCCGCCACGCAAAAGCGGAATATAGTGATCCACGTGGAACCTGCATTGTGCCAAGCTTCGCGGGCAGTAGAAGCATGTTCCGCGCTGTGTCTCATACTGGGCCTGCACGTCCTTTCCCGTGATGCGCCCGGGCGCGTTGTGGCGGCGGGCGCGGTATCGGGCGACTGCAGCGCGCACCCTTTCGGGGTTGGCGGCCTTCCATGCGCGACTCGTGGCGTTGTCATGTTGGCGACGAGCCAGGTGCCCTAGACGGTTGCGCTCGGCCACCTTCTCTCGATTGGCTGCAGCGTATTCGCGGGCCTTACGCTTGAGCGCCTCCGCGTTCCGCTGATAGTAGGCGGCGCTCCGGGCACGGACGCGCTCAGGATTGTCGGCAGCCCAAGCGCGGGCCCTCGCGTTGTCGGCTTCGCGGTGAGCCAAGTGCGCCAGCCTCTTACGTTCTGCCACCTCCTCCCCGTTGGCGAGTCTATACTCGCGGTGCTTCTCCCTGAGGGCCTCTGCGTTGGCCGAAGCCCATGCGCGGCACCTAGCGTTGTCACCCTCGCGATTCGCGATATGCGCCAGGCGCTTGCCCTCCGCCACCTTCTCGATATTCGCCGCCGCATACTCGCGCTGCTTCTGCCTGAGGGCGTCGGCGTTCTGCTGATAGTGTCGGCGGTGACACTCGAGGATGTGCTCGCGATTAGCTTCGTACTCCGACCCGCGCGAGCCCGGAAAGCGCGTACGGGCGCTGTAGGCGCGTGCAGATTCGAGCGCTCGCTCGCGATTCTGCTCGTGCCACCTGCGGGCGCGTTCATTCGCGCAACCTCTGCAAGTCCCGCTCAGCCCGGACTTCGCCTTTGGTTGGCGGTGCCAAAACTCCGGAGTGAGATCGAATTCCCGCGAGCAGGCGTTGCACCTTTGTAGCATTGCCACGCCTCAGCGTACCGCTTCCGGCCTCCGATCTCAATCAGTTCGCGCTCCGCAAGGTTTGAGAAATTATCGTACTAAACCATGCTAGCGATATTAGAATTGAAAACATGGTGAAAAAACGGCTGGGAACAAGCGATCTGGAGATCACGGCGGTGGGCGTAGGCGCGTGGGCCATGGGCGGCGGCGGATGGAAATTTGCCTGGGGGCCGCAGGACGATGAGGAATCGATTGCGGCGATCCACGCCGCGCTCGATCGAGGCGTGAACTGGATCGACACGGCGGCGGTTTACGGCCTGGGGCATTCCGAAGAAGTGGTGGCGCGCGCGCTCGAGGGCCGCGCCAACAAGCCGTACGTGTTCACCAAATGCTCGCGGGTGTGGAACGCCGAAGGGCAGATCTCCTCGTCCCTGAAGGCGGATTCGTTGCGGCGCGAATGCGAAGCCAGCCTGAAGAGGCTGAAGGCGGAGACCATCGATCTGTACCAGATCCACTGGCCCGACCCGGCCGCGGATGTCGAGGAGGGGTGGACGACGCTCGAGAAACTGCGCCAGGAAGGCAAAGTGCGCTGGATCGGAGTCTCCAACTTCGACACCGCGCAGATGGAGCGGTGCCGGCGCATCGCGCCGGTCGCGTCGCTGCAGCCGCCGTATTCAGCGGTTTCGCCGGAGGTGGAGCGCGAAATACTGCCCTATTGCCAGCGGAACAACATCGGGGTGATCGTCTATTCGCCGATGAAATCAGGCCTGCTGACGGGCAAGATGACGCGCGAGCGCGTGGCCCATTTCGCGCCCGACGATTTCCGCCGCAATGCGCCGTCGTTTCAGGAACCGCACCTGGGGCGCAGCCTGGAAATGGCGGAGCTGATGAAGCGCATCGGGGCGGGTCACGGACAGCCGGCCGGCGTGGTGGCGATTGCGTGGACGCTGCGGCATCCGGCGGTGACAGGGGCGATCGTGGGGATGCGCTCGGCGGCGCAGGCCCGTGAGGTGCTGGGCGCGCTCGAATTCCGGCTGGGCGCGGAGGAGGTCGCGGAGATCGACGCGTTGCGCGGGCAGGCGAGCGCAGGGGCGGTTGGCTAAGAGCGGCGGAGAGCGTCGACGCGAAACGCAAAGAACCAGCGGCAACACCGCCGGCGCTACCAGCCTACGCGGGTTGGAACGCCGGCACGTCGACCCAGGCGCGGCGATCGGCGCTCGCTAGCTCGGCTTCCAGAATCTGCAACTGGCGGAGCCCGTCGGCGAACTGCGGGTATTGGGGCTCGGCGGCCGGTTCTTCGATGGACTGGTAGAAGCGCCTGAAGACCTGCTTGAAAGTGTCGTCGTAGCCTTCGCTGTGGCCGCCGGGAAGATCGGCATACGGGCGCGCGGCTTCCTTCAGCAGGGATGGGTCCTTGATGATAATTTCATTCGGCGTGTTGCGGTGGCCGATCCACAGCTCGTCGGGGCGCTCCTGGTTCCAGGCCACGCCGGCCTTGCTGCCGAAGATTTCGATGCTGAGCCCATTCTTGCGGCCGGCCGACACCTGGCTGACGGTGAAGGCGCCGCGGGTGCGATCGCCCATGCGGAAGATGACGCCGCCGTAGTCCTCCGTGTCAATGGGCACTTCCTGGTAATCTTCTGGGGCCAGCGTTTTCCCGGCGAAGGTTTCGATGGAGCCCTTGGGGCGCTTGCGCGTCTTGTGGAAGGTCTGGATGTCCGCGCACAGCGACGTGATGCGCGCGCCGGTTACGTGCTCGGCCATATCGCAGAAGTGGGAGCCGATGTCGGCCAGGCAGCGGGAGCGGCCGTTAGCCTTCGAGTCCAAGCGCCAGTTCCAGTCGGTGTCGTAGAGCAGCCAGTCCTGCGAGTAAGTGCCCTGCACCACCAGGATTTCGCCCAGTTCGCCGGCCTCGCGCATGCGGCGCATCTGCTGCACCTGGGGATAGAAGCGCAAATTGTGAAAAGTGCAATTGCGGCGGCCGGTCTGGCGGGCGAGGGCGACCAGTTGGGCGGCGTCCTCGACCGAAGTTGCCAGCGGCTTCTCGCAAATAACGTGCTTGCCGGCCTGAAGCGCGTCGCGGACCATCGGGAAATGCAGAGCGTTGGGGGTGCACACGTGGACGGCATCCACCGCGGGATCTGCCAGGATCTTGCGATAGTCGGAGTCGGTCTTGTCGACGTGGAATTCTTCGCCTAGCTGGCGGGCTTTTTCCGCGCGGCTCTCGCCGATGGCGTAAACGTGGACGAAACCGAGGCGGCGAATTCCCTCCAGGTGGACGCGGCCAACGAAACCGGTGCCGAAAACTGCGGTTCTGAGACGGTGCATGATGGCCTCTAATCTAGCGCAATTGCTGTTAGATTGGTAAGTGCGCGGGAAGCGATCCGCGCCGGCGTGCGGCAGAGCGCACGCGGAAGCCATGCGGGTCAGAATCCGGTTCGGCAAGGGGCAGCGAATCAGCAAGGCGCGCCGCAAGAACAGGCGGGTGGCGCTGGCGGTATCCGCGCTCTTGACGCCGGCGGCGTTCCTGGCGTCGGTGCTGGCGCTGTGGCGCATCGCCGCGGATCTGAACTGGACTGGCAAGTTCGCCATCACCTCCGGCATGTTCTCCCACTGGCAGGTGTGGATGGTGCTCGCGGTGCTGTTGCAGGCGTGCTCGCGCCTGCTGGCGCGCTACGGCAAACGCGATGACCGCAAGCCATCGATGACCGCGTGAGCGGGAAGCCGGGAACGCATCTGTTATTCTGAACAGTAAGAGATTCACCATGGCTCGTTACACGCGGTACCCGTCTGGCCGCAGCTTCGTGCACGATTACTTCCCGCCCGGCGTGAAATGGCTGTTGATCGTCAACACAGTCATTTTCGTGCTGATCTACCTGTGCCCCTTACAACTGCAGCGGCAAATCATGCTGGTGATGGCGCTTTCGGCGGAGGCCGCGGTGCGGGACCTGTTCGTGTGGCAGCTTGTCAGCTACATGTTTCTGCATGCGGGTATCACGCATGTGCTGTTCAACATGCTCACGCTGTGGATGTTCGGGCTCCAGCTCGAACGGGATTGGGGCACGCGCCGCTTCCTGAAGTATTACTTTTATTGCGGCATTGCGGCGGGCATCTGCGTATTGGTGATCAACATTCTGCTGGGCTACTGGGGCACGATCACACTGGGAGCCAGCGGGGCGATTTTCGGAGTCCTGGTGGCCTTCGGCGTGATGTACCCGAACCAGACCGTGCTGATGTATTTCCTGTTTCCGATCAAGGCCAAGTACCTGGTGATGATTTTCGTCGGGATCGAGCTGTTGCTCACCTTCGGGCCGAATACGGGCGTCAGCACCATCGCCCACCTGGGCGGCGCGGCATTCGGTTTTGTGTACTTGAAGGGGCGGCTGCCGCGAGTGCCAATGCCCGATGTTGGCGGCGCGTATCGCCAATGGAAACTGCAACGTGCGAAGAAAAAATTCCAGAGTTACATGAGCAAGCGCAGCGACCGCGGGCCGTGGGTGAACTAAGGGGCTGAGCGGGGAATCTGCCCCAAAGGCGCTGCCTTACGATTTTATTTAGAGGAAGATTTCGCCCGAATCATTTTCTAAGCCCGGAGGGCGAAAGCAAGTAGCCCACGGCGCAAGCCGTGGGTCCGAGCCGTTCCGACCATAGCCCCGGAACGGGGCGCAAGAATCCAGCCGACGAGAAGGCCTTCCGTCCCGTTCCGGCGCTGGCCCGCGTTTCATGCCATTCCCAAGGCTCACGCCTTGGGCTACTGTCTGTCGCCCTCCGGGTTTGCTGAGTCAGCCCTGAGGTAGCGCTTATGGGAACCTCCTCCACAAGCCCTCACAGAAGTGCGGTGATGGACGCGTCGTCGAAACCGAGCGCTACTTCCCCGCCCTTCACCAGAATGGGCCGCTTGATCAGGTTCGGATGTTGGGCCATGAGGCGCAGGGCTTCGGCGCGCGGCGGCGGATTCTCCTTCATACCGCGCGCGCGGTAGAGCTCATTCCGGGAATTGAGGAAGAGCCGGTAATCCCGCTTGCCGATGAGCCGGTCCAACTCGGCGGCGGTAAGGCCGCGGCTGAGATCGATCTCCTCGAAGGCGGCGTTTTTTTCGCGAAGCAAACTCTTCGCTTTGCGGCAAGATGTTCAAGTGGGTTTCAAGTAGAGCTTCAGCACGAAACCATGGTAGCTGGTAGGCGCCGCAGATTGGACGCAAACCCGGTACAGGCACGAAGTTTCGCAACAGCCGCGAAATTCGAGCCAGTCCCCGCTTTGCGCATTGTGTTTCAACTCGGTGACAACACCCGCTTGTCAGCGAGCGAGAATTAGCGTAGCGTACAATAGGTTGCGCGGCGCTTCGACGGAGGGAACTTTGGCGAGCGCGCCCGCGTATTACTTGCGAGATCTTATGACAGCCACAACCAGCCCACTTCTGGGCCCAATCCACGCGCTTCTGGCAGAGAAAGGCTACGTAGTCTCTGAGCCAGCGCCCGATACATTGACCATCCGGGAAGTCGAAAGCGGAGTCACCGTACGTGCGGTGCTCCAGGGCGACATCCTGTTCCTCTCGCTGGTATGCACGGTGGCGCCGAAGGCGGCCATCACACCGGCAATCATGGCGACCATGCTGGCCGCCGACAACGGCATTTCCACCTCCTATTTCCAGCTTTATGATGCGGGCAGCGGCAAGCTGGCCGTGACCCTGAACAACTTCTGCAAACTGGAGGACGCAGGACCGGAGGACGAGGACGAAGTCCTCTCCTGCGTGCATTTCCTGCTGGTGGATGTGATGACAGCCCGCAAGGTGCTGAGCGATTTGAATTCGTAAGCGAGGAACACGATGCCATTCTTAGGCGATTTCTTTTCGAGACTGGGCCGCGTGGCGCGCGGCCAGGCTAATCAGGGCGTCGATACCCTTGAGGATGCCACTTTCGAAGCCACCGTAAACCAGACGGTGGCGGACATGCGGAACGAGTTGAACAACGTGGTGCGCGCTTCGGCCGTGGCCATGAGCAACTACAACCGCCTGGACGCCGAATATCAGAAGTACGTGCGCCAGGCGCAGGACTGGAAGGACCGGGCGGGCCAGGCGCTGGACGCCGGCAACGAGGACCTGGCGAAGAAGGCGCTGGCCAAGAAGGCCGAATGCGACCGCCAGATTGCGTCCATGGAGCAGGCCGTCCAGGCGGCGCAGCAGACCAGCGAGAAGCTGAAGGGCCAGGTGGGCGAGCTGAAGCGCAAGATCGAAGAAGGCGAGCGAACGGCCACCACGCTGGTGGCGCGCAAGAACGCCGCCGCCGCACAGCGCAAGGTGGCCGAAGCCATGGCCGGCGTGGGCAACGCCGATAACGCTTTTGCCGCGCTCAACCGCTTCGAGGATACCGTCTCCAAGGAAGAGGCCACGGCCAAGGCATTCGACCAACTGGCTTCGACCGGCACCGACGAGGACCTGGAAAAGCAATTTGCCGAGCTGAGCGGTCACGGGGTGGACGCCGACCTGGCCGCGCTCAAGGCGGAGCGGCAAGCCGCCAAAGCGCCCGTGAAGCCGCCCTACATTCCCAAGGAACTGGCCAGCGGCAGCCCGTCGGTCACCACCGGCGAGCGAACCACGGAGAAGGCCAAGGCGTAAACCGGGATGGGCCCGATCACATTCACGCTGACCGGCGTTCTGGTTGCCTTGCTGGTGGTGGTGCTGATGCAACTATTCAAGAAACCTCAAGCCCCGGCGCGCGGTGCGGCGCCGGCGGAGGACCTGGCGAATTTGAAGCCACCGCAAGCGCGCGCCGGCGACGTGATTTCCATCGCCGGCGCGGGTGACAACATGACCGACCTCGATTTCAACTCCGACCGCTGCACGTGGTTTCAAGCGGGCACACACAATTGGTTCGAATTGAGCGGCCCCTACCGCGAGCGGCGTGTGACGATGCGGGTGGACGCGAACGCCGACCAGGCGGTCAGCATCGCCACCGAGGCACGCCAGCCCACGCTCGAAGACCTGGGCCTGAGCGAAGAGGACCTGGCACAAATGGACGAGCGCCAGAACACCGGCGACACTTTCGATTTCGACGGCAAGGTCTGGATGTACCGGATGAGCCGGGAGATCCGGGCGACGCGCAGCGACCAGCCGCAGCCGGTGGGATTTTATGGCTGGGAATTTCAGGAGCAGAGCGGCGCCGGACTGATTGCCATCCGCAAAGAGCAGGCCGAGCCGTTCGCCGTCACGCGTTACAGGGGAATCCCCGCCGACGACGTGACGATCTACCGGGGAACCAAGGGCTGACCGCGCCGGTTGGGACCGGCGGCAGCTAAGCCGCATCCGGAAAGGTGGCGGCATTCGATGAATCGATCCGGACTCAAATTCCTCGCGGTATTGCTGACGGTGTCGATCGGCGTGGTGCTCACCGCCGGCCTCGACAATCTGCCGCGCAACCTGCGCCGGCAGATTGACAGCGAGCGCGCTTCGCTCGCAAGCGCGCAACAGCAAGTCGACCAAGCCAAGATCCAGGTAACCTCCGAGGTGGCGTCGGAGAGCGCGTTGTTTCACGCCATCCCGGCCGCGGCCCAGTGGCCCGCGGGGCTAGCGCAATCGGAATCGCAGCTTGCGGAAGCGCGGCACGAGATGGACGAGCTGTCGCTTCTGGAGAGACAGAATCGCCGCCAGGACCGGGAGAAGGTGGAGTCGCTGCTGGCCCAGGAAAGCGGCGTGCGCGCCTCCGCCGCCGGCTCGGCCACGGAGATTCAGACAGACGCCGCCCATTGGATCGAGCTGAAGCGCGAGCTGCCCCAGCGTCTCGACCAGATGAGCAGCGACTACCAGGCGATCCACAACTTCGACCTGGCGCCGATGACTGCCACTGTCGCCAAGGGCGAGACCGATTGGCCGGAGAAGAAGGGTGACCTCGACGCGCGCGCTGCCGCGCTCCACGCCGTCGTCACGCAGAGCGACATGCTGTGGCAGTCGAGCGCCGACGAGCGCCGCCAGGCGGCGGCCGGCGATTTCGCGCACCTCGATTTTGCCACGCTGGTGGCGGCGCAAGATACCCTGCACAGCGACGCCTCCGAATTGCCGCGCCGGGCCGAGGAAGTGAAGTCGCTCGACGGGCAGCTTTATTACAACTGGGACAAGATTCTGGTCGACATGGAAGTGCGCGGCACGGGTGGCGCGCGCCACTACGACCAGGAGATCCGCACTGTAAAAACGCATGTGGATGACGCAGCCGCTAAAGCCGGCACCAGCACGTCCGACGAAGCCTGGGTGGATGTTTCCGGCCCGACGTACGACGCCATGCGCAACGACCTGGGCATGGCCATCGAACACAAGCCCGCCGGCAAGTACGATTCGGAAGCCGAGCGCGTGGCGCAGCCTGCCGGTTTCGCTTACATGGCGCCGCCCGGCCAAGGGTCCAATCAGTACGGCTATTGGGAGCATCGCGACGGACGCGATTTCTGGGTCTTTTACGGCCAGTACGCGCTGATGCGCGATCTGCTTTTCAACCGCTCCTATCGGCCGATCGAGCGCTACGACTGGGAAGGGTACCGCGACTCGTGGCGCAGCGGACGGACCTATTACGGCCGCGATGAAGCGGCGGGCGCGCCGAAATACGGCTCGCAGGGCACGGTCACACAAGATCGATATGCCGGCTCCAACTACGCCAGGAGCGGGGGATTTCGCGATTCGCAATACGCTTCCAAGAGCGGCTCGTTTCGCAATTCCCCATACTCGGGGCCGGGCGGCGACCGCAACGCGCGGCACTTCGGCCATGGCGGAGGGGGAGAGCCGCGCGCGCCTTCGTTCCACCCGGCGCCGCGCATGCCGCGCCCCGCGTTTCGCCCGCCCAGCATGCCACGGCACTTCGGGCGCCATTAGACTGGCTTTTCCGTGCAGAGCCGCCGTACGAAAGCGAAAACGGCTAGTGGCGGGAGACGGCGCCTGGCACGTCGTCACCAGAGCAGATGGGAATATGCGGATAACATTTTCTGTCGATCTTTGCGTCAGTCTGTGAGATCCACAGACAAAGAAAAGAAATGAGCAAAAAGTAATGGGACCCACCACCCCGAATAACTCTTGACCGCAGTCACTCCCGTTCAGTAGACTCAACACTGGCCCCAAAATGAGGGGCCTAGAAGTACTCGAACCACGCCTATGGCGTTAGTGACAGCAAATTGAGAAAACCAGAGAGCACAGGACGTTGCACAAAGAGAGATGGCGGAGTGCGGAGGGCCCTCGGTCTCGTGCTTGGGGTTTTGGTGTTGTCGGCCATTGCCAGCGCCGACCCGCTGCAGCCCTGTGGCAGCGGGTCCATAGTATTTACCACTCTGATCAGCCAGGGCGGATGCGAAGCCGGAGACTATATTTTCACGAATTTCGATATCACCTCCGGCAGCATCGATTCCGGTGTAATCGCCACGTTCGGGTTCTCCGGCACGCAGGACCAGATTGTCCTCTTCAACCTGGATGACGGCAACGGCTTCACTAGCAACTTCCAACTGACATATAACATTGCGCTGGACCCAACCGCTTCTCCGGCAAGCCTGGATCCGGCCAACTATGCGATCATCCTGGCGACTGCGGGGCTGCAAGACGAAGGCGGCGCGGTTGCCACATGGCAGAAGATCGTGAATGCAACCAGTGGAACAGGCAGCGGGAGCGAGACGATCACAGACACCTCTGGCGTCACCGTCCCCTCGGGCGCAATCACCGGCCTCGATGGGTTTGCGTTCGATGTCACGGACACCTTCAACATAATCGACGCAACCAGCGGCGGGGTCGCCGTCGATTTAAGTAACCGGTACACGGAAGCCGATACGGTCGCGGAACCCTCCACCATGATGTTGCTGGGCGGTGCGCTGCTAGGCTTGGGCGTAGCCGTTCGCAAGCGTCGCAAAGAGTGCGTTTAGACACCTGCGCCTCGAGACTTTTTCCTAAGCGATTACCGAAGGGCCATCACCGGGCAACCGCGTTGTCTTTTCGGGATCGCGCAATCTGACGGTCAGTGCCGGCGATCCGTATCCCACAAGTTCGAGTTCCGCTGGCTCGCCACGCGTTTTCTCTGAACGCGTTCCACCGCTGCGCCGGTGGGATTTTCGTCAACTTGTGGAAAGATGACCATTACTCAGTAAAAGAGATCTGATTTTATCAAATACAACTTGATCGCCGACCACTGCACTCAGTAAGCTCACGAGAAGCCGGCAGTTATTCAAGCGGCTAAGTGCCGCGGTGCGCGACCCGCGGCTCCAATAAGGAACTTTCGGAAGCAGCGGGAGAACATCAAGAAGGCAAAGGGCAATCAAGGCAGCGTCCAGCGGTGAGAAGTCCTGGGGCCAGATGGCGGCAGCGAGGTATCTCAAGGACAGCGGCACAGAGTCCGCGCCAATCCCGAAGTAGCCGGATGACGAACGGTCCGGCACGGCCCCGGAGCCTGGAATGCGCAGAAGAATCGCCCGGCTCGCCGAAGAGGCGAGCCGGGCGACGTGATCTTTCTTTGCTTGGAGAGAATTCTATACGGCGGCGGAATACACCTGATAGTTCGGCCGCGAACAAGCGTTGTACAAGATGCGCCGCACCTCGGGCGCATAGAATGGCTGCGTAAGCACGTCGTACGCGCCCAGGTTGAGGGCCTCGGCCCAGAATCGGGCATCGGCGTGGGGATCGGTGACGATCACCTCCACGTCGCCTGGGATCTCGCGGGCCAAATGCAGAACATCCAGCCAGCTTGCATCGGGTAGGACGGCTTCGGTTAACAGGACATCGTAGTCGGACTGCCGAAGAGTAGTGCGTGCCTGCTGGTAGGTTTCGACGTGCTCCATGGCAACGGGAAGAGATCCCAGCATCCGCGAAAGTTGGCGGGCATCGTCATGACGCCCGGAAATGAAGAGTATCCGAGACCTCATTGGTGCACACGACCTTTCCGATTTCTGTTCCTATTCTAATCCCGAATTACTAAAACCGGATGACTAAATCTGGTACGGCGCTGCCAGAAAACGCTTCCAGTGTGCGAATTAACAATATTCGCTTCGCGCATCCAGCTAAGTGGTGAGCCGCAATCGAGCAATTCTCAAGTGTTTTGATGCAGGAAGTTAGACCTGGTCAGGACCGGGCATGGCTAGGGTGGCGCGGTTACGCGGTTTTCTCGTGCTTCAGCACCGCCACGTAGCCCAGGTTACGGTAAAGCTGTTGAGAATCCAGGCCGAATCCGACCACGAAGCGGTCGGGAATCTCAAAACAGCGGTAATCGACGGGCACTTGCACGATGCGGCGGCTGGTTCTGTCGAGGAACGTGCAAACGGCGAGCGAGTTGGGCGCGCGGCCGGCCAGGTTCTGCAGGAGATACCGGAGGGTGAATCCGGTATCGACAATATCCTCGACGAGCAGGACATCCTCGCCTTCGATGCTGTCATCGAGGTCCTTGGCGATGCGCACCACGCCGGGAGCGCCGCTACGGTTGGAGAAGCTGGAGATGCCCAGGAAGTCTATCTTTACCGGGACTTCGAGCGAGCGGGCCAGGGCTGTGAGAAAAAACACAGAGCCTTTCAGAACGCCGACCAGTTTCAGCGTCTTGCCTTCGTAGTCGCGCGAGATGCGGGCGGCCAGTTCGGCGATGCCCCGGCCGATCTCCTCTTCGGTGAACAGGACCCGTTCAATCCCGGGCGGCAAGGCGGCGCTCATGCGGTCACCGGACGCTGGGCAAGGCCGTACTTGAAGATGAGATTCTCAAAATCCTTCTGATAGAACACCTGGATGTTCAAGTGGGGATAAAGCTCGCGCAGCAAACGGACCTTGCGGTTCTTGCGAGTGACCAGCGACTGTTTCATGGTGGTCAGTTCCACGTAGAGGTCGAATTCGGGCAGATAGAAATCGGGCGTGAACGATTCGGTCGGGTTGGCGTCGCGGTCGTACTGGACGGGGAAGCTGCGCGGCTCGTATTCCCAGGCGATGCGATAGAAGTCGAGCAGGTTGGCGAACATCTCCTCGCTGGGGTTGGCGAAAAGCTTCTTGCGGATGGTGATTTTGTCGGGCGGCACGATGCCGTAGCGGGCGAGGCGGAGGCGCATCTGGAACTGAAGTTGCGCTTCGGCCGCGGCGGAGAGAAAGCCGCGTTCCGTCAAGGCGAGCGAGGCGGCGGTGCGGTCGATCAGCTCGGCCATTTGTTCGCTGCTCACGGTTTCAGCATTCAGCACGAGGTCGAACAGATCGGCGGTAGCGCGGGTTTTGCCGAACCTGGCCTTGCGGCTGGCGCGGTCGGCGGCTTCGAGCTCGAGCAGGCGCTGGCGGGCGGCGGCCCGTTCCAAGCGGCAATCGAGCATGATGTTGCCGATGCGCACGTTTTCCGGCGCCACCACGTGGACGCGCAGCATACCGGGGAAGTGCCGCGACTGGAGCTCACCTCCAGCGGCGCAGTAAACGATGTGATGAGCCGTGGCCAGGCGCGCCAGGACGGAAGTGGCCAGGCTGGCCCAGGCCTTATCGGGGACGCGGGCTTCGGAGCCGAATTCCTCCGCGGCCAGAGCCTCCAGGCGCGCCTGCGTCAGCAGTTCGAAACCCAGCCTCTGCGCGGTGATGCGCGCAACCTCCTCAAACCGGCAGCCCGGATGCCCAGAAACCGCGATCAGCGCCATCCCAAGCTCATCATAACGCCAATACGAAGAGCGCCGGGCATGACCGGCGAGGAGCGCGCGGACTGTGGAGGCCGGGCGGGGCGATGCCCGCGTAGGCCGGGTCGCGCGTCTTCTAATTCTGGGCGGCCATGCGGCGGCTGAGCAGGGCGTAGGCGCCGTACAGGGCGGCCGAATAGAACAGGTCGGCCAGCAAGGTGCGGCCATAAAACGGAATTGCCGCTGCATAGCAGGCCATCAGGCCGGCGGCGGTGTGCGCGTAGGTAGCAGTGGAGCTCAGCCACACACCAAAGTTGGTAATCAGGAAGAACTGAACGCTGCCCACCGTCGCCGCGGCGCCGATGGAAAGCGGGCTTTGGGTGGCGCGCAGCCGCGAGCCGATCCACACGTAGATCAGGAAGCTGGCATATACGAACGGAGTCGCGAACGAATAGCCGCCGACCAGCGGATCGGTGACGAGCATCAGCACCAGCGGCAACAGGTAAGCCTTCCAGCCGCTGAGCCGGCCGCCGGCAAACAAGCTGACGCCGCCCACCGGCGCGAAATTCGGCGCGTGCGGCACCAGGCGCGCCAGCATACCCAGGATCGTGAGGCCGACGGCCAGCGGCCTCGACGTATTGTTCTTCATTCGTGTTCTCCTTAAATTGATTATCTATCAGTATGAGCCGAACTGGCATGGTTCGGATCCCACAAAGTTTCCGGATCGCCGGTGATGTGCGTTGCCCAGCGGCTCCAAACAAAAAATGCGTCGCTAAGCCGGTTGAGGTAGCGAATCGCCTCCGGCGGAACGCTTTCGATGCGGGCCAGGGCCACCACGGCGCGCTCCGCGCGGCGGCAAACGACGCGGCAAAGGTGGAGATCGGCATTCAAGCGGCCGCTGCCAGGCAGCACGAACGAACCGAGCGGCGCCATATCGTGATTGATGCGATCCATTTCGGTTTCCAGACGAGTCACTTCTTCGGCGGTGACGCGCGGCTGGCGCGGGTGAACGTCTTCGGGCAAGGTGGCGAGAATCGAGCCCAGGTTGAACAGCTCGTGCTGGATGCGGAGCAGAACCGGCACCAGCGTCCAGGCGCGGCCGTCGCGGTCGACCAGCGCCTCGGCGGTGGCGCGCGCTGCGCCCACGAAGGCGTTCAATTCGTCCACCGTGCCGTAAGCTTCAATGCGCGGCCCGTCCTTGGCGACTCGTTGGCCGCTGGCGAGCGCGGTTTCCCCTTCGTCGCCGCCGCGCGTATAGACGCGGCTGATGGTCAGGTGAGGCGGATCGAACTGTTCCTTGCTCATAAACTCATTTTGCTCCGGATTTGGCTGCGGCGAGCGACCATTTCAAGCCAGCCACGAAGTTCAGGAGCGGTGACGGATAGCCGAACACCTCTTCGTAGTGCTGATCGAGCGCATTGCGCAGGTTGCCGTACGCAGTGAGGCCGCGTCCCAGCGCGAGGTTGAGATTGACGCCCAGGTTGGCGTAGCCGGGGTTTTGAAACAAGCCGGCGGATGCGCCGTAGCTGGGATCGACATCGAGGACCGAGCCGCGGAAGTAGCCGTCCAGCCCCCCCGATACGCGGCCGCGGGTGAAGGTGGCGGCAAAGGCGGCCGAGTTCGCCGGGCGGCGCAGCAACTGCTGGCCCACGCTAAAGGGCGCCGGCGCCAGGCCGGCGGCGCCGTTGAGCGAGAGGATTTCCGAATCGAGCCACGTGTACCAGCCGGTGATGTAAAACCAGCGCGCGGGCCGGAGCCGGGCCGAATACTCCGTTCCCAGGGCACGCGAGTTGGCGATGTTGTCGGATTCGTAGTGGCTGAGCACGGAGAGATTGCCGCCCAGGATGACGATCAGATCGTAGTAGCGGTTGTAAAAGAAGGTTGCGTCGAGAGAAAGCGTGTCGTGAAAGAAGCGGCGCTCCACGCCCGCATCGAAGCCACGCGTGCGCTCGGGCTTGAGCGACGGGTTGTCGGTGTAAGCCAGATCGAAACCCGTGGGCGGGCGAAAGCCGGTGCCGAAGGAAGCGTGCAGGCGCGTGCCGCCGCGGCTGTAAGCCGCCGCCAGTTTGGGGTCGACCGCGCTGACGGACTGGGCGGGAAAGGCCGGACGCGAGTAGCCATCGGTAGGAATGGCGCCCGTGTTCAGAAATTCGGCGCGCACGCCGGCATTGATCATCCAGCCGCCGGGCAGTTGAAAACGGTTCTCGACGTAAAACGCGGTATCGTTGCGGCGGATGGGGAAGGTATCGGAGCTTGCGTCCGTGACGTAGCTGTTGCGCACTTCCTCGACGGTCTCGACCGTGCCCAAGGCCAGCGTGTACCAAGGCCTGACACTCGCCGTCATCCGCCACTCGCCCTGGCCGCGCAGGTCTTTGTTGAAGCTGAAGCCGTAAGGGCTGGTGTAACCGTTGTTGTTGAGGAAGAACGATGCGAACAGATCCTCCTGAACCCGCCCCGAAAACAGGTCGACCTGGTAATGGAGCAGGTAATCGGAGAAGTTGTTCTTGCTGCGGCTGACGGTGTCGATGCCGGTATAGTCGTGGTCGGGATCGGAGCCGTAGGGGCCCGGCTCGCCGACGGTGTTGGAATCGAAATCGCCATGGAAGTTGAGCGACTGGCTGCGGAAGCGGCGCAGCAGGTTGAGCATCAGGTTCTGATTGTGGTAGTCACTGTTGGGCACCGGGCCGTTGTCGTCGAGGCGCGAAACCGCGGCGGCGATGCCGAACCCGGCGAGGGTGTCGCCGCCGGCGATACCGAAGCGATGCTCCTGGTAAGTGCCGCCTTCAGACAAAATATCGAGGCTGGGCGCGGCGCCGGCTTCGCGAGTGACGAAGTTGACCACGCCGGAGTTGGCGTACTCGCCGGCGACGGCGGATTGAGGGCCGCGAATGACCTCGACGCGGTCCAATTCCTCGGCCGGGATGTGGGCAAAATCGAAGGTGCCGCCGAAGCCATTGACGGGCACGCCATCGATCTCGACCAGATTGAAATCGTCGTAGCCGCCGCGCAGATAGAGCGAGGTCAGGCCGCCGGTGAATCCGGTCTGGCTAAAGACCATACCGGGGAGATAGCGCAACAGGTCCACCGCCTGCGCCTGGTTGCTCTGGCGGATTTCTTCACTGGTGAGGATGCTGGTGCTGCCGCCTTGCTGGCTGGCCGGAACGTCGATGGCGGACCCGACGACGCTCACCGCGTCCTCGATCGGCGCCAGTTCCAGTTTGACCACCAGCGGCTGCGATACGGCGGAGAGAGCGATTTCGGCGGTGCGGAATCCCGGCGCGGCTACGACGAGCCTGGCATCGGGCGCGGCGGCGACGGCGGTATCGAGATCAAACGAACCGTTGATGCCGGTGAGAGTGCGGGCAGCGATTCCGGCGGGGACTGAGACGGCCACCTGGGCGCCCACGACAGGTGCGCCGGACGGGTCGGTAACCGTGCCTTTCAGGGAAGCAGCCGGAAGGCCGGCCGAAAACAGCAGGAGCAAGGCCGCAAGGCCCTGGAGACGTATATGCATTCAAGGCTCCTCCCTCGAGAGCCGAAAGTAAACAGTCTCGCTGGCCGGTCTCCTGGCTTGCGCATCAACGAATCGCCCCGCCTTCCCATTCCATTGCTGGAACAGTGACTTCTAATGGGCGATTCTCCGCGCTTACAGTGGCGGGGCCACGCCGGATTTGCACCGGCTTCCCGTACACCAGCGGACAATCAGGTACTTTTCGAGTGTACACTAATTCATAAAGCGATGCGAAACCGAAAGTCTTGTCTCGCGCACCTGGGGCTGGCGCTCGTATTCCTGGGAGCGACGGTTCCCGGCTTCTCTTCGGAAAAGAAACCCGAGAAGAGAAAGTCGCAAACGGCGTATCAGCGAGGGCAGCGCGCCGACCAGGCGGGGCGCCGCGAGGAAGCCATCAGCGACTATTCGGAAGCTCTCGAGGACGACCCTGGCAACGCGGCGGCGTTGCGCGCGCGGGGCCTGGACTACCTGGCCAGCGGCGACCGCGACCGGGCCCATGCCGACCTGGAACAGGCGGTGAGCTTGCAGCCGGGCGACGCGCAAGGTTACTGGGCGCGCGGCGACTACTTCGCCAAAGCGGGCGACAGCGCGCGCGCCATTCAGGACTACACCACCGCGATCGGCATGAAGCTGGAACGTACGGAAGTGTACGCCGGGCGAGGAAACGAAGAGCTGGCGCTGGGAGATTACGAAAAGGCGGCGACGGATTTCACGCGGGCTCTGGCGCTGCGGCTGGACAACACGGACGCGGATAAAGGCCTGGGCATGGCGCGGGCGGCGGAGAGGCGCTTCCGCGACGCGATTGAAGCCTTCGATTCGTGCCTCCGGGTCCGCCCCGATTACGAGGAGGTTTACATCGAGCAGGCGCTGGCGTACGCCGCCGTGAGCGATTACCGGCACGCGCTGGCGGACCTGGACACGGCGGTGCGGCTGCGGCCGGAGGACGTGCGCGCGCTGCGCACGAGAGGCGCGGTGAAAGAGGTGCTCGACGACAAGGACGGAGCGGCGGCGGATTACACGGAAGCCATCCGCCTGGACCCGAAAGATGTGCGCCTGTACCTGGCGCGCGGCACGGTTTTTGCGCAGCAAGGGAAATTCGAGGAGTCGCTGCGGGACCGCAACCACGCGGTGGAGGTGGACCCGAAGAACCCCGAGGCCTACATCGACCGCGCCGCGTCCTACCACGCACTGGGAGAACACGAAAAAGGGCTTGCCGACCGCACGACGGCAATCACGCTCAATCCAGCATTGGCGGTAGCGTGGCGGGCGCGGGGGGGCGACTACATCCTGCTGGGACGCTACGATGAGGCGGTTGCCGACTTGCAGCACGCCGCGCTGCTGGAGCCGGAAAACGCGGAGACCCGGCAACTGCTGGCGATGGCGGAGAGGAAAGTGCAACAAGAGATCGACGCCGCGCGCGCCAAGGAGACGATGCCGGACACGGTTTCAGTGAATCTGCCGGGCGCGCCGGCAGCGGCACCCGCGAAGGCGGAGGCGAAGGTCGAGACAGCGGCCACGCCAACAACGAACGCGTCCCCCCAGGCCGCCGCGACCAAGGCAGCGCCAGCCCCAGCGGCTCCCCCGCTTGCGGCGGCCACTTCAGCGGCACCCATCGCCGCTGCGGCGCCACCGAAGCTGAGTGCGGCGCCACCGCCCCAACCGCCGGCTCCGGTGGCGAAGCCGGTACTGAAGCCAATGGCGGCGCCGAAGACGGCGCCCCAGGCCGGCAAATCGTCGGCCGCCGACCAAGCGGCAGGGCGCAAGCTGATCCAGGACGGGAAATTCGAGGAGGCGATTGCTCCGCTCAGCGAAGCGATCGAGCTCGACCCCTCGGCGTCGCGGGCTTACAACGCGCGCGGTTACGCACACCTGCGGCTGAAGCATTTCACGGAAGCCCTCAGCGATTTCGATAACGCCATTCGCATCGATCCGACCTACATCAATGCTTACCAGAACCGCTCCGCGGCGCGGCGCGGGCTGGGCGACACGGCCGGGAGCAATGCGGACCTCGAGAAATCGCTGGAATTGAGCAAAGGCCAGCGGTAGGAGCGGCGGCGCGCGCGGCAAGAGGAGAGCCGAGGGATGGACTACACCTACGAAGACATCGCCAAGATGATCGATCATTCACTGCTGAACCCGACGCTGACGGCGGTGGAGCTGGAACGCGGCTGCCGGCTGGCGCTGGACTATGACGTGGCCAGCGTCTGCATTCTCCCCTATTACCTCGGCCGCTGCTCGCAGATGCTGGCGGGGAGCCAAGTGAAAACCAGCACCACCATCGGCTTCCCACACGGCTGCCACACCACGGCCGTCAAAGTGGCCGAGGCGGAGCGGGCGCTGGCCGACGGCGGGCAGGAACTGGACATGGTGGTGAATATCAGCGCGGTGCTGAGCGGCGACTGGAGATACGTCCACGACGATCTGGCGGCGGTGATCGCGGTGACCCACGCCGCCGGGCAAAAAGTGAAGGTGATCTTCGAGAATTGCTATCTGAACGACGCGCAGAAAATCCGGCTGTGTGAAGTTTCGAGCGAGTTGGATGCGGACTGGGTGAAGACATCCACAGGCTACGGTAGCGGGGGCGCCACCATCGAAGACCTGGTGCTGATGCGGAACCATGCTGCGCCGCGGGTGCAGGTGAAGTCGGCCGGCGGCATTCGCGATCTGGACGCGCTGCTGGCGGTGCGCGCGGTGGGCGTAACGCGCTCCGGCGCCACGCGCACGGCATCGATGCTGGATGAATGCCGGCGGCGGCTGGGGCTGCCGGCAGTGATACGCACGAGCGAGACTCCGGCGACGGTTTGAGGCGGCTCGGCGGGCCGCGGGCCGGATGACCGATTTCGGACAATCAGTTCCGGAAGTGCTACAGGCGACGGGCGACATGTTCTGTGGATGCAACAACTTAGGCGCGGGCCGGAAATTGCGGTTCGAGAGGGCGGTATGCGAGCCCTTTGGCAAGATACTCGGTTCGGCCTGCGGATGCTGCGAAGCAGCCCAGGCTTCACAGTGGTGGCCGTGCTCACCCTCGCCTTGGGCATCGCAGTCAACGCGACCGTGTTCAGTTGGATCGACTCCGTGCTGCTGCATCCGTTTCCCGGCGTGGGGCATCCGGACCGGCTGGCGCTGATCGAGACGGTGACGCCCGCCGGCGAGCACCTGGTGAACACGTCGTACCTGGACTACCGCGACTACCGCGACAACCTGCGGCTGGTTTCCGGCGTGGCGCTGGGGCGTTTCACACCGTTAAGCATCGGGGCGGACGGCAGGACCGGGCGCGCGTGGGCGGAACTGGTCTCGGCCAACTATTTCGACGTGCTGCAAGTGAAGCCGGTGCTGGGGCGCACGTTTCGCCCGGACGAAGGGGGCGACCAGGCGGGCGCATATCCGGTAGCGGTGATCAGCTATGCCATGTGGCGCAGCCGGTATCAGTCCGATCCGAAGGTGCTGGGCAAAATCATCCGGCTGAACCGGCACGATTTGACGATTATAGGCGTGGCGCCACCCCAGTTCCACGGCAGCCTGGTGGGCGTGGTGTTCGATGTGTGGATGCCGATCACGATGGCGCCGGAGATGGGAACCGGGGACGGGACTCTAACTTATCGCGCCACCCGTGACTTGACGTCAACCATCATCCGGCTGAAGCCGGGCGTAACGATCGAGCAGGCACGGGCAGAGGTGGCGGCCGTGGCCCGGCGTCTGGCTGCGTGGTTTCCGGGTACCAATAGAGGTGTGAACGCCACCGTGCTGCCGGTGTGGGCGGGGCACCTCGGCCTCCAGGGCCTGCTGTTGAAGCCCTTGCGAATCCTGATGGCGGTGTGTGCCCTGCTGCTGCTGATCGTATGCGCCAACGTGGCCAACCTGTTGCTGGCGCGGGCGGTTTCACGTCAGAAGGAATTCGGCATCCGGCTGGCGCTGGGAGCGCGCCGGGGCCGGCTGGCGCGGCAGTTGCTCACCGAGACGCTGATTCTGGCCGGGGCGGGAGCGCTGGTGGGCGTGATCCTGGTGATGTGGATAGGGCCAGCGCTGCTGTTTCTGGCTCCGAGGATTGATGTGCCGCTGGACCTCGGCGGCGGAGTGAATCTTCCCACACTTGCTTTCACGGTGCTGATCGCGGCAGTCGCCACGGTGATCTCAGGCATGGCCCCGGTACTGTTTTCCGTTCGCGCGGACCTGAACGAGGCGCTCAAGGAAGGCGGACGCAGCGGCGGCTCCGGGACTCGTTCGCACCGGCTGCGCGGGATGCTGGTGATGGCGCAGGTGGCGCTGGCGATGGTGGCGCTGGTGGGTGCTGGGCTCTTCTACCGCAGCTTCCGGAACACGGTGGGCATCCGGCCAGGGTTCGACATGAACAATGTCTCCGTGTCGCAGTTTTACTTGTCGTACGCAGGCTACTCGGCCCAGCAGCAGTGGGACTTCTGCCGCAAGTTGCGCGAGCGGTTGGAAGCCGAGCCGGGCGTATTGGGCGTGACGTACTCTGATGTGGTGCCATTGGGATCGCCGGTCGGGTCGGCGCCGTGGCATCAACTGGAGATTGAGGGCTACGTGCCCGCACCCAACGAACAGATGCTGATCCACCGCGCGACGATTCCTCCCGGCTACTTCCAGTTCATGCGGATTCCGCTGCTGGAGGGACGCGAGTTCACCGACCGCGACGATGAGCATGCATCGGAGGTGCGGATCATCGTCAACGAGACGTTCGCGCGGCATTTCTTCCGCGGCCGCGACCCGATCGGCCGCAAGCTGAAGCTGGAGCGCGACCTGGCGATCGTGGTGGGGCTGGTGAAAGACAGCAAGTACCACAGCCTGGCGGAGGCGCCGCTGCCGTTCTTCTACTTGCCGTTCCGGCAGTGGTTCCGGCCGGGGCTGAACTTCTCCGTGTTTCTGCGGACGGCGGGCGATCCGATGCAGATGACTCCGGTGCTGCGGCGCGAAGCGCTGGCGCTCAACCAGGACGCGGTATTCAGCACCAAGCTGCTGGCGGAAGCGGCGACGGCCTCGCTGTATCCGCAAACGGTGGCGGCCACGCTGATGAGCGTGGTGGGGCTGATTTGCGTGCTGCTGGCGGCCATCGGGCTGTACTCGGTGATGAGCTACGCGGTGAGCCAACGCACGCAGGAGTTGGGAATCCGGGTGGCCCTGGGCGCGCAGCCGAGCGATGTGCGCGGGCTGGTGGTGCGGGAGGGCCTGAAGCTATTGCTTCCGGGCCTGGCTGCGGGAGCGGCCGCGGCAGTTTTGGCTGCGCGGGCGGTAAACGGCATGTTGATCCAGGTGAGCCCAACGGACCCGGCGACGCTCGCCGCGGCGGCATTGCTGCTGGGGCTGGTAGGGGTGGCCGCCAGCTACGTCCCGGCGCTGCGCGCCACGCGGATTGAGCCATCGCGGGCGCTGCATTGCGCATAGCGGCGTGGGCAGCACAGACGATCGGTCTGTGCGGTCCGTCAAGGCAGCGCGCTTTGCCGGGGCGTGACAGACCACGAGAACCGATGGTCTGTCCTACCTGATTGGCGACCGGCGGTCAATCAGCTATTGGCAGCAGTGCGGTAAGTGCTGCCATCATCGGGGACCGGTCCGCGGGCTTGAGACGCCCGATTTTGCCGGTAAGCAGACGGTTGTCCAAGGTGAAGAGCTTCATGCGCACGACGCTTGCCATTTTCAAGCCCGCGGCCGAAGCGTCGATTTCGATGTCGAGCGGCCACGGCGCATTGCGCAAATCCGTGATCATCGCCAGCACTGTGTGCCCGTGACGGTTGAACGACCGGCGGCTGAGCACGAGGGCCGGGCGCTTGACGGCGGCCGCTGAATCGGTGAACGGGAACGGAACCACGACGACGTCGAAAACATCACAGGTCATCGAAATTCTCGTGATCGTAAGGCGAGTCCCACTCCGGCGCGAGCGTAGGCGAAATCGCGCGTAGCCAAGGGAGATCCAGCGGCTGCGCTTTGCGGAGTCTCACGGTGTTTCCGACAACGTCGTAGGCCAGGTAATCCCCGGGCCGAACCTTGAGCTTGTCGCGGACCTTCTTCGGCAACGTAACCTGGCCTTTACTGGTGATCTTGCTGATCATGATATCCGCGATTACAGTATACCGTATTACGTCCTTACGGCCTTACACAAGAGCAGGCCGATTCCGGCCGCGCGGGCCGCGCCGGCCCCTACGGGTCAGGAGCCGGGGGGGTTCAGCTCGAAGAAGCGGCCATCGTGGTAGTCGAAGACGTAATCGTAGGAAGCGATCTCCTGGGCGGTCGGGGGCTGCTTCATTTCCTTGACGCGGAAGACGCGCAGGCTGGGATCGTTGTAGCTCAATTGCACGATGAAGATCAGGTTGTACCAGTCCGGGCAGATAGGATCGTTCAAGAACAGAAGGCGGCTGCCATGGCGGATGGCGGGCGCGACGGCATGAAGCTGGGCAACGGTGTTGCGGTTTTCCGGCGCCTCCTTGGATGCGCTGCTGAATATACCGTAGCCCAGGGGCTTGTAAGCCGAATAGAGAATCAACATGGAGACGACGAACAGAGCCGCGCCGCGCACACGCGCCAACCACCATTCGGGAAGCCGGACATCGCCCGTAAAAAACGATGCGACCTTCACCAGCAGGACGGCGGCGAAAAGCATCCAGCCAAACAGGCACACATAATACTGGGCCGCTCCGCGCGGCAGGATGAAGGCGATGGGCAGCGGGCTGAGCATCAGGAACAGCCAGGCGAAGCCCAACACGCGCGACCGCAGGGCCCAGGCGATGGCGGCCAGAGCGGTCCAGAGCAGAAGCACTTCCCAAGAAGGCCAGTCCGGCACGCCCAGGAAGTCTCCCGCGAAGTGGCGGCTGGTCAGCATGAACTGAGTCCAGTTGAAGGACGGCCGGTAGGCGGGGTTGGAAACGAGCGACTGAGGGCCTATCCATCTGCCAATGACAAAGAGCACGGCCACAGCGCCGGTGAGGAGCGTGGCGCGGCCTTCGCGGAGCAGCCAACGGTAGAGCGATGCAAGCTGCCAATTGCGGGGCGGATGGTAAAGCAGCTCATAGCACCCCAGAAACGCTGGCAGCATCACCGCCATTTCCTTGGAATTCAAGGCACAAATGTAGAGGACAAAAAGGGCCGCCCATTGCCAGCGCCGCAGCTCGGCACCTTGCGAACGCGCGCGCAGATACAGCGCGAAGGCGGCGAAGAGGAAGAAATAACAGAGGACGTCGAAGATAAATCCGGTGTCGAAGTAGATCCACCCGAGGCGATACTGATAGGCCATCGCCAGGGCGGTGAGGGCGGCGATCTCGCGCGATCCCGCGAGGCGGCGCGCCACAGCGTACGTCAGCCAGATGTTGGCTGCCAGGATGGCGAGGTTCGAAGCATGAAACCAGAAAGGGTGGAAGCCGGCGAAATCGAAAATCAAACGGTACCACACGCTGCCCATGGGGCGTCCGAAATCGGAATTGAGGAAGAACAGGAGGTTGGCCTTGAAGAGATGGCCGGCGGAAAAAATCCAGGAACGGTACAGGTTCATCAGATCGTCGGGCGTGAAATAGACATGGAGGGAAGCCCGCGTCAGGCGGTAGAAGTAAAGGGCGAGCAGCACGGCGCCAGCGGCGAACAGCCACCGGTCAACGCGGCGCATATCGGGTGCGGGGCCGGGCGGCGTGGAAGGCGCGGGAACGGGCGCGGGCGCGGGAGGCGGCGCTTCGGCCCGGCGGCGGGCGCGTTCCAGAATGTCCTCGGTTTCAGCGGGACTGGGCGGGTCGAAGCGAGCGCGGATGACAGCCAAGACCTGGGCGGCGAGCGAGTCTTTTTCGCGATCGGTCAACGTGTCATGACCTCACGTCGCGAGAATCGCATTTCCAGGATGGTCACTGTGCTCATGTTACTAAGACCCCACGGGCCCAAAAAACACTACAGCGCCCCGTATGCTTTGTGCGGCGCACATCGAACACGATCGCTATGGCATTTATCAGCAAAAGGCCACTTTCACTACCCTCGTCAGCCGATCCTCACTTCACCAAGCTGGCGGAACGGCCCGCGAAATCCAGCACCCAGCCAGGGAAGATGCCGAGAAACAGTGTACCGATGGCAGGCAGGATGAGGGCCGCGGAGAGCGCGGGCGTGAGCGGCTCAACCTTCGCCACGGCGTCGCCGGGTTCGCGGAAATACATCATCACCAGAAGGCGCAGGTAATAATACGCGGCCACGGCGCTGGTGAGCAGGCCAAGCACGGTGAGCCACACCAGGTGCGATTCCAAGGCGGCTTTGAAGATGTAGAACTTGCCGAAGAACCCGCCGGTGAGCGGCACACCGATAAGCGAGAGCAGAAAAATGGAAAGCATGGCCGCGATGAACGGCTGTTTCTGGGCGAGGCCGGCGAAATCGTCGACGCTCTGATATTGCTCGCCCTTGCCGGAGAGGTGGCTGACCACGGCGAACGCACCCACGTTCATGAACGCGTAAGCGGCGAGATAGAACATGACGGCGGCGGTGCCGATTTCCGAGCGCGCCGCCAGCGCTACCATCACGTAGCCGGCGTGCGCGATGGAACTGTAGGCCAGCATCCGCTTGACGTTAGATTGCAGCAGCGCGGCGAAATTGCCGATGGTCATGGAAAGCAGCGCGGAGGCCCACACCAGTGGCCCCCAGGAATGGCCGATGGGCGCGAACGCGGTCATGAAGATGCGCAGGAAGATGGCGAACGCAGCCGCTTTGGGACCGGTGGAAAGGAATGCGGTGACCGGCGTGGGCGCGCCCTGATACACATCCGGCGCCCAGATCTGGAATGGGGAAGCGGAGACCTTGAAGGCCAGCCCGACGAACATCAGCGCCGCCGCCAGGCCAACCATGACCGGCAAGGGGGCGTCGGGACCGACGACAACCGAGTGCACTACGCTGAGATTGATGCTGCCGGTTTCGCCATAGATCAGCGCCACGCCGTAGAGGAAGAAACCGGTGGCGAACGATCCGAGCAGGAAATACTTGAGGGCGGCTTCATTGGCACGCTTATCGTCACGAAGATAGCCAACCAGGATGTAACTGGCGATGGACGAGATCTCCAGGCCGATGAAGATGATGATGAGGTCGTTGGCCGCGGCCATGATCGATTGGCCGGCGATGGAGAACAGCAACAGAACGTGAAACTCGCTGGTTTCGGCCTGCTGGCACGCGAGGAAACTGAATGAAGGCAGGATGGTGAGGATGCCGACGCCGAAAACCAGCACGCGGAAAAAAGTGGCGAAGCCATCCACGATGAGCATGCCGCCGAAGGCCGGGCCGGGCTCGGTGTAAGCGTAGACGGCGGCGGCGATGGCGGCCACCAGGGTAGCCAGGCTGAGCGATCCGTAGAGTTTGGACTCGCGGCGGCCGAGCAGCGGATCGATTACCATCATCAAGGTGCCCATCACGGTGAGGATGATCTCCGGCAGGAAGCGGATCAGGTCGGCGGGATTGAACATGGGGCTAGCGGGCACGGCTCACCTCCGTGCGCGCAGGCATGCGAAGATCCACCCGGTAAGGAACATTGACCTGGGTTTGCTCGAGCACGCGGGCGGTGGTCTTGCCGACGGGGTCGAGGAACGTTTTCGAATAGACGCCCATCCAGACCATCATGGCGATCATCGGAATTACGACGGCCCACTCGCGCAGGTTGAGGTCGGGCATGAGCGACCGCACCTTCTCGGTCAACTCGCCGTAAAAGACGCGCTGGTACATCCAGAGCATGTAGCAAGCGGAGAGAATGACGCCCAGCGCCGCCCAGACGGCCCATTTGAAATTGGCCAGGGCGGCGCCCTGCAGCACCAGGAATTCGCCGACGAAGTTGTTCAGCAGGGGCAGGCCGATGGAGGCGAGCGTGGTGACGAGGAAGGCGCTGGCAAGCCACGGCGCGGCGGTAGCGACGCCGCCGTAGTCTTCGATGGCGAGCGAATGGCGGCGCTCATACATCAGCCCGACCAGCGCGAACAGCGCGCCGGTGGAGATGCCGTGATTGAGCATCTGGTAGACCGCGCCATCGAATCCCAGTTGGGTGAAAGAAAAGATGCCGAGCACAACGAAGCCGAGGTGGCTGACCGAGGAATAGGCCACCAGCTTTTTCAAATTCGGCTGCACCATGGCGACCAGCGCGCCGTAGATGATGCCGATGATGGCCAGCACCACAATCCACGGAGCGCAGCGCCGCGCGGCGCTGGGAAACAGCGGCAGCGCGTAGTGCAGAATTCCGAAAGTGCCCATCTTCAGCATGACGGAGGCCAGCATGACGGAACCGGCGACCGGGGCTTCGACATGCGCGTCCGGCAGCCAGGTGTGGAGCGGAAACAGCGGCACCTTGATGGCGAAGGCGACGAAGAAGGCCAGGAAGAGCAGCATCTCCTCGAATGGGCTGAAGACCAGGCGGCCACTCGCAAGTTGATCCAAGATGGCGGCGTAGCCGAAGGTGCCGGCGCGATTGTAGAGATAAATGATCGCCACCAGCATCAGCACCGAGCCGGCCATGGTGTAGAGGAAGAATTTCACCGCGGCGTAAATGCGGCGCTCGTGGCCCCAGATGCCGATCAGGAAATACATGGGGACGAGGCTGACTTCCCAAAACACGTAAAACAAAAACAGGTCCTGGGCGAGGAAAACACCCACCAGGCCAAATTCGAGCAGCAGCAGGAAAGCGAAGAATTCCTTGACGCGGCTCTGGATGTGGCGCCAACTTATCAACACGCAGATGGGGGTGAGGAAGGTGGAGAGCAACACCAGCCAGAAGCTGATGCCATCGGCGGCGATGTGGAAACGGATCTCCGGCGATGCGATCCAGGGCAGATCGATGGTGAATTGATCGCCGGCGAGCGCGCGGTCGAACCAGCCGAGCAGGGCCAGCGAGGCGACAAAGGTGGCGAGCGAGATCGCCAGCGCCCAGTAGCGGCTCGATGCCGGCGAGGAGCGCGGCAGCGCCATCGCGATCAGGAATCCGGCGGCCGGGAGCAGGAGAACGAGCAAGAGGAGGTTCATCGCAGGCCTCCCGCAATCATGAGGACGATCACCAGCACCCCGCCCAGCGCCACCCAGGTGGCGTAGCTGCGCGCGTTGCCGGATTGAGCCAACCGCAGCACGCCGCCGATGCCCTTGGCGCGCGCGCCGATGCCGTTGACGGCGCCATCGACGACACCGACGTCGACGCCCTTCCAGAGCACCACGCGTGAGCCGTTCACCAGGGGCCTGACCACCGCCGCGTCGTAAATCTCATCCACGAAGTACTTGTTGTAGACGAGCGTGTAAAGGCCCTTGGCGCCGTTGGCGATGGCATCGGGGATGCCCGGCCGGGCCACGTACATCAGGTAGGCGAGCGCGATGCCGAGCAAGCCGGCGGCGCTGGCGATGGCCATGGGGCCAAATTCCTCCGGCACTTCGGCCGCGGGAAAAATGGAGCGCAAGAAGTCGGGGAGCTTGAAGAGATAGCCTCCGGCCAGCGAGAGCGCCGCGAGAATCACCAGCGGAACCACCATCACGGGCGGCGATTCATGCGGGTGCTCCTGCCGGCCGCGATAACGGCCGAAGAAGGTCATGAAGAACGCGCGGAAGACGTAAAACGCGGTCAGGCCGGCGGTGAAAGTGCCGACCCAGTAGAGCCACGGCGCGCGATGATCGGCCGCCAGCAGAATCGCATCCTTGCTAAAAAAGCCGGACGTGAACGGGAAGCCGGCGATGGCGAGCGAAGCGCAGAGCATCACCCAGAAGGTCCAGGGAATCTTGGTGCGGAGCCCGCCCATCTTCCGCATGTCCTGTTCGCCGGCAAGAGAGTGGATGACCGCGCCCGAGCCAAGGAACAGCAGCGCCTTGAAAAATGCGTGTGTCATCAGGTGGTAGATACCGGCTGAAAAGGCGCCGCAGCCGACACCCAGGAACATGTAGCCGAGCTGCGAAACGGTGGAGTACGCGAAGACCTTCTTGATATCGTTCTGCGCCAGGCCGATGGTGGCGGCGACGAACGCAGTAGCGATGCCGATATAGGCGATCACGTCCATGGCGATGGGAGCGTGCGTGTAAATGACCCACGAGCGCGCCGTCATGTAAACGCCGGCAGTGACCATGGTGGCAGCGTGGATGAGCGCGGAGACGGGCGTGGGGCCGGCCATGGCGTCGGGCAGCCAGACGTAGAGCGGAATCTGCGCGGACTTACCGCACGCGCCGAACATCAGCAGTATGCCAATGAGTGTGAGCAGCCCGACCGGCGCGGCGGGCGCCTGCGCGAACACGTGGGCGAAATCGAGCGAGCCGAACTGGCGGAAGATGAGAAACATTGCCAGCGAGAAGCCGAAATCGCCGATGCGGTTCACGATGAACGCCTTGTTGCCGGCATCGGTGGCGAATTTCTTATCGAAATAGAAGCTGATCAGCAGGTAGCTGCACAGCCCGACGCCCTCCCAGCCGACGAACATCACCAGGTAGTTGGCGGCCAGCACTAGCGTCAGCATGAAAAACATGAAGAGGTTGAGGAAGGCGAAGAAGCGGTAGTAGCCGCCTTCGTGGGCCATGTAGCCGATGGAGTAAACGTGGATGAGCGCGCCGACGCCGGTGACCACCAGCAGCATGACGGCGGTGAGGCGGTCGACCGAAAAATCGGCGCCGATCGAAAGGGTGCCGCTTTGAATCCAGGTGAAATAATGCTCGGTGTAAGTGCCCGGAAGCGCACCCAGGCCCCAAAGGGTTTTCAGCACCCACAGAAAGGCCAGGACCACGCTGCCGATGGCAAACGTGTTGACGAGCCCCTTGGAAAAGCGGCGGCCGAACAGGCCGTTAATGAGAAAGCCGGCCAGCGGAAGGATCGGTATGAGCCAGAGTTGCATCGGTCGGGTGTCAGTTCTTCATCGAGTCCACGTCGTCGATATTCAAGGTGCCGCGGTTTTTGAAAACGGTCAAAATGATCGCCAGGCCGACCGCGGCCTCAGCCGCCGCCACCACCATCACGAAAAACGCGAAGAGGTGGCCGGCCACCTGCTGCCGCTGATAGGCGAAGGTGATGAAGCTGAGGTTGACGCCATTCAGAATCAGCTCGAGCGACATGAACATGGTGATGATGTTCCGGCGGAAAATGAAGCCAGCCACGCCGAGCGAGAACAGCACCGCGCTCAGCATCAAAAACCAGGAAAGCGGGACATGCCCCGTCATTCGAGCTCCTTGCGCGCCAGCACGATGGCGCCGACGATGGCGATCAGGATCAGAATCGAAGTGATTTCAAACGGCAATAAGTAAGTGGTGAACAGGGCGCGGCCGACCGCCGCCGCCGTGCCGCCGCGGAAGCCGCCGAAGCGCACCTCGGCGCCGCGCGGGTAAATGCGCGCGGTGAAAAATGCCAGCAGCGCCAGCAGAGCCACCAGCACAGGGACGCCCAGCAGGCTGGCGACGAAGGAACGGCCGGCCTTGGTTTCGCCGCCGGCATTGAGCAGCATGATGACGAACACGAAAAGCACCATGATGGCGCCGGCGTAGACGATCACCTGCGCGGCGGCGATGAATTCGGCGCCCAGCAGCAGGTACAACACGGCCAGCGATCCCATCACGCCAATCAGCGAGATGGCGCTGGAAATGGGGTGGCGCTGCACGACCACGTTGATGGCGGCCACCACCGCGATCCCCGCGAAGACGAGAAAGAGAATCACATCCATTTCACGAGACTCATTAAAAAGCGGCGATCACCAGGCCGGTCGCCAGCAGGTTGAGCATCGCGACCGGGAACAGAAACTTCCAGGCGAAGCCCATCAGTTGATCGTAGCGGAAGCGCGGCAGCGTGCCGCGCACCCAAATATACAGGAAGAGAATGGCGCCGGTTTTGGCGCAGAACCAGAACAGCGGCAGCAGAATATTCTGGGCGAGCGGCACCAGGAAAACCGCCGCGACGATCAGAAAGACGACGCCGACCACCGGGAAACTATAGCGGTCGCGCTGGCGCGCCGGGTTGAAGCCGTGAAAGAGCGCGACCAGGCCAGCGACGGCGAAAACGGCAACCGGCACGTAGCCGGAGCCATACGCGGCGGGCCAGGGCGCCACCCAGCCGCCGAGGAACAGCAGCGTCGCCATGCAGCTCACGGTAATCATGTTGGCGTACTCAGCCATGAAGAACGATGCAAACTTCATGCTGCTGTACTCGGTGTGGAAGCCGGCGACGAGCTCGTTTTCGGCTTCGGGCAGGTCGAAGGGGACGCGGTTGGTTTCGGCGAATGCGGCGATCAGGAAGACGATGAAGCTCACGTACTGGAAACCGTGAAACAGGTTCCAGTTCCACAGCCAGCCATCCTGCGTCTCCACCAGCTTGCGCAAGCTCAGGGTATTGGAGATCAACAGCGGCGCGGCAACGGCGAGCGAAAGCGGCAGTTCATAGCTGACCATCTGCGCCGAGCTGCGCAGACCGCCCAGCAGCGCGTATTTATTGTTTGAGCTCCAGCCGGCGAGCGCGATGCCATACACGCCAATTGCCGAGACGCCGAGGATGAAGAGCACGCCGAAGTTGAGGTCGGCAAGCTGCATCCAGGTCCGGTAGCCGGCCACCTGGATGGCGGGGCCGAAGGGAATCACGGAGATGGAAAGCAACGCCATGGTGATGGCCAGGAAGGGCGCAAACAGGTAGAGCGGCTTGTTGACATACGGCGGCACCAGGTCTTCCTTGGTGATGAGCTTGATGACGTCCGCGAGAGGTTGCAGGAGGCCGTGCGGGCCCACGCGATAGGGGCCGGGCCGCACCTGGATGTGGGCGATCACCTTCCGCTCCACCCATTGCAGGTAGGCCAGGATGGTCATGAGCGCGCCGAACACCACAAATATCTTGATGAGGCTGATGACGATGAACGAGTCCATTAGCGGCTCAAGCGGCTTTCCAGTACCGAGTTCAGTACCTTAGAATAACGCCCCAGCGTGCCCGACGCGAACAGGCCATTGCGATCCGACCGCACCAGGTGGGGTGGGATCGAGACGGCGACGCGGCCGTTGACCGGCATGGTTTGCACCGCGCCGCCGGTGACGAGGAGCGGCATGGCGACGTCGTAACCGCGAACGTTCTTGCGGATCTCTTCGAAGACGGCGTCGGAAGCCCAGGGCCCGAGCGCGGCCGCGGCTCCCATTTCGCGCGCGATGAAGCCGATGATTTCGAGATCCGGTTTGGCGCCCATGGTGTTGATGGCGCGCTTGAGACGCTGCACTTCGCCGGTGCCGCTGGTAACGGTGCCGTTCTTTTCGTAAGCGCAGGCGGCGGGCAGGACGACGTCGGCCTGGCGTGCGGTCTCGGTCAGAAACAAATCCTGCACCACGAGGAAGCCGGCTTTGCGCTCGGCGTGCTTCAGTGGATTGGCGCCGATCACCCACAGCACGCTCAGCTCGGCGACCAGCATTTCATCCAGGTGCAGGCCGGGCTGGCCGCAGGGCTGGTAACCCGGCAGCAGCTCCGGCGTGAGGCCCATATCGATGGCGCCGCGCGAATTGGCGTAATCCACCAGGCAGACGTAGCGCACGGGAATGCCGAGCGATTCGCCGAAATCCACCAGCTTGCGCAGTTCCCCGCCCTGGTAGGAATCGTCGAACAGGATGACCAGCTCCGGCTCGGCTTTCAGCTTGTCGCGCAGCGATTGATAGTCGCGGCCGCGCACAATGGCCGCAGCGTAGTTGTCTTCGCGCACGGCCTTGGGAGTCACCACGTAAACGCGCGCTTTGTGGTGGCGCCAGTTGGCGCGGATCTGGTAGGAAACGAGCGGATGCTCCAGGGCGAGATCGGCGCCGAGCACCAGGAATGCCTTGCGCTCGTAAAGGTCGGCCACGGTGGCGAGGCCGGCCGATTTGCCGCTCAGCGCATCGAGCAGCGTCACCACGTCGCCGGTGCGGTGATGATCGATATTGTTGGTGCCGAGCACGGCCCGGGCGAACTTCTGCAAATAGTAATTTTCTTCGTTGGTGGTGTGGTTGGAACCGACGATGCCGAAGGCGCCCGCGCCGATCGTCTGCTTGAATTTTTCAGCCACGGTGGCCAGCGCCTGCGACCACGAAACCTCTTCCAGCTTACCGTCGATGCGCACCAGCGGCGCCTGCAAGCGGTCGGGATGATCGTAGAAATCGAAGCCGTAGCGGCCCTTGATGCAGAGGAATTCGCCGTTGATGCCGGAGCGATCGCGGTTGTTACCGCGAATAATGCGGTCGTTGCGCGTACCGAGCGTGGTCTTGCAGCCATCCGAGCAGTGCGTGCAGATGGTGCCGACGTGGGTCATCTCCCAAGGCCGCGTCTGGTAGCGGTAGATGCCGCTGGTGAGCGCGCCGACGGGGCAGATGTCGATGCAGGCGCCGCATTCGTCGCACTCCAAATGGTCGCCATGATTGGGCGCGATTTCCGAGACCACGCCGCGTTGGACCACGCCGAGCGCGTTGACGCCCATGCCTTCATTGCAGATGCGCACGCAGCGGTAGCACAGGATGCAGCGCGGCGCATCGAAAAACACCACCGGCGAATATTGTTTTTCGGGAGTATGGACCTTGGTTTCCGTATAACGGCTAACGCCCGCGCCGTAGCGGAACACCATGTCCTGCAGCTCGCACTCGCCGCCCTTATCGCACACCGGGCAATCCAGCGGGTGATTGCTGAGCAGGAACTCGAGCATGTACTTGCGCGCCGCGGCGACTTGCGGCGTCTCGGTGCGAACCACCATGCCCTCGGCCACCGGCAGCGTGCAGGCGGTCATCAGCTTGGGCATCTTCTCCACTTCCACGAGGCACATGCGGCAGGCGGCTTGGAGCGTCAGGCCTTCGTAATAGCAGAACGCGGGTATTTCGATGCCGGCCAGCTTGGCGGCGTCGATGACCAGCGTACCGGCCGGCGCTTGCACCTCGTGGCAGTCGATCGTCAGTTTCACCGTGTCAGCCATTACACCGTCACCATCCGGCCGGAATGTTCGAACGGGCACGGCTTGCCGTTCAGATGATCCTCGAATTCCTGGCGAAACTTTTCGACGATGGAAATCATCGGCAGCGCGGCAGCGTCGCCCAGCGGGCAGAACGTGCGGCCCAGCATGTTCTTCGCGATGTCGCCCAGCAGGCCGATATCCCGCGGCATTCCACCGCCGGAGTGAAACCGCGTCATGATCTTGGTGAGCCAGGCGGTGCCTTCGCGGCAAGGGATGCACCAGCCGCAGCTTTCGTGTGAGTAAAACTTCATCAGCCGCAGACAAGCCTTCACCATGCAGGTGTCTTCATCCATGATCACCACGCCGCCCGAGCCGAGCATGCTTTTGCGCTGCGCCATGGAATCGTAATCCATGGTGGCGCCTTCGCACTCTTCGGCCGTCAGCACCGGGCACGATGAGCCGCCTGGGATGAACGCTTTCAACTTTCTCCCGTTGCGCATGCCGCCGCCCACTTCCTCAATCATCTGCTGGACCGGGAAGCCGAGCCGCAGTTCATAGACGCCGGGTTTGTTGATGTGGCCGGTGAGGCAGGTCAACTTGGTGCCGCCGGCCTTGGGAACGCCCAGCGCCGCGAACGCCGCGCCGCCGTTCAAGATGATGGCGGGCGCGGCGCAAAAGGTCTCGACGTTATTCAGCACGGTGGGACACTGGAACGCGCCCACCACGGCCGGAAACGGCGGCCGGATGCGCGGCACGCCGCGCTTGCCTTCAAGCGACTCCAGCAGTGCCGATTCCTCGCCGCACTCATACGAGCCCGCGCCCGTGTGCGTGTAGAGCTCGAAATCGAAGCCCGTGCCCTGAATGTTCTTGCCCAGCCAGCCGCGCTGGTAAGCTTCCACGATGGAGCGGTCCATGATATCGATCAGGTAGCGGTATTCGCCGCGGATGTAAATCCAGCCGGCATGCGCATCCACCGCCAGCCCGGCGATGAGAACGCCCTCGATTAACTGGTGGGGATCGTTTTCCATCAGCACGCGATCCTTACACGTGCCGGGCTCTCCTTCGTCGGCGTTGACGACAATGTACTTCGGCTTGGGCGAGGTGCGCGGCACGAAACTCCACTTCATGCCGGTGGGAAACCCAGCGCCGCCGCGCCCGCGCAAGTTCGATACCTTCATCTCGTTGATGATCTCGTCAGGCGTCATCTTGGCGGCTTTGAGAAACGCCTGGTAGCCTTCGGTTGCGAGGTAGGTCTCGAGGGACTCGGAGTGCGGCATGCCGAATCGGCGCGACAGCACTCTGGTTTCGAGCGGGCTGGGTTCGTTATACAGCATGTTCTATTGCTTCTTCCTCAAGCCGTCCAAAAGCCGGTCGAGTTTTTCGGGCGTTACCAAGTGATGATAGTCGTAGTTGACTTGAATCGCCGGCGCCCAAGAGCAGGCGCCTATGCACTCCACTTCTTCGATGGAAAACTGCCCGTCCGCGGTGACGCCGTGGTTTTCGATGCCGAGCTTTTGGCAGGTGTGCTCGAGCAGTTGGTCGGCATCGTGCAGCAGGCAACTGATGTTCGTGCAGACCTGCACGTGGTACTTGCCGCGCGGCTGGCGGTGCAACATGCTGTAGTAGGAAACCACTTCGTCGACCTGCATCGGGGTCACGCCGACGCGTTGGGCCACTTCCTCGACCAGCTCGTCGGTCACCGACCCGATTTCATCCTGCGCGTAAAGCAGCATCGGAATCATCGCTGCGCGCTGGCGTCCGGCGGGGTAGCTCTCGAGCAGCTTGGCGAATTTGGATTCCAATTCAGGAGAGAATGTCATGGTCGTCTTAACGGTCCGTATCTCCTAGCACAAAATCCATGCTGCCGATAGCGGCGATTACATCGGCGATCAGAGTGCCCTCTACCATGCGCGGGGTGGCCTGCAAATTTCCGAAACTGGGCGTGCGCATATGCACGCGGTGCGGCCGCGCAGTGCCGTCACTGACGACGTAATAGCCGAGCTCGCCGCGCGGCGATTCAATCACCTGGTAGACCTCGCCTTCGGGCACGCGGAAACCCTCGGTCACAATCTTGAAGTGGTAGATGAGCGCCTCCATCTCGGTCTTCATCTTGTCGCGGTCGGGCAGCACCACGTGCGGAGAATCGGCCTTCCACGGGCCCACGGGCATGCCCTCCATCGCCTGGCGGACGATCCGCGCGCTCTGCCGCATTTCCGCGATGCGCACTTGGTAGCGCGCGTAGACGTCATTTTCACTGCGCACCGGCACTTCGAAGTCGAACTGGTCGTAACTGGAATACGGCGCGTCCTTGCGCGCGTCCATCTTCACGCCAGCGGCGCGCAGCATGGGGCCGGTGACGCCCAGGTCGAGCATGTCTTCGAGTGGAATGGCGCCGACGCCGCGCGTGCGGCCGATCCAGATCCGGTTGTTGGTGAGCAGATCCTCGTACTCGTCCACGCGGCTGGGAAACACGTCGATGAACTTTCTCACCCGCTCCTGCCAGCCCCGCGGCGGCTCCAGCGCCAGCCCGCCGATGCGAAAGTAGCTGGTCATCATGCGCTGGCCGGAGAACATTTCGAAGATGCGCAGGATGTCTTCCCGCTCGCGGAAGCAGTAGAGGAAGACCGACATGGCGCCGATATCGATGGCATGAGTGCCCAGCCAGACCAGGTGGCTGTTGAGGCGCGTCAGTTCCGTCAGCATCACCCGCATCCACTGCGCCTGCGGCGGAATCTCCAGGCCGAGCAGTTTCTCTACCGCCAGGCACCACCCCAAGTTATTCGACAGCGGCGCCAGGTAATCCACCCGGTCGGTGAGCGTGACCGCCTGTTGATAGAGCTTGACTTCGAATTCCTTTTCGATGCCGGTGTGCAGGTAGCCGATGTCAGGCTGGCAATGCACGATGGTTTCGCCATCGAGTTCCATCAGCAGCCGCAGCACGCCGTGCGTGGAAGGATGCTGCGGGCCCATATTGAGCACCAGCGTGCGTCTGCCGGTGGCGGGCTCTTCGCTCTCCAGCGTGGCAGCGATTCCTGGCGTGTCCGGTTCGCTCATGGTCAGATCCTCGCGCCGGTGATGGGGTAGTCCTTGCGCAGCGGGTGGCCCTCCCAATCGTCCGGCATCAGAATCCGGCGCAGGTCGGGATGATTCAGGAAGCGGATACCGAACAGGTCGAACACTTCGCGCTCATACCAGTTGGCTCCGCGCCACACTGAAGTGACGCTCTCGATGGCTGGACCCGAGCCACCCACGCGGCATTTCACCCGAACCCGCTGGTTCTTCTCCACGGAATGCAGATGGTAGACCACTTCGAAGCGCGGCTCGGCCGGATAGCGGTCCACGGCGGTCACCGAGCTCAAACGCACAAACTTCTGATCGTACTTCAGAAACCCGCAGATGCTCACAATCTTGGGCGCTGCGATTTCCAGCGTCAGCTCGCCGCGGTCGAACTTGCCGCCGGTGACGGCATCGGCGTCAAAGGCTTCGACCGCAAGAGCCAGAGCATGTTCGCGCAACGGATCGGGAAGCATATCGACAGTTACCGTTTTCCGTCCCTGGTGGAATCGGGAGACCAATCGAGGGCGCCCTTTTTCCAGATGTAAAAGAATCCGGAAAGAATCAGCACCACGAACACCAGCATCTCGACGAACGCGAACATCTTCAGTTCGCGGTACACCACCGCCCAAGGATAGAGAAAGATAGCTTCGATATCGAAGAGGATGAAGAGCATCGCCACCAGATAAAACTTGACGCTGAAGCGGTGCCGCGCGTCGCCGGTGGGAACGATGCCCGATTCGTACGGCATGTCCTTGACGCGATTGCGCACGCGCTTGCCGAGCAAGTAGGAGACAGCGATCAGGCCGGCAGCCACGGCCATGGCCAGCAGGGCCTGTACCAGGACAGGAAAGTACACCTCAGTGTAGGATTGCGGCATGCGATCCGGAAAGTTGCGGCCTAAATTTGACTATAATGGTTGCAAAACGAGAGTGTCAACCAGCGATGGAAATCCCCGTTGTCATCAATGGCGAAGGGCGCACCGTGGCCTCGGAGCAAACGTTGCTGGAGTTGCTCGGTCGCCTGGGACTCGATCCCGCGCGCGTGGCCGTCGAACTCGATCGCCGCATCGTGAAACAAGCACAGTGGAGCGACACGGTGGTCGAGGCCGGCGCACAGATCGAAATCGTACAGTTCGTGGGCGGCGGTTAGCCGCGTCAGAAAGTAGCCGGCGCAATCGCCAGCAACCGCTCCCTGGCGGTCGCGGCTCCGATGCGCATCAGGGCCGGGCCCAGAAGGCACCCCGTTGGGAGCGGCGCGTAAAGTTGTTGCGAAACGAGCCTCCTGACACTCGGCCGCGCTCTTCCTCACGCAAAGCTGCGAATGGCGCCGGCTTCGTCTTCGTGAACATCGAAGACGGTGTACAGCTTGGTGATCTGCAGCAGGTCTTTCACCCGCTTGTTCAGGTTGAGCAGCTTCAATTGCCCACCGCTGTTGGTCACCGTGGTAAAACCCGATACCAGCTCGCCGATGCCTGAGCTGTCAATGTAGGAGACCTCACCCAGGTTGAGCAGGATCTTCTTCTGGTTCTTGCTCACCATGTCCCGCAGGGTTTCGCGCAGCGCGCTGGACCCTTCGCCGAGAGTGATCCGCCCAGCCACGTCAATCACGGCGACGTCGCCGACTTGCCGAGTACTCAACTTAACGCTCACTGAATATCCTCCTGGAATTTTCAAGAATCTACTTAGACACCGCGAACTTTACTAAAGTTACTTCGGTTCCTCCCAGCTCCAAACGCCGGGCATGAAAATCGTCCATGAACGACCGGATCAAAAAAATGCCGCGGCCGGAGGTGCGCAGCAGGTTCTCCGGCGCCAGCGGGTCCGGCAGGTGGGTATAGTCGAAACCTTCGCCCTCGTCGGCGATCCGCACCGTGAAGCGGCTGGCGTTCGTGCTAACCGAAAAGCGCACCTTCTTATTCGTGTTGTACCGGTTGCCATGCACCACCGCGTTGACCATGCTCTCGCGCACGGCCAGCCCAATCTTGATCAGATCTTCTTCATCGAACCCGGCCCGCCGCGCCACGCCGACCGCCAGGTCTTCGGCCTGGTCCACGCTTTCCAAGGTGGAATCGAGCGACCTTTCCACGGATTCCGGTCTTGGGCGCGAAAGATCCCCCATTTTGATAGCGGCCGCGCGGCCAAAGCGAATGGTCAGAATAAATTACCGGGGTCGCGAAAGTCAAGGACGCGCGCCGCGCGGGAAGGCGCAATTCATGCCGGCCAGCGCCGCCGCCTCACAGCGGCACGCGGCCGGAGCCCTGCCCGCGGAACTGCGGAGACTGCCGATCGAGGCGCAGTTGGCCGATCAGCTCCATCACCTTGCGCTCAATTTCGTCCCGGATTTGGCAATGTTCCTCATAGCTCATGCCGATGGGATCGGGGATTTCCCATTCCAACAGCCGCCCAGGCAAATCCTCCGGAAGCGGGCGCTGAGACATGTTGACGACCAGGTCGAACCGGATGCGGGCCAGGTTCTGGAGGCTCTTGGGAAACTGATCGCGCAGAACAATGTTTTTCTCCTCCATGGCGCGAATGGTGTCGGGCGCGATGCCCCAGGCGGGCGCCAGGCCGGCGCTGGCCGGAATTATCACATCGCCGCCGAAAGCACGCGCGAAGGCCTCGGCCATCTGGCTGCGGCAGGAATTGCCGAAACAGACGAACAGGACGCGGGTACGGTATTCGCTCACAGCTTTTCCAGGAAGAGCCGATATACGCGGGGGTCGGCGGTGAGCTCGGGATGGAAAGTTGCGGCCAAGTGCGGGCCTTGCTCCACCAGCACCGGATCGCCGCCGAACCGGGCCAGCACCTTGGCGCCGCGGCCGACGCTGCGGATGATGGGGGCGCGGATGAATACGGCTTCCAGCGGGCCGGCTGCGGTGCGGCGCTCGAAATCGGCGTCGGGCTCGACAGAGGCGACGCGGCTGTCCAACTGCCGACCGTAGCCGTTGCGCTCGACGGCCATATCCATCAGCCCAAGGCTCTCCTGCGCGGGGGCGGACACCTGGGTCGCCATCAGGATGGCTCCCGCACAGGTGCCGAATACGGGCTTGCGGCGTGCGAATTCCGCCAGCGGTTCCATGAGGCCGTCGTAGCGCAGCAGTTTCAGCATGGTGGTGCTTTCGCCGCCGGGAATCACCAGCCCGTCGAGACCGGCAAGTTGCGCGGCGTGGCGCACGTACACCGGCTCCGCGCCGGCGCGGCGCAGGGCCTCGCCATGGGCGGCGAAATCCCCCTGCAGCGAGAGCACGCCGACTTTTTTCATTACCAGCCCCTGGTTTGCAGCAACTCGCCCTCCGGCAGCTTGGCGATGTCGAGGCCGGGCATGGCTTCGCCCAGCGCGCGGCTGGCCTCGAGCAGCTTCTCCGGATTCTCAAAATTCTTGGCAGCCTGCACAATGGCGACCGCGCGCGCCGCGGGATCGGACGATTTGAAAATGCCCGAGCCGACGAAAACGGCCTCCGCGCCCAATTGCATCACCAGCGCCGCATCGGCCGGAGTGGCGATGCCGCCGGCCGAAAAGTTCGGCACCGGCAGCCTGCCATGCACAGCCACCCACTCGACCAGCTCCAGCGGCGCCTGCAGCTCCTTGGCCTGGTGCACCAGCTCCTCTTTGCCCAGGACGGTGAGCTGCTTCATCTCTTTGACGATGGTGCGAATGTGGCGGACGGCTTCGACGATGTTGCCACTGCCGGCTTCGCCCTTGGTGCGGATCATGGCGGCGCCTTCGGCGATGCGCCGCAGCGCTTCACCGAGGTTGCGGGCGCCGCAGACGAACGGCACTTTGAAATCGCTCTTGGCGATGTGGTGTTCTTCGTCGGCCGGCGTCAGCACTTCGCTTTCGTCGATGTAATCGACGCCCAGCGCTTCCAGAATGCGCGCCTCCATGAAGTGGCCGATGCGCGCCTTGGCCATCACCGGGATGCTCACCGTCTGCATGATCTGCTCGATGATCGCGATATTGGCCATGCGCGCCACGCCGCCTTCCTTGCGGATATCGGCCGGCACGCGCTCCAGCGCCATCACCGCCGATGCGCCCGCGTCCTCCGCGATCTTGGCCTGCTGGGCGTTGGTGACATCCATGATGACGCCGCCCTTGAGCATCTCCGCCAGCCCGACCTTGACTCGAAAACTTTCGCTTGTAAATTCAAACATGGTCGTTACTCCTTAAAGACCCTCACGCCTGTACTGGCCGGGCATGCCCGGCCCCTGCCACACCGAATACGCGAACATGATCGGAGGCCCTAACTCGGTCTCCCCTCACACCATGGCCGTAGCCGGCTCGTCGCTGGGACGCGCACTAGCCAATTCCGCCGCTGCCAACTTCCCGATAATTTCCAAACCTGCACGAATCTGCTGCGGCTCGAGGCCGGCGAAACTCAATCGCAAACCGCCCGGCTCCAGCCGCGAGACCGCAAAATAGCGCGCCGGCAGATACGCCACACCCAGCTTCTGCGCGCGGGGCAGCAGCTCGCCGGCATCGAGCGGCTCCGGCAAGCTCACCCAGAGGTTCATGCCGCCTTCGGGCCGCGTCCAACGCGCGCCGCGCGGCAGGAATTCACGGCAGGCTTCGAGGGTAGCGCGCAAGCGTTCCTCGCCCGCCTCGAGCAGCCGGCGGCGGTGCGCCTCCAGCCGGCCGGATTCGGCGAACTCGAGCAGCACCGCCTGCGAAAGCTGATCGCTGTGCAGATCGGCCGCCTCCTTCGCCTGGCGCAAGCGGTCCAACAGCGGCTTGGGACCGACCATCCAGCCCACACGCAGGCCGGGAAAACTGGCCTTTGAAAAACTGCGCAGCAGCACGGTGCCGCCGTGCTCGTCGAGTTGCTTGAGCGCCGGCAGCGGCTGGCCGTGGTAGCGCAGCTCGCCATAGGGATCGTTCTCCGCCACCGGGACGCCAGCCGCTCGCGCCGCTTCCAGCAGCCCGCGCCGCGCCGCCAGCGGCAGTGTGGCGCCGGTGGGATTCTGAAAGTCCGGCGTCACCACGATCAGCTTCGGCCGCTCGCGTTCCAGCACGCGGGCCAGGCGCGGAATCTCCATGCCGTCGGCGCCGACAGGGACGGCCACCAGGCGCGCGCCCATGCCAGTGAGCAGGTTCTTCAGCCCTGGGTAGACGGGATCTTCAACTGCAACCGCGTCGCCCGGCCGTAGCAACACGCGGCCCACCAGGTCGAGCCCCTGCTGGCAACCGTTGGTGATCAGCAGATCGTCCGCCGCGTCCGCTACACCTTGCCGGTGCGCCTCCTGGAGCAAATGCCGGCGCAGCGGTTCATACCCGGCGGGCGACCCCAACTGCAAAATGTCGGCCAGATCCACCCGCCCCAGCACAGCCGCGCAACTGGCGCGAAATTCGTCCAGGGGAAACAGCTCGCGCGAAGGCCGCGAGGTAGCAAAGCTGATGCTGTCGCGCCCCAGCGCCGCAGACGCAGGCGCCGCTTCGCCGCGCGGAGCAGGTGAGGCACGTCCCCGACCTGGCAACTCGCCGCGGTCCAACCACGCCCCCCAGCTCACCGCGCCGGCCGATGGCGCCCCGATGACGAAACTTCCCCGCCCTACCCTGCCGGCGATCATGCCCTCGGCCTCGAGCATTTCGTAAGCCGCGGCTACGGTTGTGCGGTTCAGTCCAAGTGAGCCAGCCAATTCGCGAGTGGCTGGGAGCCGCTCGCCTTGCCCCAATTCGCCCGAGCGAATCCTCCCCGCAAACTGTTCGTACAATTGGCGGTAAAGCGGAACCCCAGAATCGTGATCGAGCAGTGGCAGAGACTCCATCCAGCCAAAACATACCATATTGGATGGGGCATGGTGGGCATGCCTTGGCTTCGCGGTTGCCGAGAAAGTGCGTCCCCCCGCTGCTCTCAAATCGTGCCGCCCCAGGACCGCTCTCAGCCAACTTGTGTCCGCGCACATCGAGACACTCGCACATAGGCATTGATCACTACGCTGGAGCACCCAGAGAAGGATCTCGCATTGAGGGGATTCCGAGACCCGCAGCGGAAGGACTGCTTCCGCCGTGGCTGCACAGTAAGCCCCCCAGAAACCGTCAGCAGCGGCGCAGCAATTGGCGTAGGACTTTGCCACACCGGCTCCCCTTCACCTGTTTGCTACAATCCAAGTTCTATGCGCGTACCGCGCCTGCCACAGAGCATTATGTTGCTGACGTTGGCCGCGGTTGCTGCCGTTGCCGCCGCTCCACCCGTGCAAGACCAGCCAAAGACCAAGAAAAAAGAAGAACAGACGCAGGTGCTGCAACTGCCGCCGGAGCTGCCGGCCGCTACCACCGGCAATCCGCGGCGCCTCACGTTCCACGTCACGCCGCTGGCGGGCAAGGGGTTGCTCACGCGCCAGGTGCGCGAGGCACTCAAGGCTCTGTGGCATCAGTCGGGGAGCGAAACCGTGCTCAAAATCCGCGCCTTCGTGGCCGGGTCGGGCGATGTGCGCCGGGTTCACGACCTGGTGAGCGAAGAGTTCTCCGGCCGCAAACGGCCGTTGCCCGCGCTCACCCTGGTGCGCGCCGGCGGCCTGCCGATGGAAGGCGCGCAGGTGGTGCTGGAGGCGATTGGGGAAGCGCGCAAGGACGTGAATCCGCATGGCCTCGCGTTCTTCTCCGCCCAGATGGCGACCTCCGACAATCCGCTCGATCCGGTGGCGCCGCTGGTCCGGAAAGCAATGGCGCAACTGGGCCGGGCCGTGAAGGACGCGGGCGCGGCCCCGCAGAGCGTGCTGCGGGTGACCTGCTTCGTGAGCTCGCTGGCCGATGTGGCCGCGACGCGAAGCCTGGTGGATGCCGAATACCCCCACGCGGCGCTGGACTACGTGCAGACGCTGCGTTCACCGGGCAGCGCGCTGGCCGCTTGCGAAGCCGTGGCGCGGTTGGGCTCCGATCCCGCGGCGCCACTCCAATTCCTGGATCCGGATGGCCTGCCGCGCGAATCCGGACAATCGTCGATTGCGCTGGTGAATTCCAGTGAAGTGGTGCTGACCGGCGCGCAAGTTTCCTTCGGCTACCAGTTGCGCGATACGCGGCTGGCGTTTGCGCGCCTGCAAAAGGAGCTGACACAGGCGGGCACGTCGGCCCATAACGTGGCCTTCGCCGCTTATTATCCGCTTTCGCTCGATATTGCCAGTCAGGTGCACCAGGCGTGCGCGGAGGTCTTCGATGCCGAGCACCCGCCCGCGGGTACGCTTCTTCTGTTCGAGGGGCTGCCTTCGATGGACGCCGGTTTCGCGGTGGATGCAGTGGCCGTGAAGTGATCGGCGAAGTGCCGTTCGCCTACCGCATCCGCAGCACCGCGATGCGTCCCTTGGGACCCACTGCCAGCACAGTTCCATCGGCCGCGCCGAGCGCATTGTAGCCAACGGCGTCGAAAGTCCGCCACGTCTGGCCGTCATCGAAGCTCACGTCCGACCCTGAGGTCCCCGTGGCGATCCAAGCCTTGTCATCGGCCAGATACAGCACCGCGGAGCGGTAGCCTGCCGGCGCTCCGGCGGGCACGGTCCAGGAGCGGCCTCCATCCGCCGTCACGGCAATGTTGTGAGCCGCATCCGCCGGCTTGCTGTAATCGCCGCCCACCGCGACGCCCGTCAGGCCATCGGCAAAGGCCAGCGAAAAAATGCCGGCCGCCGCGCCGTCGCCGCGAACCGGCGTAGGGGCCACCGTCCAACTTCCGCCACCATCGATCGAATGAAACACGCGCGCGCCCCCACGCCCGCCGGTGCCGAACCAGGCCTCGCGATTTCCGCGCAATACCAGGCAACTGTTGCTGGCGGCAAACGCGCCCTCGTCGGGCGCGGTGGCTGGAGTGTGCTGGCGGCGCCAGTGATGCCCGCCATCGCTGGTGGTGTAGATTTCGAATTCGTGGTCCAGCGGATCGCCCAGCACCAGACCGCGCCGTGCATTCCAAAATGCGATGGCGTCGAAGAAGCCCTTGGGATCGGAAGCCGCCAGTTGTTGGCGCCAATGCTGGCCGCCATCGGTCGTGTGATACACGCGCGACTCGGCGCCGCTGCCGACGCTCAGCAACCAGGCGGTTCGCTGGTCGACGGCGCGCACGCCGCGGAAGTCCAGTTTTTCGCCGCCCGGAACCGTGCCGGCGCGCCACGTGGCTCCGCCATCGGTGGTCAGCAGCCAGGTTCCCGCCGTGCCGGAGGCCCAGGCCACGCGCGCGTTCACCACGCTGATACCGCGCAGGGAAGACTTGGTCCCACTGACTTGCGCCACCCACGATTGCGCCCACGCCGCGCCCGCCAACAGCATCACCGCCAGCTTCATGCCCAGCGATTGTAGCCGCAGAGAATCCGTTCGCGCAACATTTGCCTGGAGGCGCGTGTTACCGGGACGGGCAGAATTTCGCCACCGCCTCAGGCCTTTGCCAGTGCCGCTTTCACGCGCTCCGGTGTCATCGGCAACTGCAGCACGCGCGCGCCCACGGCATCGAAAATGGCGTTGGCCACCGCCGCGCCCATTCCAATGATCGGTGGCTCTCCGCCGCCCAGCGCCGGCATCTCCGGATTGTCCACCAGCACAATCTCGATTTTCGGCAGCCAGGAGAATCGCGGTATTTGGTAGCTGTCGAAGTTTGTGTCGAGCACCTCTCCGTTGCGGAAGCGCACTTCCTCGGTCAGCGCGTAGCCCAGGCCCATCATCACGCAGCCCTCCGCCTGCTGCCGCATGCCGTCGGGGTTGACCACGAGCCCTTCGTCCAGCGCCATCACCACGCGCCTCACCTCGACGCCACCCGTAGCGCGGTTCACCTCTACTTCCGCCATGGTGGCGTTGCAGGCGTGGGAATAAATGCCGCACGCCATCCCGGCGCCGCGTCCGCTCGGCGCGCGGCCGGCCTTCCAGCCGAACTGCTTGGCCGCAGTCTCGAGCACCCGCCGCAGGCGCGCGTCCGTGAGGTTGTTCAGCCGGAACTCCAGCGGGTCCATTCTCACTTTCGCCGCCAACACATCGATTTGCGATTCGCGCGCGAAGGTGTTGCTGTTGACCGAGGGCGCGCGCCAGGCGCCGACGGCGAACGGATTCATCCCCGGAGGGTTCCCGCCCATCCATCCACCGGCCGATGTCACCCGCTTGTGCGGGATCTCGTAGAACGGATCGGCTTCCCTTTCCCCCGCCCCGAACACCTGGCCGTCCCAGAGCACGATCTTGCCGGCCGCCACTCCGGCGCGAATCTTCATCACCGCGGCCGGCCGGAACCGGTCGTAGAAGAATTCTTCCTGACGGCTGTAAACAACTTGCACCGGTTTGCCGGTGATCTTTGCCAGCCGCGCCGCTTCCACTCCCTGGTCCGCTTCCGTCTTACCGCCGAAACCGCCGCCGACGTAGCGGGAAATGATCCGCACCTTGGCGGGCGGCATTTCCAGCGCCGCCACCACGGCGCCCTTCACCTGGAACGGAGCTTGCGAGCTGGCCCATACCGTAACGTTGCCGTCCTCGACCTGTGCCGTCGCCGAGTGCGTCTCCATGGGCGCGTGGGCGACATAACTGTTCCAGTAAGTTTCTTCGATCACGCTTGACGCCAGCCGTTCGCCCTCCGCCAGGTCGCCGCTCTGGCCGACCACGCGAGGCTGGGGCGCCGTCTTTTGTATGTGGTCGAAAATCGTTTGGTCGTCGGGACCCGCTGGCGGGTTCTCCCACTCGGCTTGGATCTTGCCCAGCGCCGCCACCGCGAGATCGCGCCGCTGGTGCAGCACCGCGATCATCCCGCCGTCTTTCACCACGCGCGCGCCGCTGACCTTTTCCGCCGCCGAAGTGTCCGCCGATCTCAGCTTCGCCCCGTGCGCAGGCGGCCGCAGAATGGCCGCATGCAGCATCCCCGGAAGCACTATGTCGCCGGCGTACTGCGCCCGGCCCGTCACTTTGTCCGGGCCGTCCTTGCGCCGTGGCGACGTGCCAATCACTTCGAACCCCGACGCCTTCACCGGCACATTTTCCAGATGCCGCTCGATGCGTTTGCCTTCCACCAGTTGCCCGTACGTCACCACATTCGACGGCTTGCCCGATTCACGGATCGTCCCGGCCTCCGCCTGCAATTGGGCGGCCGGCACGTGCAGCCGCTCGGCCGCCATCTCCAGCAACGCCGCTTTGGCTTCCGCCCCCGCCTTGCGCACCACCGGCCAGAGCAGCGGCGTGGTCATCGATCCGAACGTTCCCATGTCATACGGGCACAGTTCGGTATCGCCCACCGCCACGTCCACCGTCGCCAGCGAGACGTCGAGCTCTTCCGCCAGCCCCATTGCCAACTCCGTCATCGCGCCCTGGCCCAGTTCCACCTTGCCGACCAGGCACGTCACCCGGCCGTCCGCGCCAATTTTCAGATATGCGTTGAGATCCGTCGGCCCGCGTTGCCGCCCCGGCAGCCGCCCCGGTTCCTGGGCCTCCGCCAAGTCCACGCCGAAAAAGACGAACAGCCCCGCACCCGCGACCCCGAAGAAATCGCGACGCTTCATGCCATCAGTTGCGATTACGACGTCAGCCATCACGCACCTGCCTTTGCCGTCCCGGCGGCTTCCTGAATCGCATCCAGGATGCGCGGATGCGATCCGCAGCGGCACAGATTGTCCTCCATGTGCTGCGCAATCTGATGGCGGGTGGGATGCGGCGTCTTCAGTAGGAACGCATACGCGGTCAGGATCATTCCCGGCGTGCAGTATCCGCACTGGTACGCCTGGTGCTCCAAAAAAGCCTGCTGGATGGCGTGCAGCCCGTTGCGGCCGAGCCCTTCGATGGTCATTACCCGCTTGCCGGCCACCGCTTTCAGCGGAGTCCCGCAGGACCGCACCGCCTCGTTTTCCACGATCACCGTGCAGGCCCCGCACAACCCTTCGCCGCAGCCGAATTTCGTGCCCGTGAGGCCCAGATCGCTGCGCAACACCCACAGCAGCATCCGTTCGTCGTCTGCCTGCACGGCCGCCGTTTTGCCATTCAAGGTGAATGAAATGGTCCGTTCCATATCGGTTTCCCAAACTGACTATAACAAGAGGATCGGACCGTGTAATCCCTAAATCGCGCCTGGCCTGAAAAGTTTACGCGGTCGGGCCCCCTTGACGCGAAACCAAATGACGAAGCTTCTCTAAAACCAGCCTGGAGACGCACTTTTCCAACCGAAGCTATGGAGAGTTTTCACTGGAGTTGCCATATTTGACAGCGCGTTGTCGGCGCGAAAGCAGCCATGCCTCTGCTTCAGCGACCGTCCGGAAAACGTATGTTGCTCCAAAGCGCTCCCGCGCAACAACTTCAAACACTCGCGACATACCGAAAAGAACGTCTGTAGACGCTGCGATGGCGCAACTGTCGAAGCGAACCGTCGCTTGAATCCCGCCAATTACGCGGCTTACCGCACGGAGCTGCTCGGTCGACGGTACTGACGTTGTCTGGGTGAGATCCAACAGGACGTCCAGGCGATCCGGGCAGTTGGGATCTTGCTCGAGGTCTCGGAAGTGATCGACCACTTCTTCAAAGGTTACGTTCCCGACGCACCGGGTGCGAATCATTCCGTTGTCCTGGTCAATCCTGTAAGACACCGGCATTTTCGCCTCACACTCGCGCTGAATCGTCAAAGGGTCCCGAACACCGAGGAGAAACCCACCGGTATTATCCCCCTGGTCGAAGGCGAACTCAAGCCCGAATCCACGCTCGCGTTGGCGTCACCAGCGGCTGGGGGTGAACAGAGTCATCGAAGATCGAAACCTCGGATCATATGGGTGGGTTCGCGGGTCGAGGGTCCAGGTCCTCCCGGCCCGGACCGTGGGACGCGCAGTTTCTAACGCCTCTAGCCCCTATCCCGCCACGCTCGCCGGGCAGACGGTAACCTGCGTATACTGGCCAGTACCGGCCATTGGGCCAGGAGAATGACCGTGACAGCCACCCCGGAGATGGATCTGCGCGAGAAAGTGGTGCTGGTGACCGGCGCCGCCAAACGCATCGGCCGCGGAATTGCGCTGCGGCTGGCGCGCGAAGGCGCGCGGGTGGTGATCCATTACCACGGCTCGGAGGCCGATGCCCGGCGGACGGCGGCCGAGTGCGGCGGCGCGCCCGTGGTGCGGGCCAACCTGGAATCGGTGGCTGAAATCGAGCGCCTGTTCGCCGAAACCCTGCGCCAGTGCGGGCGCCTCGACGGCCTGGTGAACAACGCCGCCCGCTTCACCCGCTTCGATCCCCTCGAAATCTCCGAAGCCGATTGGGACTTCATCCACTCCGTCAATCTCAAGGCGGTATTCTTTTGCTGCCAGGCGGCGGCGCGCATCATGCAACCGGCCGGCGGCGGCCGCATCGTGAACATCAGCTCTCTCGGCGGCATCCGCCCCTGGGCCGAGCACGCCCATTACTGCGCTTCCAAGGCCGGCGTCATTATGCTGACGCGCGCGCTCGCCAAAGCCTGGGCGCCGCGGATCACCGTCAACACGGTCGCCCCGGGCGTGATCCCCTTCGAAGACATTGACGAGAGCGGCCGCCGCATGATCGCCGCCACCCCCGCCGGCCGCGGCGGGACGCCCGACGAGGTTGCCTCCGCGGTGGTCTATTTCCTCAAGGCAACCAACTTCGTCACCGGCCAATTGCTCGCCGTGGATGGCGGTTTGAGCCAGCGCTAAAACTACTCCGCGAAGGCTGGAGCCGCGGCCGTGAGGGAGCGGTTGCGGCCGCGCAGTGACAGCGACGGAGCGGCTGGCGGAGTGATCCCGCCACCAGCCCCAGGGTAAAATACATTTGATGAGCGACACCGAAAATAGCCCGCAGCCGCAGGAGGATTTTCGCATCCCGCTGCCGCCCGCCTCCTTTTCCTTTCTCGTGCTTTCCCTGCGCGCGCAGGCCGAAATGCAGCTTGGGCTGATGCCGTTTGGTGAGGAGGACAAGCCCAAGCCGGAGCTCGACCTGGCCCGCCACACCATCGATATGATGGGCGTGGTGTCCGAAAAGACCAAAGGCAATCTCAGCCTGGAGGAGCAGCGGCTGCTGGAAAACTCCCTCACCGAGTTGCGCTTCCGTTTCGTGCAGGTCTCCGAGGAACTAGCCAAAGCGGCCGCCCAGGCGAAAGCTTGAATGGCGGCGCCGCTCAAAATCACCGTCTTGGGTTCGGGCACCAGCGTGGGCGTCCCTACGCTCGGCTGCCATTGCGCAGTCTGCACTTCCACCGATCCGCGCGACAACCGGCTTCGCCCTTCGGTGCTGGTGAGCTACCAGGACCGCCGCGTGCTCATCGACACCACTCCCGATTTCCGCGCGCAGGCTCTGCGCGCGCACCTCGACCGCGTGGACGCGGTCCTGTTCACGCACGCGCATTTCGATCACATCATGGGACTGGACGATGTGCGGCCTTTCAATTTCCGCCAGAAGGAGCGGATCCCGATTTACGCGGCGCCGGAAACCATGGCGTCCATTCAACGCGTGTTCCAGTATATTTTCGACGGCGTGAAGAAGGAATCGAACGTGGCGCAGCTCGAGCCCCGGCTGATCGAGGGAGGTCCCATCGAGTTGTTTGGCCTCGATTTTCTGCCAGTGCCCATCCAGCACGGCAGCCAGACGATCTACGGTTTCCGCTTCGGCGCCGCGGCCTACCTCACCGATCACAGCGCCATTCCCGAATCTTCCCTCGATATGCTGCGCGGCCTGGACGTGCTGTTTCTGGATGCGCTTCGCTACAAGCCGCATCCCACGCACTCTACTGTAGCCCGTTCGCTCGAGACCGTGGAACGGCTTGGGCCGCGGCGGGCTTTCTTCACCCATATCTGCCACGACCTGGCGCATGAGCAGGCGGAAAGCATGCTGCCGCCGCACGTGCGGCTGGCCTATGACGGCCTGGAAATCACCGTCGACGGCGGCGCCTCATGAGGATCTATCGCAGCCTCGAGGAGGTTCCCGCCGATTTCGGCCCCAGCGCGCTTACCATCGGCAATTTCGATGGCGTGCACACCGGGCACCGGAGCATTCTGCGGCGCCTGAAACAGATCGCCCTGGAGCGCGGCTGGAAGCCTTCCGTGTTGATGTTCGATCCCCATCCGGCGCGCGTGGTAGCGCCACGGCGTGCGCCCCGGTTGATGACGCCGCCTGAGCGGCGCGCCTCGCTGATGGCGCTCGAAGGCATCGAGCAGGCGCTGATTCTGCCGTTCACCACGGACGTCGCCCGGCTCACGCCGGAACAATTCGCGCGCCAGATCGTGGCCGGCCGCCTGGGTGCGCGCGCCGTTCTGGTGGGAGACAATTTCCGCTTCGGTCACGACCATGCGGGCAACGTGGAGACGCTGCGCCAGCTTGGCGAACTTCTGGGGTTCGAAACCGAGATCGTGCCCGCCGTCACCCGCCGCGGCCGGCCGGTGAGCAGCAGCGCGATTCGCGGCCTGCTGGAATCGGGGAGGGTGGCGCTGGCGGCGCGCTGGTTGGAGCGGCCGTATACGCTCGAAGGCGAGGTCGTGCCGGGCCGCGGCATCGGCTCCCGCCAGACCGTGCCCACCTTGAATCTTTCCACCGCCGCCGAGCTGATTCCCAGGACCGGCGTGTACGTAACCCGCACGCACGATCTGGAGGCGCCGCGCGCCTGGAATTCCGTCACCAACGTCGGCTACCGGCCCACCTTTGGCGACAGCAACCAATTGTCGATTGAGACCTTCCTGCTCGATCCCCTGGCAGGCGAGGCCCCGCGGCGCATTTCCGTCGAGTTCCTCTGGCGCGTGCGCGATGAACGCAAGTTCACCAACCCGGAGGCGCTGAAAGCGCGCATCCTCCGCGACACCGCCGCCGCGCGGCGCTACTTTGCGCGCACGCGGGCGCTGGTCCTGCGTCCGCCCGCGCCGGCACAGGGGTAGCATGCATCCCATCCACTTTCTGCTCGGCGGCCTGTCCATCGTTTTGATTGACCTGCTGCTGGCGGGCGATAATGCGCTGGTCATCGCCCTGGCCGTGCGCTCGCTGCCGCCGCGCCAGCGCCGCTGGGGCCTCGGCCTCGGCGCGGCGCTGGCGGTGGCACTGCGCGTGACGCTCACCGCGTTGGCGGCGCGCGCGTTACGCCTCGAGTACCTGCAGTTGGCGGGCGGCCTGTTCGTACTGTGGATCGCCTGGAAAGTGCTCGGCGACGCCAGCGACCCGCCCGACCGCGTCCCCGCCGCCCGCCGCTTATGGCAGGCCGTCTGGTATGTCACCATGGCCGATCTCACCATGTCGGTCGATAACATCCTCGCCATCGCCGGCGTTTCCAAAGGCAACCTCGCCCTGCTTATCTTCGGACTCTGCCTCAGCATTCCCTTCGTCGTATTTGCCAGCAACCTGCTGGTGAAATTGATGAACCGTTTCCCGGTGCTGGTCTACGTGGGCGTCGCGATTCTGGGGAAGGTGGCGGGCGATATGGTGCTGGCCGATCCGGTGATGGTGCGCTGGCTGCACCCGACCGACGCGCTGCGCTACGCTGTGGACGCCGTGCTAGTGCTTACGCTGGTGGGCGGCGGCCAGCTTCGCCTGCGTTTTTTTCGGTAGCGTGGCGAAGATGATGTCATAGGAGCGGCCGATCAGGCGCTTCACTTCCTGCGCCGGCAGCGCATCTTCCGTTTCGACGCCCACCCAGCGGTTGCGCGCCGCATAAGGCGCCGGCACCACGCCCGGCAACTCGATCAACTCTGTGTACTCCTCGGGAGTGGCCTTGACCGTGAGAAAGTTACCGGCGCCCGGCTCCAGGTGAACCACCGCGAATGTCTTGCCCGCCGCCTGGAATGCCAGATGCTCCTCGAACTGCACCACCTCCGCCACCCCGCCCAGCAACAGGCAATAGCGCCGCACCCAGTCGATGCCCATAGCGGAGATTCTATCAGCCGCGGGCCCCGCAGCCGCAGGCGTCAACACGGGTTTATGCTGGAAGTGATAGGTTGTGGCGTACAGGACTAGAATGGTGGCTCTCGTTTCGCTGGAACTCTCGGCGGCAGCTCGTAGCGGACAGGGGGTGACGATGCGAATTTGCCTGGCGGTCTCGTTGATGGTCTCAGCCGCGTGCCTTCACGCGCAGGTCGGTGGCTGCGAGACCCTGCCTGCTGCGAAGCCTGAAGATATCAACGCTCTGGCGAACACCGGCCTTGCGCTCTCACACGCGAAGCAGTACGATGCCGCGGCTGTATGCTACCGCAAGGTTCTGGCCATTGATCCGAATATTCCCCAGATCCAGCTTAACCTCGGTTTGGCCGAATTCAAGAGCGGGCGTTACCTCCAAGCGACCGGGCCGTTCCAAGCCGTGCTGAAACTCGACCCGAAGAATATGCAGGCGCGGACCCTGCTGGGCATGATTTACTACGGCAGCCGCATGTTCAAGGACGCTGCCGCGAACCTCGAGATCGCGCTCGCCTCCGATCCGGAAAACGCGCAGCTTCACTACTACTTCGCGCAGAGCCTATTGGCGTCTGCCGATTACCAGAGATCATTGCAGGAGTTCGAGTGGCTGCAGCGCCATGATCCCGATGCCGTCGCCATACACGTGCTCATGGCCGAAGCGTTAGACGCCCTCTCCCGCCCAGAGGAGGCGATCCTGGAGCTGAAGGCAGCGATCGCGAAATCGCCGGCCGAGCCCAACGTGCATTTCGCCATCGGGTATATCTACTGGTCGCAGCAAAAAGACGACGAGGCTGAGCGCGAGTTCCATCTGGAGCTGGATCACGATCCGGCCAACGCGCAGGCTTGGGCCTGGCTGGCCGACGTCCTGATCCGCCGCAACGGTTTTCAGAAGGCGAAGCCGCTCCTCGACAAAGCTTTGTCCATCGACCCGAACGTTCGAATCGCGCATCTCGATCTCGGAATCGTCTTCGCTCAGGCCAAACAGTACAGCCGCGCCATTGAGGCGTTCCGGGAAGCTATACGGCTCGACGGTTCCAAAGCCGATGCCCATTTCCGCCTGGCGCGCGTGTACAAAGAAGCTGGCAAACCTGCCGAATCCGCCGCCGAGTTGGCCATTGTCCGCCAGTTGCGCGAGCAGAAGAACGAAGACAATTTGCAGAAGGTGACCAGCCACCCACCCGAGCTGCAGCCAGACAAGTAGACCGTTGAGGCGATGCCTATCGTTATTTCCCCACGGGGCGTTTCGCGATTACCTGTGTCCTGATCGCGGGCTTCCCCTCTTCGATCACGTAGAACTGATCGGCCCTGACATTATGAAACTCCTGCCGGGCCCCGCTCGGCCAGCTCACTTCCACGCTGTCGATGCGCGTGCTCGGCCCCAGCCCGAAGTGTGCGCGCAGATCGCTCTGCGAAAGGTAGCTGCCGCCCGCGGCAATCTCACGTATCTGCGAAATGCCGCCGGCTTTCACTCGGATGCGCGCGCCCAGCGCGTCGCGATTGCTGCGCGTACCCACCAGCTTGAAACTCACGAAGTGATTGCTTCCTCCGCTGCGGTTTCGCAATATGGACGGCGGGTCGTCGTTATTCCCCACCACAATGTCCTCGTGGCCGTCGTTGAACAGGTCGCCAAAGGCCACACCACGCCCGAGGTGGGGCACCGAAAAACCGTTCCCGTGCGCCTGCGCATCCGCAGTCACGTCAGTAAACGTGCCATTGCGATTGTTGTGAAACAGCAGATTGATCTGCTTGTAGTGACCCTTCACGGTCGAATTCTCCACGCCCTGATAGACGTGCCCATCGGCGATGAACAGATCCACCCAGCCATCGTTGTCGAAGTCGGTGAAGCCGCCGCCGAAGCTCAGGAAGCGCGCGGTAATGGTGGCGATGCCCGCCTTGCGGCTGACTTCCTCGAACACCCCGCCTCCGGTATTGCGCCACAGATGGTGAGGCACATCCTGAAAGTCGGAAACGTAGAGATCCAGCAATCCGTCGTTGTTGTAGTCGCCCACGGACAGGCACATCGCTGCCATGGTGTTGCCATCCTCGTTCAATCCCACGCCCGCCATAAGTCCGGATTCGGTGAACGTGCCGTCGTGATTGTTGTGATAAAGGTAAATCTCCATGCCGTCGTTAGCGACAAACAGATCGGGCCAGCCGTCGTTGTCGTAGTCGGACGCAATCACCGACAGATTCTTGCCCTTGGGCTGATAGATCTTCGCGGCTTTGGTAACGTTGGTGAACGTGCCGTCCCCGTTGTTGTGATAGAGCACGTCCGGGCTGCCATGATACTCACCCGGCGGGCAGCTTGATTCCGCGTCGGCGATGATACAGGTCTGCTTCACCTCCGGGCCGAAGTCCACGTAGCCGCCGACGTATAAATCGAGCTTTCCGTCGCGGTCGTAGTCGAAAAAGGTGGCGCCCAGGTGCAGACGCGTGCCGAAATCTGTGCCATCCACGTGGGCCTTCTCCGTGACATCGGTGAAGGTGCCGTTCCCGTTGTTGTGATACAGCACGTTCTTGCCGTACTGCATCACGTAGAGATCCGGATGGCCGTCGTTGTCGTAGTCGCCGACTGTGCAGCCAAGGCCATAGCCGGTGCCCGGCACGCCGGCCTTTTCGGTAACGTCTGTGAACGTGCCGTCGCCATTGTTCCGATACAGAGCGTTGCGCGCCTCGAGACCGCGCCCGTAAAGATCGCGCGCGCTGACGAAGTAAATGTCCGGCCAGCCGTCTCCGTCATAGTCGAACACGCAAACCCCCGGCCCGGCTTCGTCCATGATATTGGCGACGCCTTGGTTGCCTTTCAGGTGGACGAAGCGGACGCCTGCCTGCTTCGTGACGTCATCGAAGCGCGGCGTGGAGTTGTCGGCGCTGGCTCCGGCAAAGGCCGCGGCGAGGAGCGACACCCCCACCATTACGCCCGCCGGAATCAGAAACCGGGTGGGATACACGCTTCTCTCTGGGTATGATCGGATTGCATACGGGCCAAACTTATCGGCCACTGTCGAACACGGTATCGAAACATATTCCGGCCTGCTGGGCCGCCCATTTGCGATTATCTCACGCGCGAGCAATCGCGCTAATATACCTGGCGCTCCTCTTGGTGCGCCCGGGACCGGATGCGGACACGACATCAAGGCCACATCCTTCGAAGTTATCGCGAGTGTAGGTACCGTTGAAGTTAACGTCGCCCTGAGTATCGCCAGATCGCCCTGGCTCTTAGTGCTCGACCTATCTTCAAGCTGCGCCGGCGATAAGGTCCATAAGAGATCCTTTCGGAAGGTTATTGTTTCAGGATGATTGGATGAAGTGGAGTGGATGCCGTCATTGAATCTGATGGCTGGTAGATCCCGTCCAGCGGCTCCGCTTGTCAAAAAATATGATGGATCATATCGAGAAAACGCTGGCCAACTGTGACGGACGGTTGGCTGCGGGGCGCCACTCGCATTGGCGACGTTCCACTGGACGACGGGGTGTTCGGTCGGTCGCTCCGGAATGATGCTCCGTAATCGCATGAGCCTACAGCGTTAATACGGTATGTTACCGTAATCCTCTACTAAAAGGACTATTACCCTCCTACAATCTAGGCGCTTCGTCCAGCACCATGCAACTGCTGGGTGAGGCAATGGAAAACCTTGCTCAAGAATCTCGCTTAAGGAGAGAAATGTGAAGCAGGTCAGACTACGTCAGCTACTGATATTGTGCATTCTTGCGCTAGCCTTTTCGTTCCACGCCTCAGCGCAGGAGGCAACCATCGTTGGAACGGTTACAGACCCTTCCGGGTCCGTCATTCCGGGCGTACAGATTACCGTCACGAACAACGAGACGTCCGCTGTTCGCCATATCGTTAGCAATGAGGCTGGCCAGTACACCGTGCCAAGTCTTGTAATCGGCAAGTACAGTGTTAAGGCTGAAGCTTCTGGTTTTAAGGTCGCCCAACAGAACGACATTGTTTTGAATGTGGGTGCTGTCGCTCGTGTCGACATTCAACTGCAGGTTGGTGAATCCAAAGAGAGCGTTACCGTGGAAGCGGTAGGCACCCGGGTCCAGGCGGATTCCGGTGAAGTCAGCGAAGTCGTTACCGGACAGCAAGTTACGCAGTTAGCCATGAACGGCCGCAACCTGGTCGGCCTGGCGGAACTGGTTCCGGGTGTGTCCTCCACTGTGGCGGATTTCAACGGCCCCAGCGCACAGGGTAGCGGCTTTACCATCAGCTTCAACGGCCAGCGGGCCGACCACAACGTATGGATGGTAGACGGTGGTGAGAATTATGATCGCGGCTCTGGCGGAAAATTCAACATCATGCCGTCCGTGGACTCCGTTGCCGAGTTCCGAGTGCTCACCTCGAACTATTCCGCTGACTACGGACTCAATTCCGGCGCGACCCTCAGCCTGGTGTTCAAGTCCGGCACCAAGGACTTCCACGGCGGGGCGTGGGAATTCTTCCGCAATAACGACTTGGACGCCGTGAACTACTTCGTCAACGCTATCCCGGAGCCAAAGGTAACGGTTCCCGAATTACGTTATAACGTGTTTGGCTTCAACATTGGCGGTCCGGTGATTCTGCCTCACTTCAACAAGGACCGCAACAAGACTTTCTTCTTCGGCAACTTTGAGTGGCGACGCATGATCCAGGGCGGCACGAATACCGTTCAGACGCCGACGTCCGCGATGGATGGTGGCGCGTTCCCGTCTAATATGACGATCAAGGTGCCTAACGCCTCCGCCCTGAACCCGACGGAAATCGCCCGCTTCACCTCGCTGGGTCTTACCCCCGGCCAGCCTTTCCCCAACAACACAATTCCGTCCAGCCTGATCAGCCCGCTCGCCACGTCGTTTATCGGGCTTGGCATATTTAATGCGCCCAATACGACTAGCAACGGATTCCCTGCGTTCACTGGCGGGGCCAACGCCCCCACCTACGTGGGCGAACAGATTGTGCGCATCGACCATCAATTCAGCGACAAGTTCTGGGTCTTTGGCCACTGGGTGTCGGAACAGCTCAGCCAGACCTATGGGACGTCCCTGTGGAGCGGCGACAGCTACCCGACCGTCGGCTCCGTGTTTGTCAACCCGTCCTGGAGCGGCGTGGTTCACGCCACCTACGCCATCAGCCCGAACGTCGTCGACGAGGTGGCGTTTAACTACAACGGCAACAACATCAACGTCACGCCGGAGGGGATTTACCAGCGGACCACGAGCACCAACCCGCCGGAGTTGTTCCCGGGCAACGCCGACAACCGGCTCCCGACCCTCAATTTCGGCGGTGGCGGCATCAATTCCACTTACGATGTGTCCAACTATCCCTGGAAAAACGCCTTCGAGAATTACCAGTGGCGCGACGACCTCTCCTGGACCCATGGCCGGCACAGCCTGAAGTTTGGCGCCCAGTATATGTTCCAGACGAAGACCCAGGAGCTCTTTGGACAATCGCAGGGCAACTACACCTTTAACGGTACCTACACCGGTGATGGCTTCGCCGACTTCCTGCTGGGCTATGCCGCTACGTATAACGAACTGGCTGTCCAGGACAGCGGTGACTGGCACAGCAACACCATTGCTGTTTATGTACAGGACAACTGGCGCGCGAACAATCACCTCACCGTGAATCTCGGCTTGCGCTGGGAAGGCATTCCGCACACGTACGAAGTGAACAATCGCATGTCAAACTTCTATCCGCAACTGTACAATCCGGCAGACGCGGCAAGCCTCCTCCCCAACGGGAACATCAGCCCGAGCAGCCCGGGTCTGGCCCCCGGCGTTGGAGCGGCGTCCACCCTCAATCTGTATCAGAACGGCATGGCGATTACCGGCCAGAACGGCGCTCCCACCGATATCGTCAAGAATCATTGGAACAACTGGGGCCCGCGGCTTGGATTTGCCTATGACCCGAGCAGTGATGGCAAGACCGTGGTTCGCGGCGGTTTCGGCATCATGTACGAACGCGTGCAAGGTAACGACGTTTACAACATGGGTCCGAATGTCCCCTTCAGCGCCAGCCCGACCGTGAGCAACGTGTACTTCAACAACCCGTTGGAGAGTGTCATCACGGGCCAGACCGCCACCGCGCCGATCACCACTACGTCGATCACCGGCGAGAGTGAAAACGACTACAAGAACCCGACCACATATCAGTGGAGCATGGGCGTGCAGCACGAGTTCTGGCATGGAGCGGTTGGCCAAGTGTCGTATGTCGGCAATGTCGGGACGCACCAGAGCGATGCGCTTGACATGAACGCCCCACTGTACGGCACCGCGACTCTGCCCTTGCGCCTTCAAGTGATCGCGGGAACCTTGCCCGTCGACGCGATCCGGCCCTACCAAGGCTACGGCCAGATCCTGATGTACCAGGATGCGGGCCGTTCCAAGTACAACGCGCTTCAGGCCGAATTTCGCGCGCAGGCCGCGAAGAACCTCACCGTGCAATTCGCCTACACCTACTCGAAAAACTATGACGACAGTACCGGTATAGCCGTCAACGGGAACTCGGGCGACTTGGCCACGATCTCGAATCCCTACAATCGCAACTACGATTGGGGACTCAGTACCTATGACCGTCCGAACGTTTTCATAGCCGACTATGTTTGGGACATTCCCATCTTTAATCACGCAAGTGCCGGCGCGATGAAAACTATTCTGGGCGGTTGGAAACTGTCCGGCATTATTACCGCGGAGTCGGGTGTGGCGTATACCGAGACCCTGGGTGGGAACACTCTGGGCATGGGCGGTAACGTCACCAACCGACCGGACTTGACGGGGGCGATTTCCTATCCGCACACGGAGACCAACTGGTACAATCCGGCGGCGTTTACGACTCCCACCCTGGGGTCCTTCGGCAGCGAGGGCAAGGGTGCCATTCGCGGACCCGGACGGGACAACTGGGACACCTCCCTGTTCAAGGACTTCTCCGGGGAACACGCCACCCTGGAGCTGCGCTTTGAAACGTTCAACACGTTCAACCACACCCAGTGGAATGGGTTGAACACCGCATACGGTAGCGGCGCCGGCGTGATCACTTCCGCGTTCGATCCGCGCACCCTGCAGCTCGGTATAAAGCTCCTCTTCTAACGGCTGTACGGTTCGATTCCTGCCCGCTCGCGCCCCCTGAAAGGCGCGGGCGGGTTTTTTTGTCCCACCCGAAAACTCCAGTCAGGCCGACTTCGATCGCCCGCTCTGGGCCGGCAGACTGATGAACAACTCCATTCGATATGCCTCCTCAGTCCAATTCGGGGATAAACAGGCCCGAATTCAGATAGTGGGCCGGTTTGCCTTCCCCACGGTTCCTTAGTTATCGTTGTCTTACCCGCAATGGATTGAATCTCCATAACTTGCGGGGCGGCCTTTCAGTCTGCGGCTGCCCTGCGGAAGCGTTTCCATCCTTAGTCGGCGCAATTCGCAGGCAACTCACGACCGCTTGTGTGCTTGCCTTCCCTGCTCGTTGCGGCAAGTATCATGCCGCACCCTTATTTCAATTTCGCTAAGAGCCATTCCTACGATGAGGTGCTATAATCCCCCGCAAGGGAGTTGTTTTAGGAGTATTAACAATGTACGCGGCCCGCCCTCACGAAGACACGCACGTCTCCTTCGACGATGCGGAGCGGGAAGCTATCCGCCAGCAGTTGGAGCGGATGCTGGCGAACCCCCTGTTCAAGTACAGCAAGCGCTACCCGAACCTCCTGCGCTATGTCGTGGAACACGCGCTCGAAGGTCGCACCGGGGAGTTGAAGGAACGCTCACTCGGGGTGGCGGTCTTCCGCCGCGAACCGGACTACGACACTAATGTCGATCCGGTGGTGCGCGCCACTGCGGGTGAAATCCGCAAGCGAATCGCGCAATATTATCACGAACCGGGGCACGAGACGGAAGTCCGCATCGATTTGTCACCCCGAGCGTACACTCCGGAATTCATGATGCCCTCCCCGGCCCAGCCGCCTGCCGCGGCGACAGTTCCGCAAGCGGCGCTGGCACCCGACCGTTCGGCGACCCTTCGCTGGCCCGCGCTCGCGGTAGCGGCGGCGATCGGGCTGCTGGTTTTGTCGGCTGTCTGGCTCAGGCCATGGGCAAGGACAAGTGACCTCGACCGTTTCTGGAAGCCGGTCCTCGATTCCTCAAACACCGTTTTGCTGTGTATGGGGCAACGTGAGTTCCTGGGCTCGTCCCCTGAGCCGGGACAAGTGGCCGTTACGGACCTGCCAGGCGCTTCCAGCGGGCCGATCACGCTTTTCCAGTTGTATTACATGGGCAGTCAGAATTTATCACTGCCGGACGTGAGCACAATCGGCCGGCTCACCGGACTTCTGCAGACCAGAGGCAAGATGTTCCATATCCGCGGCCAGCTCTCCACGGATTTCGCCAACCTGCGAGATGGGCCGGTTGTCCTGGTGGGCGCATTCGATAACGACTGGACCATGCGGCTGATAGGGCCCATGCGGTTCAGCTTCGAGCGCGACCACGACACGTTCTGGATTAAGGACCGCCAGAATCCAACCAGGCAGGATCGCGCCGTGAATTATCGGACACCTTACCTGAGCCTCACGGAAGACTATGCGTTAATATCCCGGACACTGGACCCGACCACCGGCCGCATGGTCGTGGTCATCGGAGGGCTCACCGGCTATGGAACCACTGCGGCGGGTGAGTTTCTCACCGATCCCATTTACCTCGAGGCCATGGCCAAAGGCGCGCCGAAGGGCTGGGAGCGCAAGAACATTCAACTGGTCTTGGCGACGAGAGTCATTCACGGCGCCTCCGGGCCGCCCCGCATACTCGACCGGCATTTGTGGTAAGACAAGCACGTCGAAGATATCGTTAGCGCGCCGGCTCTTTTACTTTCAGGAGCTGATCGCCCGGCACATTCTTTAGTTCCTGCACGATACCGGACGGCCAATGAATCTCCACCAGGTCCACCGAGACGTTCCGCCCCAGTCCGAAATGCACCGGGCCGGCACTTGAGGAGGCATAACCCACGCTGGTGGTAACATGATTGTACTGAGCGCCGCTCTTGGTGACGATTTTGATGCGAGCGCCGATGGCGTCGCGATTGCTCTTCGTACCTTCGAGGCGTAGCTCGAGCCAGTGATTCGAGCCCGGGCTCTGGTTCATCCAGATTTCGGCTGGCGCGCCGAGCGCGCTCACGACTATGTCCAGGCGTCCGTCGCCATCGAGGTCGCCCATGGCCGAACCGCGGTGCCGCGATGGCGCCAGCGCCGCGAACCCGGCTTCGCCGGTGAGGGCGGCGAACTTCATGCCACCCAGATTGCGGAATACGGTGTTATTCTGCGCCACCAGCAGGTGAGACGATGCCAGAAGCGATTGCACATGGCCTCGAGAGACGAAAATGTCCTTCCATCCATCGTTGTCGAAGTCGCCGATCATCGGTGAGTAACCGGACATGCCCGCACTCAGTTGGCCCATCTTACTCTGCGAGGTCACTTCGACAAAGTCTCCTTTCCCGGTATTTCTGTAAATGGGAAAAGTCTCGTTATCGAGCGCGGCCAGGCAAATGTCGGGATAACCGTCGTTGTCGAGATCCCGGAAATCCACGCCCATTCCAGAGATGTATGTGCCATCTTCGCGGAGCGCCACATTGGCGTCGAATGCCACTTCATCGAACTTCCCGCCGCCCTTGTTATGAAACAACGAGTTGAACAGCTTGTCGTTGGCGATGAAGAAGTCCATGCGGCCATCCAGATCGTAGTCCGCCACGCCCACCCCCATTCCCTTGCCGGGATGCGCGCGAAAACCCGAGGAAACGGAGACGTCCGTAAACGTGCCATCGCCGTTGTTCAGGAATAACTGGTTGGGTGTCTTCCCGTAAAACTTCGGGTGACAGTATTCTTTGTGGCCGTTATCTAGGCATACCGGTTCTTTGTCGCCGTCCCACTGCAGGTAGTTCACGACTAGTAGATCCAGGAGGCCATCATTGTTGACATCCACCCACGCGCCGCCCACGGACCAGAGTGGGCCGTACTCGGGGTCGGGTTTAGAGGATAGCCCGGCTTTCGCCGTAACGTCGGTAAACGTGCCATCGCCGTTGTTGTGATAGAGCGTGTTGCGATACACACCGCCGACGAAGATGTCCTCATAACCGTCGTTGTCGTAGTCGCCAATCGCTACGCCGGTATCGTAGCCGGTCCCGGCGAGGCCCGCTTTCGCGGTGACGTCCTTGAAGTGGCCCGTGCCATCATTTTCGAACAGGCGGTTCGAGTACTTCGGCGAGCTCTTCTTGAGCGTCCTGATATCGGCACCGTTGGTGAAGAAGATGTCCAGCTTGCCGTCATTGTTGTAGTCGAAGATGGCCACGCCGCCGGCCATCGTTTCAGGCGCGTGGCGCTCGGGCGTCTCGCAGTTCTCCAGCCTGAAATCGATTGGCCGGTAGGCGAATCGGATGGGGCTCTCGGCAGCAGGAGGCGCCGCAACCAGCCACAGCGCGGCTCCGGCCAGCACCGCCACGGCTACCCTGAGTGCGCGGGTACCTGTCATAAACCTGGTGCAACGAACGTCCGAAGCATGGCCATGTCTCCGTCACGCTCCGCTGTCACCGGCCCTTCTCCGACAATCGGAAGACCGAGTCGCGCGACTATCGTTCGGAACCCGTTGCGCCTTACATACGGCAGCGACCACGGAACCAGGCTCATTCACTCTCAGTGTACAGCTTAATTCAGGCCACTCTCAGCGCAGTTTGTCATAAACCTCATGGCAACGAGCGCAAGAGCCAGTGTCGATGCTGTCGGAACTGAACGCAGCTGTTGTCTTGAAATGCTGTTTAGGGATGTCCGATTCACTTGTGCCTATCGTAAATATCGAATTGAATGAGAACATGAAGTTTGCGTGCACTCCGTCAAAGCCCTCCGTCCCCCGGCTATCGGGAAGGGAGTTCTTCCGAAGACGCGCATCCAGCGCACGGGCACTGCTTGGCTGGCCCGGACTATGGGAAACTCAGGATGTTCCTGGTTGATTGGTACGTTCCGTTCCACACCTCGGCGCTCGCGAGAAGTGACCCATTATGTTGTGCACCATAATGCATATGCGGTGGATCAGTTTTGGTGAGCGCCGGAGCCGCCCAGTGGGTGTGATTCCGGTGACTGCGGGGGTCTCGGAAATTCGGCTACCAAACAACTGGTGGAGGGTTCATCATCCGGGGGATGCCCTGCCGCAAAGCCGGCAGCGTTGTGATTGCCAAACCGGCCAGGCTGGTGCTGCTCTTCAGTAGTCGTCGCTATTGGGATTTCGATATGCGACTGAACGGTGTATTCTTGAGCTATCCTCACCAGCCTCCGACCTCTCCGTGGAGATGTAAACGGCCGCGTTCCGGGGATCGGAAAGGGGGTGATCGCCGGTCGCGCGATGAGATCCCGCCTTGCGAGTCCGATAACGCGCCTTATCGGAAGCTATCCGGCTCTCCCTTTTTCGGACTTCTTCAACTCTAGCCGGACCCGCGTGGTGATACAACGGCGAGCACGGGGTTATCGGCTCGCCCGAAGTTCAGCTACGGACCTGCTTTTCGGTCAGCATGAGCGCCCCGGAGTTCGGCGGAACGCAACCCGCTGAATCACCTCGCAATGAAGAGCGGTCTCGCCATCTCTTCGGCTGATGTGGACTGCGGATGCTCGGCTTTCCAGCGCATGGCGGCGGTGATGCGCGTGCGGCCACTGGGATGATCGTAGAAAATGAACTCCTCGACCGGGCCGGGATCCAGCTTGCGGTATTCTCCCAACATCATGTCCGCATTCGCTTCGCCGTCAGGTTGTTGGGCCGCGTTCAGGCCATACATGTCAGCTTCGTATTCTATGGTGCGCGAGATGGTATTGGTGACAGGTGTCAGGAGAAAGAAGTACAGCGAGAACAGGATCGCCGCCAGAGGCAGCACAGCGACATCGGTCACACCGCGCACCTCCCACTTCTCGCCCCAGCGCGCCAGGCTGGAGTTGAGGGCCCAGTTCAGAAAGGCGAAACCGATGACGATCAGAACTCCCGCCATCACCAGCTCTTTGTACGCATGGTTGAGCACGTAGTGTCCCATCTCATGTCCCATCACCGCCTCAATTTCAGGCAGCGTGCAGCGCTTCAGCAGATTGTCGTTCAAAGAAACCCGTAGCGTCCCGGCAAACCCGCTGACGTTGGCGCTCACCCGATTCGACTGCCGCGACGCATCGAACTCGTAGACGTTGGTGGCCGGGATTCCGTTCGCGCGCGCCATGCTGAGAATCGGGTCCCGGATTTGCCGATCTTCCAACGTCGTGTACTTGTTGAATAGCGGCGCTATGTACACCGGAGCGATCAGGCTCACGAATGCGGCAAAGACGATCGTCAGAGTTGCGCCCCACACCCACCAGCTCTTCCCGAGACGCCGCACCAGCCCAAACAACGGCACCATCAGGATGGCTCCCAGCACAACGCTGACAACGAGCGACACCATCTGTTCGCGCATCCATGGGCCGAAGCTCTGATTCAATAGGCCATACTTGTGCTCGCGGAAGTAGCCCTCGTACACTGCGAGGGGGGAAGTGAGCAGAGACACGACGATAATGAACTGAATCCAGTAGAGCACCGTTTGCAGCGGACGCAAGCGGGTGAGGCTCTCGGCCAGATTGCGCATCCGCGCCGACCAACCGAACCGCAGCAGCAGCCACATCACGATTACAGTCGACAGGAAATCCCACAGTTGCAGCCAATAGCCCCCCTCGAAATAGGCGTCGGAGCGGGCCCGTTGTGCTGGCGGCATCTTAGCCAGATAGGCATCAACGGCTGCCTTCACATCGAAGGCCGCGGCCGCGGCTCGGTCTGCGGGAACCGGAGCGGAGAGAGCACCGGGTGCGCCTGTTTGGCCGGGTGCTACACCGGTGAACATCAAAACAGCCAAAAGAACAAATCGGCATGCTCTAGTCATCATGGCCTCCCTCGATTGCCCAACCGGCGCTTCCAACCAGGCCCAGCGCCGTCAGCATGAAATCGCCAGAGATTCAACCAGGATTTTCATTCTACTCTCCCGCGTGAGAGCCTGATCCGATATCCGGCTGCCGCGAACGTAGTGACGCGAGTCCGCATCGGCTCTACATGACGCGTTAAGGTTCGTGTCTGAAAGCGCTGCTCGCGTCAAGCTCTTTTTTCGGTCAACCATTGCGTAAAACAGCCCCTCCGGGTACACTTCAAACGGACGGAGCGGAGGACAAGGCTCTGCCGGGAGGCAA
>JBAVEN010000015.1:0-5095 GCA_049587755.1 Bryobacteraceae bacterium | reverse complement strand
GCCCGGGCAGCAAGACCGCCGCCATCCTGGCATTGCTGCAGCGGGCCAAGGGTGCCACCCTCACCGAGATCATGCAAGCCACCTCCTGGCAGGCCCACAGCGTCCGCGGGTTCATCAGCGGCACCCTGGGCAAGAAGATGGGGCTTAGGGTGACTTCCACCAAGCGCGCAGACGGCGCCCGCGTTTACAGCGTCGCCAAAGGGGAGGCCTAGCCATGGGGAACAGTATCTGGAAGGGCCACATCGCGTTCGGCTTGGTGGCGTTTCCGGTCACGCTCCACGCCGCCGCGCGCAGCCAAGCGGTGAGTTTCAACCAGCTCCATCAGTGCGATCACTCGCGCGTCAAACAGGTCCTGTACTGCCAGGCCGAAGACCAGCCGGTCTCGCGCGACGATCTAGTCAAAGGCTACGAATACGAAAAGGACCGCTACGTGGTAGTCGAGGAGGACGAACTGGCCCAGATTGCTCCGCGCAGTTCCCGGGTGATGGAGGTGTTGGAGTTCGTGCCCGAGGCGGAGGTCGATCCGGTGTACCTGGACGCATCCTATTATGTAGCGCCGGAGCGGGCCGGTGAGAAGCCCTACACGCTGCTGTACGAAGCCCTGCGGCGCAGAGCGGGCAAGCCGCCCTCGCGCAACTGACCATGCATAACCGCGAACACCTGGTCCTGCTTCGGCCAGGCCGCTTCGGACTGCTGGTCCATACGCTGTTCTACCGCGACGAAATCCGGGCGCTGGACGAATTCCGCACCGAGACCGAGTGGGTCGCACCCCAGGAACTGGAACTGGCCCATCTGCTGGTGGAGTCCTTGGGCGCCCACTTCGAGCCTGCCAAGTATAAGGACAACTACCGCGAGAGCCTGCGGGCCTTGGTGGACGCCAAGGTCCGGGGCGAAGAGCTAAAGCTGCTGGGCGCGACCGAGCCGGCGCCAGCTCCGGTGACCGATATCTTGGAGGCACTTCGGGCCAGTCTGGCGCGGACGAAGAAGCCGGTTGCGGTCGCCCAACAGCCGCCACAGCCGGCCCCGGCTGCCAAGCGCACCCGGAAGGCTATCGCCAGCTAGGCGGATACGACGGCCACGGAGAGGAAACGAACATGGACACAGCGGTATTGATGGAAATTGAGAACTTGCGCAGAGCGAGCTTGGCGGCTCTGCGCGAGAAGTACGGGGAGGTGTTCCAGGAAGAAGCGCGATCCCGGCACCGCGAGCATCTCTTCCGGCGGATCGCCTGGCGGCTGCAGGCCTTGGCCGAGGGAGACCTTACCGAGCGGGCTCGCGAGCGGGCCAGCCAGCTCGCCCGCGATGCCGACTTGCGCATGGTCGCGCCGCGAGGCTTCTTCACGGTCGAGGGCGAAGCAGTGCGCACCACGCGCGGCGAGGGGAACCGGCGGCCAGCGGATTGCCGCCTGCCCTTGCCGGGCACCTTACTCAACCGGAAGTGGAAAGGGCGGACCCTTCTGGTCGAGGTTCTCTCGGAGGGGTTCCGGTTTGAGAACCGGCGTTATGCCTCGCTCAGTGCGGTTGCCGTTGCCGTCACCGGCACCCGCTGGAACGGCCTCGCCTTCTTCGGGCTGACCGGCAAAGGGCGGAAGGAGCATCATCGTGCGGAAGAATAGTCCGGAAGGGAAAGTCCTCCCGGCTCGCCTGCGCTGCGCCATCTACACCCGCAAGTCCACGGAGGAAGGCCTGGAACAGGACTTCAACTCGCTCGATGCCCAGCGGGAGGCGGCTGAGGCCTTCATCCAGAGCCAGCGGCGCGAAGGATGGATCGCTTTGCCGGAACGCTACGACGATGGCGGGTTCACCGGCGCCAACATGGACCGGCCCGCGCTGCAACGGCTGCTGGCAGCGGTGGAGGCCGGCGAGTTGGATTGTGTGGCGGTCTATAAAGTCGACCGCCTGAGCCGCTCGTTGTTGGACTTCACACGCATCCTGAGCCAGTTCGAGAAGCACCAGGTCAGCTTTGTGGCCGTCACCCAACAGTTCAACACCAGCACGTCGCTGGGGCGGCTGACGCTGAACATCCTGCTCTCGTTTGCGCAGTTCGAGCGGGAGTTGATCGGCGAGCGCACGCGGGATAAAATGTCGGCGGCGCGGAAGAAGGGCAAGTGGGTGGGCGGGTGTCCGGTGCTCGGCTATGACGTGGACCCGGGCGGGGGACGGCTGGTGGTGAATGAGGAGGAGGCGGAGCGGGTACGGGCGATCTTTGCGCTGTTCGAGGAGTCTGGTTCAGCCCGGCAGACGCTGGCGGAGATCGAGCGGCAGGGCTGGCGGCTGAAGAGCTGGACGCGCAAGACGGGCGAGTTCCGCTCGGGCGGGCGGTTTACGCTGGGTGCCCTGCGGCGGCTGCTGACCAACATCTTATATACGGGCGCAGTGCGTCATCAGGGGCACATCTACCCGGGCGAACAGGCCGCCATCCTGGCTCGGGACGAGTGGGAGCGGGTGCAGAGTCTGATCCCGCAGCCGGTGCTGGTGCGCGGCAGACTCCGCAGCCAGCACCAGGCACTGCTGAACGGATTACTGCACTGCGAATGCTGCGCGGCGCCCATGGTGTACTCGTACGCGGCCAAGGGAGACCGCAAGTACCCCTACTACGTGTGCCGGAACGCGCAGCAGAAAGGCTGGGCCATGTGCCCGAGCAAGTCGCTTCCCGCGCAGGCGATCGAGGAATCGGTGGTTGGGCGGATTCGGCAGACGCAGGGAGTGGCTGATGCCGCGCCATGGGAAGAGATGGATCGCGAGCAGCAGCGGGAGAAGATCGAAGCGATCGTCGAGCGGGTCGGCTACAACGGTGCCACCCGGCAAATCTCGATCCGGTTCCGTGCACCCACGGTGGCGATGGCAGGACAGGAGGCGCGGGCATGAGCAGCCATCCGGAGGTCACCTACACGCTGGACTTTGAGCTTCGGCAGCGGAGTGGGCCGAAGGGCCAAGTCGCACGCAGACCCAGCGAAGACAGTGCCATTCCGCGCATCGCCCGGCTGCTGGCGCTGGCCATCCGGCTGGAAGGGCTAATCCGAGAGCAAGCCATACCGGATTACGCTGCCGTGGCCCGCCGGGGGCGGGTGACGCGGGCGCGGATGACGCAGATCATGAAGCTGCTCAATCTGGCACCGGACCTTCAGGAGCAGATCCTGTTTCTGCCGCCCCTGCCGCGGCTCAACGAGAGAAACCTGCGGCCGATTGTCCGTCGGATCGACTGGGACGAGCAGCGGCGCCGGTTTCGGGAACTCACGAGCCGCTCGGACATGAGCCGGGACTCGGCCTGAGGTTCGGCTCGCGGGCCTCGAGCTCCAGTCCGTAACAGACCCGCTGCGTCACTTCCGCCGTCGGAGCGGTGCAATGGCGTGCTTGGTCTGCGCGACGGAGCGCGCCATGGCCCAATTGAAGACGTACGCCCATAACGCCAGGACCGACTCCGATTCGCAGATCCCACAGATGGCCGCCAGCATTCGCGAGTTTGGCCTTGCCAGCCCGATCTTGGTGGGGACCGAAGGCGTGAACGTGGTACGAAGAATTGTCGAATAGGGGAATAGCAGCCATTTCAAAATGGCAGGAGCACCTCAATGAGTAAGGATCTGAAGCGAAGAATAGAGAAACCGGAACGACAAGTTGGCGTTGCTGGGTTGGAGACCAAACTGCGTGCCGTGGTCCGCTGGTGGGGTGGTGACGAGGAAGCCCATCTCCGAGCATTGCGAGGCTATGAGCGGGAACTGGGACAGGCCCTAGGAGAGGACCACACCATCACCTGGGAAGGCTTACAGCTGCTCCGCGATTTGCTGCAGCCTTCGCGCCACGCCTCACCCGAAGCCGGGCGAAAAGGAGCGCCTGCCGAGCCGGGGCTGCAATCGAACCCCTGCGGCCGATTGTCAGGCGGATAGACTGGCACGAGCAGCGGCGCCTGTTTAAGGAACTTATCAGCCGTTTGGACACAAGTCAGTCAGAACTACAGCTGAAGGGAGTCAGTCAAACGGGAGGGAGCCACTCGCGCCATCTTTTCTAGCGCAAGCCGCACCTTAGGTCTAACGGCGCTCTCTTCGGCCAGTCCCAGCAGTTCATAGAGGAACGTTAACAGATCTATCAGGCAACAGTTGACGAACGGCAGAAAAGATTCCCGGTCAGGGTCCAAGGGGCGGCCAGGAAATCGCATGACCACTCCGTTCTCTTCCATTTGGCGGTACGCCATCAAACACGCGCCGTTGGCGTGAGCATGGTCGCACAGAAAACCGTATGTGTCACGCGCTTCCGCTTCCCTTGAATTGTTTGATTGATAGCTTTCGTATTCCTTAACGGCAGCCGTAATGTGAACAGGCGCCGGAGGAGTCTTCACTGGCTGGTTCCCCGCATACTTACTCCCGTGATCCTTTATCCAAAGACTGCCAAGAGCTACCTTGGAGAGCAGATCCCATGCTTCTTCCCAGTCGTTCCGTTTGAATAGGTCTTTCAACTTACCTATGAGGTAGCAACTTAGGGCGGTCCATTCAAAGACGTGACGACACAAAGGGGCGGACGCCGCTACGTTCTCCGCCTCCGCAAGGCTGGCCAAGCCGGATAGGATCCTATCTAAGTGCGCAATCAAAGAATACGCATAAACGCAAATGCCCCATTGCACCAACTGTTCCGTCCTTGGTTCGCCTGGCTTCACTGTCGGTCTGAAAAGTGGTGAAAGAGTAATGCTATGCAGGTCCTTTGCCACGCTTTGGAGTGTCGCTATTCCACGCATTCTCTCATTATGGTCAGGTTATGGCGTCGTCTCGCAATCTTCACTATTTCTCCGGGCAGCGCTAACCTTTCAGGCGGCCCGGCCGCCCTCCTCGAACGCCTCTCCGGCTGGTTGCCCGAGCAAGTCGATTCCCGCGCAGGCGATCGAGGAATCGGTGCTGCGGCGGATTCGGCCGGCGCCGGGCGAAATCGCCGATGCCACGACATGGGAACAGATGGATCGCACGCAGCAGCGGGAGGCGGCGTAGGTATATTGGGTCGTCAGGTTGAGCCCCGCCGGGTCCTCCACCACCTGGGTGATGCGCCCCGCCGCGTCAGTGGTGGTCTGCCTCTTCTTGCCAGCTTCATCGGTTACCGCGATCACGTTTCC
>JBAVEN010000014.1:0-119921 GCA_049587755.1 Bryobacteraceae bacterium | reverse complement strand
GCGTATGCTGAATGCGATGTCGGCTGTCTTTATCTTCATCTGCTCGGGGCTTCTCGTTTATTGGTTTCCACGAACGTTGATGCTTCTGTTCGCATCCGAGGAAGCGATAGCCGAGGGTTTGGATTGCTATCTGTGGTGGGGCCGAAGAGTTTTAACTGGGATTCGTTCGGCATTCGTTCCGCCGCAGCGGGGCGCCAGCCGGGTGGCAAAAGAAGAACCTGCAGCTTGTCCTGCACGTGAAAGTGATCTCAGGCGCGCCCAGTTCGCCGAAGGTGGTCAAGCAATACTTCTGGTAGACGGAGCCGGGGCAAGGGTCGAAACGGTGGTGGGCCCGTGGCGACTCGAACGCCAGACCTCTACCGTGTCAAGGTAGCGCTCTAACCAACTGAGCTACGGGCCCCAAGAAAGGGCGCTGAAAGGAAAGTATAACATGTGGGCGGATTCGGCCTGCTTCGATCGGCTTCAGTTCTCCGGCGTTGGCCGGAGGGCGATGACCGCGCTCACCATTGCGTCACGAGGCGCGCTCATGGACGTTCGCCCGGAGCGCCGGTGCGTTACAACCGGCGGCACCATCGAGGAGACGCGCCGCCTGAGCGCGGAAGCAGTCAAGTTCCATATCGAAGGAATGCGCCTGAGGGGCGAGACCGTACTCGAGCCAACCGCGGTGGCGGAAACGGTAGAGGTCCGGGCGGCGTAGCCCGCGCGGCGGTAACTTCCCGTCCCCGGCTCCCGGACCCGTCAGCGCGCTCCCGGCTGCTGCGAGATCAAGCGCTCGATCGCTTCTTTCATTTCCTTCAGCAGTTCAGACGATTCTCCACCGCATGCTTCGCGCGCCGACCACTCGTCAACGAGCGACAGAAACTCGCCGGCCAACCCGCCACGGATGGAAACTGCCCGGGTGGTGTCGAGAGCCCTGCTGCAAAGAGCGATGCATTCATTACATATGTACGCGCGAGGGGAGTAATCAGCAGGTGACGCGATCAAGCGCACCGCATCCTCGTTCTTATGACAAAAGGAACAGCGTCGGGACTCCCTAAGTCGGGACTGCCTAAATTGACTGAGACGTCTTAGCCACACGTGAGTCTCCAACCGTGGTCTGCTCGCGCTGCGGGCCGCGCCTGCCCGCGGACCACCGCGACCATGTTAGCAACGAACTAATCTTGGCGGAAGCATGACAAACCGGAAACCGCAGTGGACCAAATTACACCATTACCCACGAATCAGTGCAAATTGGTTACACTCCACGGTTTTTCGGTTTTTGTAAATCGCTCGGTTCAGGAGCCTGTCGGAGTGAACGGTTTTTGGCCATTTCGACCCCAACATCTCGTGGTCGCTGCGTCAGCCCATCACAACCGATGGTTGTGGAAATTCTATCTCCGACAGGCTCTCGGGCTGACCCGGTTTTCCCTAGCGCGTCACCCCCGTTATCATGTCCACTTCACGCCTACCAGTGGGAGTTGGCTGAATCTCGTTGAGCGGCTATTTGCCGAAGTCACGGAGCGCTGCGTGCGCCGTGGAAGCCACACTGCGGTCCGAGAACTGGAGAAAGCTATGCTCGCTTATTTGGACCAGCGAAATCGAAATCCCAAGCCTTTCGTGTGGACAGCGGACGCTGCCCTCATCCTGGGTAAGGTCGAAAGACTTTGCCAACGAATTTCCAACTCAGAACATTAGAAATACGTTGAATAATGGGCTGGTTGTTACCGCTGAGATACGCAGTCGGGGCTCCCATAGGAGCGATTTGGATCGTACCATCTGCCCCCACCCAATGGACTAAAGCGGGTGAAGTCGAGAAACGCGGGCGCAGAAGCCCTCGGATTGACGTTCCCCGCCGCCTGCATCCAAGGCGGGTTATAAGGTGCGCGCTGCCCGACTCCCGACCACCTGCAGACGAGGTGATCTTTCTCGCATCTCCAGGCTGCGTTCATGGGGCCCCCTCCTTTGCTGTCATCATAGCATACAACAAAATGATGAACCGCCTAGAAACTTAGTGACAGAAACTTAGTGAAGGAACTTAGTGACAGACGGGACGTTAGCTGCCGCAGAGTGAACGGCTGGCCCCTGGATGGTTAGCAGGGGAATACTCCGGCACAGGGGCTGGCAGCCGAAAGCGCCTCCCCCCGCCGGACCCCTCAGCTCGATGGCTCCGTCCTCCCAAACACACAAAAGCCGCGGACCGCTCCGAAGTTCCGGCGCGGACCGCGGCTTTCACATGCAAAAAACCGGCGGCGCTATTTCTTCTCTTCCTTTTTGTCCTCGCCCTCTTCGGTCTCCTGGCCGGACTGGCGGGCTTTCAGGCGCTCTTCTTTGCGCTTGGCGCGCTCGGCGGCGCGCTTGACCAACTCGGAGCCTACCAACTCGATCATCGCGATCTCGGCGCCATCGCCCTTGCGGTTTGCGAGGCGCGTGATGCGCGTGTAGCCTCCGCTGCGCTGGCCGAAGCGCGTGCCCAGCGTATCGAACAGCTTCTTCACCGCGGCGGGAGTGCGCAGCACCATCGCGGCCTGGCGGCGGGAATGCAGCGTGTCCTGCTTGGCCAGCGTGATCATTTTCTCGACCAGCGGCCTGACTGCCTTGGCCTTGGGCACGGTGGTAACCACGCGCTCACTCTCGATCACGCTGGTGCAGAGATTGCGCAACAGCGAATTGCGGCTGTCCACCGGCCGCTTGAGTTTGAATCCGGCAACCCTGTGTCTCATGTGCTATTCCCCAACCTGGTCCTGGAGATCCTCATCGGGACCGTAATCGGCGGGCAGCGGGGTCGCCGACTGCGGCGGCGTTACCAGCCGGCCGTGGGCGTCAATCCGCATGCCGAGCGATAGCCCCATGTTCGCCAGGATTTCCTTGATTTCGTTCAGCGACTTGCGGCCGAAGTTCTTGGTCCGCAGCATTTCCGCTTCGGTCTTCTGCACCAGCTCGCCGATGGTCTGAATGTTGGCGTTCTTCAGGCAGTTGTAAGAGCGCACGCTCAGCTCCAGTTCCTCGACCGAGCGGTTGAGGACTTCGCCCATCTTGTCGAGACCGCGCTCGGCGATCTCCTCGGCCTGCTCCGGCGTCTCCTCGAAGTTGATGAAGATCGTCATGTGGTCTTTGAGCAGCTTGGCGGCGTAGCCGACCGCGTCCGGCGGCGAAACAGCGCCGTTGGTCCACACTTCGAGCGTCAGCTTGTCGTAATCGGTCATCTGGCCCAGGCGCGCGGCTTCCACCTGGAAGGTTACTTTGCGCACGGGAGAATGCACCGAATCGATGGGGATGTAGCCCAGAGCGAGGTCTTCGTCGAAGTTCTTATCCGCGCTGACGTAGCCGCGGCCGGTCTTGAGCCGCATCTCGATCTGCAGCTTGCCGCCTTCGCTCACGGTGGCGATGTGGACGTCGCGGTCGAGCACTTCGACGTCGGCATCGGTCTCGATCTGGCCGCTGCGCACCGGGCCCGGGCTGTCCACGGTCAGGCGCACCGTCTTCACGCTGTCTCCGCTGAGCTTGAACGGAATCTGCTTGAGGTTGAGGATGATATCGGTGGCGTCTTCCACGACGCCCGGTATCGGGCTGAATTCATGCTCGACGCCTTCGATGCGCACGGCGGTAATGGCCGCGCCTTCAATGGAGCTCAGCAGCACGCGCCGCAAGCTGTTGCCGATGGTGGTGCCGAAGCCGCGCTGGAACGGCTGCGCGGTGAACATGCCATACCGCTGGGTGAGAGTCTCGGTGTTGGCGACCAATCGTTTCGGTTTCTGAAAGCCCTTGAACATAAAACTCCTCAAATTCTTGGGCCGGTTCCCGGTTACCGCAGCACCGCCGTTGCGGCTCGACCGGCGGCCAAACCGCCGGCGCCACGCTCCCGGGCCCCTGGCCCCTGATCCCTTATTTCGAGTAAAGCTCCACGATGAGCTGCTCGTTCAACTGTATCTGCACCAGGTCGCTGCGCTGCGGGAGCGCGGTGATGCGACCGGTCAAACCTTCCCGGTCCACGTCGATCCAATTCGGCGCCGGGGCGTGGGCCGTGGCGTCGCGCGCGGCCAGGATGGTGGGATTCTTCTTGCTCGCTTCCCGTACCGACACCACGTCGCCGGGCTTGACCACGGCCGAGGGGATGTTGCACTTGCGGCCGTTCACATCGATGTGGCCATGACGCACGATCTGGCGGGCCTGGTTGCGGCTGGTGCCGAAGCCCATCCGGTAAATCACGCTGTCCAGGCGACGCTCGAGCGCACCCATCAGGTTTTCGCCGGTGATGCCCTTGGTTTGCGCGGCCTTCTCATACGCATTGCGAAACTGCCGTTCCAGCACGCCGTAAATGCGGCGCACCTTTTGCTTCTCGCGCAACTGGAGGCCATAGCCGACGATCTTGGGTTTCCGGTCCTTACCATGCTGCCCGGGAATGAAATTGCGCTTTTCGATGGCGCACTTTTCGCTATGGCAGCGCTCGCCCTTGAGAAACAGCTTCATGCCCTCGCGCCGGCACTGCCGGCAAACCGGGCCAATGTATCTTGCCAAGTTCTTCTCCTTACCTTTCTTGTTGCCAGGTGCGGTTTACAGCCCAGCCCAAAGGGCGCTCCGGGCCTTCTTCCCGCTTCAAGTTGCCGCCAGCACGGGCCGGGCATCCCCGGTCCCTACAATGGCGCGTCGAGTTACACCCCGGAGATGTCCGGCCGGCACAATGGCGCATCGAATTCACACGCGTCTCTTCTTGGGCGGACGGCAGCCGTTGTGCGGAATCGGCGTCACATCCTTGATGGTACGCACCTCGATGCCGGCGGTGGATAACGCACGCACGGCCGATTCGCGGCCGGAGCCGGGACCGCTCACGCGCACTTCGACCGTTCTCAAACCGCTTTCGGAAGCTTTGTTGGCCGCCGTCATCGCCGCCTGCTGCGCCGCGAACGGAGTGCCCTTGCGCGAACCACGGAAGCCCAACGAACCGGCGCTGGACCAGGAGATGGTGTTGCCTTCCTGATCGGCGATGGTGACGATGGTGTTGTTGAACGTCGCCTGGATGTGGACGATGCCGGTGTGGACGAGGCGCTTTTCTTTCTTCTTGAAGCTTTTCTTTTTGACCGCTTTTGCTGGTGCTTTCGCCATAACTATGTTTTTGCCGCCGCTTTCTTCTTATTCGCCACCGTGCCACGGCGCGGTCCTTTGCGGGTGCGCGCGTTGGTATGGGTGCGCTGCCCCCGAACCGGCAGGCCGCGGCGGTGCCGCAAGCCGCGGTAGGAGCCCATCTCGATGTGCCGCTTAATGTTCATCGAGACTTCCTTACGGAGGTCGCCTTCCACGGCGCCCTCTTCTTCCAGAATGGTGCGCACTTTGTTGATCTCGTCCTCGCTCAAGTCGCGCACTTTCTTATCGAAATCGATGCCCGCCCGGAACAGTAGCGACTTCGCGCGGGTACGGCCGATGCCGTAAATATAAGTGAGCCCGATCTCAGCGCGCTTCGTGGGCGGCAGATCCACACCGGCAAGACGTGCCATATTCTTCTCCCGTTATCCCTGTCTCTGTTTATGTTTGGGGTTGACGCAAATGACCCGCACCACGCCTTGGCGATGGATCACCTTGCACTTGTCGCAAATTTTCTTTACCGACGCTCGTACCTTCATGATGTCTCCGGGCCGGGCATGCCCGGCTCCTACAGGCCCGGCTCACCCAGGCCGCTGCAAGGCCGGGCATGCCCAGCCCCTACAATTTCTTTTTGATCCTGCCACGGCCGGGATCGTGAGGTGCCAACTCCACCTCCACCCGGTCGCCCGGCACCAGCCGGACGAAATTCCTTTTCACTGTGCCCACTAGGTGGGCCAAAACCAACTGCCCGGAGTCCAGCTTCACGGCGTAAATGGCCGCGGGCCGCTCTTCCACCACGGTCGCCGCGACCAGCCGGCTTCCGCTCACGGCCGGGTCAGAACCCACGGGCCGTTCTCCGTCACGGCGATGCAGTGTTCGAAGTGGGCCGAATTCGACCCATCCCTGGTCACTGCCGTCCACCGGTCCTTCAACACCTGAGCTTCCGGCCGTCCCGCGTTTACCATCGGTTCGACGGCCAGAACCATTCCTTCCTTCAGCCGCGGATTCTCGTTCTTGCGGTCCACGTAGTTCGGAACCTGCGGCTCTTCATGGAGCTGGGTGCCGATGCCATGGCCCACATACTCCCGCACCACCGAAAATCCATTCGACTGGACGTGGCGCTCCACGGTGCCGCACACGTCAAACAGCCGGTTGCCGGCCCGCACCTGATCGATGGCGAGATCGAGCGACTCCTGCGTCACCTGGAGGAGCTTCTTGGTCTGCTCGCTCACCTCGCCGATCGGCACGGTAATGGCGGAATCGCCATAGTAGCCGTCCAGCTTCACCCCGGTGTCGATGGAAACGATGTCGCCCGGCTTGAGCACCCGCTTCGCATTCGGCATCCCGTGAACGATCTCGCTGTTCACCGAGGTGCACAACACAAACTTGTAGGCTTCGCCCGCCGCCGGCACGTAATACCCTTTGAACGCGGGCTTGGCGCCGGCGTCGGCGATCATCTTTTCAGCGACGGTTTCCATCTCCAGGGTGGTTACGCCGGGAGCCGCCAACTCCTTCAACTTTTGCAATATCCGCCAGACCAACAATCCGGCGTGCCGCATCTTCTCCAGTTCCGCGGCCGTCTTACGCACAATCATTCGTTTTTCAACGCCCGGCAGATCTTTTCCGACATGCGCTCGGGCGAATCCTGACTGCCATCCACCTCGAGCATTGCGACCTGCGAGGTCCGGTAGTACTCCAACACCGGGCGGGTCTGCCGCTCGTAGGCCTCCAGCCGCTCGCTGATCACCTGCTCGCTATCGTCGTCGCGTGCCGTCAGCTTTTCCCCGTCCAGATCGCACACACTGTCCCGCTGGGGCGGTTTGAGTACGAGGTTATACAGGCTGCCACACCGGGGGCACTGCCGGCGTCCCGTCAAACGGGCGATAACTATATTGTAATCAACTACGAGATGAATCACCACCTCGCGAACCCCGCGGTTCTCCAACCATGCCCGCAAGTGCCTGGCCTGTGGCAGCGTCCGCGGGTAACCATCCAAAATGAATCCTCGAGCGGCATCGGCCCTCGCCAGCCGCTCTTCCACCATCCCGTTCACCAGTTCGTCGGGCACCAGCAAACCCGATTGCATGGCGGCAGCCGCTTTGGCGAGCTCCGCGTCCCGGGCAACCCGTTCCCGCAACATATCGCCGGTCGATATGTGGATAACACCCAGGCAACGAGTCAACAATTTCGCCTGGGTACCCTTGCCGGAACCGGGCGAACCCAACAGCAAGACTGCCTTCAATCAACAACCTCCGCGCCCGCGACCTGGCGAGCGCGCCCAAACGGCCACGCCATGGTTTAGAACGAGCTCCGGCGCCCGCGGATTCTTCCCGAGCGGGGAGTAAAGCCTTCATAATGGCGCATAATCAACTGCGCCTCGATCTGGTTGATGGTGTCCATGGCGACGCCGACCACGATCAACAGCGAGGTTCCGCCGAAATAAAATTGCACGTTCAAGCCTTCCAAAAGGAAGCGCAGATGCAAGTTGGTGAACGTCCGGTCGACCCAGTCGCCGATCAGCGCCAAGTGCTGCAGCTTAATGCCGGAAATCATCAAGTCGGGAATCAGGCACAGGATCGAGAGGTAGAGGCCGCCTACCACAGTGATCTTGGTGAGGATCTCGTTCATGTAGTCGGCGGTATTGCGGCCCGGCCGGATACCCGGAATGAAGCCGCCGTACTTGCGCATGTTGTCGGCCGCTTCATTCGGATTAAAGATGATGGAAACGTAAAAGAAGCAGAAGAAAATGATGCCGGCCACGAAGAGCACGTAGTAGAGCGGTTCACCGAAATGGATCAGCGCCAGCGTGTTAGTCAGCCAGGGGCTGTTCTTCACGAAGGGGAGCATGGCAAGCTGCTGCGGAAAAGCCAGGATGGAGGAAGCGAAGATCACCGGGATGACGCCACCGGCGTTGACCTTGAGCGGCATGTGGGTGGACTGGCCGCCCATCACGCGCCGGCCCACCACGCGCTTGGCGTACTGCACCGGGATGCGGCGCTCGCCGCGCTCCACCAGGACGATGAAGGCCACCACCGCCACCATTGCCGCCAGGATGATGATCATTTGCAGCGGGTTCCATTCGTGGGTGACGAAGGTGTTGTAGTAAATATTCTGAATCGCGCGCGGCAGACCGACCACGATGCCGGTAAAGATGATCAACGACATACCGTTGCCCACGCCGCGCTCCGAGATCTGCTCGCCCAGCCACATGATGAACGCCGAACCGGTGGTAAGCGAAAGCACGGTGAGCAGGATGAAACCGATACCGGGGCTGATGACGATTCCCTGCCCCATGGACTCCAAACCGCCGGCGATGGTGGTGGACTGAATGACGGAGAGAATCACCGTCAGGTAGCGCGTCCACTGGGTGATCTTGCGCCGGCCCAGCTCGCCTTCCTTCTGCAGTTTTTCGAGCGTGGGGATGACGACGGTCAGCAACTGGAGGATGATCGACGCCGTGATGTAGGGCATGATGCCCAGGGCGAAGACCGTCATCTTGCGAATGTTGCCACCGGCGAACATATCGAAGAACCCGAAAATCGTGCCCGCCTGCGAGCCGAAGAACTCGCCCCAGCGCTGGATGTTGATGCCCGGAGTGGGGATTTGGCCGCCCAGCCGGTACACCGCCAGGAGCGCCAGTGTGAACAGAACGCGCTTGCGCAGGTCGGGAACCCGGAACATGTTCGCAAACGCTTCGAATAACTTCATGGTTGCCTTCGATTCCCGGCGCGCCTCAAGCCGTGGCGCCGATCACCTGCGCTTTGCCTCCGGCCTTGGCTATCTTGTCCGCCGCCGATTTCGAAAACTGGTGCGCCTCGACCGTGATGGCCCGCGTCAACTGGCCGGAGCCGAGGATTTTGAGACCGGCACCGAGCTTGTGGATTACGCCCAACTCGGTCAGCCGGTCGGCGTTGAAGACGTCGCCTTCCAGCTTGTCCAGCCGTCCCAGGTTGACGATGGCGAACTGCTTCTTGAAGATGTTGGTGAAACCGCGCTTGGGCAGGCGGCGATGCAGTGGCATCTGGCCGCCCTCGAAGCCGCGCTTCTGGCCGAAGCCGCTGACTGCTTTCTGGCCCTTGTGCCCGCGCCCGGAGGTCTTGCCCGTGCCCGAGCCCATGCCGCGGCCGATGCGTTTCCGCAAACGCGTTTGCCCGGCCGGAGGCTTTAGTCCGCTAAGATTCATTTGCTTCTCGTCTCCTCGCCCACCAACCGCTCCCTCAATCCACCACTTCCAGCAAGTGCGGCACCTTCTTCACCATGCCGCGGAAGGCCGGCGTATCGGGACGCTCCACCACCTGGTTGAGCTTGCGCAGGCCCAGGCCTTTGACCACTCGCTTGTGCTTTTCCGGAGTGCAGATGGGGCTGCGCACCAATTTGATTTTGATCTTGCCCGTCATCAGAGTTTCTCCACCGCGATGCCGCGCAACTCCGCCACGGCAGCTCTGTCACGCAACGATTCCAGCGCCACGATGGTGGCCTTGACCACGTTGTGCGGGTTGCGCCGGCCGATCGATTTGGTGAGCACGTTGGGAACGCCGCAGGCGGTAATCACCGCGCGCACGGCGCCGCCGGCGATGACGCCGGTGCCTTCCGGAGCCGGCTTCAACAGCACCTGCGAGCTGGCGAATACGCCCAGCACCTGGTGCGCGATGGTGGTTTCGAGCACGTGCACCTTGCGCAGATTCTTCTTAGCGGCTTCGATGCCCTTGCGGATGGCCGAGGGCACTTCCTTGGCTTTACCCACGCCGTAGCCGACCACCTTGGCCGAAGGGTCGCCGATCACCACCAGCGCCGAAAAGCTGAGATTCTTGCCGCCCTTCACCACCTTGGTGACGCGGTTGATGGAAACCACCTGCTCCTTGAGGTTGAGGCTCGCCGGATCGATCCGTTTGACTATGGCTCGCATTAGAACTCCAGTCCCGCTTCCCGCGCCGCGTCGGCCAGCGCCTTGATGCGGCCGTGATAGGCGAAGCCGCCGCGATCGAACACCACCCGCTTGACGCCCTTCTCCTTGGCGCGCTGGGCCACCAATTTGCCGATGGCCTTGGCCGCTGCCACGTTGCCGCCGTTGGTCTTGGCCTCTTTATCGACCGACGAAGCCGCCACCAGCGTTTTGCCCTCGGTATCGTCGATGATCTGCGCGTAGATGTGCGCCTCGCTGCGGAACACCGCCAAGCGGGGACGCTCCGCGGTGCCCGCGAGTTTGCGGCGGATGCGGTTGTGGACGCGCCTGCGGATCTCTGCCTTGTTAGTTTTTCGGATCATTTGGTGCTACTCGCGCCGGTTTTACCGACCTTCTTGCGCAACACCTCGCCGGTGTAGCGGATGCCCTTGTTCTTGTACGGGTCCGGCTTGCGCAGGCCCCGGATGTCGGCCGCCACCTGGCCGATCAGTTGGCGGTCGTAGCCGCTCAGCGTCAGGCGGAACGGCTGGCCGCTGGACTTCGGCGGCTCGACCTTCAAGTCCACGCCGTCGGGGAGCAAAACCTCGATGGGGTGCGAGTAACCCAGCGTGAAGGTGGCGATCTTCCCCTTGACTTCGGCGCGATTGCCGACGCCATGGATTTCCAGCTCCCGAGTGAATCCGGTGGAAACGCCGTTGACGGCGTTGGCGGCCAGCGCACGCGTCAAACCGTGCAGCGCGGCGTGTTCGTCGTCGACCCGATGGACTTCAAGGGTAGCGCCCTTCTGTACAATGCTGATGCCGTCCGGGATGGGTACCATCAGCTTGCCCTTGGGGCCGGTGACTTCCAATTGCCGGCCGATCGCAACCTTGACGCCGCTCGCCAGCGGGATCGTCTTTTTACCAATTCTCGACATATAGGAACTCCGTTACCAGACGCGGCACAAGATCTCGCCGCCGACGCGCTCCTTGTGAGCGTCGCGGCCGGTCATCACGCCTCGCGCCGTGGTCAGGATGTTGATGCCCAGGCCGCCGAGCACGCGCGGAATATCGGTCTGACCCACATACACGCGGCAGCCGGGACGCGACACCCGCTCGATGGCGGAAATCACCGGCGCGTTGTCAGCGCCATACTTGAGGTAGATCTTGATGGTCCGCTTGGCGCCGTCTTCCGCCACTTTGAAGTTGGCGATGAAGCCTTCTTCTTTGAGGATGCGGGCAATTTCCGCCTTCAGCTTCGAAGCCGGAACATCCACCTTGGGATGGTGCGCCTGAATCGCGTTGCGCACGCGTGTCAGCATGTCGGCAATGGGATCGCTCGTCATAAATCTCCTGATACTCGCCGGCCGCGGCCGGCTTCTTCCCTGGTTCTCACCAACTCGCCTTGATCACGCCCGGGATCTCGCCGTTCAGGGCAAGCTGGCGGAAGCAGAGGCGGCAGACACCGAACTTGCGCAAAAAGGCGCGCGGCCGGCCGCAGCGCCAGCAGCGGTTGCGGTGCCGGCAGCGAAGCTTGGGGGTCTTGGCTTTTACGGCCTTGCTCAACTTTTGATCCTTGGCGATTTTCGCGGTTGTAGCCATCGTTCCTCTTCCTTCCGGTTACTGCCGGAACGGCATCCCCATGTGGCGCAGCAAGGCCAGCCCTTCGGCATCGGTCGCGGCCGTGGTGGTGATCGAAATGTTCATTCCCTTGGTCTTCTCCACCTTGGCGTAGTCGATTTCGGGGAAAATCAACTGGTCCTTGACGCCCAGCGTGTAGTTGCCGCGGCCATCGAAGCTCTTGCTCGAGACGCCGCGGAAATCGCGGACGCGCGGCAGAGCCACGTTGACCAGGCGGTCGAAAAACTCGTACATGCGGTCGCCGCGCAGGGTCACCATGCAGCCGATCGACTGGCCTTCGCGCAGCTTGAACTGGGAGATGGACTTGGTGGCCTTGGTGATGACCGGCTTCTGACCCGCGATCAGCCCCAGCTCGGCCACCGCGCCATCCATCAACTTGCCGTTCTGGGTAGCTTCGCCGAGGCCGATATTGATCGAGATCTTCTCGATTCTCGGCACCGCCATGGTGTTCTTGTAGCCGAATTCCTTGGTCAGCGTGGGAACCACTTTTTTCTGGTACAACTCTCTCAAACGTGCCGCCATAGTTTCTCCGCTATTTTTTGTCCAGGGTCTGGCCGCACTTGCGGCAGACCCGCGTGCGCCGCGTCTTGCCGCCGGCGACGGAATCCATGTGATGGGCGACGCGGGCCGCCTTATTGCAGGCCGGACAAACCACCATCACATTAGAGGCCGGGATGGGACTCTCGCGCTCGGCGATGCCGCCCTTGATCTGCTGCGAGGGGTTGGGGCGGGTGTGACGCTTGATCATCATCACGTGCTCCACCAGGACCTTGCCGGTCCCGCGGTCGACGCGCAGCACGCGGCCGGTTTTGCCCTTGTCGCGCCCGGAAATCACCTTGACGGTGTCTTCCTTCTGGATATCGATGCGGACCGGCTCGGCCGGCTTCTTGTGTGCTTGTGGCATCAAATTACCTCGGGGGCGAGCGAAACGATCTTCATGAATTTCTTTTCGCGCAGTTCCCGCGCCACGGGACCGAACACGCGCGTGCCCACCGGCTCGCCGGTTTCGTTGATGAGCACGGCGGCGTTGGAGTCGAAGCGGATATAGGTGCCGTCCTTGCGCCGCGTCTCCTTACGCATGCGCACGATCACGCAGCGCACCACCTTTCCCTTCTTGACCTGCGACTCGGGGGTGGCCTCTTTCACGCTGGCGGTGACCACGTCACCCAAGCCGGCGCGCAGGCCTAGGTCGCCGCCGCGCGGCAGAATGCAAGAGAGCTTGCGCGCGCCGGAATTATCGGCGACCTCGAGAATCGTTCGCATTCCAATCATAAGAAGCTCCAGGAAGTCAGAAGTGAGAAGTCAGAAGCCAGAACATAAATCCGCGTAGCCACCGCCATTCTGTCTTCCGACTCCTGTTTTCTGTCTTCTTCTCTCTTCAAATCTTCACGTCCAATTCCGCTGGCTGCACTGCCACCTGGGCAGCGCGGCGCACCACTTCGGCCAGCGTCCAGCGCTTCAGCTTGCTGAGAGGGCGGCATTCGACGATGCGCACCACGTCACCCAGCCGGGCCGTCCCCTGCTCGTCATGCGCGTAGAACTTCTTCCGCTTGGCGACGATGCGGCGGTAGAGCGGATGCGGCACGCGGCGGCTCACTTCCACCACGATGGTCTTGGTCATCTTGGTTGAGACCACCTGGCCGATCTTCTCGTTCTTGGTATGGACCTGCTGCTGTTCGGCCATGCTATTTCTTCGCTCCCGGCGCCGGTTGCGCCTGCGCGGTCCCTGCCAGCTCCCGCTCGCGCAGCACGGTGAAGATGCGCGCGCGCGTCTTTCTCATACTGCGGACCTTCTTCAAGCCGTCGAGCTGCCCCATCGACATCTGAAACTGGAGACGGAACATCTGCTCTTCCATCTCGACGAGCTGGCGGCGCAATTCCAGGTCGTCCAGATCGCGAACTTTTTGCGACTTCATATCCTTACTCCGCGTTCTCCCGGGAAATGAACTTGCTCTTCATGGGCAGCTTGTGGGCCGCCAGGCGCATGGCGTCGAACGCCGTGGCGCGGTCCACGCCTTCCATTTCAAACAGAACCTTGCCGGGGCGGATCACCGCTACCCACTGTTCCGGCGCGCCCTTGCCTTTTCCCATGCGGGTTTCGGCGGGCTTCTTGGTAATCGGCTTGTCCGGGAACAGGCGAATCCAGACCTTGCCGCCGCGCTTGATGGAGCGGGTCATAGCGACGCGCGCGGCCTCAATCTGGCGGTCGGTGATCCAGGCGCATTCCATGGCCTTCAGGCCATACTCGCCGAAGGCGATGGTGGAACCGCGCCACGCCTTGCCGGCCATGCGCCCGCGCTGCTGCTTCCTGTACTTGACCTTCTTTGGCATCATCATGGCGATTTGCTCTCAGTCCCTACTTGTTCTCGCCCTCGCCGGCCGGAGGCGGCGCATCGGGCGCCGCAGTTTCGGGCGCGGCGGTTTCGGCCGGTTGCGGTTCGGCCTCCTGCCGTACTTCTGCCTTCCAGGAAGGCTGCTGCGGCGACATTAGCGGCGGCAGAATGGGCACCGCGGGCCGCAAAGCCGGGCGGGGCAGATCTGCCGGCGGCACTTGATGGGCCGGGCCCGTGGGTTCCGGCGCGGCGGCAGCCGGCGGCTCGTAGGGGCGCTCTTGCGGGCGTTCGCTTCTGCGGTCGCGGTCGCGCCGGTCGCGCCGGTCGCGCGGCTCGCGGCGCGGCTCCGGCTCGGGCAGCCCGCCGCTACGGCGTTTGCTGAGATCCAGAATATCGCCCTTATAAATCCACGTCTTGATGCCGATGACGCCGTAAGTGGTGTGCGCTTCGGTGAAACCGTAGTCGATATCGGCGCGCAGCGTGTGCAGCGGAAGCTGGCCTTGCAAGTACCATTCGCTGCGCGCAATCTCGGCGCCATTCAGGCGCCCGGAGACGCGCACCTTGATGCCCTTGCATACGAACGGGCCGGTGGCGAAACGCATCGCCGTATCCACCGCCTTGCGCATGGCACGGCGGAAGGCGACGCGCTTTTCCAGTTGCAGCGCGATGGACTCGGAAATGAGCTGGGCGTCGAGTTCCGCCTTCTGCACTTCCTGGATGTCGATGAACACCTCGCGGTGCGTCTTCTTGGCCAGGTCCTGTTTGAGCTTTTCGATTTCCGCGCCTTTGCGTCCGATGATGATGCCGGGCCGCGAAGTGCGGATGGTGACGCGCAATTTGTTGCCGGGGCGATCGACTTCAATCGAGCTGACGCCGGCCGATTGCAGCCGGCCGGTGAGGTCCCGGCGCAGCTCGACGTCTTCCTGCAGCAGTTTGGAATAGCCGTGCTTGGCGAACCAGCGCGAGCGCCATGGCTTGTTGAATCCCAGCCGGAAACCGTACGGATGAACTTTCTGTCCCATCTATGCTTCCTTCTCCGTCACCCTGATGACGATGTGCGCCATGCGGCGCTGGTACCGGTAAGCGCGGCCCATGGGCGCGGGCCGCACCCGCTTCATGCGCGGGCCTTCGTTGACCTTGGCTTCGGACACGAACAGGCGGTCCACATCCACGTCTTCGTTCAGGTTCTGCGCGTTGGCGATGGCCGATTGCAGCACCTTTTCCACCGTGGGCGCGATCCGCTTGTTGGCGGCGCGCAAGGCGCTCAACGCCTCTCCCGCCTGCATGCCGCGGATGAGGTCCACCACCAGGCGCGCTTTCTGCGGGGAGACTCGGATGTATCTGGCTTCCGCTTTGGATTCCATACTCTTCCTCTTATGCCGGCTTGGCCGTTTTCTCCGTGGTAGCCGCTTTCACCGAGTGGCCCCGGAAGCTGCGCGTGGGGGAAAACTCGCCCATCTTATGCCCCACCATGTTTTCGGTGATGTAGACCGGAATGAATTTCTTGCCGTTATGGACCGCCACGGTGTGGCCGACGAATTCCGGCAGGATGGTGGAGCGGCGCGACCAGGTGCGGACCACCTTTTTTTCATTGGCGGCGGTGAGCACGGCCAGCTTGGCTTCCAGGTGCGTGTCGGTAAACGGTCCCTTCTTGACGGATCTGCCCATTTCTTACCTCTTCTTGGTCTTGCGCGTGACGATCCACTTGTTGGTTCGCTTGTTGTTGCGCGTCTTAAAACCGCGCGTGGGCTGGCCCCAGGGCGTGACCGGGTGGCGGCCGCCGGAGGTTTTGCCTTCGCCGCCGCCGTGCGGATGGTCGACCGGATTCATAGAGACGCCGCGGTTGTGCGGGGTCTTGCCCAGCCAGCGCGTGCGCCCCGCCTTGCCGAGGGAAACGTTCTCGTGGTCTACGTTGCCCACCTGCCCCACGGTGGCCATGCAATCCAGTTGCACCCGTCGCGTTTCGCCGGAGGGCAGCTTGAGCAGCGCCATGCCGCCCTCCTTGGAAACCAGTTGTGCCTGTGATCCGGCCGAGCGCGCCATCTGCCCGCCCTTGCCCGGCCGCAATTCGATGTTGTGCACGATGGTGCCGGCCGGCACGTTCTTCAGCGGCAGCGCGTTGCCCAGCAGAATATCGGCATCCGCGCCGGACATCACCTTCTGCCCGACCTTCAATCCGTCCGGCTGCAGGATGTACCGCTTTTCGCCATCTGCGTAATGCAGCAGAGCGATGCGCGCGCTGCGGTTGGGATCGTACTCGATGGCCGCCACCACTGCCGGAATGCCGGCCTTGTCGCGCTTGAAATCCACCACGCGGTAGGCCTTCTTGGCGCCGCCGCCGATGAAGCGCGAGGTGACGTGCCCGGTGCTGTTGCGGCCGCCGGTGCGCGCCTTGGATTCGACCAGCAATTTTTCCGGCTTCTGTTTGCTGAGCCCTTCGCGCGAAACCAGCGTATGGAAGCGGCGGGTCGCGGTGGTGGGTCGAAAAGTCTTGATCGGCATGGACTAGATCTCCGCGAACTCGGGGACTTTCTCCCCGGCCTTGAGCTTGACGTACGCCTTCTTCCAATCCGAGCGGTAACCGGCGAACTTACCGCGGCGGCGCAGCTTACCTTCCATGTTGGCGGTGCGCACTTCGGCGACCTTCACCTTAAACAGCTTCTGGACCGCCTCTTTCACCTGAGTCTTATTGGCGTCCGCGGCCACTTCGAAGCACATCGTGCGCTCGTTATCCTTCTTCTCCACGCCCTTTTCGGTGACCAGCGGGCGGCGCAATACTTTGTGGATGGTCATTTCGCCAATGCCTCCGAGAACTTCTGCGCGGCAGCCGCCGAGAGCAGCACGCTGCGATGGCCCAGCAGATGATACGCGTTGACGTCCTTGGTGGGCATCAAAGTCACGCCCTGCAGGTTGCGCAGGCCCAGCGCCAGATTCTTGTTGTCGCCGTTATCCACCACCAGGACGGTTCGCGAGGCTTCGAGCTTCGCGAGCGCGCTCTTCGCCAGCTTGGTTTTGGGCTCGGCGAAATCGAACGCCTGCACTACCTTCAGCTCGCCATCGCGCACCTTCGCCGACAGCGCCGAGCGCAGCGCGCCCAGCACCATCTTGTGCGGCAGCTTGTAACTGTAATCGCGCGGCACCGGGCCGTGCGAGGTGCCGCCGTGCCGCCAAAGCGGAGAGCGAATGGAGCCCACGCGCGCGCGGCCGGTTCCCTTCTGTTTCCACAGCTTCTTGCCGGAGCCGGCGACTTCACGCCGCACCTTGGTTTTATGCGTGCCCGCACGCTCGCCCGCCTGGAAGTGCCGGACCGCTTCGTACAGCAACGCCTCGTTGACCTCGGCGCCGAAAACCGCATCGGCGAGTTCCATCTCACCGACCTTCTCGTTATTCAAGTCCACTACGTCGACTGTCGGCATCGGGGTTACCTCTTGGACCTCCGCACCACCACGTAGCCGCCGTTGGGTCCTGGCACCGCACCCTTCACCACCAGCACGTTGTCCTCGGTGTCCACTTCCATCACCTCCAGGTTGCGCACGGTGACACGCGCGTCGCCCATGCGGCCGGCCATGCGCATCCCCGGCATCACCCGCGAGGGGTAACTGGAAGCGCCGATGGAACCGGGAGCGCGATGGAACATCGACCCGTGCGAGCCTTCGCCGCCGCGAAAATGATGGCGCTTCACCAGGCCGGCGAAGCCGCGGCCCTTGCTGACGCCGATCACGTCCACCTTGTCCTTAGGCTTGAACTGGTCCACCAGCACCTTGTCGCCGAGCTTGAAATCTTCGTCGCCGGGCGCCAGCGGAAACTCGCGCAGAAATTTGCTGCCTTCCGCGCCGGCCTTTTTGAGATGACCGGTGGCGGGCTTGTTGATCCGCTGCGGCTTGACGAATTCCACCAGGCCGAGCTGCACGGCGTCATAACCGTCCGTGGTGGGCGTCTTGCGCTGCACCACCGTGCACGGACCAGCCTTGAGCAGGGTGACCGGCACCGCCTGGCCATCGGGCCGGAACATCTGCGTCATTCCGATTTTCTTGCCAAGAATTCCTGGACTCATTCCACATTCCTTGCTGAGGTGGATCTCGGACCCACCCTGTCTCAGCGTCGCGGGCGGGCTCGCGGCCCGCCCCAGGCGCTACTTGCCAAACGCCTTGATCTCCACATCCACGCCCGCCGGCAGATCCAGCTTCATCAGCGCGTCCACCGTTTGCTGGGTCGGCTCCAGTATGTCCAGAAGCCGCTTGTGCGTCCGGATCTCAAACTGCTCCCGCGACTTCTTATCCACGTGCGGCGAGCGAAGCACCGTGGTGATGCTGCGCGAAGTCGGCAGCGGAATCGGCCCCGCCACGGACGCGCCGGTGCGTTTGGCCGTATCCACGATCTCGGTCGTCGACTGGTCGAGCACCCGGTGATCGTAAGCTTTCAGTCGGATGCGAATGCGTTCTCTCAGCGCCATAAATTTCCTCGACGGACGAGCGATTCGCCCGCGCCGGCCGGGCGCGCCCGGCCGCTACGCGTGCGGCACGCGCCCATCTACTTAACAATCTCGGTCACCGTGCCGGCGCCCACCGTGCGGCCGCCTTCGCGGATAGCGAAGCGCAAGCCCTTGTCCATGGCCACGGGCGTGATCAGCTCCACCGTCAGGTTCACGTTGTCGCCCGGCATCACCATCTCCGTGCCTTCCGGCAACTGCGCCACTCCGGTCACGTCGGTGGTGCGGAAGTAAAACTGCGGCCGGTACCCCTTGAAGAACGGCGTATGCCGCCCGCCTTCTTCCTTGCTCAGCACGTACACGCTGCCCTTGAAGGTGGTGTGCGGCGTGATCGTCCCCGGCTTGGCGATAACCTGCCCGCGCTCCACTTCGTCCTTTTCCACGCCGCGCAGCAGCAGGCCGACGTTGTCCCCGGCCTGGACCTGGTCGAGCAGTTTCTTGAACATCTCCGTGCCCGTCACCACCGTCTTGCGCGTGTCGCGGAAGCCGACGATCTCCATTTCCTCGCCGACCTTGCAGATCCCCCGCTCGACACGGCCCGTGACCACGGTGCCGCGGCCCTGGATCGAGAAGATGTCTTCAATCGGCATGATGAACGGCTTGTCCACCACGCGCGTCGGGATCGGCACGTAGCTGTCCACCGCGTCCATCAGCTCGAGCACCGTCTTCTCCCACTTCTCTTCCCCGTTCAGCGCGCCCAGCGCCGAGACCCGCACCACCGGCAGGGTGTCGCCCGGAAACTCGTAGAACTTCAGCAGTTCGCGAACTTCCAGCTCCACCAGGTCAAGCAGCTCGGGATCGTCCACCATGTCCACCTTGTTCAGGCAGACCACGATGTAGGGCACGCCCACCTGCCGCGCCAGCAGCACGTGCTCACGCGTCTGCGGCATCGGCCCGTCGGTCGCCGCCACCACCAGAATGGCTCCATCCATCTGCGCCGCGCCGGTGATCATGTTCTTGATGTAGTCGGCGTGGCCGGGGCAATCCACGTGGGCATAGTGCCGCTTGGCCGTTTCGTACTCGATGTGCGCCACCGCGATCGTGATGCCGCGCGCTTTCTCTTCCGGCGCATTGTCGATCGAATCGAAGCTGCGGAACTTCACCTTGGGGTTGTTCTTGCCCAGCACCTTGGTGATCGCCGCTGTCAGCGTGGTCTTTCCGTGATCGATGTGCCCGATCGTGCCTATATTCACGTGAGGTTTGCTGCGGTCAAATTTTTCCTTTGCCATAAGAACAATCTCCTAATTCGAAATCTTGCCTTGAACCTTGCTGACGATTTCCTCGGCCAACGAGCCGGGGACCTCCTCATACTTGCCGAAATGCATGGTAAAGCTGCCGCGGCCCTGCGTCCGGGAGCGAAGCTCCGTGGCGTAGCCGAACATTTCCGAAAGCGGCACCGACGACTTGATGATCTGCGTGGTGCCCCGCAGTTCCATTCCTTCAATCCGCCCGCGGCGCGAATTCAGGTCGCCGATCACGTCACCCATGTACTCTTCCGGCACCACTACTTCCACCGCCATGATGGGTTCCAACAGCACCGGCTTGGCGCGCCGGGCGGCTTCCTTGATGGCCAGCGAACCGGCGATCTTGAACGCCATTTCCGAAGAATCGACGTCGTGAAATTTGCCGTCGTAAAGCGTGACCTTGAGGTCCGACATCGGGTAACCGGCCAGAATGCCGCCTTCGAGCGCTTCCTTGACGCCGACCTCGGTCGGCCCGATGTATTCCTTCGGCACTTTGCCGCCGGTGATTTCGTTGACGAACTCGAAGCCGCCGCCCGGCAACGGCTCGATGCGAATCCTCACCACGCCGTACTGGCCGTGGCCGCCGGATTGCTTGATGTGACTTCCTTCGGCTTCGCTCGACTTGCGAATGGTCTCGCGGTAGGCCACTTGCGGCTTGCCGACGTTGGCGCCCACGCCGAACTCGCGCATCATGCGGTCGACGATGATTTCCAGGTGCAGCTCGCCCATCCCCGAGAGAATCGTCTGGCCGGTCTCCGGATCGGTCGAGACCCGGAATGTGGGGTCTTCCTGCGCGAGCTTCTGAATCGCCATCCCCAGCTTTTCCTGGTCCGCCTTGGTTTTGGGCTCGACCGCAAGCTGGATGACCGGCGTCGGGAAGGTGATCGATTCCAGCACGATGGGGTGCTCGTCATCGCAAATGGTGTCGCCCGTCGAGACCGTCCTCAACCCGACGGCGGCGCAAATATCGCCGGCCAGGATTTCCTGGATCTCTTCCCGCTTGTTGGCGTGCATGCGCAGCAGGCGGCCGATGCGCTCCTTGCGCGCCTTGGCGACGTTGAAGACCGAATCGCCGGACTGGAGCGTTCCCGAATAGACGCGGAAAAACGCCAACTGGCCGACGTAAGGGTCAGTCATGATCTTGAACACCAGCGCGGCAAACGGCTCGTCGTCGGAAGCATGGCGGACCAGCACCTGGTCGGGGTGATCCACGTCGACGCCTTCCACCGGCGGGATGTCCAGCGGCGAGGGCAGATAGTCCACCACCGCGTCGAGCATGGTCTGGATGCCCTTGTTCTTGAAGGCCGACCCGCAGATTACGGGGAAGATCTTCAGCGCGATGGTGGCCTTCCGCAATCCGTCGCGAATTTCTTCGTTGCTGACACCGTGGCCTTCGATGAATTTTTCGAACAGCTTGTCATCGAATTCGGAAATAACCTCGATCATCCTCTCGCGGTATTCCTTGGCCTTCTCCAGCATGTCGCCGGGGACCGGTTCAGTGTCGTACTCGGAGCCCAGCGTTTCGTCGCGCCAGATGACGGCCTTCATTTCCACGAGGTCGACGACGCCCTTGAACTGATCCTCGGCGCCGATCGGCAACTGGATGGCGACCGGCCGGCACTTGAGGCGGCTGACGATGGTATCGATGGAATGGTAGAAATCCGCTCCTACGCGATCCATCTTGTTGATGAAGCACAGGCGCGGAACATTATATTTGTCGGCCTGGCGCCACACCGTTTCCGATTGCGGCTGCACGCCGGCCACGGCGTCGAACACGGCCACGGCGCCATCCAGCACGCGCAGGCTGCGCTCCACTTCCGCCGTAAAATCCACGTGCCCCGGCGTATCGATGATGTTGATCTGAATCTCGCGCCACTCGCAGGTTGTGGCGGCGGAAGTGATGGTAATGCCGCGCTCCTGCTCCTGCTCCATCCAGTCCATGATGGCGGTGCCTTCATGAACTTCTCCGAGCTTGTGGGTGCGTCCCGTGTAATAAAGGATGCGTTCAGTCGTAGTGGTCTTACCGGCATCGATGTGCGCCGCGATGCCGATATTACGCATCCTTTCCAGCGGGATTAACCTTGCCATAAACTCTCTGCCTTGTTGCTAAACGGTGGGGCAGGTTTCAACCTGCCAACGCCCGCTTGCGGGCGCATCCTTCAGCCTTCACCACCGATAATGCGCGAACGCCTTATTGGCCTCCGCCATGCGATGTACATCGTCCCTTTTCTTAATCGCTCCACCGCGCAAATTGGCGGCGTCGTTCAACTCATTGGCCAGCTTTTCCGGCATGCCTTTTTCCGCGCGCGAGCGCGCGTTGATCAGAATCCAGCGGATGGCGAGCGAGGTGCGCCGGTTCTGCGGCACTTCGATCGGCACCTGGTAGTTGGCGCCGCCCACGCGGCGCGTCTTCACTTCGAGCAGCGGCTTGGTGTTCTCGACCGCCTTCTTGAAAGCCTTCAGCGGGTCGTCCTGGGTGCGCTCGCGCAGCTTATCCATGGCGTCATAAAAGATGCCCTGCGCGACAGTCTTCTTGCCCTGCCACATCATCGAATTCACGAATTTTTCGACGAGCGTGGAATTGTAGACCGGATCCGGCAATACTTCACGAACAACGGCTCTTCTTCTGCGTGGCATAGGTTCCTGCTATTTGGGTCTCTTGGCTCCGTACTTCGACCTGCCCTGCTTGCGGTTGGTGACGCCGGCGGTATCGAGAGCGCCGCGAATCACGTGATAGCGCACGCCGGGAAGATCCTTCACGCGGCCGCCGCGAATCAGCACGATCGAGTGCTCCTGCAGGTTGTGGCCGACGCCGGGAATATAAGTGGTAACTTCGATCCCGTTAGTGAGGCGCACGCGAGCTACCTTGCGCAGCGCCGAGTTCGGCTTCTTGGGCGTGGAGGTGTAAACGCGCGTGCACACCCCGCGCTTCTGCGGGCAGCTTTCCAGCGCCGGGCTCGACGTCTTCCAGCGCGGCGGTCTCCGCCCCAGGCGCACAAGTTGGTTAAAAGTTGGCACGAATCTTCCTCTTTGCGTTGAAACTTAATTCGGCACGCGCAATCCGGGGCCGCCCGGAAGCCGCGCCGATTCTCCACACAACAGACCTTTTTCAGGCCAAAACAGCGAGGATTACTAGCTTTTGGACAGGCCCATGTTCCAGACGGGGTGACCGGTGGAACCTCGGGGCCTCACTCCCAGCCGGGCTTGTCACACAACAAGCGGTAGCACAGGAGCAGAAAGCGACACTCGCGGAACCTTTTCATAATACCCGAAGTGGGCGGAAAAGTGCAAGCGGGGTCAACGACCTGTTCCGACAGGCGCCCAAGCAGCCTGCAAGGCAAGGCGAAGCCCAGCCTGGGGCCAACGAGGTAATTTCACTTTAGTTAGGTCATCGTCGGTTCGGAAGGCCAATCTTCGATCGTTCCGGACCCGCCGGCCAGTCGCGAGCTACCCCGCATCTTCCGCCGCCGTCACCGCCGCTCTCTTCGCTCGCGTCGTTGTGATGACCACCACGCTGATCAGAACCAACAGCGTCCCCAGAATCGTTCGCGGGCCCAGCGCTTCGCCGCCCAGGAAATACCCAACCAGCACGGCCACCACCGGATTCACGTATGCGTAGGTCCCGACCTTGGTTGGCGATTCATGATGAATCAACCACACGTAGGCGGTGAACGCAATAATCGAGCCCGCCACAATCAGGTAGAGCAACGCGAACCACGCTCCACGCGAAACCGTCCAGGGACGGAAATCACGAAATTCTCCCAGAGCGGCCGCCGCGAGAGCCAGCAGCACTCCTCCCGCGAGCATCTGCGCCCCCGAGCTCATGACTTTCGACGCCGGCAGCGGCAGCTTGCGCATCAGCGCAGCCGCCACCGACCAGCTCATCGCGGCAATGATGAGTGCCGCCGCGCCCGCCCTGTCGATCGGCGCCCCGCCTAGATTCAGCGAGCGGATCGTCAGCACGGCCACTCCTCCAATCCCGATCAGGAGGGCCAATGCGAGCCGAACGGTGAGCCTCTGCGTTCGCAGGAAAATGATTTCCGATAGCGCCATAAACGTCGGAATCGTCGCCATCATCACCGCGGCGATGCCCGAAGGCACACGCTGCTCGGCCCAGAACAACAGCCCGTAGTCGAGGACGAAGATCAGCAGCGCCAGCAGGAATGCCGACCTCCATTGCCGGACGCGCGGTGAGCGCTCGCCCTGCGCGATCATCCAACCGTAAAGAACCAGTCCCGCAACCAGGAACCGCATCGCCGCCAGAAGGAACGGCGGAACCTCGCGGACTCCAACGCGAATTGCGAAAAATGTCGATCCCCACACAAAATAGACGATCGCGAAAGCCAGCAAAGTCTTCCATGCGGGTGGATGGTTTTTGATTTCCACAGGAGTTTCTGCCAGCGCTTTGCCAAGCCGCCCGCTTGAGCGCTCAGGGTTCTTCAGCTCAACGCCATTTCCAGGTTTGCTGATTCGACACCCCGACTATTCTAAGCCCTTCGCCCAAAGGAACGGCTCTCCACAGGAAAAAATGCATCCGGGCGGCTAGCGGGAGGGTATATACTCGGCAGACACCGGGGGCCGGAGAGACATCCCGGATGAAGGAGGCCGTCGATGGCCAATTACCTGTTCCAGATATCGTATAGCGCTGAAGCTTGGGCGGCGCTGATCAAGCACCCCCAGGATCGCGTGGCGGCGGTGAGCAAGGTGGTCGAGAAGCTCGGGGGCAAGGTCGGGTCTTTTTGGATGGCGTTTGGGGACTATGACCTCATCGGAGTTCTCGAGATGCCGGACAATATCAGCGCTGCGGCGTTCGCAGTATCCGTCGCGGCAGGAGGAGCCTGCAAGAACGTCAAGACGACTCCGCTGCTCAGTATCGCGGACGGTTTGGAGGCGATGAAGAGGGCGGGAACTTCGGGCTACAAGCCCGTCACCGCCCAGAAGTAGCCGCCTGCGCAAAGCGGAGGAGGGCAAAGCGGGGACAGGCACGAAGTTTCGCAAAAGCGGCGAAATTCGAGCCAGTCCCAGCTTTGCACCGCCGCGGTCAATGGGTGACTACGGCGGTGAGAGGCGTATTGCGCGAAGAACCGCCGACGAAGATCTTGTACTCGCCCGGCAGCAGTTCCCAGCCGTCCTTCTGTTCGTCGAAGACTGAGAGGTATTTGGGATCTAGCCGCAGCGTGACGGTTTTCGATTCGCCGGGAGCGAGCGTGACTTTATCCCACGCCACCAGCCGCTTCGGCGGTTCGTTGGCGGCGGCCGGCAGCCCGGCGTAGACCTCGGCGATTTCAGCGCCGGCGCGCTTGCCCGTGTTCTTCACAGTAAAGGACACGCTGTCGATCGAGGCCTTCAGGCCGGAGTAAGCGAACGTCGTGTAGCTGAGGCCGTGACCGAACGCGAACAGCGGCTGCTTGTTTTCGGCGTCGAACCACTTGTAGCCGACCTTCAAGCCCTCGGTGTAGTCGATATCGAAATCTGGCATCCGGCCGCGCAAGCCGCGGCCCGGGCCGGGCATCAGATCCATACCAGGAATCTGGGGATGCGGCAGATCGGCGTCGGACTTGGGGAAAGTGACGGGCAGCTTGGCGGACGGGTTGACGTCGCCAAACAGAATGTTGGCCGCGGCCTGCGCACCGCGTATACCGGGGTACCAGGTCTCGAGCGCAGCGCCGACCTGCCCGATCCAGGGCATGGCGGCTGCACCACCAGTTTCGAGCACGACGATGGTGTGCGGATTGGCGGCGGCCACCGCACTCACCAGGTCATCCTGTTTATCCGGCAGCGTCAAAGTGGGCAAATCGCGGCCTTCGGTGGTCCATCGGTTGACGAAGACGATGGCGATTTCCGAAGCCTTCGCCAGTGCTGCGGCTGCGGCCGGGTCGGCGCCGTCGTTGAATTCCACCTTGGCTTTTGGCGCCTTGGCGCGAATCGCCTCCAGCGGCGACGAAGGAAACCACACCGGCGTGTTCCACCGGGGCCGCTCGCCGCCCGGCGCGTCCACTTGCGCCGAACCGCCGCCTGAAAGCACGCCGGCATCGGCGTGGGATCCGATGACCGCGATGGATTTCACCGCCGGAGCATTGAGCGGAAGCTGGCCCCGGTCGTTCTTCAGAAGCACAAATGCCTGCTCGGCGATCCGCTGCGCGATTTCCGCATCTGCGAACGGATCCACCACGCGGCCGCGCGGCGGGTCGTCGACAACACCGGCGGCGAATTCGGCGCGGACAATGCGATGCACCATGTCATCGAGGCGCGCCATGGGCACCTCCCCACTCGTCACGGCGTTCTTCAGCGCATCACCGAAATACCTGCTGCCCGGCTCTTCGTTATCGAGTCCTGCGAGCGCGGCCTTGGCGGTGGAATGCGTGGCCCCCCAATCGGAAATCACGAAGCCCTTGAAGCCCCAGTCCTTCTTCAGCACGCTATCGAGTAAGTAACTGTTCTCGCAAGCGTAGTCGCCATTCAAGCGGTTATAGGAGCACATCACCATGCCGGGCTGCCCGTCGGTGACGGCGATCTCAAATGCCAGCAGGTCGGTTTCCCGCATGGCGCGTTTGCCGAGCTTGACGTTGCCGGTGTTGCGTCCCGTCTCCTGGTCGTTGAAGGCGTAATGCTTAACGTCGCCGATGATCTTCTGGCTCGCGACTCCGCGAATGAGCTGGGCCACCATCGTCCCAGCCAGGATCGGGTCTTCGCCCTGGTATTCGAAATTGCGCCCGTTGCGCGGCTCGCGCGTGATATCCACGCCGCCGCCCAGGGTGACATTGTACTGCTGGTCGCGCAGTTCGCGGCCAATCAAGGCGCCGTATTCAAAGGCCACCTTCGGATCCCACGAGGCGGCCTCGCCGATGGTGGATGGCAGCAGCGTGGAGTAGCGACCGCGGGCTGCGGCGGACCGCACACCCACGGCCGAATCGGCCAACTGCAAATCCGGGAGTCCCAGCCTGGGTACGCCCTCGATCATGCCGGCGCCGCCGTTGGAGCGGGCACCGGACTCTTCGAGGCGACCCACGCCGTGGACAAGCTGGATCTTCTCGTCGAGCGTCATCTGTTCGAGAACCAGGTCGGCCCGCTTGTCCGGAGACAGGCTCTTGTCCATCCACGGACCATGAACCGCCTGCGGCGGCTGTGGCATTTGCGCCCAGGCTGGCCATAGAGCCAGCGCCGCCACCGCGCCGGCCGTCGCGGCTGCCAGCGCCAGTTTCCCACTTCTTATAGAGTGTTTCACGATTTGCCGACCCTCCCTCTGAGCGGGCGAGCGCCGCCGGCGGCGCACCGGAACTTTCCACGCAGAAATCTGATTTTACCCGCTAGCCAGCCACGGAGGTGACGTAACTCGCCGGGGAGAGCAGCTACCGAACCGGCGCCGGCAGCGAAGCTACGATCAAATACTTTGAGATCGGCTGCGAAGCGCCGGCCTCGTTTTCAATCGTCACGGCGATGGACGCAGTCGCGGTCACATCCAGCGCGCCCGGCTCGAAATGGAGGGCCGTGCCATCGCTGTGCGGCTGGAACACTCCGGCCGGACGCGGCGAGCCGCCTTTGGGAATGATCCACATTTGGTAGATTCTGCCCGATGGCGCCGGCGGCAGATGGGCGGCGATTAGCAGCACGCCTTGACTGCGGTTGACGAATACGCGGCCGTTGGGCTGCAGCGCAGGCTGGTCCTGGCCGAATGAGAGTTCGATGGTGCCGGGCGCGCCGGCGATGGCGAAAGCATCCTGCAACCGGCGAATTTCGATGGTCCGATCACCCAACTGGCGGCGCAGGCGCAGGCTCTCTTCCGCAAACTGGCGCTCGCGCCCACTGAAATATGTGGCCGCGACCAAGCAGAGCAACGCCACCGCGGCCCAGGTAAGCGGCCACCCATAGTGCCGCTGGGCGACGCCCATCGAAGCCAGCAGACGGCGGCGCAACCGGGTTGGAGGAGTGGCGGCAGGAGCGGCGGCGCTCAACGCTGCGACCAGACCGAGCGCCTGCCGAACCCCGCCCTCGCATGCCGTGCAGCGCCGTTCCAGGTGAGCGCGGATTTCGCTGCGCTCGGGCTCTTCGGCCACGCCGAGCGCATAGAGTTGGTACGCTTCGCGCAGATCGTCGCAGCTCACTCGGAAACTCCCGCGACCATCGCCCTGCGCAGGCCGCCCAGGCCGTCGCGCACCCAAGCCTTTACCGCGTCCGGCGGCTCTCCCAGTTTTGCCGCCGCCTCGGCTAGCGAAAGCCCATCGAAGCAAAGAAGCTCGATCGCTTGCCGGTGGGTCTCCGGTAACCGCGCCAGCGCCTGCTTGACCCGCCGCGCCTGCTCCGCGAACGGGATGCCGGCTTCGAGGCCGGCGTAAAGCCGCGGCTCCTCGGTCTTTCCGAAAGCCGCCAGCCCGTTGTCGCGTCCCTCTTGGGACCGCAAGTAGTCGATCCCGCTGTTGCGCGCCACCGCGAGCAGCCAAGGCACCAACGCACTCTTGTGCGCTTCGAAGCTGTGGGCGCGGTTCCAGACGCGGAGGAACGTTTCTTCGACCAGGTCCCCGGCTGCCGCCCGGTCCCGCACGATGCGCAAAACAAGCGCGTAAACCAGGCGTCCGTACCGATCGTAGAACTGCGCCAACGCGCGGCTATCCCGCCGTTTCATCCGCCGCGGAGCATCGCCGCTGTCGTCAGCGGCATCAATCACTTGAATCGGGAGCATCGCAGAAAGCGCCGGCCTGCTTCCGGCGCGTCCCTTGTAGTATACGAGCAAAACCACATGGCGGATGCCGCTTCACTCGTTCGCAGCGGCGAACCTTCGCGGCCACTGGGTGTATACTGATCGACAATTGGGACCGACGATCGCCAGCCAATGCCCGCATCTTCCATAACCAAGCGACCCAGTAACTACGTCTTGATAATCCTTGACAGTTGCCGTTACGATTCCTTCACGGCGGCGCGGCCCGCGACCATGCGGAAACTTGGCCGGCTCGAAAAGCGTTGGTCCTATGCCTCGTGGACGGCTCCTTCACACTACAACCTGCTGATGGGCCTGATGCCGCATTCGAGCCCCCGCAACATTCTGGCATCGGAATACTACCAGCGCGAATTCCTGAAATTCAACCAGCGCCTCGGCCTGGATAATTTGGAGTTCAAATCTTTCCTGCCGCGGTTGTACCTTCCCGTGCTTTTGCGCAAGCTCGGCTATCGCACGCGCGCCATGGTCTCGCTGCCCGTTTTGAATCCAGCCACGGTCCTCAACACCGGCTTCGATTCCTGGGAACTCATGGACCACCACAATGACATGCGCGCGATGCTGCGAAAGCTAACGTTCTCGGAGGAAGCGCCCACGTTCTGGCTCCTCAACACGGGCGAAACGCATTATCCCTACGCGCTGCCCGGCGAGCCGTCCGACGAATGGCCGCGGATCAGCGGCGTGCATGGCGTCTTCCGGCATCTCGACGAGCTCATTGTCGGCGGCAAGTTGCCTCGGGCGAGGCGAAGCACTTTCAGCGCCGCGAAACTTGCCGCTCTGCGCGGACGTCAAATCGATGCGGTGCGCTATCTGGATCGTGTCGTCGAGGAGTTAGTCGACCTGCTGCCGAAGAACACTTATGTCACGATCACCTCCGACCACGGGGAATTGTTCGGCGAAGACGGCTACTTCGGCCACGGCCCCGTCCAGCATGAGAAGGTTTTCGAGGTCCCCTTCCTCGAAGGACGTGTCCGGTGACACACTGGGGGTTCTTCGCGTATGTCGGCCCCGGCGCCGGCTTCGCGTTTCTCGGGTCCTTTCTTTCCGTCGTATTGGCCGTATTGGCCGGCATCGCATCGCTGATCGTCTGGCCGTTTCGCATGGTCTGGTCAGTGCTGGCGAGACCCAGGCGAACTCAGGCCAGGAAGGCAATCTTCCTGGGATTCGACGGCCTCGATCCCGCCATCACCGAGAGGCTGATGGCTGAAGGCAGACTGCCCAACCTCGCGCGATTACGCGACCGCGGATCTTACCGGCGGCTCCGAACTACCTATCCCGCCCTTTCACCGGTGGCATGGTCCACATTCGCCACCGGAGTCAATCCGGCAAAACATAATATCTTCGACTTCCTGAGCCGCGATTTGCGAACTTACTTGCCGGAGCTGTCGTCGGCGAAGGTGTGGCCTGCCAGGCAAATCCTGCGGATCGGGAAATGGCGTTTGCCTCTATCTCGCGCCGCAGTGGAAATGCGGCGCAAGAGCGAGCCGTTCTGGAAGATACTCGGCGCTCATGCGGTCCCTAGCACGATCCTGCGTGTGCCGGTAACATTTCCTCCGGAAGCCTTCCGTGGACGCGAGCTATCCGCCATGTGCACCCCCGATTTGCTTGGCACTCAGGGAACCTACTCGCGCTTCACTGCCCCCGAGGGCGCGCTCGCAGGGCCCGAGGGAACTCATGTGCCGTTCCGCATTGACGGCGCCAGCATCGACATTCAGGGCGGCTCGTATCCACTGGAAGTTGGCCAATACACGCCCTGGATCAGGCTTAAATTCGGACGCGCGCACGGCATCGTCCGCTTTCTGCTGAACCGGCTCGATCCGGACATCGACCTCTATGCGACGCCGGTGCAAATCGATCCGGAGAATCCCGCCTTGCCCATTAGCCATCCCGCGTTTTACGCCGTCTATCTGGCAAAGTTACTCGGCACTTACTCGACGTTGGGCCTCGCCGAGGACACATCGGCTCTCAACGAAGGTGCAATCGGAGAAAGCGCGTTTCTCCGCCAGGCAGAGCTGATTCAAAAGGAGCGGGAGGCCATGTTCTTCAGCGCGCTCGAGCGAACGCGCCGCGGCGTGGTGGCCTGTGTCTTCGATACCACCGATCGGGTGCAGCACATGTTCCATGGGCGGCTGGATGTAATCGAGCCGCTCTATTGCGATATGGATCGAATAGTTGGAAAGGCGCTCACTTATGCGGATGAGAAAACGGCGCTATTCGTGCTCTCCGATCACGGCTTTTGCGCCTTCCGGCGAGGCGTTAATCTGAACTCCTGGCTGCTCCGCGAGGGATACCTGGCTCTTAATGCGGGACTTGCCTCCTCCGCCGAGTATTTGGAGGGGATCGACTGGACTAAGACGCGCGCTTACGCCTTCGGTTTGGGCGGCGTCTACCTGAATCTTCGAGGACGGGAAGCGCACGGCATTGTGACAGAGGAAGACGCAGTTGCACTGAAAGACGAGTTAGTGCGCAAACTCACAGGGCTGGCCGATGACAAGACAGGTGAAACCGCGATCCGGTCCGTGTATCGGGCGACGGACATCTATCGCGGCCCGTACCTGGGTGCCGCGCCGGATCTGATCATCGGCTACGCGGAGGGCTATCGCGCCTCCTGGGATGCGGTTGTGGGAAGAGTCACTGCCGCGATATTCGAGGACAACCGCAAGGCCTGGCGCGGCGATCATTGCGTCGATCCGCCGCTCGTGCCAGGCGTTCTTTTCTCTAATCTCAAGATGACGGCTGCGGACCCCGGGATCGAGGATTTGGCGCCCACGGCACTGAGCCTTTTCGGGGTGGTACCGCCCGCGTGGATGGAAGGCAGACCGGTCATTGCGACGACGTGAATGCGGTCTCTTGCTCGCGCTGGCTCTACTGGCGGCGTGCGGCGGAGGCCATTACAAGAAAGTCATCGTCATTGGAGTTGACGGCATGGACCCGGCGTTTGTGGAGCGGCATTGGGCTGACCTGCCGAACCTGGCGCGACTGCGGGAACGAGGTAGTTACTCGCACCTCCAAACGACCGACCCCCCACAAAGTCCGGTGGCATGGTCGACATTTATAACCGGGCTCGATCCGGGCGAACATGGCATCTTCGACTTCGTGCAGCGCGACCCGGTGACGCTGGAACCATATCTCTCGACCGACAAGGTGATCGGGCCGCGGTTCACGCTGCACCTCGGGCGCTGGGAATTGCCGCTTTCACGCTCGCGAGTGGTCTTACTGCGTAAAGGGCGCGCCTTCTGGGAGTATTTGTCGGACCGTGGCGTTCCGGTGACCATCGTACGCATCCCGGCGAACTATCCGCCATCCCGGGCAGGCCGGGAACTCGCCGGAATGGGAACTCCCGACCTGCGAGGCACCGAGGGTACTTTTAGTTACTACACGGACGATCCCGCCGAGACCTCGCACGACGTGCCGGGAGGTTTGATTCGAAAGGTGGAAGTCAAGAGCGGTCATGTGAAGTTGCGCGTCGAAGGTCCGCCGAACCCTTTGCGGCGCGATCACGCCTACGCGGCGGTGCAACTGACAGCGGACGTTGACCCGGACCGGCCGTATGTCCGGCTGCAAGTAGGCGACACAATGGCAATCCTGCGGGAAGGAGAATGGTCCGATTGGCTGCCCGCCGATTTTCCGCTGCTGCTGCCCCTCGCCTCGGCGAGAGGCATGTTTCGCGTTTTTGCCAAGCAACTGCATCCGCGGTTTGAACTGTATGCGTCGCCGGTCAACGTCGATCCGGCGAGACCCGCGCTGCCGATCTCAACTCCCGGCTCTTACGCACGCCAGGTGGCTGCGCGCATGGGCAGGTGGTCCACGCTGGGCATTCCGGAAGATACCTCGGCGCTGCGCCAGGGCGTGTTCGACTTACACGAGTTCTTATCTCAATCGCGCCTCGTCTTTAACGATGAAAGGCGCCTTCTGGATGACTCGCTGCCCCGATTTACAGGCGGCTTGCTGTTCTTTTATTTCTCAGCGGTCGATCAGAATTCCCATGTGCTGTGGGGCAAACATGATGCGGAGTTACTGGACGTGTATCGCGCGGCGGATGCATCTATCGGTCAAGTGATGCGCCGCGCGCCCGAAGCCGAGCTGATGGTCATGTCGGACCACGGGTTCGCGGCGTTCGACCGGGCCGTGAACCTGAACACCTGGCTGGTTTCGCAAGGGCTGCGAACCAAAGCGTATGCGCTCGGGCTGAATGGCCTCTACCTACTGGATAGGCGCGCCGAACAGGAGGTGCGGCAGCAACTGCTTGACCTTCGCGACCCCGCCAACCAGCACCGGATGATCGCCAGCGTCACCGCAACCAACCCATCGCTGGAGAACCGGGGGATCGCGCCGGACCTGATTGTCGGCTACAGCGCCGGCTACCGTGCGTCCTGGCAAACCGCGATGGGGGAAGCGCCGCCGGGACTGGTTGTGGACAATGACGATGCCTGGATCGCGGATCATTGCATCGATTCTAAGGAGGTTCCTGCCGTGCTCTTCACTACGCGGGCGATTCGCGCCAAAGCGCCGAGGTTGAAGGATCTGCCTGTCTCGTTACTGGGACTGTTCGGCGTGGCGCGCCCGGCGCAGATGACGGGGCAATCGGTTTTCTGACACGATGTTATTTGCCGGCGGTTGCAATTATGCTTTCCAAGACCACCATCAAGTTGAATAAGACCATTTGCGAACGAGCGCGGCGAGCGGCCAGGCATGCCGGCTATGGCTCACTCGAAGAATTTGTCGAGCATGCGGTCGAGAAAGAACTGATGAATCACGAACAGGCCTCACCGAAGGATGAGCTGGTCCGCAAGCTGAAAGGGCTGGGTTATCTCAAATGAGCGCACTAGCCACGCTGGCTCCACTCAGCGCGCTATGCGGAATCCTGACGGCCTTCGTGTTCCGGCGGTTCGGGTCCCGCGGCACGCGGCGAACCGTCAACCGGATTTTGGCGCATGTGATGGAGCTGCGGCTGTTTCTCGACGAGCCCCGTCTGGTGTGGAATGCGCAGCGCGATCTGCTGCGCGAGAACCTCCGGCTGTTCGGGCAGATTGCCGTTCCCAGCCTGATCGCCGCGCCGTTGTTGGCTTTCGTGATGTGGCAGGCTGACGCGGTTTACGGGCGCACGCCACTCGGCGCAGGCGAGGCCGTGGTGGTGACGGCGCACGTCAAATCCGGTGATCTCGCCACGGTGCGGATGGAAGCGCCGGCAGGCGTTACGGTCGAGACTCCGGGAGTGCGGATTCCACGCTTGCACGAAGTAAGCTGGCGCATCCGGCCGCTGCGCCCGTTCAGCGGCCGCTTGACGGTAGACGCCGATGTCGAACGGATCGATATTCCATGGCCCCGCGCCACGGTGCTCGGCGCCTCCTGGATGGTTTGGTTCTTCGGAATCTCCGCGCTCTCCGCCATAGTCGCGCCGCGCATTCTCCGGCGGCCAACGCCGATTCTGACAATCGCGGCGATCCTGGTGTCCTCTCACTCCGCCGGCGCGGCGGAAAAAACGCCCGTGGTGATGATCTCGATCGACACACTGCGGGCGGACCATCTCAGCGCCTACGGTTATACAAAGGTCCGGACGCCTAACATCGATTCTTTCGCCGATCACGGAACGATTTATCTGCGGATCGACTCACAGGTTCCGTTGACCATGCCATCGCACACGTCGCTGATGACTTCGACTTATCCATTTGAAAACCGTGTGGAGGAGAATTCAGAAAGCGTTGCGTCCAGAGCAGTTACCTTGGCCTCGGTGCTGCATGCGAACGGTTACCGGACGGCTGCGTTTTTAGGCAGTATCATCCTCGACCGGCGCTACGGTCTGGACAAAGGGTTCGACCTGTATGACAGCCCGTTTGAGCTGGCGCCCGGAGATAGGCCCAATCCGTACTCCGCGCGGGTGCGGCGCGATGCCGCGCTGGCGACTCGCGCGGCGCGGCAATGGATCGGCGAGAATCGCGGCCAGCCGGTCTTCCTGTTTCTTCACTTATACGATCTGCACACGCCCTATACACAGGGGGGCGGGCTGACGCCTGCCGTGGCCGGGTATGACGCGGAGCTGGAGTATGTTGATCGCATGCTTGGGCGGCTGCGGGATGCGCTGGCGCACGATGGTTTCTGGGATAAGGCGCTGGTGATACTGCTGGCGGACCACGGCGAGGGCTTAGGCGATCATGGCGAGACCAGCCACGGATATTTCATCTACGAAAGCACTATGCATGTGCCGCTGATGATTCACTGGCCTGCGGGGGCTCCCAAATACCCGAAGCGGGCCACCGAGGCTGGAGGCCTGATCGACGTGGCGCCGACGATTCTCGACTATCTACACATTGCCGCGCCACCCCCCTTTGAAGGCGCAAGCCTGCTGGCGGAGCACGGCGACCGGACGGTATATGGCGAGAGCGTCTACCCGCAGGATAGTTTCGGATGGGCTGCGCTGCGGTCCTTGCAATTGGACGACTATAAGTACATCGATGCGCCGAGACCTGAGTTATACGATCTTTCGAAAGATCCCGGCGAGCGTGTGAACATCCTGCCGGCGCATCCAACGGAGGCGCGGTTGTTGGAGGCGCGGCTGGACGCTCTGCTGGCCCGCTATGCGCCCAAAGAGCAGCAACCGTCATCGGCGATCTCCGCGCACACACGGGAGGTGCTCGGTTCGCTAGGATATACCGCGCCAGGGCGTCCAGCGGCGCGAAACCGGGCGGCCGATCCAAAAGACAAGCTGGCGGAAGAGGAGGCTTACGAGCGCGGCTTGACATTCCTTTATTCGGGACGTTACAGCCAGGCGATTCTCGGCCTCCGAAAAATTGTGATCGAAGACGGGCGAAACCTGCCGGCACTCGCCGCCTTAGGCGAGGCGTACTTACGCTCGGGCAATGCCGCGAAGGCTCTCGAGTTATGGCAACGGGCGCTCGAACGCGACCCGAAATACCGGCCGGCCGCGGAATCGATCGGCGAGTATTGGCTGGCGCGGAGGGATTACGACAAGGCTTGCCGGTTTGTGCCGACCGCGCCGCCGTGCAAGGCGCAGCATTAGTGGGGTGCGGCGCAGATAGCACTTAATATGATCACCTGAAGGGCGAATCGGGTACAGGCACGAACTTTCGCAAAAGCGGCGAAATTCGAGCCAGTCCCCGCTTTGCAGCTCTGAAAAGGGAGGGCAACGATTGAGGGCGATTGCGTTAGCGGAGTTGCTGCTGTGCTGGATCGTGTGGTGGTATCCGTTTCTGTTTCGCGCGCCGCACTTTCAGAAGCGGCCTTCAATTACCGTGCCATGGCCCACGCGCGCCGGGCTATTGCTGGAGACGGCCGCATTCTTCGTGGGCTACGCTTTCCACCTTCCCCTATGGCAACCGACCAGCGCGGTTCGCACAGTGCTGGGAATGGCGATCGCCATTCCCGCGGTGGTGATGGCGTGGGAAGCGGTGGCGCACCTGGGCAAGCAATTCCGCTTGCACGCAGGTCTCTACGACGACCATGAACTGGTTCGCACCGGCCCGTATGCCATCGTGCGCCATCCGATTTATTCCTCGCTGCTGGCGATGCTGGTAGCGAACTGTCTGCTGCTGACGCGAGGGCGGTGGGCGCTGGTGGCGCTGGTGATCTATATCGCCGGCACGGAAATCCGCGTGCGCTCCGAGGAAAGGTTGCTGGCCGCGCGCTTTCCGGAGGAATTCGCCGCCTACCGCCGCCAGGTGCCGGCCTATCTGCCGTTCGTGCGATAGTTTCCTTATATGACTCGGTACAGTCCCGTCTTAATGGTTCTTTTGTTGGCAGCCGCGACCGCGCAAGCGCAAGAGCAGCCGGCGCCGGATCTCATCAGCCAATACCGCGAGACTGCCGATAAGTTGATTGACGCCGCGCTGGCGGACCGGGAGGGCTACGACCGCCTGGCGTATCTTTGCTACCGGATCGGCAGCCGGCTCAGTGGATCGCCATCTCTCGAGCACGCCATCGCCTGGAGTGCGGAGCAAATGAGAACCGCCGGGCTGAGCAACGTGCAGATGATTCCGGTAAAGGTGCCACATTGGGTCCGAGGAGAGGAATCCGCGCGCATGCTCGCGCCGCTCGATAAGCCGCTCCACATGCTGGGCCTCGGGATGAGTGTGGGCACGCCGCCGGAGGGCATCACGGCCGAGGTGGTGCCGGTTTCCGATTTCAGCGAACTGGACAAGCTGGGCGCGGAAAAGGTACGCGGCAAGATTGTGCTTTACAACGAGGTTTACCAGGGCTACTGGCCGACGGTGATGTATCGGCGCACAGGAGCGTCGCGCGCGGCGGTGTTGGGCGCGGTGGCGGTGCTGGTGCGTTCGGTGACGCCGCTGGCGATGCAGATTCCGCACACCGGCGAGATGCGCTATGAGGACGCGCAGCCCCGCATTCCGGCCGCTGCGGTTTCGCCCGAAGACGCGATGATGATGACCCGCCTGGCGGCCGAAGACGTTACGGTGAAAGTCCATTTGCAGATGAGCGCTCACATGGAACCGGATGCCGACAGCGACGACGTGATTGGGGAAATCCCGGGCAAGGAGCATCCCGAAGAAGTGGTAGTCATCGGTGGCCACATCGATTCCTGGGATGTGGGCGAGGGCGCCCAAGACGATGGCGCTTCCGTTATCGCCTGCCTGCAGGCGATGGCGCTGATGAAGAAGCTTGGCCTGCAGCCGCGCCGCACGCTTCGCCTGGCCTTCTGGGTGAATGAAGAGAACGGGGGGCGTGGCGGCGAAGCCTACCGCACCTGGATCGGCGATCAGATCAAGAACCAGGTAGCGGCGATCGAGATGGATGGCGGCGCCGAATCGCCGGTGGGGTTTGGAGCCACCGTGGACAACGTGTCAGCCGACGTGTTGCGGCAGATCGCCCGCCTGCTGGAGCGAGTGGGCGCGACCGATATCGGCGGGGGCGGCGGCGGCGCCGATATCGAGCCATTGATGCGCGATGGCGTGCCCGGCCTGGCCGAACGTACCGCCGGCACCCACTACTTCGATTGGCACCATACGGAAGCCGACACGCTCGACAAGGTCAACCCGGACGATTTTCGCAAGAACATGGCCGCGATGGCGGTGATGAGCTACGTGCTGGCCGATATGCCAGGGCGCCTGACGTCAAGCGGCGGGCGCGGGCAGTAAGCCGAGCCTGATTTCCGTGGCTCGCTCTTTGGGTCCAGCCGAGGGGATCAATTACATCGTTTCGCCGAAACCCGCCGGCAAATGACTATGCCGGACCGGCACGAGAAGCGAAGCCCCGGGCTTTACTTGGCGTGCGTTTCGGCGGCCAGCTTGGCCTGGGCTTCATCCAGCTTGCGGTTGACACTGCTCATCTCGTCCGGATCCGCGTCGGGCTGAGGGGCCTTGCGGAATTCGCGCAGCGAGTCCTGCCATTGCGCGATGGCCTCTTTGGTTCTGCCCAGCTTCAAGTAGACATCGCCCAGGTGGTCGTGGACGGTCGGATCCTGCATGTGATCCAGGGCTCGCTCCAGCAACCCGCGGGCGTCGTCCAGTTTGCCCTGGCGAAAATAAACCCAGCCCAGGCTGTCGAGATAAGCGCCGTTATCGGGTTCCAGATCCACCGCCCGCTTGATCAGATCGAACGCCTCGTCCAGGCGCACATTGCGGTCGGCGAGCATGTAACCGAGATAGTTCAGCGCGCCCGCGTCCTTGGGGTTCAGCTCGAGCGCCTTGCGGAAAGCCGCCTCGCTCTGATCGTATTTCTTTTGCCGCTCGAAGCCGGCGCCGCGCAGGAAGTACACCCGCTCCTTTTCGTTGCCGTTGGCGGCAAGCTGCTCGGCACGATCGAGCGTCTTCATCATGTCGGTCCAGCGCTTGCCCTGCTCATAAATATCGGCCAGCTCCAGTTGCAATTCGAAACTGGCGCCACGGTTATCGGCCAGCTTCTTGATGCCGGCCTGGGCTTCGCGCTCCGCCGCGGCCAGGTCGCCCGAGGCGCGATACGTTTCCACAATCTGCGCCTCAGCCTCCGCCTGCGCGTCATCGCTGGTGTCGAGACTGGCGTATTGGCGGAAGGCATCGACGGCGGCCGGGTACTGCTTGGCGTCGCGATACACCGCGGCCAAATGTTTCACCAAGGCGGCGCGGACCTTGGCGTCGCGGCCCACGTAACTGCGGCTCGGCAAGCTATCGACAAGAGATTTCATGGCCGCCAGGGCCTGGTCGGTCTTGCCTTCCGCATCCAGCAGGGAGACTTGTTCGTCGCGCACGTCGATGTTGTCCGCGTCCAACAATTGAGCCGCGGCGAGCGCCTTGTCGGCGGCCGGAAAGTCGTGCTTGTAACGGTCGATGCGCGCCTCCTGCAGCAGATAGTAAGGCTCGCGGGGGTTGTCGGACGAGAGCTGCCGGTAAATCTTGAGCGACTCATCGAGTTGGCCGGCGATGGCCAGATCCTGCGCCAGCTCGCGCTGGAGGCGCTCATCGTCCGGATCGAGCGCAACCGCGCGCTGCAGCGCATCGGCGGCCGACTTGTAGTCGTTCATGCCTTCATACTGCTGGGCGAGGACGCCGAGCGTACGCTCGTTCGGGCTCTTGTCGGTGAGAGCCTTCAGCTTCTCCACCGCCTTGGCGGAATCGCCCAAATCGCTATAGACCGCTGCCAGCCCCAGCAATGCGTCTTCGTTGTCCGGCTCTGCCAGAAGCGCGCTGTTGAACGCCTTCTCCGCCGCCGCCGAATCGTTGGAGGCGCGGTAGAGCCGGCCCAGGTACACCCAGCTTTCCACATCCTTCGGCGCCTGCTCGGTGACCTTCTGATATTGCTCGATGGCCTTGCGCAGATAGGTGTTGTCGATCTGGGCATTGGGCCCGTCGCCGACCGCCAGGTGGGCGTAGATCTGCGCCAGAGTGCGCCGCGCATCGCGGTTCGTCGGGTCCTGCTTGAGAAGAGCCTCGGCCTGATCGACCGCGTCCGCCAGCCGGTTGGTCTTGACGTAGAGATCGGTCAGTTCCTCCAGAATCAGCCCGTCCTTGGGATCGAGCTTGAGCGCTTCCTGATAATAGTGAATGGCCTTAGTGACATCCTCGGGGCTGCCTTCGGCGGCCGCCAGCTCACCGTACAGCCGGCCCATGGCAAAATTGTAGTAGACTCCCGCTTTGTCATCGGAAGCCGGGACGGGCGGCGCAGCGGCCGGCGTGCTTTGAGCGAAAGAGGCACAAGCCAGCAGACCGGCCAGGAGGAGCACGTTCACTGAGCGCATCATGGGGTCCTTACTCGATTCCGGCCTGTGGCATGCCCAGGGCCGAACATCACCTTTTTATTGTATAACGGGGTTGCGCCGCAATGCCCGCACTCATTGGCGGGTAGCGCCGGCATTTGATTCCTGCCGCAGGTCCGGTTCGTGCAAGCGATGCGCACGTCGTCCATTGTGATACACCGCACCTCCGACCGGCCCGATCCGGCCGGCCGTTCCCTTGTACGAGAAGACGCTGCGGCGCGGCCGATGGTTGCGGTGGTGGGACCCACGGGCTCGGGCAAAAGCGATTTGGCGCTCCACCTGGCGGAAGCATTCCAGGGCGAAGTGGTAAGCTGCGACTCGCTCCAGGTGTATCGTCACTTCGATATCGGCACGGCCAAACTCAGCGCCGATGAGCGGCGGGGGATTCCCCATCATCTGATCGATATTCTGGAACCCGACGCCCTGTTTACGGCGGGCGAGTTCGCGCGCGCGGGGCGGGATGCGGTCGCCGCAATCTCGGCTCGCGGCCGTTTGCCGATTGTCTGCGGCGGTACCGGCTTTTATCTGCGGGCGCTGGTGGACGGGCTGTTCGCCGGCCCGGCGCGGGACCAGGCGCTGCGCGACCGGTTGGGCGCGCGCGAGAAGCGGCGGCCAGGTTCTCTCCATCGCCTGCTGCGGCGGCTGGACAGCGTAGCCGCGGCGAAAATCCATTCGCACGACGTGCCGAAAGTGACGCGCGCGCTCGAAGTCTGCCTGCTGACGCGACGGCCAGTGACGGAGCTGTTCGAACAGGGACGAGCGGCATTGACCGGCTTCCGCGTGCTCAAATTGGGGCTGTTGCCGGACCGCGACGCGCTGTACCAGCGGCTCGATGAACGCTGCGAACGCATGTTTGCAAGAGGCCTGGTGGAAGAGGTGCGGCGCATCCTGGGGCTGGGTTTCGCCGGGACCATCAAGCCATTCGAATCTCACGGGTATAAACAGGCGCTGCAACTGATCCACGGCGAATTAAATCCGCACGAGGCGCTGTTCTACGCGCAGCGCAAGACGCGCAACTACGCCAAACGCCAGATCACCTGGTGGCGCAAGGAAACGGGCCTGGTGTGGCTGCGCGGCTTTGGCAAGGACCCGGCGATTGTCGAGGAAGCAGCGGCGCGGGTGCGTGCATTTCTGGAGTAGCGGCGGCCTTATGCCTAGGCTTCGCGAGGGCGGCCGGCTGACGGCTGCTACACTGAAAATACCGATGCTTCGCTTGCTTGGTCTGGCGATAATTGTGTGCGCCTCGCTGCGCGCCGAAACGGTGGTGGTCCTGCGCTTTTTCAACCACACCGACTCGGCCGGCCTGGATTGGATCGGCGAGAGCATCGCCGAAACCGTGCAGGATTCGCTTGCCTCCGAGGGGCTGCTCGTGCTGGGGCGGGAGGATAAGGCGGAAGCTTACCGCCGGCTTTCGCTGCGGCCGGGCACCGAGCTGACGCACGCCTCAATCATCAAAGTGGGCCAGGCTCTCGACGCGGCCCGCGTGGTTTACGGAAGCTACGAGCTGCTGCCGGCCGAGGCTGGCGGCACGGCATCGAAAGGGTCGCTGCACATTACCGCGCGCGTGCTCTATCTGAAGGAGACGCGGCAAGGGCCGCCGTTCACCGAGCTGGGAGCGCTGGAGGACCTGGCGGAGCTCGAAGCGCGCCTGGGATGGCGGACGCTGCAGCAACTGGAACCGCGCGGCGCGCCTTCGGAAGCGGATTTTCTCAAAGTGCGCCCGCCGGTGCGCATCGATGCGGTGGAGAACTACGTTCGCGGCCTGCTGGCTACCGACCCGGAGCAGCGCCAGCACCTGTTCATGCAGGCGGCCCGGCTGGACGAACATTACTCCCAGCCGTGTTTCCAGTTGGGCAAGGGCTATTGGGAGAAGCGGGAATACAAGGTGGCTGCGGGATGGCTCGCGCGCGTGGGCCGTTTCGATTCGCGGTACCTGGAGGCGCAATTCTTTTTGGGCTTGTGCCGCTACTACATCGAAGATTACGCCGGCGCCGAGCAGTCGTTCCGGCTGGTGGCCCGAGCCGTGCCGCTCAATGAAGTCTTCAACGACTTGGGCGCCGCTGAGGCGAGGCTCAACGATTATCCGGCGGCCATTGCCAGCTTCCAAAAGGCGCTGGAGGGTGACAATGCCGATCCCGACTATCACTTCAACCTGGCATACACCCAGTGGCGGGCCGGGCAATACCAGGCCGCCGCGGCAAGCTTTCGCGCGGTTCTGGATCGCGCTCCCGACGACGCGGAGGCGACGCTGATGCTGGGACGCTCGCTGAAGAGCGAGGGAGCGCGTCCAGGCGAGGTGCGGCTGGAAGACCGGGTGCGCGTGAAAACGAATTACGAAGAAGAAGCGTATCGCCAACTGCAAGCCGAGCTGAAGAAATAACCGCCGGCGCTTGCAACCCTCTTACGGCCCCTTTTTCGGCCCGGCGGCCATCTCGTTCGCCCGGGTATTCGGAGTTTCGCAGCCCGATTTATGGGTTAAAATGCTCAGTTGCGGTTATTGTGGAGGCAATTCATGTCGAAGGTACTTGTGTCGGTGTTCCTGACGGGCGTTGCAGCGCTGGCGCAAGCGCCCCAGGCGCCACCGGCGAATGCTCCTGCCGCGGCGGGGCGGCCGGACGGGCTGTACGCCATATTCAAGACCTCCATGGGCGACATCACCGTCCAGCTTTTCGAAAAAGACACGCCGCTTACGGTGCGCAACTTCGTCGGGCTGGCCAAGGGCACCAAGCCGTGGAAAGATCCCAAGACCGCAGCCATGGTGAGGCGGCCTTTGTACAACAACACGACCTTTCATCGCATCATGCTCGACGGCATGATCCAGGGCGGCGACCCGACGGGCACGGGCGGGCACGAGTGCGGCGTCAAGGTTCGCGATGAAATTCTGCCTGGCCTCAAGTTCGACCGGCCGGGCCGGCTCGCCATGGCCAACACGGGCACGCCCAACTCGGGCGGCTGCCAATGGTTCATCACCGTGGCGTCGCCAATCCGCGAGTACGATGGCGGGTATACCATCTTCGGCCAGGTGGTGGAAGGGCAGGACGTGGTGAAGGCCATTTCGCGCGTACCGGGCAAGCACCTGCCGGAGGGAGGCATCCGGCCGAATGTGCCCGTCAAGCTGACTAGCGTTACCATCGAGCGCGTCGGCCCCGAGCCGGCACCCGCAGCGGCGAAGAAGAGGGCGTTGCCGGCGAAGAAGTAGCCGCGAGCGGCCAGGTGGGGCAGAAGATCGCTTCTTGCCGTCAAAGCGCCGTTGACCAACGAAAATTGACAGATCACGAAAGGCGGTGGTCTGTCCTACCTGCCACTTACCGCGCTACGGGGGCGATGGAGCGGTAGGGCTTGCCGACTTCCTGCGCGTCCACCACGGCGACGGCGGCAACGTGGACGATGTCGTTGACTTCGGAGCCGCGCTGCAAGACGTGGACCGGCTTGGAAAGGCCGGTAAGCAGCGGGCCGATAGCTTCGGCGCCGCCGATGCGCTGCAGCAGCTTGTAGGCGATGTTGCCGGCTTCGAGATTGGGAAAGACCAAGACGTTGGCGCCGCCCTTGAGGGTGCTGAACGCGTAGGTTTCGTCGATGATTTGCGGCACCACGGCGGTATCGGCCTGCATTTCGCCATCGATCATCAGGCCCGGCGCGCGCTGGCGCACCAGCTCCACGGCGCGGCGCACTTTTTCCGCCAGCGGATGGCGCGTGCTGCCGAAGTTGGAAAACGAGAGCATGGCGACGCGCGGCTCCACGTTGAAGCGGCGCGCCTTTTCGGCGGCCATGATGGCGATTTCGGAAAGGTCCTCGGCCGAAGGCTCGATGTTGACGGTGGCGTCGGCCAGGAAGTACAGGTCTCCCTTGGCAGTGATCAGCAGGTACACCCCCGCCACCTTGCGCATCTCGGGGCGGACGTCGATCACCTGCAGAGCGGGACGGATGGTATCGGGATAGTGGGTGGTCAAGCCGCCGATCAAGGCGTCGGCATCGCCCAACCGCACCATCATGCTGCCGAAGGTGACCGGGTTGAGGATGGTTTGAGCGGCTTCGGTGCGGGTGATGCCCTTGCGCTGCCGCAACTGATAAAACTCCTCCAGATACTCCTCCAGGCGGGCGAAACAGGCCGGTTCAATCACCTGCGCGCCGGTCAGGTTGAGATGCATCTCATGGATCCGTTCCTGAATCTTCTGTGGATTGCCGAGCAGGATCGGCTGGGCGATCTTCTCGTCGAGCAGAATCTGGCTGGCGCGCAGGATCTTGGGCTGCTCGCCTTCGGCGAAGACAATGCGCTTGGGCTGCTTTTGCGCCTTGTGGATCATGGCGCGCATGACTTCGTTGGCGCGGCCGAGGCGGCGCTCCAACTCCTCGCGATACTGGTCGAGATCGACCGGCAGCCGCGCCACGCCTGTTTCCATGGCCGCCTGCGCCACCGCCGAGGCCTCCCAAATGAGAACGCGCGGATCGAAGGGCTTGGGGATGATGTATTCGCGCCCAAATTCCATCCGCTCCACGCCGTAGGCGCGCAGCACCGAATCGGGCACGTCCTGCTTGGCCAGCGAAGCCAGGGCCAGAGTGGCGGCCCGCTTCATCTCGTCGTTGATGGTGGTGGCGCGAACGTCCAGGGCGCCACGGAAAATGAAGGGAAAGCCTAAGACGTTGTTTACCTGGTTGGGAAAGTCGGAGCGGCCGGTGGCGACGATGGCATCCGGGCGGGCAGCCAGGGCCACATCATAGGCGATCTCGGGATCCGGGTTGGCGAGCGCAAAGATGATCGGGTCGGGCGCCATCGTCATTACCATTTCGGGAGTCACCACGCCGCCGCTCGAAAGGCCGAAGAACACGTCGGCGCCCACCAACGCTTCAGCCAGGGTGCGGGCTTCGGTCTTGTTGGCGTAGCGGGCCTTGTAAACATTCATGTGCTCGGTGCGGCCTTCGTAAATCACACCCTTGGTGTCGCACATCAAAATGTTCTCGCGGCGCACGCCCAGGGTGCAGTAGTGGGCTGCGCAGGAGATAGCGCTGGCGCCAGCGCCGTTGAACACCACCTTGACTTCGCCGATCTTCTTGCCGGCAAGCTCAAGCGCATTCAGCAAACCGGCGGCGGAGATGATGGCAGTGCCGTGCTGATCGTCGTGGAAGACCGGGATGTTCATGGTCTTCCGCAGTTCCTCCTCGATGATGAAACACTCGGGCGCCTTGATGTCCTCCAGGTTGATGCCGCCGAACGTCGGTTCCAGCACCTGGCAGGTACGAATGATCTCGCGCGGATCCTCGGTCGCAAGCTCGATATCGAACACGTCGATATCGGCGAAGCGCTTGAACAATACCCCTTTGCCTTCCATCACCGGTTTGCCGGCCAAGGGGCCGATGTTGCCAAGGCCAAGCACGGCCGTGCCATTGCTGACCACGGCCACCAGGTTCCCTTTGCCGGTGTAGGCGTAGGCCAGGGACGGGTCGCGCTCGATTTCGAGACACGGAACAGCGACCCCAGGCGTATAGGCCAGGCTAAGGTCCCGCTGCGTCCGGCAGGGTTTGGTGGGAGTCACCGCCAGTTTGCCGGCCGGGGACTTGGAGTGGTATTCGAGAGCATCTTCAGGACGGATCTTCATAAACTATGGCCTTTCAACGATATTTGCACGCGAATGTCCAAATCGGGAGAATGGGGCTGTTGCGTTTCTCAGCAATTCTCGCCGGCTATTGGAGAAAGGCAACACTCCGCGTGGGCAAGCTGAAGCCTGCCCCACCTCACTATGTCCGGAGCCGGCGCCACATCTCTTCCAATTGCGGCAGGCTGAGTTGTTCGGCACGCAGGGCGGCTTCCGGCCAGCTTTCGATTACATCCTTACCATACACCACTGCGAGGTTGTTGCGGATGGTTTTGCGCTTGTGGCGGAAGCAGTGGGCGACGAATTCGAGGAAGGCCTCGGCGTCCGGCGTGGCGGGAGCGCGAGGAGCGAACTCGACTGCCGCGGAATCCACCTTCGGCGGCGGACGGAAGGCGGAGGGCCGCACTTCGCATAAGAGCCGGGGGGTGGCGAACAAGGCAGTGGCGACGGTGAGGTAGCCGTAATCGCGGGAACCCGGCTGGGCCAGCAGACGGTGGGCAACCTCCTTTTGGAGCAGAAAGACGGCGCGCGGCGGGCGCAGGCGGAGAGCGCGTTCGAGGATGGGTGAGGTGATGTAGTAAGGCAGGTTGCCGGCGATTGGCGCCGGCCCCCACTGCGCCAGGTCGGTGGAGAGGACGTCAGCTTCGACCACTTCCAGGCGATTGTCTCGGGCGAACCTGTGGCGCAGATGATCTGCCAGAGAATGATCGATTTCGATGGCGACGACGCGAGCGGCGCGCTCGAGCAGCCTAGCCGTTAGCGCGCCGCGGCCGGGGCCGATTTCAATCACCAAAGGTTGGGGAGCGGGACATGCGGCGCGGGCGATACGCTCCAGCACGGAGCCCTGAATCAGGAAATGTTGCCCCAGCCGCTGGCGCGCCACGCCGGGCGCTCAGCTCCGGGCCACGCCGCGGGCCGAATGCACGGCTACCAACACCTTACTATCGGTGGGAACGCCGAAATAGGTGCCGGGGTCGAAGTTGGAAAACAGGATGAAGCTCTTGACATCGGGCGTCAGCTCGCCCTGCACCATTTTCCAGTCCCGTATCTGGCCATACCGGTCCACGGTGAGCTCCACCAGCGTGCTGTCGGTCGAAGAGGGAATCGAGCCAGCTTCGACGCTGACGAAGCCGGCCATCTCCACGCTAACGACCTCACCGGTCGCACCTGCCAGCTCACCGGTCACACCTACCAGCTTCCCATACGGAAGAGTGACCATCGAAGAGACGGATGGATCGAAACCTCGAGTGCGCGTGACGCTTAGACCGGGCGCCAGAATGCTGAACAGCAGCACGGCGGAAACCAAGCCGCCGCCGAAGGGCAGGGCCACCGGCCGCATCATATTATCCAGGAACAGCCGGGCGCTGTCCGCCATGTGATGCAGGCGGGCCGAGATGCTTGCCCGGGTCATCCGCCGCAGGCGCTCGTGGGAGGCGACGACGCGCAGCCGGTGGGTCAGGACCGGCGGCACCGCTGGCGCCTCCATGGACCGCATCGCCAGACGCTGTTCTTCGAACGCCTGGTACTCATCGCGGCACTGGCCGCAGGATTCCAGGTGCGCCAGCGTATGGCGGCGCTCCCGCTCTCCCAGCCGGTGGTCGAGGAGTGGAGAGATTCTTGCTCGGGCGTATTCGCAGCTCATACCTTTACTCGGCCGTCTTCGGCACCAATCGCAGGACCGGCCTCTCACCGAGGCTGTCCGCGAGTTCCGCCCGCAGGGCTTCCCTACCCCGCAGGATTCGCGATTTCACTGTTCCGAGGGAGACATCCAGCACCTCGGCAATTTCTTCGTAACTAAGGTCCGCGATGTCTCGTAACACCACGGCCTCCTTAAAAAGCGGATTCAAGCGCAGCAGCGCGGCTTCGATGATGCGACGCTGCTCCTGGTTACAGGCCTCATCGAATGGGGAGCGGCTGTGATCCGCCACCGTCTCCAGCCAATGATGATGCTTCTCCTCGGCCGCGCCATCCAACTCCGTTTCGCACCGGCGATGGCGAAAAAACCAGCGGCGTGCGTTGTGCGCCTCATTGACCGTAATGCGGTACATCCAAGTCTTGAGACTGCTTTGGCCGCGGAAGTGACCGATCGAGCGGAAAACCTTGAGAAACACCTCCTGGACCACGTCGGCGGCTTCGGCAGGATCGTTCAGCAGCCGGCTGGCAAGCGTGTACACCGGCTGCTGGAAGCGCGTGATCAGTACTTCGTAGGCCCGCTCATCGCCCTGGCGCAAACTCTCGGCCAGGCACAGATCGTCGCTCGCCGATGCTTCGGCGGCGCGGCGTTCAATGAGATCCAGGATCGCTGTGGCCACCGGGTAGCCTCTCATTCTCAGGCTCACTTCCTGACTTCACGCTATCAGGAACACCGGGCGCTGTAAAGGTATAGACACCGGCCTGGAAAAGAAAGTTCCAGGAGGCGATTGAAGGACGGGAAGGTTGCTTTACGGTACCACGGGGACAACCCCGTATCAGGAAACGGCACGCAGAATGACGCGCAGGCGTGGGCCAGGCGGCCCCCACATCGGCGCGGAAAGGAGTCCATCAGGCCAGTACCAGCGTCGGCTTCTGCGAGCGTAGCTCGATCGGCACCACGTCCCGCTTCGCTTCTCCGGTGTATACCTGGCGCGGGCGGGCGATCTTGCGCTCGGGATCCTCCATCATCTCCTGCCATTGAGCCAGCCAGCCGACGGTGCGCGGGATGCCGAACAGCACCGTGAATTGGTCGGGAGTGAAGCCCATGGCCTCGTAGATGATGCCGGAGTAGAAGTCGACATTGGGATAGAGCTTGCGGCTGATGAAATAGTCGTCGGATAGCGCGATGCCCTCCAACTCGATGGCGATGTCGATCTTCGGGTTACGGCCGGTAACTTCAAACACCGCCTCGGCCACCCGCTTGATGATGCGGGCACGGGGGTCGTAATTCTTGTACACGCGGTGGCCGAAGCCCATCAGCTTGCGGTGGCCGGTCTTCACCTGCTGGATGAAGTCGGGAATCCGGTCCTTGGAGCCGATTTCCGCCAGCATGCGCAGCACCTCTTCGTTGGCGCCGCCGTGGAGCGGGCCGGAAAGGGCGGCGATGGCCGCGGCGGCGGTGGAATAGGGGTCAGCGTCGGAACTGCCCACCGCGCGCATAGTGCTAGTGCTGCAGTTCTGTTCGTGGTCGGCGTGCAGGATGAACAGCACGTCCAGAGCGTGCGCCAGCACCGGGTTGGCTGCGTATTTCGGCTCCAGGCGCCGCCATAGCATGTTCATGTAATTCTTGGTGTAGCTCAGGTCCGGATCGGGCGCCACGTAAGGAAGACCCAGGCGATGACGGTAAGCGTAAGCAGCCAGAGTCGGCATTTTGCCGATCAGGCGGACGATCTGTTTCCGCCGGATCTTGGGATCATGGACGTGGCGCGATTCTGGATAGAAGGTAGAAAGCGCCGCCACGGTGCTGATCAGAATGCCCATCGGGTGAGCGTCGTAATTGAACCCCTCCATGAACTTCTTAACGTTCTCGTGGGTGAGGGTGTGAGCCATGATTTCCTGGCTCCAGCAGTCCAGATCGACGGCGTTAGGCAGTTCGCCGTACAACAGAAGGAAAGCAACCTCGAGGAACGTACAGTGTTCGGCGAGCTGTTCAATGGGGTAGCCGCGGTAGCGCAAGATGCCCCGCTCGCCGTCCAGATAGGTGACGGCGCTGTGGCATGCGGCGGTGTTCATGTATGCCGGGTCATAGGTCATCAGGCCGAAATCGTCGGGGCCTGTCTTGATTTGTCGGAGGTCCATGGCGCGAATCGTGCCATGGTAGATTGGCAGCGTGTAGCTCTGATTCGTCCGGTTGTCGACAACAGTGATGGTCTCGTTAGCCATAAGGCCCAGTCTCCCTTGCAGTCACGCCTCAGCGGTTCAGCGCGTGTTGTTGCAAACGGCATTCCACAGCAAACTGTTGAAAATATCCTCATTTTGAGTATAGTTGAAGCAACTCACGGCGGTCACGCGGGGCTTTTCGCGCAAGCCTGGGTGTGGTCAGCCAACCTCGGGTCTTCCGCCTCAAGAATTGCCGGTGGCTTCCGGAAGACGCGAGTTACGGGCCGGGGGCGGTCTCGGGGTATTTCCGGAGTGGTAGATTGGCAACTATGGCAAGGCCGGGCGTGACATTTTGGATACGGGCTCGTCGAATTGGATAGGAGAAAGAACGGGAGTTAAGACCGCGGCAACCGCCGGTTTATGCAGGATGCAACCGGAACGGCCGGGGCCCGGGTGAGTCCCGACGTGGATTCGCTGGTTCGGGCAGCGCAGCGCGGGGATCAAGTCGCTTTCGAGCAGCTGGTTCGCGCCTACGACCAGAGTGTGCTCCGCCTCGCCATGAACCTGCTGCGCTCGCCGGAAGACGCGCGCGACGTGTACCAGGAGGCTTTCCTGCGGGTGTATCGGAACCTGCACGCGTTTCGTTTCGACTGCAGCTTCCACACCTGGCTGTACCGTATCGTGACCAACATTTGCCTGGACCAGTTGCGCAAGCGGAAGGTGCGGAAAGAGGAATCGGCGGTGGTGGAAACGGCCGAAGGCGCGATTGACCGGACAGAGGCGTTCGAGGAAGAATCGGCGGCGGCGAATCCGGAGCGGGCGACTTGGAACCGGCAGTTAGGGCAACGGATCGACGACGCGCTGGAGGACCTGACGCCGCGCGAACGGATGGTATTTGAGCTGCGCCATTACCAGGGTTTGCGGTTGCGCAACATCGGCGAGATTTTGGGCACAAGTGAAGAAGCGGCCAAAAACTGCCTATTTCGAGCCACGCAGAAAATGCGCCACCTGTTGGGGGACTTAGTATGACTTGCGATGCGGTGCGAAAGCTGATTCCGCTCTACTATTACGGCGAGCTGACGCCGGAAGAGGAAGACCAGGCGGAGGCGCACATTCACGAGTGCAGCGCTTGCGCGCGCGAGATGGAGGCGGCGCGGTCGCTGGCGGCGGCGCTCGACCGGCGGAAGATGGAGCCGGCGGCGTCCTTGCTGGCGGATTGCCGGGCGGACCTGGCGGCGGCGATGCGCGGCGCGGCCGCGGAACCTTCGCGGCAGCCATGGCGGCTGTGGCTGGATGCGGCCGGCGCCACGCTGGCCGGCTTCAGCCGCTGGCGGCAGCCGCTGGGCGCAGTGGCGCTGATCGCGGTCGGTTTCTTCGCCGCCCGGCTGGTGCCAGCGGGCTCCGGAGTTTCCACGGCCTCCTTCGGCCCTTCGGAGGGGGTGTTCGTCAATGTACGCTCGGCGCAACCGGATGGCTCCGGCCGCGTGCGGATCGCCTACGACGAAACCCGGCGGCGCGAGGTATCCGGGAGCATCGACAACCTGGACATTCAGAAAATGCTGGTGGCGGCGGCCCATGAAGAAGACGATCCGGGAGTGCGGGTGGAATCGGTCGACCTGCTCAAGGGCCGCGCCGCATCCGACGAGGTGCGTGACGCGCTGATGAACGCTCTGCTGCATGATTCCAACCCCGGCGTGCGGCTGAAGGCGCTGGAAGGCTTGAAGCCGCTGGCCGCGGCGTCGCCGGTGCGAGACGCGCTCTCCCAGGCGCTGCAATTCGACGACAACGATGCGGTACGCATGCAGGTGGTGGATGTGCTGACGATGCGTCATGACGACGCCACGGTTGGCGTGCTACAGAACCTGGTGCAGAAAGAAGACAACAGCTACGTGCGGCTGAAATGCGAAAAGGCTCTGAAGGAAATGAATGCGTCGATCGGCACTTTCTAGTTTGGCGGCCTTACTGGCGCTGCTGCCGTTGAACGCAGCGGGCCAGAAACCACACGAAGCTGCGCTGGAGCGCGAGCCCGGCGGCTGGGCGCTGACCTATCAGGGAACGCTGCCGGCGGCGCCGCAGTTGCGCATCAACGGTCATGGGCCGGTGACCTTGGAAGGCGGCACGGCACAGACCATCGTATACAGCGTGCGATTGAGCGTCGCGGCGGGCTCAGCCGCCGAAGCGCGGAGCATGCTGCGGCACGCGCCGCTCGCCGTGAGGCGCGGCGACAGCGTGATCCTGACGGCGCCGCGCGGCCCGATCAGGGCGCAGATGGTGGTCAAAGCTCCGGCGCTCAGCGTGGCCAGGATCGCCGACTCGGATGGCGCCGTGGACGCCAGCGGAATCGCAGGCGAGTTGGTGGTGGAATCGAGAGCGGGTGACGTTACGGTGGAGGGGATCGGCGGCCCCTGCACGGTGACGACGGGCGGCGGCGACCTGCGCATTGGCGAAGTGCGCGGGAATCTGCGGTGCCTGACGGGCGGGGGCCGGATCACGTTGCAGGCGGCGCGCCGGGACGCGGTGCTCGAAACATACGGCGGCGATATTACGGTGGGCGAGGTAGGAGGCGTGCTGCACGCCCAGACGGCAGCCGGCAACATCCGCGTCCATGCGGCGGGCGGGCCGGTGACCGCCATCACCGGCGGCGGCGAAGTAGCCATCGAAAAAGCCGGCGGCACGGTGACCGTGCGTAACCTGGCCGGGCCGGTGCAACTGGGCGCGGCGCGGGGTGGATTCGAGTGCCAATCCGCTTCGGGCGGCATCCGTTTGAGCAGCGTGACGGGGCCGATCCGGGTTTCCACTTCGCTCGGCAGCATTGTCGCCGACCTGACGGGCGCGCACCTGGGCGATTCGTTTCTGGCGACAACGGGTGGTGACATTACCGTGGTCATCCCGTCTAACCTGGGTGTGACGATTCATGCCGAGAACCGGATGGCGGACACGTTGCGCCGCATCGTATCCGAATTTCCAGCGCTTCCGGTGGTACGAGTAGGCAGCCGCGTGGTGGCGCAAGGGGCCGTCAACGGGGGCGGACCGGTGCTGCGCATTTCCGGAGCCGGCGGCACGATATACATCAAACGGCGATAGGGGCGAATATGACGACGAAATGGGTGTGGGCAGTTGCGTTGCTGGCGGCCGGCACTGTGGCGCCGGCCTCGTGGGCGCAGAATCCGCCGCAGCGGGCGCATGCGGCCACGATTTTGGTTACGGGCAGCGGCAGCTATCTCGGGGTGGGCGTGCTGGACGTGGATGCCGAGCGCGCCAAGGCGCTGAAGCTCAAGGAAGACCGCGGCGTGGAAATCAGCAGCGTCACCGAAGGCGGCCCGGCGGACAAGGCCGGCATCAAGCAGGGCGACGTGGTGCTGGAGTACAACGGCGAGGCGGTCGAAGGCATGACACAGTTTCAACGGCTGGTGCACGAAACACCGGCCGGGCGCGAGGTGAAGATCCAAGTATGGCGCAATGGGGCACCGCTCACCTTGACGGCTACGGTGGGAGCGCGCAAGGGGTTTTCGATGGAAGCACCCGACATGGACATTAACGTATTCGGCAATCCGCCCAACTTCCAAATGCCATCCATGCCGGAGATGCAGCCGTTCGACATGCCACACATCCTGGCCATTATGCCGTCGCGGCGGCTGGGAATCGACGGAGAGGCGCTGGGAGAAGAGCCGCAGTTCGCCGAATTCCTGGGCGTGAAAGAGGGGGTGCTGGTGAAATCGGTGGCGAAGAATTCGGCCGCCGACAAGGCCGGCATCAAGGCCGGCGACGTGATCACCAAGATCGGCGATACGCCAGTCGTCAGATCGCACGATATCACCGACATGCTGCGGAACAACCGCCAGAAGCAAACCTTCACCGTCACCGTGGTGCGCAACAAGAAGGAAATGCAGATACCGGTGACGATCGAAGAGCGCACCGGCCAGAACGCCATGCGCGCCGCGGCGGATTGCTGACGGACGGGAACGGAGGCACGGCCGGGCATGCCAGTCTGCCTCGCCAGCCACCGCGCCTGTCGCAGGCCGGCGGGCTCTATCCCGTCCACCAGGCGCTCTAAGACACGGCCCGCTGCCAAGGCTACCGCCGTACCAACGCCAACGCCCAGGAGAATCATCCGGAGGCTCTGCCACAGTACCAGCCAAATCACCTCGCCCGCAGTCGCCCCGAGCGCCATGCGGACGCCGATTGCCAGCCGGCCAGATCGAGCGAACGGCTATCGCGCTGGCAATCCAGAAAGTCAAAGTACGCCAGATTCTGTTGCCCATATAGACCGACGTTCCACGTCTGGGCATGACCATGCACCGCCACCAGCCTGTCGGGTTCTGCGTAAGGCAACGGCCGGAACAACACGCCGTCAATGACGGTAAACATCACTGTGGTCGCTCCGCTGCCGAGGGCAAGCGTAAAGATCGCGACCGCTGCAAACCCAGGCCGCTGCCGCAGGATGCGAAGCGCATAACGGAAGTCCTGCCAGAGATCCTCCAGCCAGCGCGTGCCGCGGGCGTCGCGGCAATCCTCCTTCACCTGCTCGGGACCGCCAAGAGCCAGCCTGGCCAGCCGCCGCGCTTCCGCCGGATCGAGACCCTGCGCAATCAGATCGGCGCTGTGTTCATCCAGATGGAAGCGCAGTTCTTTGTCGAGCTGGTCCTCCATTTGGCAACGGCGCCACAGGCGATGCCACCAGTTCATTCCGCGCCTCTTGCAGACAATCGGAGGATAAGGCCGACGGCTTCGGTTAAGCTCTGCCAGCTCGCGGCCTCGGTTTCAAGCTGTGCGCGCCCTTTGCGGGTGAGGCGATAGAACTTGGCCTCACGCCCGGTCCCGGTCTCCTTCCAGTCCGCGGCCAGAAGGCCCCGGTTTTCCAGCCGGTGCAAAGCCGGATAGAGCGAGCCTTGCTGGACCTGGACCACATCGCGCGACACCTGCTGGAGCCGCTGCGCGATGGCGTAGCCGTGCACCGGGCCCAGCGCCACAACCTTTAAGATCAGCAGGTCCAGCGTGCCTTGCGGGAGGTCGGATTTCGCCATTGCCTATACCTCGAGCTTCTACATATTAAGCGGACGAGATGTAGAAGCGCAAGGCGTGCGCCAAAAATTAACAATGGGGCGCGGTTGCGGCGGCCGGTGAAAGCCGCGCCGGACATGCCCGGCCCCTGCCTACCGCGTCAGTCCTATGAAGCCAACCGCGAAAAAACTACTCTCCTGCCCGGCGTTGTCCGGCCTATCGGATTTCCGAATCACTTGCAGATGAACAATTTGCACCTGTTTGGCCAACGAGCTGCAGATATAAAATCCGTGGGAAATCGGCACCGAACTATCTACGCCAAGCCACGGTTCGACTGGGCCACTTCGGGGGTAGATGAAGGCGGAGGCGGAGCACCGAATAAAAAATGGAGGTGAAAATCACATGAGCACGAAGTTCTTGTGTTTAGTGACCATTGCGCTGTTGGCGGTGGGATGCAGCCGGCAGCGCGGTCCATCGACGGTTTCGGCTGCCGGCACGGTACAGGCAGCTACAACGGCGCCGGCAGCGAACCAGGTTCCCGCCGGAAATCCGGAACCGGTAGCGCCACCGGCGACGCTGCCCCAGCAAGCTGCACCACCTTCGGCCGCAGCGGCGACTCAGGCACCAGTTGGTGCGCAGCCAACAGCCGCAGCGCCGCCGGCCGGCACAGGGAGCGCCGGGCCGACGAACTCGCCATTTCCGAGCCGAGAGCCGCAAGCAGCTGATGTCCAGCCAGCGACGCTGATCCCGGCCAGAACCAGGATTCGCGTGCGTCTGGGCGAGACCCTGGATACCAGGGACATACGCCCGGGCGAGCGATTCCTGGCCTACCTGGATGAACCGATTGTGTCGGGCGACCGCGTAGTGGTTCCGAAGGACACGACCTTCGAAGGCCATGTGATTGAGGCGAAGCGCTCGGGCCGTCTCAGAGGGCGCGCGTACCTCGGAATCACCCTGGATTGGTTTCGCTTGCACGGCGCCAGATACGCGGTGGTCGCCGTTGCGGACTTTCGTTCCAGCCGATCGCATAAGCGACGGAACTTTGCATTCATCGGCGGAGGGTCCGGCGCCGGGGCGACGATTGGTGCCGTCGCCGGCGGCGGAGTCGGAGCCCTCATCGGAGCCGGTGCCGGTGCCGCAGCCGGAACGACGACTGCTTTCATCACAGGGAGGAAGGACGTGAGACTGCCGGTTGAAACGCCGCTCGTGTTCCGGTTGCGGAGCGCGGTGGCGGTTCACGGTTGATGGAGCGCGAGCGCCAGGCATGAGGTCATCAGCCGCTGGCGGCTAGCTTGATTCGCGGGCTGCTTTTTGGTGTGAGCCCCTGGGACTGGCCAACCTTGGCGACAGTTATTGCGGCGCTCGGATTGGCCGCCGGAGTTGCCAGCTTCGTACCCGCGCGCCGTGCCGCGTCGGTCGACCCGGTGGAGGCTTTGCGCGCCGAGTAGTTAAGCTGCGGCCGGTGTCGTGCGCGTCCGGCGCCGCGCCCGCTTCACGGCGGCGGCTGCCGCCCAGCACAGCGCCGCTCCGCCTGCCAGAAGCCATCCCGAGCCGGGTTCCGGCACGCCGGGAAGCGGCGGATCGTCGAGAGTCACTTGTACCACGGGCGCGCCGGTGCTCAGCCCGCCGCCAGACAGCGATACTGTCAGATCGTGCGCGATGGTGTAGGAGGAGAGCCCGGTGGTGGCCGTGGGCCCGAGGTTCTGCAGCACCAGCACCGCCGAAGCGCCGCTGAACAATTGTTGCGAGAGCGCGGGCGCAAGCGCCAGGGACGCTTCGATCTCGCCCACAGGACCGCTGTAGGAAGCGCTCTGATACTCGCCCGGCTCAAACTCCAGGAAATCGGGGAAGGCGGTGATCACGGAGCCGCTGGGCGTCTCCAGGACCGCATCAAAGAGTCCGCCTGGGCCGGGCGAGCTGGAGACAAAGCTGAAACTCACTACCGCCGGATATGGCGATATCCCGAACTCGTTGGCATCGATTGCAAAACCATAGGTGGCCAGGGTGAAGAACAGCGCGTCGTGGGTGGTGAGCGACGCCGTGGTTTGGTTGGTGACATTGATTGGGTCCGCCGCCAGCGGCAGGCTCGCCGCCAACAGCGCGATCACCACGCTACACCACTTCCGCAGTGTGTTCATCGGCCAAACTATACGCTGCGCTTTCTGGGCTGCCCAGAATCCGAAGTACCGGTACAGACCCGCGTATCACCCTTACGTAATAAGGTCGTAACCGGTCGGCGCGAGCAAGTGCCAGCCCGGCCAGCGAAGGGCGGCGGGCTAACACTATCGGCCCGTGTACCTCCAGTGAAATCTCGGCTTGTTTTCGCACAGTCGGGTTTAGAATAGGTTCGGGATGCGGCTCGTCCTCCAGATTCTCTTCTTAGCGGTTGGTCTGCCATTGCAATTCTTGGTAGTCGCCGCGCTGCTTCGTGGCGTCTGGCGCCGTTTTCCGTTTGTGCTGGCGTTCTCGGTGGTGGAATTGGTGTACGCTCTGGTGCTGACGCCGAGTGCTCTGGAGACGATGCGTGGTCTTCACCCGCCCGGGCTGCCATATTGGGTGACATTCTGGTTCGGCGGAGCGATCACCCAGTTGCTTCTGTACGCGGTGGTGATCAGCTTCCTTTACCGGGCTGCCGACCGCCTTCGTTCGGCCCGGGTGGCACGCGTGGCGCTGATTCTGGTGGCCTGCCTGGTGGCGGGCGGGACGTTTCTGGCGCACTACGATCCGTCGATCCAACGGGGAGAGTGGTTGACCCCGTGGTTCCGGGACCTGAACTTTGCCTGCGCCCTGATGGACATCGTGCTCTGGACCTCGCTGTTGGCGGCGCGGGATCGCGACCGGCAACTGCTGATGCTCTCCGGGGGACTGGGGGTGCAATTCGCCGGGGCGGCCATTGGCGAATCGCTGCGCCAGATGGCGATGCAATCGCGATCACATCCGCTGGCACTTGCCGGCGCTGTAATTATCGTTGCCGCCAACCTGTTCCGCTTCTGCGTCTGGTGGCGGGCCTTGCGTCACCGCCAAACGGAAGAGAATGCGCACGTCAACAACCTCCGGCCCGTGCGTCAACGCGACGGCTCGTTGTGAGGCAGTCCGGTTGCGCCGCCGCGCGTCTGCCACGGCTCGGGCATCCAAGGCGCCGCGCTGTGGCAGGCGCCAATTGCAGACAACGGCTCACGGCCGCGGCTCTACAAGCGGAGCCGCGGCCGTGAGGGAGCGATCGGTTTGGTTATTACGGAACGCGGTTGGCTCTGGCCTTATTTACCGGCGGGCACCTCTGCCGAAGCGGAGGGCGCGGCGGTGCCGACGGACACCGTGGGCGCAGTGAAAACTCTTACCTCCACGCGGCGGTTCTTGGCGCGCGCTGCGGCGGTGTGGGCCTCGTCCACCGGCTTGTCAGGACCCAACCCGACAACCTGGATGCGGTAAACCGGAACGTCGTGTTTGGAAACCAGGTACGCCACTACGGCGTCGGCCCGGCGCCGGCTGAGCGCTTCGTTGTATTCCCGCGGACCGGTGCGGTCAGTGAAACCTTCCACCGCGACAAAGAACCGCTTGTTGCCCTGGATATCGTGCGCCAGTTGGTCCAGCTTGGCCTGGGCCTCCGCCGTCAGGCGGTCACGGTTGATGCCAAACATCACCGTGGTTGTGGTCTGCACCTGGTAGTCGTCGAGGCTGGCCACCGAGTCGCGGAGGCTGCCCAACGCCGCGGCGTTCTGATCGCTCTTCTGCGTGGCTACTGTGGCTTGTTTGGCGGCATCGTTGGCGTGGTTGGTGGCTTCCAGCGCGTCATGCTCGGCGGCGCCGGCCCGTTCATTGGCCCGGTCAATGCCATTCGCGGTCTTGTCGTCCAGTTCCTTCAATTGGTCTTGAGTCGTCTTGATTTGCTGAGTATTTTGAGCGCCCTGTTGGCTGGCCTGATCAGCCTTGGCCTGGATCGGGGCCTCGGTGGCTTGTACGTATTTCTTGGTTGCGCAGCCAGTGGCGAGCAACGCGCCTGCTGCGATGACGGCGGCAGCTAGGGGAGCTTTCATAGTTGTCATAAACCTCGCGGTGCATTATAGCAAGCCGCGGCCCATTCGCCAAACGCCTCTGTTTGTTGCAGATGGCCAATGGTCCTGGACAATACTCCCTCTTTCGTTATGTAATTATTGCACGCGGGTTACTGACCGTCAGCTTGTGCCTACCCGATGTCATTGGCTGGATAGCTTTTGCGTCCAGTTGGTCATCACCGTAATCGGCGCAGGATCGGTCCACTCGTAAGGTAGATTCACCAGCAATCGCTGGCCGTCGGGCGACACATCGTACAAGTCAGGCCTCTGCGGGATGGCGCGCATCTCGAATAATTTATGCGGAGGCTCGAAGGTAAAATCTCCGCTTGTGGTAGAAGTGGCAGCCGACATGAGGCTGTCCGGAGCCGCCAGGTAGAACAACTCCCGGCCGTCGACGCGCCAACGCGGCAACCGGCCACCGCCGGCCGAAACTTGCCAGCGGTGTTTGTTCTCGACCGAAATGCCGTCGAACGCCTGCACGTAGATTTCATCCCGGCCGGATGCGTCGGATTGATATGCCAGCCAGCGGCCGTTGGGCGAAAGTGCGGGATAGCCTGCGGAGTGTGATGTTTCGACCGCCGGGCCGCCACGGTGATCGCCGAGCGAGTATGCCCAAACATCGGAGGAAGTGCCCGCCGTGGAAAATGAGCTGAACAGGAGATAACGGCCGTCACGCGACCAATCGGTGAGATACTTCGTGTACTCGCTATGGAGCAGGGGCTCGCTTGGGGAAGGCGCGCTTACCGTCTTCACGTAAATATCATAAAGCGCGCTGGGATTGCTGGTAAAGGCGACCCGTGTCCCATCGGGAGACCAGACCGGAGAGCGCGCATCGGCTCCGGAAATCGAAACCAGCGGCGACATCCTGTCTTCGTCGAACAGCCACAGCTCCCACCGATGGCGATCAGGCGCCAGCCTGCTGGAGACGACCCGTCTGCCATCCGGCGCGATCCGCGGCAGACCCCACTCTCCGGGCTCACCCAGCAGCCCCGTCGGCTTTCCGTCGCGATCCATCCATGCTAGTTGGTGGGTGGGCGGCCTGATGGTCTGATAGACCAGCAAGCCGGTGGCGGAAGCCGAGAGCGGCGCCAACGAGAGAGTCTCGACCGAGCCCACACCGCGGAGAAAGACAGCCGGTTGGCCCTCCACTTCGAGAATCGAGGGGTTGAATCCCTGTGTGTACAGATCGCCATCCTGAACGAAAAGCAGGTAGCCGAACTTGGCTGGGTTAGCGTCCGGATCTCCGGAGTAAACGGCATCGGTTTGGGAGGCAAACAGCAGATGGCTCTCCTTGGTGTCGAGATCGCCCACATAAACGCCGTCGGCCTTTTCGGCGGCGCCGAGAACGAAAAAAGTGAAGTGCCTGCCGTCGGGCAGAAAATGAGGCCAGCGATAAGAGCGATGCTCTTTGGCTGCATCCAGCGGCAAGAGAAGCTGCGGATCGGCGCCGCTGGCGGAAATGCGGTAAAGACCGCCGCTAAGGCTGGGAGAAAACACAATCGTCCCGGCGGCATTCCAGGTTCCGCCGCCCGAGACGTCGTCGGTGGGACAGAGCACTCGCGACTGACCGCTGGTGCTGCCGTCAGCAGCCACCTGCACGATCCAGGTTTTCAACGAGCGGCGGGCGAAATAGCCGATGGCCCGGCCGTCGGCGGACCAGAAGGGAGCCGTGGCATCCTCCGTGTCGGGAATGACTCTGGCATGCATGTCATCGAGGGCGCGAAGCCAGAGCACGCGGCGGCCTTCTTGGTTGTTCGCGGCGAAAGTGAGGTAGCGGCCGTCGGGCGAGATGGCGGCGCCGCTGGCGAAGCCCGATTTCCCCTCCAATGAAATGTCGAATTTCAGAACAGGACTGGCCGTGCGCCGGTGGAAGACCAGCTTGCCCGCGAACAGGCCGGCGGCCGCGACAGCCATGAGTGCCGCGGCGAGGCCGAGCAGCCGCATGCGGTTGGCACGGCGGACGGCCTGCTCGCCGCTAAAGACATTCAGCCAGTAGGTGTCGCTGGCGCGTCCGACGGGCGCCGTCTTGGGCGCGATGGGTGCAGCCGGAGCGGCTGGCCGGGCGCGCCTGGGGGCGGCGATCGCCACAGATTGCACCGCCAGCTTCAACTCCGTGACCACGTTCTGCATGCGCTGGCGCCGCCGCAAAGGATCCTTGTTCAGACAGTCGGCGATCACCCGTTCCATGGCCGCCAGGACCGGCGATGTCGCCAGCAGGCTGGGCGGAGATTCGTCCAGGATCGCCTTCCGCACGGCGGCGGGATCGCCGGCAAACGGGGGCCGGCCGGCCGCCATTTCATACAGCACAGCCCCATAAGCGAACACGTCGCTCCGCCAGTCGGCCGGCTGGCCGCGAATCCGTTCCGGCGAGGTGTAGGCTTGGGCGTGCGAATCCTGCGCCACCGGCTGCAAGATGGTCGGTCCGAGCTCGCCGATTACGATCGACCAGGGCGAAAGACTGCCGTGGACCACGCCGGCCTCGTGCGCCCGGCCCAGTGCCTTGCCAATGGCGACCGCATAGCGGAGCGCGAGTTCCGGTTCCAGCGGGCCAGCCTGTAGCAACTCAGCCAGAAGCTCGCCATGCGCAGGTTGGCCGGTCAGTAAATCGCTTCCTCTCTCGGGGAGGTCGCTCATACGGAATCTCCGGCTGCGTCAATTCGATGGGCAAAAGTACTGGGCTTGGGCCTGCACACAGCATTCTAGTATCCGCCTATCAGGATGACAATTCAACGAGATGCAACTTGCATGATGCTACCGGTGTTAACTTAGCGTATGGTACGGTCCCAGGACCAAGCGGGCACGTTGCTCAACAAAGATCGGCGCCGGGGGGGGCGGATTTCCGCCGGACCGGCGGTTCTCGATCTGCTGAATTTCGCGCGGTCTGCGAACTCCCTATTGACAGGGGCGGTGCGCCATGTACAATCCAGAATGGTATCAATTTTATTCCTAACGGAAGTGGCGCGAAATGTTTAGAGCGAGAAGGCTCCGGCCGGCGGCGCCGACGGAAGCCGAAGGTTATAACAGCATCCAGGTGGCGCGTATCTGCGGCGTGAGCCTACGGCAGTTGCAGTGGTGGGACGAACGTAATGTTGTCTCGCCGCGGCAGGATGGCCACAAGCGGATTTATGCCGCAGAGGAAGTGCTGGAGATCTCGGTGATCGCCGAGCTCCGGCGGAAGGGGTTTTCGCTGCAGAAGATCCGCCGCGTGCTGCGCTTCCTGGAAAAGGATATGGGCAAGCGGCTGAGCGAGGCCCTGGGTGCGTCCTCCGACATGCATTTGCTCACCGACGGCAAGAACATTTACCTCGAAGACGCGCCCAACCGGGTGATCAGCTTGCTCAAGAACGCGCGCCAGCCCATGTTCCTGGTATGCGTCACCGACCAGGTGAAGCGGTTAGGAACAGCGGCCGAACGCAAGCCGGCGAAATCCGAAACCGCCGGCGTGGCGCGCAAAACCCGCGCTATTTAGCAACTCCGCATCCGATCACGCGCTCCCGCGTGGGGGCGCGCGTTTGGAAAGTGCAGGTTCGCCAGCGCGTTCACTCCCAAGCAATGCTGCGCCGGCGCATCTCGGTGGAGAGTTGCGCCGCGGATTCAAAGGTTACGGCATCGACGCCCAGCTTTCGCGCGGCTTCGGCAAAAGCCGGGATGTCGTCAGCGTAAAAGCATTCGTCCGCGCGGCAGCCGGCTAGGCGCACGGCCTCGAGGAAAATCTCGGGGCGCGGTTTCATGGCTTTCACCCGATAGGAAAGCGCCAGGTGGTGGAAATGCCGGAGCACCGGGTACCGTTGCTGCACCATTTCGAAATGGATCTGGTTGGTGTTGGAGACCAGCACCAGGCGGTAGCAATGTGCCAGACCTTCGACCATGCTCTCCGGCACCAGCACGTCGCGGAAGATCGAGTTCCAAATATCGCAGAAGCGTTCGTAATCCACATTTAGTTCCAGCAGGGCGCAGAGCTGGGCGTGAAAGTCGCGCGGCTCCATTAGGCCGGTTTCGAAACGGACAGCCAGGTCAGTGGCTGCGATGCGCCGGCGGATTTCGGCCTCCGCATACGGACACAGATTCTCCAGCGCGCGATACCCGGCGGCGAAATCGAAGTGGATCAGGACTCTGCCCAGGTCCAACAGGACGGCTCGATACATTGGCTCTTCCTACGATAGCCGATCAAGCGGGGCGCGGGCTCCGGGCGCGGCTGCGATTGCCAATGTAAAATGCCGCCCGCGTAGCTCGACAGGCGTGGGCCGACAAGCTATCTTTGCGCGGCGCCAGGCGTCTGTTATGGTAACGAGCCGGACGAAAAACGAATCGCAGGGAAGAGGCCGCGCAGCGGCCGGCTTCGGCTCAACGACACAATCTCGATCCAACGAAAAAAGGAGCTCTGTATGACTACGAAGTCCTTGTTGTGCGCCGCCGTCCTGGCGTTGGGCAGCTTTACCGCGGCCAACGCTAAATCTTACGACATCCTTCTGGACAGCCCGGTGAAGGTAGGCTCCGTCCAGCTCAAGCCGGGAACGTACACCGTAAAGGTGAAGGGGGACACCGCTATCTTCACCGCCATTAGCAACGGTAAGACCTACACCGCCCCGGTCAAGCTGGATAACGATGGGGCCAAGCACGATGCGACCGCCGTGCGCACGGCGACCGAGAATGGCAGCGAAGTGCTGCGGTCGATCAGGCTGGGCGGGTCCACAACCACGCTCGAATTCAACGACTAGCGAATATATACTCACAATGGCCGGGCCGCTCCTTGGTCACGTGGAGCGGCTCTGCGATCACGGCCTGGCCGGGCTCGGGTGCAGCGCGATTGCCAATGTAAATTGCCGCCTGTACCGGTCGACGCCGATGGGAGTGGGGCTATCGTTTCGCGCCGCCGTGCGTCTCAGTAAGTGAAAGTTGAGCAAAAACGAATCGCACGGCCGGCTCGAACAGAGGGACGCCGGCGCAAGAGCGAATCCGCACCGATTTTGAGAGGAGTATTCAATGACTACGAAGTCTTTGTTGTCCGTTGGCATCCTGGCGTTAGCCAGCCTTACCGTCGCCAGTGCCAAGTCTTATGACATAGCTTTGGACAATGCCGTGAAAGCCGGCCCCGTACATCTGAAGGCTGGGTCGTACACATTGAAGGTGAAAAACAACACCGCCACCTTTACGGACGCCAGCAACGGCAAGACCTACACCGCGCCCGTGAAGCTCGACAACAGCAAGCGCAAGAACGAGCAGACCGCGGTGACCATGGCCAATCAGAAGGGTTCCGAAGTGCTGCAGTCGATCGCACTGGGCGGTTCCCGCACAACGCTCGAATTCAGCAACTAGCGAGCCCGTCCTCGCCGGCTGATTGCACCGCTCCCTCGCCTGAGGCGAGCGGCTCCGTCCTTCCGCTCCGCAAAGTGCAATGTGCCGGCTGTCGCGCCGGAAACACACGAGCCCCGAAGTTGACTCTTTGGGCCCGGTCTGGAAAAATGAAGTTTCCCGCCCGTGTGCGGATGTGGCGGAATTGGCAGACGCGCTAGATTCAGGTTCTAGTGGGGGCAACTCCGTGGAGGTTCAAGTCCTCTCATCCGCACCAAGAATTCCAAGACCGCAATCGGAGGTGGCCGGCGCTACGCGCTGGCGGAAATCGACGCCTCGAGCTGGCGACTGTCGACGACGATCAAGCCGAGATCCGTTTCACCTCTCGCTCGTAGAACTGATACCCAGACTTGCTGACGACGAACGTTCGATTCGAGGTGGCTTCGAGCAATCCCCTTTCGAGGAGTTCAATCACTGCGTTCGCCTCAATCGGGTTCCGGTACGGTTTCCTTGCTTTGCGCTGTCCCTTGGTACTGCGGGGAGACATGGGCCAAGGTTTATTCGGCGGTTGGGCCACCAGGTACATCTGCAATTCAACCATATCCCGCAAGGCGTGCAGACAGGCCCCGCTGATCGTGTTCTCTGTGGCCATGCGCGCTCCTCTCAGTACGGCGGATTCCCAAAGCTGCTAACCGCGGGGCGGACGAAAACGCGAACGTTTTCAGTCGTGCTTGACCGTCGCGTCAGGCAGATGCCTCCTGACCCGGGCGAAACGGTCTTGTCGCTTGGGTGTGCCGCCGCGAGGCATCCTGGCGATGTGCGGGCACAACGGCGGCCGATTTCAGCGCTTGCTCTGCCCGGAACCAATCTTCTTCCGGCGATCCAATAGGACAGCCGCGCTCCTGCCAGAAACGGTAAGCGAGGATGGCTCTTGCCTGCTCGTGGTCCGGCTCGGAAGCATCCATCCGTGCAGAGGTCTGCGACAACTCGGTTCTCGTCTTCGCGACGGTAGAGCCTTTGGTCTTATCCATAGGGTGTCCTTTCTCCCCCCCCGAGTTTGCGGATTTATGGCTCTAATTATACCCTTGCTTTCGGGGAAAGAACCGCCCCAATCCTCGCTGGAGCGGGCCGTTCGGTGTTCAAACGCACAGATAGGCCGGCCAGCCTCGCCATCAGGCGGAGGTCAGTGGCCTGCGGATGGCGCCGGCGCAAATGCCATAGACACCACCGGATGCAGTTCCCAGAGTGTTTTCGATTCCATGCCTTGCTTGCCGCGGCCGGTGCTTCCGTCCGGCAGGTACACGTGGCCGTCGTCATAGAAGAGCGCGCCGGTCACGGTCACGAACACAGGATGTTGCATCACATGGACGCTGCCGATCTTCGGCGCGGTCTTGCCCAGCAGATTGTCGATTACCCACTGGCGCACCTCTTCCACCCGATCCGCAATGCCGGTTGCGTACTGGCCGGAGGGCACTTCGACGATGATGCAGTTGTCGTCCTTGGTTGGCCGATTGGTCGAGGTCCGCGGCTGCGGGCTGATCTGAATGTGAAAGTCGCAGTCGTCAGATTCAAACCCAACCAGGTACAGGTACCCGGAGAGAGTCACCAGCGTGTCCTCTTTCACGGGCTGGTCCATAATGCGCGCGCTCTGATACTTTGGATCGTCTTTAGAGACGTTCGTGAGCTTGGGCAGGTTGAGCGCATCCGCCAAGGTCATAGTTTTGGTTGTAGCGCCCGGTGGCAAAGTGGTTTTAATCGGCCATCGTTCGGTCCCCGGCTGAATGCACGGCAATGACGCACCAAAGGCGGTTATGCCAACCGCCAGGCACGAGCAAACGAGAAAAGACACTCTACTGACACGCATCGACTCCTCCTTAACCTCCGAGAGACAGCATCTGGGGCCCGGCAGTTTCCCTGCGTTCCACCGGGTTCCCCTGTTGGACTCGTAGTATACACCAACGGCCAGCGAGGGTTGAGGACAGCCAGGTGATCTACACTTAGTCGAAGACGATGCTCCGTGAAGAGTCGCGCCCAGTCTTCACGGCGATGCGGAAGGTGTCCGTCGTCGTACGCGCTTGTGCGCTCATCAGCCCTGAGCATCCGGCCGGTGCGAGTTTCGCGAGGAACCACCGGCGAATTCACCGAATCGCGGACAGCACGCTTCTGGCTTCGCTCAGCTCCTGCGGCGAGTACCGTTTTACGGGCTCGGCCCAATGGAAGCGGCCGCCGAGCATCTGGTTGGCGATATTGACGGCAACATCGCAGACGCGAATGAAATAAGGCCCGTGGGAGGGTCCGACGTTGAGCCCCGGGCGGGTGTCGTCCAGCAGCGGAACCACGTGGCGCAGGAGGCCGATGTCGTTGACATAGGGCAGATCGCGGAGAGCGGCGACACGCTCCTCGGGCTGCTCGCGAGTCAATCGCTGAATCAACTGCGACCGGCTGGCGGGGTCTCCGAGCCGCGCCATCGCGAGCGAATCGGCGTGACGGGCGTGTTCGTCTTTCTCGGTCCGCCAGCGCGCGGCCAACACCTGGATCTGCGAAACGTCGCCCGATTCGCCGAGCAACAGGGCTAGCTGCTCGCGCACGTACTCGTCCGGAGACCTGTCCATCACGCTGGCGATGGCGGGAAGGTCGGCCACGGTGTAGTGCGCGCGAAGGAAGCGGGCGGCAGCGGCGCGGACGGTTTCGGTGGGGTCGTGCAGTTCCTTGAGCAGCCCTTCGCGGGCTGCCGGGCCGCCGGCGGCGTTCAAACAGGTGACCGCCAGTTCGCGCACCTGGGAATCCCGATCGTCCAACAGCGGCAGCAGCGCCGGCCCGGCATCAGGACCCACGGTTCCCGGCTTCGCGACCACACTCCAATTCTTGTGTTTCACGTAATCCACTACCTGCGCCGGACTCATCCTGCCTCCTTCTCTTTCCTGCCGCGCTGGCAACTGCACCGCAATCAGGGCCAGGATGCCAGCAGCGATAAGCGCCGCATCCCGGTTTTTTATCTGCCAACGCATCGCCCACGTTCCCTAAAACGGGTGCAGCGACCGCCGCCGGCTGCGAGCGAGCGCGCCATCCGTCGGATCGGCACTGAAATCCTTCAGGTCGATCAAATTACCGGGGACCAGATCGCCGTACCCGACGTCATGCCGATAGGCCGGCTGAGCGTTGTCGAGCGGGTCCCAATCGAACATCATGCGACGCTCCGAGTCAACGTCGTCGCGAACATGGTGCCCTGCCGTATCTTCGCCAGCGTGAAGGTCAAGGTCGAGGAAATGGCCTAATTCATGGGCCAGATCGTGCGCGTTGCCGTTATCCACAAGCACCACACCGTACCCGTTAGGACGCGCATTCTCGTTATCGAATGTCAACCCAGTCCACTCGTTGGCGGACTTAACAAAATAGACGTTAACGGCATTCGCGTCCGGTCTGAGATTGAGGACCCGCGAAAACTCGCCCCAAGTGGGCGGGTTCGCGTGAAGATTGGTCGACACCGTTCCGGCGGTGGCAAATCCATTGATGGGGTCGTTCAGCGTCTCGTCTTTGTTGTAGAGGAACTCGATCCCGGCGGCCCGCCAGACTACATTCACGTCCTGGAAAAGTTGAACCAGGGTGTCCTTGGAGCGCGTGGTCGGCGTGCCGTTGATGGTCACCAGATGGGCGACCACGCGGCGCTGGCGAAGCTGGAAGATGTGCGGTTCCATCTCCCCGAGAACCGGTCCGGTAGCGGAGCCAAGATGCACCTGGATCTTCACCGGAACGCTGATCACGTCAACCAGCCCCTTGATGCTGAAGATGCCGTCCACGGCGAGCTCGCCCTGTGGCGCGGTGACTGTGACCACGCTGGTATCGGAGCTGGTGACGAACAGCTTCGCGGTGCCGTCGATATCTTCGCGGCGGACTTTGATGTGGACGGTATCGCCCGCGGTGATGCCCACCATGGCGCCCCTCGCGCTGGTGCTGCCCCAGGTGCCGGGGCGGTTGCCCATGGCGAAACCGCGATCGTCGACGTCGGGCGCGTCGGCCACCGAACTGCCGGTGACCGCGCGTCCGAAGCGAAGCGGCACGATGATTTGCCGGTTGTTGCGAACTTTCACACGAACAGACATAGACCCTCAGGCTCCCGCACGCGTTACCAGCCGGGGCCGCGTCTGGTTGCCGACGATCCCGTCCGGGAACAGCCCCTGGTCGGCCTGAAAATCCACCAGCGCGCGCTCAAACTCGGCATTGGCGACATTCCTGCCGTCGGCCGTGGCGGCGTTGACGCCATTGCCGTCCGGACCGTCGGAGCCGATCTGGTATCCGAGCATGCGGAGACGCTGCTGCTGGCCGCGCACCTGGCCCGCCGGATCGAGCGCGCCGGTGTCCACCGTGATTTCGTAATCGGCCACGGCCGCGCCACCTACCAGCAATTGCAAAGTCGAACTGCCGCCGGGAGGCACGCGCACGTCGATCCGGCCGTCTGCCGGCGTCGTGCCCGCCTGGACCACCGAACCGTTGATGAGAACTTGAAAGTTGACGCCGGGAATTCCGCGGACGTCGCCCTGTGGCGCATCGGGTGACATCTGCAAAAAGATCGGCACGGTCGGCGGCTGGTTCAGCGTGTTGTGCGCGGTGGAATCGCTTGTCAACCGGGAGATTGGTGTAGGCGTCATTGTCCGTGCTTGTCCTTGAGGCGGCTTTGGGTGGCGGCGTCGGCTTCGCCCGTAACCGGGATGCCCTCTTTCTGCTGAAAGGCCTTGATCGCCTCCTTCATGTCGTCGCCGCCAAAACCGAGATTTACCAGCCGGCCCCGGACTCCGCTTTCGGTGTCGGAGGGATCCAGCGCACCAAATTGGATCTGGTGGACGTCCTTGACCGAACCATCTCCGACAGTCAGCTTGCCGCGCTGGGCGCCGGGCGGCAGCGGCTGCTCGATGTATCCGTCCGAATCCGTGACTCCCGATTTGAGCGCGCCGTCGATTTCGAGCTGGTACGCTACCCCGGCCCGCGGCTGGTCCTGGTCGAGCAAGCGGATTTTCAGTTTGGCGGGAACGCCTTGTTTGACGAAGGTGTGCTTCTGATCGGTCGGACTGTCGACCTGCTTCAAGTCGAGATCGGGGACGAAAAGCTGGTCGCCCGGGTACAGCACGTTCGGGTCTTTTCTGAGCTGGCGGAGCTGATTGTTATTGGCATGATTCCATACCGTGGTCCAAAGCAGACCATACTGATCGGCGATGCTAGTTACACAATCACCTTGCTGGACAGTGTAGTTTGGCATACCAGCGGCTCCGGATCATCGCGCGGATTGTCACCCTTCCTCCCAAGCGCTCAGCCGGCGAAAAGACTCAGCCGGGATTTCCATTTCGGGTCCCGGTTTCTGGGTACTATACCACAAGCCGCCAATTCCCGATCTCCCAAAGGCGGCGATCCTCCAATTAACAAATCGAGCTGGAACAACGCGCACATTCTAGCGTATAAGGCTGATGAAAAATCATCTCGGTGGAAATGTCCATGAGCCTTTTCTCTGATGTGCGGTACGCCGGCCGGACGCTGGCGAAATCTCCAGTCTTCTGTTCCATCGCGGTCCTCTCGCTGGCGCTGGGCATCGGCGCCAATGCCGGGGTATTCACTCTCCTCGATCAAGTGATGCTGCACTTGCTTCCCGTGGAACAGCCGCAGCGGCTGGCGCAGTTGGTGGAGCACGGCGACTGGTACGGATCAAACAACGGCATGAACGCCATTTCCTATCCTATGTATGAGGATCTGCGCAAACAGAACGAAGTCTTCAGCGGGATGTTCTGCACTTACTTCACCGGTTTCAGCGCCAGTTTCGAAGGACGCAACGAGCGCGTGGCCGGGGAGCTGGTTTCGGGGACGTATTTTCCGGTGTTGGGCGTGCGCCCGGCGCTGGGACGGCTCTTCACCCCCGAAGACGACCGGACTCCAAGCGGAGCGCCGTTCGCCGTGCTCGCCTACAGCTATTGGCAAAACAGGTTCGGCGGCGATCCGTCGGTGGTTGGCAAGCAGATTCTGGTGCGGGACCACCGGCTGACCATCGTCGGCGTGGCGGAGCGGAAATTCGAGGGCGTACAGGCGCTGTTTCAGACGCAGATCTTCGTGCCGGTAGCGATGGCCGGAGAGATGACGGACAAGACCAAGCCACTCGAAGACCGCCGCCAGCGCTGGGTGCAGGTATTCGGGCGGATGAAGCCGGGCGTAGATATGCGGGAAGCGAAGGCGTCGCTCGCCCCGCTTTACCATCGCACTCTGGAGATGGAGGTGCAGCAAAAGGAATTCGCGCACACCACGCCGTACACGCGGCAGCAGTTTCTAAAAGGGACGCTCGATGCGGCGCCGGGCGGGCGCGGGCAGGACGTGGTACGGCAGTTCCTGGAGGCGCCGCTGTGGGCGATGATGGCGATGGTGGCTCTCGTGCTGCTGATCGCCTGCGCCAACGTGGCGAACTTGATGATTGCGCGCGCGTCGGCGCGGCAGAAGGAGATCGCGGTGCGGCTGGCGCTGGGCGCTGGAAGGGCGCGCATTGTCCGCCAGCTCCTGGTGGAGGGCCTGGTGCTGGCATTGGCCGGCGGCCTAGTGGGGCTGGCCGTCTCGCCCTGGGCCATGCGGCTGCTCATCGGCATCATGCCGGAGACCGACCCGCCGCTGCGGTTTGCCGTCGATCCCAACCTGCGCCTGGTGCTGTTCACCCTGGCGGTCTCGGTAGTGACGGCCGTGATCTTCGGGCTGGCGCCGGCGCTGCAGGCGGCCCGGCCGAAGATCGCTTCGGTGCTCAAGGACCAAGCGGGCGCGGTAGTGGGAGGCGGGCAGGCCCGCTGGCGCAAGATGTTGGTGGTGGCGCAGGTGAGCCTTTCCCTGCTGCTGCTGATCGGCGCCGGACTTTTCGGGCAGAGCCTGCACAACCTGGAAAGCGTCAATCCTGGATTCGACGTGAACAACCTGCTCAGTTTTCAAGTGGATCCCACTTTGAACGGCTACGCTCCCGAGCGCGCCAAGCTTTTCTACCGGCAACTGCAAGATTCGCTGGCAGCCCTTCCCAGCACCAGCTCGGCCGCTCTGTGCGTGGTCCCGCCGCTCACTTTCGATGAATGGGATAGCACGGTGAGCGTGGAAGGCTATGTGGCCAAGCCGGGCGAGGACATGAGTCCGCGGGTGAATCACATTTCGCCCGGATACTTCTCCACATTGAAGATTCCGCTTTACCGCGGGCGCGATTTCACGGAGCAGGACGCGCTGGGCGCGCCGAAAGTCGCCATCGTCAACGAAAAATTCGCAGAGCACTACTTCGGCGGGCACGGCGCCGTGGGGCGGCATATCGGCATGGGCGGCGACCCCGGCACGAAGGCCGACATCGAGATCGTCGGCGTGGTGCGCGACACGAAGTACAGCCAGATGAATGAGAAGCTGCAACGCGAAGTCTACTTCCCGTACCTGCAGCACGACTGGGCCGCGCAGATGACCGGCTACGTGCGCACCCCGCTGCGGCCCGAGCAGATGTTCCCGATGATTCGCGCCGCGGTGCGCAAGCTAGATGCGAACCTGCCGGTCTACCAGATGAAGACGGAGGAAAAACAGCGGGACGATTCGCTGGCCGTGGAGCGCCTCTCGGCAGCGCTTTCGAGCGCCTTCGGCGTGCTCGCCACCATACTGGCCGCCATCGGGATCTACGGGGTGATGGCGTTCCTGGTGGCGCGGCGGACGCGCGAGATCGGTATCCGCATGGCCCTGGGCGCGTCGGCGGGAAACGTGGTGTGGCTGGTGATGCGCGAAGTGCTGCTGCTAGCCGGGGCGGGGGTGCTGATCGGGCTGCCCATTGCACTGGCGGTCACCCGGCTGATCGAGAGCCAACTCTACGGAATTGGATCGCACGATCCCAGCATTGCCATTGCAGCCACGCTCGGGCTGGTGGCCGTGGCGGCACTGTCGGGTTACCTTCCCGCCCGGCGGGCGACGCGGGTGGACCCTGTGACCGCTCTGAGATACGAATAACTCATGTTCCTCCGGCGTCCTTCGGCGTGATGGATTAGCGCGTGGAATCTCCGATACGGCGTTCGAGAGCAGCAGCGCGGCTTCGGTCAAGCCACCGCGCCGCCCGAACCAGCTTTCACGCCCGCGAGACAGATTTTCTCCGCACTCCGAGAGCTCCCTTTGCTGCTCTAGCGGCTCCTGGATTCGTCGCTCTCGTCGGTCACTCCGTGTCGCAAGTACCTTAGAATGGTTTTGGTTGCATGCCAAGAGCGATACTGCCGGTGACGACGCGCGGTTTGAGCCGAGAGTCGCACCGCCTCCGCTCCGGGCTGAATCCCGTTGGGCGCCGCCCTGTGGCGGCGGAGCATGGTCCGCTCGCCCTGGCCTTACGCTTGGGGAGTCAAGTTTGAAACGCGTTAGAGCACCGTCAGGGAAGCCATCCACCAAGAAGGCGAAGCGCCGGATCCAAGCCGGCGAAACCGGGACAACACGAATCACGGCGCTACCGGCGGCGAAGCATGCGCTGCTGCTGGCAATAGTCATCGGCTTTACGTTCCTTGCCTACGCGAACTCGTTCCACACACCGTTTTTGGTGGATAACTCCGAAATCATTCTCAACGACACCCGCGTCCACTCAGCGACATCGGCCCACCTTCAACGCATCTTTACCCAGCAGTATTGGGAGACTTCGAACACCGGGCTATATCGCCCCCTGACCACCCTGTCGTTCCTGTTCAACTATGCGGTGTTAGGCAATGGCACGGATTCGTATGGATATCACTGCCTGAACTTCATTCTGCATGCCCTGAACATGGTGTTGGTATACGCCTTGGGGCTGGCGGTTTTCAAGCGGATTCCAGCCGCCCTGCTCCTGAGCGCCCTTTGGGGTTTGCACCCCGTGCTGACCGAATCGGTAACCAACATCGTGGGACGCTCGGACATGCTGGCGGCATTCGGTGTGCTTGCTGGCTTGCTGTGCCATCGGAAGGCGCTCGATGCCACGGGTCCGCGGAAGGCCGCGTGGCTTCTGGCAATCGGGCTCGCCGCCGCGGTAGGCATTTTCTCCAAGGAGAGCGCCATCGTGCTGGTGGCGGTCCTCGCCATTTACGATTTCACGTTCGGACGGGCCGCCGCCTGGCGGTCCCGTATTCCCGGCTATGCTGCCGCGGCTATCCCCTGTCTCGTCTACCTGTACCTGCGCGCTCAGGCGCTGGCGCATGCTCCCCACTTGGCCACTCCCTTCGATGCGAACCCGCTGCTGGGCGCTGGTTTCTGGACCGCGAGGATGACCGCCATCAAGGTGATCGGCAAGTATTTTGGGCTCCTCGTATGGCCGGCGCGCCTTTCGTGGGACTACAGCTACAATGAGATCCCGCTGTTCGGCTGGGGGTTGAGCAACTTAGAGGATTGGAAGGCCATCGCGGCCCTGCTGGGTTGTCTTGCCACTATCGTTATCGCCCTCCGTTCCTGGCGAAGCCGGAGGCCCCTTTTCTTTGCCGTCGTTTTCTTTTTCGTTGCCCTTGCACCCGTCTCAAACCTCGTGATTCTGATCGGCACCATCATGGCCGAGCGCTTGCTCTATCTTCCGTCCGTCGGTTTTGCCGTTGCCGTGGTCTGGGCTTTTGACGCGCTCTGGAAGCGCTCAGCGGAAAGCCGGCCAGCCTTCCGCTATGTTGCAGTCGCTGGCTTAATTGCCTTGCCGATTGGATTCGCCGCCCGCACGTACGACCGGAACGGCGACTGGCTCGACCCGCAACGGTTTTGGACCAGCGCCGCCGAAGCGGCTCCGAGCAGTTACAAGACGAACCTGGCCGCAGCTACCGAGACGCTCCTCGCCACCCCGGAAGATGCGAGCCGTTCGATTCATTACGCAAGCCGCGCGCTTGCGATCCTCGACGGATTGCCGGATTCCGAGAGCCCCTCGAACGCATACCAAGATGCGGGCGTTTTTTACCGTCACATTGGAGACGAACTTCGATCCAACGGCGCCGCTGCCAAGGCTGTAGTTAGGTCGGACGCGGTGTATTGGTACCGCAAATCGTTAAATGCGCTCTTGCGCTGCGAGAGGATCGAGCTTGCGTGGGACCAGCGATACCGCACGGAAAACGCGCAGCGGGGCATGCCCGGACTGACTTCGCTGCCGAGTAAGTTGTACTTGAACCTAGGCCGCGCCTACCTGCGCCTCTCGGATATGCCGGACGCCCTGGCGGCGTTCGAGCGCGGCCGGGCTTTAGAATCTTCGCCCGATCTTCTGAAGGAGCTGGCGTCGGCATATCGCGCAGTTGGCGAGCCGCACAAGGCCGCTGCGGCCCTGGTGGAAGCGTTGGCCGTGGATCCGAACCAGCCGGACGTGGCGTCGACGCTGGTGGAACTGTATGCGCAAATCGATCCGCAAGGTTGTGCCGTGACGCGCGAGTCCGGCACGCCCAGCCTCAACCCGGACTGCCCGCTCGTGCACACCGACATCTGCGCCGCATCGCGCAACGTGATCGCCAACTATCTCCGAAGAGGCCAGGAAGTTGAGGCCACCTCCATCCGCCGGGTTGCCGAGCAAGATCTCAACTGCGCACCCGCGATCCTGCATTAACGCAAAAGACGAAGTCGCGACGCACGGCGCAGCCAGGCGCCGGCCGGCCTTCAACGCCCCAGTGACGCCACGTAGATCTGGAACGGCGCCCAATAGTAGGGCCGGGTGAAATTAGAGGACCTCAGGAGTGTCAGCTTGGCTTGGCGCATCGATGTAACCGGATCCGCGCCGGCGGCCATCCGCCGGTAGAATTCGTTCATCAACTGTTCGGTCGAGCTGTCGCTCACATCCCACAAGCCAGCGGCTACCGCGCGCGCCCCGGCCCGCAGGAATGCCCAGGCAAATCCCACCAGCCCTTCGCCTGCGTAGGCGCGGGTGCCCGCACTGCTGCAAGCCGAGATGGTCACCAGAGCTGCATGGATGGGTATTCCAACCACGTCGCGCGCGTAGAGCTTGCCATGAGACAGGATTACCGCCGACTCCAGCGGCTTCTGCGAATTGGCTTCCGCGTGGGCGGCGAAGTGGATCAGCGAAAAGCGCTGCGGATCCGACTGGCCGTATACGGCCGGTGATGCCTGCTCACCCAGATAAGCCTGCTGCGTCCGCCCTGGAAAATCGGCTTGAATATCGCGTATCTCGCGCTCTGCATTCGCGAGCGGCCGGTAGCGGGTGCCCGCATAATCCGGTGCACCGATCAGCAGCAGAGAAAGATCCTTCCTTCCGCCAGCGGGCGCCGCTGCCGCCAGGATCGCAATGGAGGGCGCCACGGCCATCTCCACGTCCTCAATCCAGTAGTGCGGCCGCGGCGCGGGTGCCACCAGGGTCTCCAGGTTCAACCGGTACAGGGCGCCATCCGGAATCACAATCAGCCGCTCTCCTTTGCGGATGTGCGGCGCCACCGGCGCCACCAGTGCGCGCCAGAGTTCGGAACCGGCGGCGTTCGCCAGCGGATCGCGCACCGAGTGCTCCACCGTTTCCCGGTAGTTCGTCACCAGTTTCTCAATCGCGCCCGAGCCCGGCAGTTCATACCGTCGCACGCCGCTGCCGGTGATCAACCAGGCAAAAGAGCGTTCCGGCGCCAGCCAGAACGAAAGGATGCTCGAGTGGGTATCGCGCGCAACGCGCTCAAACTGGCTCAGGCTGCCCCGCGCGGTGGCCATGACGTCGCGTTCCATTTCTTCCGCCAGCACCCGCGCGCGGCTCGATTCCACCACCCGCAAGGCGCGGGCGTCGTCTGTCTGCGCCCACAGAACGTCCACGTAGGCGCGATAAAACGGCATCAGCCCCGAGAGCAGCGTCATGCGGTGGTTCGGATCGAGCAGGTCGCTGCGCGTGGTCTCGATAGTCCGCAGCGCCTGCTCGAAGCACCGGTCGGCCTCTGGAAAACGCTTGGCACCGGCGGCAATATCGCCAAGCAAGTCCCACGCCGCCCAGCGGATGCCGGGCGGGGTGTCGGCGGCGTGCAACAACCCCCGGGCGATTTGGGCGGCCGCTCGAGAATCGCCGCGGCCCTGCGCGATTTGGGCGCGATTCCGCTCGAGGTACGGAAGCGTGTCGGCCGCATCGAGCGCGCGGGCCAGCTCCAAGGCGCGCTGGTTCCATTCCGCGGCATGGTCCCACTGATTGGCCTTGATGAAAGTCAGGGCCATGTTCCCGGCGAAACGAGCCTCAGCGCTTTTGCGATCGCGCGCCACCGCGAGATCGTAAGCCTTCCGGTAGTTAGCGATCGCATTCTGCGAGTCGCCACCGTCATCGTACGCCAGGCCCAATTCGCCGAGAGAGGTCATCAGATCGGCCCGCGCGCCGATGGTCTCAAACCTGGCAATGGCCTGCCGCAGGTGCTCGAAGGCGCTGTCAAAGTCGCCGAGAATGGCGTACACCGAACCTAGATTGAGGTGCGCCAACGCGGCGATCCGGCGCGCGCCGAGTTGTTCCGCGGCGGCCAGCGATCTCTGCCCGGCATCGACCGACTCGTCATACCGCTCCAACTTCTTCAGCGTATAGCACAGGTTATTCAGGGCAACTGCATGCCAGTAAGGCAGCCGCTCTCTTGCCGCCAGCTCCGCGGCGGCAGTATCGAATCGCCGGGTCGCTTCAGGGTGAGCCTTGAATGCCGCCAGGGCCTCGGTCAAGCTCAAGCGGACGCGCAATTCGGGGTCGCGTACCGCGGCGCGAGCCTGGTCCACGATCTCTGGGATCTTCGCGGCATCGCCGCTAATCTGGAGATCGACAACAACCAGATCGATCAGACGCCGCGCTTCAAGCTGCCGCAGCGCCGGCTTGGCCGGAATGGGAGCCGCGAGGAGATCCTGCGCCGCTTTCCAATTCGATTGCGCATACAACACCTCGGCATCGAGCAGCTTGAGACTCAAAACCCAATAGGAATCGGGCTCCTTTTGGGCGCGCGCTGAGTAGGATGCAGCTTCGCGGCCGGCAGCCTGCAGATCGCCTGCAACGAATTCGGCCCACGCGTGCGCGTAGGCTTGCTCAGCCGGCTTGGTCCGAGAACAGGAAAGAATGGGGAGCAGAAGGCTGCATGCGGCAGCCGTTGCGAGCCTAGCCAGTGCCGCCGTTCGATTGGCCGCCACCGGCGGTGCCGGAACCGCCCGCATCCGAACCCATGGCCAGGCGCACCATGGTAACCCGGCGGTCGTTGCATTTGACCTGGACCTCACCGAGAATGATTTTACCGAAACCCTTCCAGTAGATGGTGTAACCGTCCACGGAAATCGGCTGCTTGTCGCGTTCCGGTCCGGTGAGACGGATCTCGCGCACCAGCGAGAACTTGTGCTGGAGGCAGCGTTTGCCTGGGATCTCAGGCGCCGTATCCAGCGCAAAGCGCCAGCCATACTTCTTCCGGTAGTCTTCCGTCTGCTTATAGTAGAACTCGGCGAGCTGCTTCGCGTTTCCACAGGAAAGCAGCGGCTCCTCGTCCAGCACAACCTCGGCCGCGACCGTGCCCAGTTGAAGGTCGTGGATGTGGCTGCCCTTGGTGGTGACCACCGGCTTGGCATCCTCCGACTCGGCGTCGACGGCGGAGAGGACGTGCAGTCGGACGGCGCCGATATGCAGTTTCTCTACCAAGCGGACTGCTTCGATGTCGGCTTCGATTTCGGTTTCAAAGCGGTTGCCGAGGTCCCGGCCGGACACCGCGGTCTTGATCTTGCGAACCGAAAGCAGGGTCCGCTTGCGAGGCTGATCGACGCTGTAGGCATAGTGGATCACGCGAGACCGCGAGTGGCCGCCCGTGGGCGCCAGCACACTCGCTCCCAACGTGGGAACAACGTGGTCAAGGTTGTGCGCCTCGTCGAGACTGTGAAACTGCGCCGCTACGCCAAGTGCGTGTCCGGAGAATACGTAAGACTTACTCATCTTCTAGGGTGTCCTCGGCTGAATGTCGAATTCTCCGTGCACCAGTTGCGGGCCGGACTCGCCGGCGCGCACGACGACGGAGTAATGGCCCGGGCCCGGCTTGCCAGGGAAAAGAACTGCCAGCGGCTCGCCGGGAGCCGGCGCCAGGAGCGGACCCGAGCTTAGCATCTTGCCCGAGGCGTCCACCAGTTCCACCCACAGGCGCGTCGTTCCGGGCTGGGGTGCCACGGCTATTTCGAAGTTCAGCGGCCTGCCTTCTTCCAGCGTGCGCGGCGCTGAGCGCTGGGCATCGTCCAACGGCACGGCAGCGGCGATCTGCTGCGGCGCCCGCATAGCTGGAATCGTGACCCTGGCCTGGTAACCAGCCACTGCGGCGAATACCACGGCGGCAAAAGCGGGCACCGCGGTCTGTAGCCGCAGCCACGCCAACCAGCCGGCCCGCTGCGGTTCCGGCTTCCGCGTCAGCCTATCCTCGAAAACGGCCTTCGCATTGGCGGCGAAGGCTGATGCAGTCCACACGTCGTTCATGCAGGCCCTGCAATCTGCAAAATGCTCTTCGAATTCGTCCCGCTCGGCCTGGGATAAATCCCCGCTCGCATAACGCTCAGGAGCGCCCAGCTTGACGGCTGCGCCGTGGTCCATTAGTTTACCCTCTACCAGGATAGTGCTAACAATGACCGTGCCGTTACAAACCCGATTCGGTCCCGCCACGCCGGCACATTGCCGTCCACGCTGGCTGCGACCGCGTTGGTTCAGTCCTTATTCATAGCAGAATTAGCAGCCCGCCGGCGAAACCAGCGCCGAAAAAAAGCGTTGTCTCCGCTGGCCGAGGACTCTAGATTGTTGAAAGGATCGCCAAAACAGGGCGGCGAGAGAGTGTTTCGGGGCCTGGGGGTTGGGCGGGAGCTTGGCTGGCTCGGCCTGCTAACGAAACACGCAGTCGGCGCCAAACATACAAAACCGTAAGTAAAAAATGAATTATTGAATTTTATCTGCCTGACAAATAAACAACTTATAGTTCGCACATACCGCGCGGAAATCAGGCATAGTCGCGAACGAAAACCACTCTGAGTGCCCATTGGGGCCGGCCGAGAGGAAGCCCCGCACAGGAGTGGCTGGCGACAGTTGCTGCGAACGGGTCCTTAGCAAAGCGCGGCCATGAGGGCGCCGCGAGCGGTGGAATTCAGCGGGTCGGCCGATAGCCGCACCTCCGAAAGGCGCACCGGGAACTCATTGGCGCGCAGCGCGGAGACGAAGGATTCCAGAAAACCATGCGGCATGGCTGTGCCGCCGGAGAGCACCAGCGGGACGGATTGCTCCAGCTTGGGTAGCCGCCGCGCGGAGGCAATGTGCTGCCGCAGGGTTTCGATCAGATTGCGGATCACCTCGCGATAGTACACGGTGAGCGCGTTCTGCACCCGCTCCCCGTTGAGACCGTTGAGCTGGAACGATTGCTCTTTTTGCACGCGCAGCCGGGTAGCCATTTCGCCGGTCACCAGCGCCGCCTGCGTGTCGATGAAATCGCCCGCCTTGGCAACGCTGAAGGTGATCACCGGGACGGACAGGACGGCCAGGCAAACGTTGCATAGACCGCTGCCGCAGGAAATCCCGATGCCGCTGTAATTGCACTCGCTCAATTCGCCGAAGACTACCGCCAGACCCTCCACGATGGGAGTGGGGGCGTATCCCAGCTCCTTGAGAAGTTCGTGGATCGAAGCCTCGTGGTAAGCGATGCCGGACTCCTCGCCTTCGATGCCCGCGGGCACGCTGAAGAAGATCTTCTGGCCTTCCACCGCCGCAGGGCCCACCAGCTTGGCTATGATGTGGCGCAGCACCGCCAGCGAGTGCGGCTCGTCCGGGTTGATCACGCCCTTTCGCATCGGCCGCCGTGTCTCGACGTGGAAAACCTCCGCGAACTTTTCCGCATCGTTGCCCGTGACCACGATTTCCGCTCCCCGCACCTCGTGCAGGATGCCCTCGCGCTGGAGGAGGCCCTCCGCCAGCTTGGAATACGGCAGCGTCAAAAAGGCGTTGAGCTGCGCTTCATACTCGTACCGCTTGCCCGCGTCTCGCGCCACCACGATGCGGCTCGTCCCCACATCCAGCCCAAGCGGCTGCGTGTAATCCGATTGCGTGGTCTTCATGAATGTCTCCTGTCCTGTCACCTTATTCGCCTCGATCCTTCAGCCGGTGGCAATGGGCCGCCGCCTATCCCCGCGCCGCCCGGACGGGCTCCAGCATCACCGATAAAGTGGCGCTCCGAGACACGTGCCCGTGCGGGACACAAAATGCAGCTGCATCTGCCATGCGCTGTGATTCCTGCTGCTTTTGCTTCTGCCAGGCGCGGAACTCGTCCTGGTGATGGGCGATCAGATCCAGGTTGGCCTGGAGCCGCGCCATGTACCGGGCGGTTATCCGCTCCAACTCCTCCTGCACTCCGCGGTTTTCTTCCAGCTTGGCCGCTTCCAGCCGCCGCAGCTTGGCCTGCCGTTGCTCTTCCTGCTGATCCAGCAAGCGCTGCTGCATCAAGGCGTCCTGGAGGAGAGCCTCCACTTCCGTGCCCGCGGCCTCCAACGCCATCAGCAGCGCACAGCGCTTGGCTTCTGCCGACATCCCGGCCAAGTGGGGGCTGTTCAGCATATCCATGGCCTTGACAATGCCCCAGATGTGTGGCGACCGCTTCGAAAGATCCAACCAACGTCTCAGCATGAGCGACTCCGGTTTGCGCCGGCCCTTGCCAACGTCTCTGACCTTGGCGCTAATCCCTGTTTGGTTGGGTAGTACGTCCGAGGCCGGATTCCTCTCACGGACTTTGTCATACGGGAAAAAAACAGAACAAAGAGCCGACGGCGTATTGAGGAGTAGGACGAAAATTCCGCAATTCCTAAGAGATTTCGTCGATTCAGCCGATACTTCATACACTAATGGGTAGGAGTGTGGCAAAGCCGTCCGTCGAATTGGTCGCCCGCTGCATCGCCGATCCGGTAATCCGTCTCCGTTTCCTCAAAGCTGTGGCTCTGCCTGCACCAGGGGGAGGCCGACCCGGCCCTTGGAGAGCGCTCTTCCATTTCCTGCTGCTGGCAATTGTCCCGCTGACCCTGATTGTGGCGTTTCTGGTGGTGCGTGCTGCGGCACGCGTGCGGGCGCCGGAGCCCTGGAAGCCACCGGTTGAACTTTTGCTGCCTGTTCCCACACCGGCGTTGCCCGAGGTGTGGATGGTGGAGAAAAACTCCAGCGAGGAAGTATTCAGCAACGGCCTCCACATCGACACTCGGTTTGCCGTGACCAACCATCCGCGCTCGTACCTGGCGTTCCCCGTGAACGGCCCCTCCGCTGGCCGCGCTGTGCGCCGCTCGGTGCCCGCGGGGATTGTTTTCCACACCACCGAAAGCCTACAAATCCCCTTGGAGGCCAGCCGCAATAGCGCTTTGAAGCGGATCGGCGAATCGCTGCTGGAATATGTCGGGCGCAGGCGCGCTTATCATTACTTGATTGACCGGTTCGGCCGCGTGTTTCGTGTTGTGGCCGAGCAGGACGCAGCCAACCACGCCGGGTACTCGGTATGGGCCGACGACCACTGGCGGTACCTCAACCTGAACGAGAGCTTCCTGGGCGTCTCGTTTGAGGCCCGCACCGGCGAGGGGCACAGCGAAGCCCACCTTAGCCCGGCTCAGGTCAGATCTGCCGCCATGTTGACGGAACTGCTCCGCGGCCGCTATCGAATACCGGAGACGAACTGCGTCACCCACCTGCAAGTTTCGGTCAACCCCGACAACATGATGGTGGGCTACCACACGGACTGGGCTTCCGGCTTCCCGTTCGAGCAGATGGGGTTGCCTGACAACTACTCGCTCGTCCTTCCCGCCATGGTTACCTTCGGCTTCGGTTGCGGCCCGGCAGTGCGAGAGGCGGCCACTCCGCGCCTGTTATCGGCCATCGAACAGGCCGAGGCGGCCTTCGGGCGGCGCGCCCAAGCCGCGGGTATACGTCTTCCCGCATATCGCAAGGCGGCGCAGCGCGAGTACCAGACGCTGCTCGCTTATGTCAAAACGGCGCAGCACGAGGCTCGCAACGATGGCGATAGTGGCCAGTACGAGGGTCGCCCCGGCGGTCGATAACATCGGCTACCGCTCACCCTGTGCGGGCCTCGGCACTTCGCCAGTCGCAGCAGCGTCCCGGTGATCGCCTCGAAAGCCGGCCAAAGTGCGCGCGTCAGTTCTTTGGTTGGCGAGCGCGGCCTTGAGAATCGACGTCCGTTGCCGGTCTCGCTGCCAGGCCCTGTCCGGCAAGGGCCGGGCACGCCCGGCCATCTCCACACAGCCGGCGGTTAGCTCTTTTTGGCTGAAGGATGCTCGACTTCGAGATTGTTCACAACCTGGCCGAAGCTCAGTCCGGCGCCGTTGGCGCGGATGCCGGCCAGTTGTTTGTCCTTCTCGGTGGCGACCGTACCGCTCAAGGTCACGTGCCCGCTATCCACCACGATGTGGATCGCAGGCAGCGGGCCAGCGGCATATCGCGTCAGCGGCGGATAAGCGAAAATGGCTCGCGCCACTTGCCGCCGCAGATGCTCATCCATAGGCGAGGGCGGCAGCACTTTGATCTCGTTGGTCACGCCCGCAACGCCTGGAACGCGTGCGACCAACCGTCCGAGATCCGCTTTCTTGAAAGGCTCCGTCACCGCTCCGGTCAATTCGACATGGCCGTCGTGCACGAACAGGTCAACCTGATCCCATATATAGTAATAGGGATACGAGAGTATCGCGTGTCGAACCTGTTTGGCGATCACGTCGTCTGTTGCGGGTTTCGGGAAGCTGTCCTTGGTAGCCGCGAGCGCCACAGCGGCCAGCAGGACCCCGGCCATCAGAATCTTCGTAGGTAACCCTGCCCTCATGTTACTTCCCTCCTATCCAGTTAGAGGGCTGTACAGCAGGTCCGGTTACATCGGCGGCAAGCTGCCGTGAAAGCGCTTGGAACGATTGCTCCCGCAGTGATGCGCCGGCTCAAATGCGCCGATTGGTGCAGCGCCAAACCCTGAACGCCGCGAGGGCACGCGGCGCAGTCATGCGGTCATTCCGCTCGTCCACCAGGCGGATCAGCTTCGCCAACCGGTGTTCGAATTCGGGGTGCCATTCCGGAGTCCGCTGCAACTGGCTGCGGGCTTCGGCGATGCGGTCGTCCAGGCTCTCGGCTGGGCGGTCGGTCCTCTGCATCATAGCTGACAATAAAGTGGTCCGCGGCGAAAGAACCTCTCGCCAAAAAAGCGGCGCTTTGGCCTGCCGCATTCTCGGGCAATATCGGAGTCCAGCCCACACCGCCGGGACGAGTCCTTACATCGGCTGAAAAGCCTCCGCCGAGCGTATACCTTGCGATTCCAGCGCCTGCGCCATCTTGCGCAGCGCCGTCTTATGAATTTGCGAGATGCGGCTTTCGTTGACACCCAGCAAGCTGCCGATTTCCTTCATCGTCATCTCGTTGGTGTAATACATAAACACTACCTTCTGGTAGCGTGCGGGAAGCGTTCCGATGGCGCGGGCAAGCGTGCTTTCAAGCTCTCGACGCTCGCACATGCGGTCGGGTTGCAGCTCAGCCGTTGCCGCGAACTCCTGCGGGCGCTCGCGGTCGAGATCGTCCCGCGGCGTGATTGAAATCTGTCCCAGGTGCCGCAGTTCCATCTGGATGCGGCGCAGGCGGTCGGTGTTCACGCCCAGTTCTAAAGCCAGTTCGCTTTCATTGGGATTGCGCCCCAGCTTGGCGGCGAGGTCGCGCGTCAGCGCATCAATCTGTTTCTGCCGCTTGCGCATATCGCGCGACGCCCAATCGAGCTGCCGCAGGCTGTCCAGAATGGCGCCCTTGATGCGGTGTTTCGCGTAGCTGTGGAACTCCACTTTCTTGCGGCGGTCGAACTTGGTCACGGCGTCGAACAGGCCGAGGACGCCGGCGTGAATCAGGTCGTCCAGGTCGACATGCACCGGCAGGTTTTCATGCACACGGATGGCGATCGCCTTCACCAGGGGAAGATGATCGAGCACGATCTGATCGCGGATCTCCTGCGAAATCTTGCCGTCTTTGCGTACAGACACACTTGGCACCTTCATCGCGTTCCGTCCTTTTTTTCGAATTCTTTAGATCCGGCCCGAACCGGCCGGCACAGCTAGAAGTGCACCCTTAGTGCCAAGAGAGTTTAGGCATTAAGTACTTTTTTATCTGTAGCTAGGAAACGAAACGCTCGTTCCGGAATGGAACGTGTTCCAAGTTGGAACGGGGCAAGGCCTTGCCTCGGAGCAAAACGGAACTGGTGTGTCAGAGGATGGCGGCGAAGGTCGGACCGTGGAGCTTCCGATCGCGATTCCCGGGAAGCAACCAGGACGCACAGACCTGCCGCGGAACGCGGGCGAGCTATTCTTGTTACAGCATGACGCCCGTGGCCCTCACCATCGCCGGCTCCGATCCCACCGGTGGCGCTGGCTTGCAAGCCGACCTCAAAACGTTTCACCAGTTCGGCATCTACGGCGAAGCCGTGGCGACGCTAATCACGGTGCAGAACGGCGTGCGCCTCTCGCGCGTGGAGGTGCTGGCCGCCGATCTGGTGTGCCAGCAGCTTGAGGCTGTCCTTGAGGACATCCCTCCGGCCGCCGCCAAGACCGGCGCGCTCGGCTCAGCCGCTATTGTGCGCGCCTTAGCCGTGGCGACGCAGCGCTTTGAATTCCCACTCGTGGTCGACCCGGTCCTCGTGAGCACTCACGGCCGGCCGCTGCTCCCGCCCGAAGCGTTCCGTTGCCTGGCGGAGGAGTTGCTCCCTGCGGCGGCCCTTGTGACTCCCAATATCCCCGAGGCGGAGGCCCTCACCGGCATCGCTATCCACGGCTTGGAAGATGGCCGCCGCGCCGCGCTGCGCCTTCACGAAATGGGCGCCCGCGCCGTGCTGCTCAAGGGAGGCCACCTGGCGGGCGATCCGGTCGATCTGCTCTTTGACGGCGCCGCCTGGCGCGAGTTCCCCGCCCCGCGCATCTCGACGCCGCACACCCACGGCACCGGCTGCGCGTATTCGGCCGCCATCACCGCCTGCCTGGCGCAGGGCCTGGCGCTCCCCGAGGCCGTCGCGCGTGCCAAGCGCTGGATTGCCGAGGCGATCCGCACCAACCCCGGATTGGGCCGCGGCGCGGGGCCGATCAATCATCACGCTGCTATTCTGGAGATGAGTATGACCAAGGTGCAGATCCGCTTCCGCCTCCGCCAGCCGCTTAGCGATTCCCTGCTCCAGACGATTGCCGACGTGCACTCCCTCTACGGGATTCAACGCGTGCGCCTGTCGCCCGCCATGGACAGCATCACCGTGGAATACGATGCCACTCGCCTGCGCCCGGCCGAGGTAGAAGCCGCCCTGACCGGAGCCGGCATCGACGTCGAGCAGGCGTAATCGTACCTGTAAAAACCGCAAGCCGGCCTCGAATTTACCCGGCCGCAGCCCTGTCACATTTCTCTGCGCTCCGCCTTAGTCACGTGCGCGTCGGGCACTGGGGTCGAACGGTCGACCGAGAAATCCTCGACGTTCCGCAACACAATCGCCGGCGCGCCAGGCGCCTTCTGCATCTTGACGTGCTGCAGATCGATTCCCTTCACCGTATCCAGCACAAATGCCGGCCGCCGGTCTTCCTTCATGTAACCGACATCGACGTTATTGAATTCGATTCCCGTGGCGTGGCGGAGATAGAAGCCATAAGCTGGCAGCAGGCCGAACATCGAGGGCTCGGGGTAGTCTTTATCGCGCTCCGGCGTGGCGTACGGCTCGCGCGGTGGCACACCGCCGGGGCCCCTGAAGAAAAACGTATTCACCAGGTCCGCCGGCTGCTTCGCCACCTCATCCAGCGTCAGGCCGCCGCGATAAAGGATACGGATATTGCTCAGCTTCACGTCTTCCACATTGTGTCCGGGAATGCCGCTGATGATCGAACCGTACCGCGGGTCGGCGTCGTACACCACCATGTTGCTGATGCTCACGCGCCGCAGCGATCCTATCGGCGTTCCTTCCGGGGCCCGCATCCGGCGGCCGAGCCGGAGGAAGATCGGGGCGCTTGAAACCTCCCGCATGGTGATGTTCGAAACCGTAATGTCTTCCAGGTGCGCGCCGTCCACCGATTCCAGCGCGAGGCCTCGGGAGCGGTCGAAAACCACGTTCGCGATGGTGATGTTCCGGAAGTCGCCTTCCGATTCCGTGCCGATTTTGACCCGCCCGGTGGGGCCGTCGCGGTCGGGAGCCTGCTTCATGGTGCGCCGATAGGTGCCATCGAGGAGCGTGCCCATGTCGTAACCGCTCACCAGGCAGTTTACGATTGTCACGTTCTCCGTCGCGCGCGCGAAGCCGAGCGCGTGCGTCCCCTTGATCACGATGGCGTCGTCGTTCGGTGAGTTAACGCTCAGATTGGAAATCCGCACGTTGCGGCAGGAGTCGACATCGATGCCGTCCCGGTTCGTGTCAATCGTCACGTTGTCGATCGTCAGGTTGTCCACGCCGGTAGCCAGGACGCCGAAGTGCCCTCCGGACAGAATCGAGAAATCGCGCAGGGTTACCTTCCGGCACAGTTTGAGTGCGATAGCTTTGTCGCCGGCCGCGCCGCGTTCGCGGACCAGCGCCTTACCGCTGATCAGGCCAGGTCCCTCGATCGACACATTCTCCAGTCCCTCGCCCCAGATAAGACTGTTGTGAAAATGGCCGTGGCCGAAGTCCTGAAACTTGTCCCATTGGTTTGGTTCGGCCGCATCGTACGCCGCCGGATCGGCCGACGCTTCGAGCGTGGTGCCGGGCTCGAATTGCAGGGTAAGATTGCTTCGCAGGTGAATCGAGCCGGTCACGTAGGTTCCCGACGGGAAGTGTACAGTCCCACCGCCGGCCGCCGCCGCGGCCTCAACCGCCTGGCTGATGGCGGCCGTATCGAGCGTCTTGCCATCGCCCTTCGCCCCATAATCCTTCACGTCGAAAACGGCGGCGCGTACTTGCCCGGGAAGCACCAACGCCGCCAGCGTAAGCGCGAACCAACATCCGAACCAAGGTCTCGTCATTTCGTCTCCTGTTGATAAATGCCGGCGCGGAACGCCCCAACAATTGTAGACGAAGCCGGAGTTCGAAAGACAACCGCCCGCGTGCCGATGGCGGCTCGGATGAGTGAGCTGGATACGTGCCGTTTGTCACGGCGTAACTTGGTATTTGCGCTTAGTTTACAGTGGTCACTCATTTCTTACTGTACACTGCTGCCATGAAGCATGAGCAATTAGCTGAGTTAGCCTGTGCCGCGCGCACGGCTTGCCGATTGGTGGGCCTGGCCTGCGCACTGAGTGCGTGGGCGATGGCGCAGGTTACCCCCAACACTTTTCTGGTACACAACTTTGTCTCCGATTTGTCGGGTGTTGCGGACCACCAGGATCCGAATCTGGTAAATCCATGGGGCAACGGCTTCGGAGCGACTCCCTTTTGGATAGGCAACAACGGTACCGGCACCTCTACCCTTTACGATGGGACCGGCGCGGTGTTGCCGGTGGTCGTTGACATACCGGCAACCGGTGGAGCGAAAACCGGAGGACTAGTTACTGGAGTGATCTACAATACATTTGCGTCCGATACATCGGCCTTCGCGGTAGCCGCGGACAAGCCGGCCTCGTTCCTCTTCTGTTCCCTTGACGGTATCATCTCGGGATGGAATTCGAGCGTGGACTCGACGCACGCTTTGGCCCTGTTCGATAACTCCGCATCGGGCGCGGTCTATACGGGTTGCGTCTTGGGTGGGGTGACAGGCGCTCCGCTGCTGTTTGCAGCCAACTTTCACAGCGGCGCAGTCGACGTTTTCGATGGCACTCTCACGCCCGTCCACATCGCCGGCGCCTTCGTGAACCCTGTAATCCCGGCAGGCTTCGCTCCTTACAACACGGCTATCATCGGCGGAAATGTCTACGTGGCTTACGCCAAACAGGATGCGGCACAACGCAATTCCGTGCCGGGACCCGGGAACGGTTACGTCGCGCTGTTCGATCAAACCGGCAAGTTGATTGTTACCCTGATCGCGAACGGGGCGCTCAATGCACCCTGGGGAATGGTGTCGGCGCCCTCTACCTTCGGACCGTTCGGAGGCGCGCTGCTGGTGGGCAACTTTGGCGATGGCAAGGTCAACGCCTACAATTTGACTACGGGTGACTGGCTGGCTACGCTGAACGATCTTTCGGGCGCGCCGATATCCTTTCCGGGGCTGTGGTCCCTGAGTTTCGGCAGCGGCGCCCGCAGCGAAGACCCGGGCACGCTATACTTCACGGCCGGCATCGGGGGCGGTCCCAATAACGATCCGGTAGGATCCCACGGTTTGTTTGGCAGCATTCAACCGGTTCCGTCTTTTCCGGTGACGGGCATCCAGAACGCAGGAAGCTTTCTGGCTTCGGATATGGCTCCCAACACCTGGGTGGCTCTGAAGGGCGCCGCCTTGGCGCCGCTGCCAGTCGGGTGGACGGTTACCGGCAACATTCTGCCCAGCACGGTGGGCGGAGTGGGAGTGACTGTCAACGGCGAAGCTGCGCCAGTGAGTTTTGTCAGTAACACACAAATCAACTTCCTGGTTCCCGCCGATATCGTACCCGGCCCGGTGCGGATCGAGACTACTAACAACGGACTTAGCAGCGCGTTCGTATCGACTACTGCGCTACTCACCGCGCCTTCGTTTCTCCTCTTCGGAACCAATGCAACTAACGGCCACCTTTACCCTGCGGCGGCCCACGCTAACAACACTCCGATCGGACCTGCCGGCCTACTCAGCGGTGTGACGACCACCCCAGCCGTGCCCGGTGAAACCATCGTGCTCTACGGAACCGGTTTCGGCGCCACTAACCCGCCGATACCGAATGGACAGATCGTCCCATCCCCGCTGCCGCTCCCTGCCTGGCCGACCGTTGTCATGGACGCCATCGAGGCCCAGGTCACGTTTGCCGGCCTGGTGGGACCGGGTCTCTATCAGATCAACGTGGTTGTACCGCCCGGCTTGTCATCCGGAGATCACTTGATCACGGCGCTGCTGGGCGACGCCGAAACGCAGCTCAATACTTTTGTCACCGTGGCCGCCCCTTAGCGCGGCGCACTCTCAAGAAGTTGATGCCAGCAGAACGGGCTTGCCCGGCGCCCTGCCACTGGCCAGGGCCGCATAGGCCTCCGGAGCCTGGGCCAAGGGATAGGCTCGAATGCTCGGCGGACGCAAGGCGCCTGAGCTGAAGCCGTCGCGCAATTCGTCCATCACCTCGGCCGCGCCAGACGAGTCCAGCTTGAGAGAGTCCACGCCCAGCAACCGCAGTTCGCGGTGGTAAAAATCTCGTATATCGAAGCTCACCCGCCCGTCCCCCTTGGCCGTGATCGCCACCAACCGGCCTCGCAGGCCGAGGCAAGCCAGCGCGACATCGAATAGTGCGCCACCCACGGTATCCAGACACGCACTGACGCCGCATCCCGAGGTGAGTTCCAAAACTCGTTTCGCCACGTTCTCCCGCTCCGAGTCCACCACCAGGTCGGCCTCGCCCCCTTCCGCTCCCCGCTGCACACCTATGGTCCTCACTCCGCGCCAGCGTGCGATCTGCACGGCTGCGCTTCCCACCGCGCCGCGAGAACCCGTGACCAGGAAAGTCTCGCCCGCCGTCACCTGCGCCGTCCGCACGACGGCCAGCCACGCGGTCACAAAGGAAGCGCCAACCACCGCCGCCTGCTCCATCGACAGCGCCGCAGGCTTCTCGCGCACTGCGCTCCTTGGCACGGCCACATACAGTGCATGAGTGCCGTCGCGGGTGAAGCCAAGTTCGCCACCGGTCCCCCAGACTTCTTTCCCGAGCAATTCGGCTGGCCCTTTCACCACCACGCCCGCATAGTCGCGCCCCGGCGTCCGCGGCAGCGTGGTCTGCGAAAACCGCCCTGCGAGATTACCCACGTCGCTGGGATTGACGCCTGCGGCCCGCACCGCAATCAAAACTCCATCGGCCATGGGCCGAGGCTCCTCAATCTCCACCACCTGCAACATTTCCGGTTTCCCGAATTCCACCACGCGCGCCGCTCGCATTCCGCTTCCCCCTCCTCACATTATTAAAACCGAAACTGAAGGATCAGCGTGACACCGTTGCACAGCGGTCCTTTTCAGACAACTTAACAGCGGCCGCGCTGCCCTATGCACGCCAACGAGTGACGCCCATGGTGGGTTCTGCGTGGCACTTAGTGCGCTGTCTCACCATACGTCCACCTCATCGATATGAACAATTTGTTTACCGGTCGAACTATAGGTATATTCTAGGTTGGAAGTCAATCAGGGGGTCGTTGCGAGGTGGGTCCCCCGACCCGCGCCGAGCCCCCTGGTTCGGCTGTTTCTTCGCGCGAGAGGCGCTCGACCTATGGCTGTGAGCAATACGCGCCGGAGTTTTCTGACCACTGCCGCCGTGCCGCTCGCTGCGGCGTGGTCGCAATCCCCCAACGACCAGATTCGCCTCGGGCAGATCGGCTGCGGCGGGCGATCGCGCGACCACTTGGCGGAATTGAAACGGGCGCAGGAGAATGCCGCGATTGTCGCCGTGTGCGACGTCTGGCGCATCAATCGTGAACAAAGGGCCGCCGAAATCGAGCAGGCTTTCGGCGTAGCGCCCCGCCAAACGACGCACTACCAGGAATTGCTCGCGATGAAGGATGTGGACGCCGTACTCATCGCCACGCCCGATATGACGCATTCGCGAATTCTCATGGATGCGGTGGCGGCGGGAAAAGACGTCTATGTCGAAAAGCCCTTCGCCGTTGACTTCTCGGAAGGTAAGGCTGCTTGGCAGGCAGTGAAGCGCAGCCGGCAAGTGGTGCAGGTGGGCACGCAGCGGCGCAGCGATCCCACGGTAATCGGTGCGGCCAAGGCCATCCAGAGCGGTGTGATCGGCAAAGTCACGCGGGTCGAGATGGCCGTCAACTTCCAGGAGCAGCGCTGGCACAAGGATTTGTCCAACGTCAAACCCGAGGACGTGGACTGGAAAGCTTTTCAGTTCGGGGGCCGCATTAGCGGCTCGTTTGACGCGCGCAAACTGCGTGAGTGGCAGCTTTTCCGCGAAACCACCAATGGCATCGCGGGCCTTTGGATGTGCCACCTGATCGATTTGGCCAACTGGTTTCTGGAGCAACCCTATCCGAGACACGCCGTCACGCTGGGCGGCGTCTATCTGTGGAAAGATGGGCGGCAGACCTCGGACGTCTTCCAGGCTATCGTCGAATACCCCGAGTGCCTGGTGACGTTTGCCATGAGCCTGACCAACGCCGCCGGCAATCGCAACGTGTGGTATGGCATCAAAGGCACGCTGGACCTAGACCATCAGACCATCACCGGGGACGGCAGCCGCGACCCGCACCGCGTTGCCGCGCCGATGGCGATCGAAAAGGTCCCTGTCGAATCCCACATGGCGAATTTTCTGCGCTGCGTGCGCAGCCGCCAGACGCCGCGCGCCAGCGTCGACGCGGGCTTCTCCCACGCAGTTGCCGGTTGCATGGCCGCAGTGTCGCTTGAAACCGGCCAACGCGTGGGCTTTGACGCAGAGAAAATCGAGTTGATATGACCACCAACACTGCATGCGCGTGGAGAGGCCGCGGACCGGCCTTGCCCGCATGACCCGGCGCGGCTTTATGAGTAGCCTTACCGCCTTTCCCTTGATCGCCAAGGACGCACCGCCCATCCGATCGATTGAGGTGTTTCCACTCCGTTACCCGGTCATAGCGCGCTTCAAATTCCTGCCCAACCCGGAGCGCGATGCCGTTTTCGTCAAGGTGACATGCGAAGGCGGAGCCGCGGGATGGGGCCAGAGTGTGCCGCTGCCGGCCTGGAGCTACGAGACGCTGGAATCGGTAACCTCCACTTTGCGCCTGTACCTGGCGCCGGCGCTGATCGGCAAAAATCCCACCGACATCGAGCAGGCGCACCGGCTGATGAACCATGCGATCGCCGCCTCGTTTTCGACCGGGATGCCCATCGCAAAAGCGGGATTGGACCTGGCGCTTCACGATCTCACTGGAAAGCTGGCCGCGAAGAGCCTGCCCGAATTGTGGGGCCGCAAAGCGCTGACACGAATTCCGCTGAGTTGGACCGTCAACGTGACCAGCCTGGATGAAGTGGCCCCTCTGATGGCGGAGGGCCACCAGCGCGGATACGGACACTTCAATATCAAGGTAGGACCGGATCCCAACTTCGATATCCCGTTCGCGCGCGAGGTGCGCCGGCTCGCCCCGGCGAGCTTTCTCTGGGCCGACGGCAATGGCGGGTACTCGACCGAGCGCGCTCTGTTCGTCGCGCCCAGGCTGCGCGACGCTGGCGTGAATGTGCTGGAGCAACCCGTGGCGCCGAACAACCTGAGCGGCCTGGCTGCGCTGAAGAAGCAGGCGGCGCTGCCGCTCATTCTGGATGAAGGCGTCGTCTCCGTCACGGACCTCGAGGAGTTCCATAAACTCAACCTCCTCGATGGAGTCGCCGAAAAGCCCGCGCGCACGGCAGGCCTGTGGGACGGGCGCCACCAGGTGGAGTACCTGGAGCGCAACTATCTGATGTTCTTGGGCAGCGGGCTGACCGATCCGGATGTTTCGCTCGCCGCGTCGCTTGCCCTGTTCGGAGCCTACGGCGTGAAACATCCGGCGGCGCTGAATGGGCTCCAGTTCCTGGGCGGCTCATTTCTCAAAAAGCCGTTCCAAGTCGAAGAGGGAAGCCTTAGGGTGCCCACCAGCGCCGGCCTCGGCGTGGAGGTGGATGAGGAGAAGGTCCGTCATGCCTCGCGCGAGTAAGTGGCTGTGGTTGGCTCTGGCGTGTCCGGCGCTGGGCCAGCCGGGGTTCACGTGGGTGGACCTCGGTGGCGGCCGCCTCGAGTTGCGCGAGCACGGCAAGCCTGCCTTGACTTATAACTACGGTTCGCAACTCAAGCCAGGCGCCGCGGAAGACCGGCGCCGCTGCTGCTACATATTCCCTGTTTACACTCCGGCGGGTGTTTCCATGCTGGATGATTTTCCCGGGGACCATCCCCACCATCGAGGCCTCTTTTGGGCGTGGCCGGTGATCGAGATCGGCGGCAGGAAATACGATTCCTGGATGGTTTTCAGCGCCGCCGAGCGTTCCGCAATGACTCCAGTGACCGGCGTGGCCCAGGACGAAGCCCGACTCAAAGCGCGAAATTTCTGGCAGGCCGATGGGCGCAATATCGTGGCCGAGACTTTGCGCTTGACCGTCCTCCCGGCGAGAGGCGCAACGCGCGAGTTGCGGGTCGAGCTCACTTGGAAAGCGCTCCAAACGCCGGTGACTTTGCGCGGCTCGCCCGATCGCGGCAAGAGCTACGGCGGTTTCAACGCCCGCTTCGCTCCGCGCGAAAACACGATTTTACGCGCCGGCGGCGAAGTGCTCGGGAAAGACGAGGACCTGGTGCCGCACCGCTGGGCGGAGCTGGAAGGCGTCTACCAGGGCAAGCGTGCCGTTCTGCGCGTTACTCCCGATGCTTCCGATACCGGCACGCCATATCAATGGTGCCTGCGCAAATACGGATTCGTCGGCGCTTCTTTTCCCGGCAAAACCGCCAGCCGGGATGCTTACACCCTGGAACCCGCGAAGCCGCTCACGCTTCGGTTTGAGGTAACGGTCAGCGACGTCGAGTAAGCCTGCAGCCGAAAGCCTTCGACCGTGGCGCCGCCACCCGCCGCGTATAATCGGCTGTGTGGCGCAAACGGCGACATCCGATCTCGACTATGTCCGGCAGCACCGGGAAATCTGGGAGCTTCGTCCGGAACTGAGAGCCGTCTATCGCGGCTTTTTTGCGACGCTGCTGGAAGCAGCCGGCAGCCGACGGCCGATCGTGGAACTCGGCGCGGGCCCGGGCTTTTTTCGTGAGTATTTTCCCGAGTCGATTTCCACCGACGTCATCTTCACGCCCTGGGTGGATGTGGTCTGCGACGGCTGCCGCATGCCGTTCCGCGAGGCGAGCGCCGGCGCGGTGGTGATGCTGGACGTCATACATCATCTGCCCAGGCCCCTCGACTTCCTGGCCGAGGTGGGGCAGATCCTACGCCCCGGTGGGCGCCTGGTGGCGATCGAGCCGTGGATCACTCCTCCCTCCTACATTCTGTACCGTTACTTCCATCACGAAGATTGCACCCTCTCGATCGATATAGCCCAGCCCTTCCGATCCACTGGCAAGCAGGCGTTTGACGGCAACGCCGCCATTCCCTTTCAGTTGGTGCGGAGGCTGCGAGCTGATCCCGTTGCTGGTCTCAAACTGGTCCGCTGCGAACCATTTCTGGCACTCGCTTACCTGGCGACGCTCGGTTTCAAAAGGCAGCGCAGCGTACCGGTCGCGGTCATCCGCATGGCGGAGCAGTGGGAACGCATCGCCGGTCCGCTCGGCCGCTTGGCAAGCACCCGAGCATTACTGGTTTGGGAGAAGGTCTGAACGCGGCTTACACTAAAGCCGATGCGCCTCATCGTTGGGCCGGCCGGCTCCGGTAAGACCAGCCTGGTCTTGAATGAACTGCGCGACGCAGTCCACGCCGCTGGTCTGGCCGCGCGGCTGCTGGTTCCGACGGCCACGCTGGCGCAGCACTTACAAAATCAGTTGGCACGCGAAGGACTCGCCCTGCGCGGCGGCGTGATTGAAACGCTTTCGAGCTTCGTACAACCGCGGGCGTTGCCTGCGGTTCAAGCGCCCGATTCCGTGGTCTACCTGGCGGTTGAAGAGGCCGTGCGGCGGGTCAACCGTCCCGAATTCCGCCAGGTGGCGGACCTCGCCGGTTTCTGCAGTTCGTTGGCCCGTACTCTCAATGAGTTCTCTTCGGCCGGCGGCGACAGCCAGCGCTTGCGCCGGAACCTTCCCGATACACCGCTCGCCGCACCGTTTTTGGCGGTATACAGGGAAGTCGAAGACGCCCTCGAACGTTGCGGTCTCGCGCTGCGCGCGCGGTGCCTGCAATTGGCTGCTGCCCACATTGCCACCGAAGGACTGACCGGCATTCGCACCATCTGGCTGGACGGCTTTCACGTTCTGACGGACCCGGAACTGGAAGTCGTCTCCGCGCTCGGCCGCCATGCCGAAATCGTTCTCACTCTCGATTCCGCCGCCGACCCGGAATTCTGCGCCCGCCTGGCTGCCATGGGTTTCGCGGAGGAACACGTGCCGCGTCTCCGTTCCACGCCCGCCGTCGCCGTGGTAAGGGCGGCAAACATGGAGCGCGAAACCGAAGAGATTGCGCGCCGCATCCTCGAACAAGCCGCGTCCGGCAGGCCGTTTCGCGAAATGGGCGTGATTGTGCGGCCGGAAACCTATGTGCCGGTTTTGCGGACCACGTTCCACCGCTTCGGCATTCCGGCCCGCTTCTATTTCGATGAGGACCTCGACCGCCATCCCGTCACCCGCTTTCTGGCGGGCGCCATCAACGCCATGTTAGGCGGATGGGACCACCTGGAAACGCTCGCCGCGCTACGCCTGGCGCCGCGCTTCGCCGCCTCCGGAGCGATGGACCGTTTCGATTTCACGGTGCGCGAGCGGGCGCCCAACACCGGCCTCGGCGCTTTGAAGGAACTGGCGCTTGAGGCTCGCGCCGAGAAGTTGCTGCCGCTGATCGAGGAGATGGGCGCGCTCGAAGAGTGGCGCTCCTTCGTCCTGCTGCCTAGAGATTGGGCGCGGCGCTTCGCCACTTTGCGCAACCTGTTCCGTCCGGCGGTTGCCTCCTCCGATACCGCGGATCGGGAGCTGGTGTTGATGTGGCGCACTCAGGCCGCTGCCCTCAAGCTGTTCGACGAAGCACTGGCTGAGGCTGCCATGGCGCTCGATCCGGCCGCCGAAATTCCACTCGAACCGTTCTGGCGCACGGTCGAATCGGTGCTGCGCCTCAAGCCGCTCCGGCTCGGTGATTCACGCCGCAACGTGGTCCACGTGCTGAGCACGCCCGAAGCGCGCGAGTGGGTGCTGCCCATCGTGTTTGTGTGCGGGCTGGTAGAACAGCAGTTCCCGCAGTTCCATCGGCAGGACGCGTTTGTTCCCGATGACGCGCGCCGCCGCCTGAACGCCGCCGGCATACGCGTACGCACCTCGGCCGACTTCGAGCGGGAGGAGCGCGCGCTGTTCGATTCCGCCATCAGCCGCGCCACCATGCTGGTGACTCTTTCCTATCCCGAATCGAATCCGCGTGGCGAGCGCAACCTGCCGTCAATTTTTCTCGAAGACTTCGCCGCGCCCGCGCAGGAGGCACCGACTGTCGTTCCGCGCCCGCGCTTTCCGCGCGAGCTCCGGCAGGCGCGGCCTATCGCGCGCGCTTCCCTGCTCCAGGCGCTGGCGCAAAAAACCGCGCACGTTTCACCCACCTCACTCGAAAGCTATCTGCAATGCGCCTTTCAGTATTTCGGCAGCCACTCTCTCAAGCTTCGCCAGCGGCCGCCGCGGCCCGATCAGCGGCTCGATTTCATGCTGCAAGGGAACATTGTGCACGAGGTGCTGGCGCGCTGGTGGAAGGAGGGCGGCGACATCGCAGCGGTGTTTGACGAGGTGTTCGCGGGCGCGCTAGAGGAGCACGACATCCCCACCGCGTACCACACCGAGAGGCTGCGCGACGCAATGCTCGACGATTTGCTGGCGTTCGCCGCTGACAGTAAGTGGCCGCGCCGCCGGTTCAGCTCGCGCGTCGAGGAGAAGTTCCATTACACCCTCGATGCCGGCACCGAAGTACACGGGAAGATCGACCGCCTCGACGAAGCGGCCGACGGCCGCGCCTTCGTTTTCGATTACAAATACAGCAACGCGCAAAACACCCGGAAAAAGCTGACCGATGAGCGGCTGCTGCAAGCGCCGCTCTATCTGATGGGAGCCGTACAGGAATTCGGCGTGACGCCGGCGGGCGTGTTTTACGTCGGCTTAAAGGGCGGCGTGGAATATGCGGGCTGGAGCGATGCGGACGAGCTTGACTCACAGCCGATGCCGGAGGATTGGTTTGCGCGGACGCGGGAGCGGGCGCAGTGCGCGGTGGAGGAGATTCGCAGCGGCCGCATCGAAGTGAAGCCCACCGATACCGATGCCTGCCGCTTCTGCCCGTGCCGCGACGTCTGCCGCATCGACGTTTCGACGGCGGCGGTGGTGAGCGCATGACAGACGTGGAGTTCACGCCCGCCCAGCGCGCGGCGACGGATGCCGGCGGGCCGCCGCTCGATACCTGCGTGGTGGCCGGTCCCGGCTCCGGCAAGACTACGGTGCTGGTGGAACATTTCCGCCAACTGGTGGCAGCCGGCGCGAGCCCGCAGCGCATCCTCGCCATCACCTTCACCGAAAAGGCCGCCACCAACATGCGCGCCAAGCTGGCCGAGGCGTTTTGCGAAAGCCGGGAGATCCGCGGCCGCCTCGAGCGGGCATGGGTGTCCACGGTGCACGGGTTCTGCGCACGGCTGTTGAAGGAGAACGCGGTTTTGGCCGCGGTCGATCCGGAATTCGCCGTGACCGATGCCAACGAATCCTGGCGACTCCAGCAGGAATGCGTCGTCGCCGCCGTCGAGGAGCTTTTCGAGGAACAACCGGCGGCGGTGCGCGCGCTGATTCGTGGCCTCTCCGCGGTGGATTTCGAGGAGGCGCTGCTTTCGGCCTACGATGCGATGCGCTCGGCAGGCAAGGGGGTGGAAGACCTTGCCGGCTTTGCCGAGCCGGCTGGGACCGGGATGGCCGATTTCGCCGCCACCGCCGCGGCACTGGTAGCCGATCCCGCCAGCAACTGGAGCTTCGCACAGAAACAGCATCTGGCCGAAGTTCGCGAAGGCGCGGAGCGCATCGTTCACGCGGCTGGACCGCTCGACGCCTTGGAGGCGCTCGACGCGTTTCCTGCGAATTTGCAGAAGTCGAAGAGAAGCACCACAGCCTATGAGCTGGTGAGGAGACTGAAGGAACAGGCCAGGGAGCTGACTTACACGCTGATTGCCGAGCTGTACCGCCACGAGCGCCGCACCCTGTTCGACATTCTGCGGCGGTTCGACCGGATCTATCGCGAGCGCAAACAAAGCACTGGGCAGCTCGATTTCGCCGACCTGGAGGAGTCCGCGGTGCGCTTTCTCGAACGCCATGGGGAAGCGCGCGCGCGATTGAAAGCGCAGTTCGACTACATCCTGATGGACGAATTTCAGGACACCAATCCGCAACAGGCGCGGCTGCTCGAGCTGGTGCGATCGCCCGGCCGTTTTTACGCAGTGGGCGACGTCAACCAATCGATCTTCGGTTTTCGCCATGCGGGGCCGGCCGGCTTCGCGCATTACCGCGACGAAGTCGAAGCTACCGGGAGCAAGCTGGTTCTGCTGGAAGATAATTTTCGCAGCCGGCCGCAGATTCTGCGCGCGGTCGAAGCGATTACCGCCGGCGTGCCCGGCATCGAAGCTCGAACGCTGGTGGCGCGGCGCAAGTTTGCATCGCCGCGCGGCGTGGCGGTGGAGGCGATTTGCGCGGCGGCGGACGACACAGCGGCGGCGCTGGAGATGGAGGCTCGCTGGGTAGCGCGCCGCGTGGTGGAGTTGCTCGATGAATCGCCTGAGTTCACTTGCAAGGATATCGCCTTGTTGGTGCGCAACACGGATGTGATTCCGCAATTCGCGCTCGCCTTGGAGGAAGCCGGCGTCCCTTACCTGGTGAACCGCGGCAAAGGCTTCTACGACACGCGGGAGGTCAACGACCTGGTGCATCTGCTGCGCGTGATCGCCAACCCACGCGATGAAGTCAGCCTGGCGGTGGTGTTGCGCTCGCCGCTGGTGGCGGTTTCCGATGAGGCCCTGCTGGCGCTGCGCCTGCTGGCGGAGAATTTGAGCTCCGCGCTGGCACGCCTGGGCGCGGAAACGGAATCCGAATTCGATGCCGACGATTTCCGCGCGCTGACGCATTTTCGCGAGCGCCTGCGCCGGTGGCGGCTGCTGCGCGAGAGTGTTGGCTTCGACCGCCTGCTAGCGGACGCTATCGACGATTGCGGCTACTGGCCTTCCAATGGCGCGCGCGGCGCGGCCAATATCGACAAGCTGCTGGCGCAGGCGCGCGCGGCGGCGAAGGGCAAATCGCTCGACCAGTTCGTTGCCGACCTGGAAGTGCAGCGCGATTCCGACCTGCGCGAACCGGACGCCCCGCCCGACGATTCCGGCGACGCGGTGCAAGTCCTCACCGTCCATTCCGCCAAGGGATTGGAGTTTCCCATCGTATTCGTGGCGGCATTGCAGAAGGGGGTCGCGAGCGGGCCGGCGGCGGTGGCGTTTTCGCCCCGGTTCGGTCTTGGCGCGCGCTGGCGCAACCCGGCGGATGGCGCCGATAAGGATGATGTTTTCCAGCATGCCATTCGGGAGGAACGCAAACAGCGCGAGGAAGAAGAGAGCAACCGCTTGCTGTATGTGGCCATGACGCGCGCCGAGCAGCACCTGGCGCTGACGTTTTCCGGAACCGGCAAGAAGCTCGAGAACTGGGCGAAGCTGGTGTCGGAGAGCCTGAATTTGCCGCTGACGCAAACGGGTGACAGGGTGATTGACTACAGCGCGGCGGAAGGCAACGCATGGAAGTTGCGGCTGCTGGTGGCAGACCGCACGCCGGAGTTGCTCACGTGCGCTCCCGCGGCACGGAGCTCCGGAGCAGCGGCTGCCGGGCCCACCTGGCTGGACGCGCCGCTGGTGACCGAGCAGCAAGACAGCAACGCGACCGTTACCGCGCTGGCGGAGTTTGCACGGTGTCCGCGACGTTACTATCTGGGCCACTATCTCGGTTTCGACGGCCGTTCGCGGCGCGTCGCCGGACCGGGCGAAGAGGAGGGGCTGTCGGCCAGTGAGCTTGGTACGCAGGTACATCAGTTACTCAACGGCGCCACGATTGCCGATGCCGACGACGAAGCGCTGCGTCTGGCCGGTAATTTCCGCAACAGCTCTCTCGGCCGGCGCGCCGCTGCGGCGACCCGTCTCGAGCGCGAGTTCGGTTTCCTGATGGCTGTAAACGACCTGGTGATCCGCGGCCAAGTGGACCTGTGGTTCGAAGATGGGGTGGAACTGGTGATTGTGGACTACAAGACTGACGCCGTCAACCCGGCGGAAGCGCACCGCCGCGCGCGCGAGCATGGGTTGCAGCTTCGGCTGTACGCCATGGCCGTGGAACAATTGGCCAGCCGGGCCGCGGATCGCGCTTTCGTGTATTTCCTCCGTCCCAACACGGCGGTGGAGATCGACCTGGCGCCGTCGCTGATCGAATCGCCCGGTCAGGTCGTGCGCGAGTTTCAAGAGGCGCAGAGCAGCTTGCACTTCCCCTTGAACGAGGGAGATCACTGCCACGCGTGCCCTTTCTTTCACGACCTGTGCCCGGCGACTGGCGGCTGAGGGCAGGCACGCCAGGGCGCGGCTGGTTCCGGCCAGTCCATAAAAGTAACATCCGGCTGACGGGGGGACTGGCCCCGAGTGATATAGAATTGATTCGATCATCACTTAAAGGGAGTAGGAGGACTCTCATATGGCGACAAAACCACGCATTAAGCTGCCGGGAAGCGAGCGCAAAGCAATGGTGGGCGCGAAGGCCGGCAAAACTGTGGACGCCGGCAGCCTGATCGAGGTAACAGTTCGGATTCGTGGCCGTGCCCAGACATCTCCGGAGGAACTGATGAGGATAGGCGCGCAAAAGCCTGGCGAACGCCAAAGGCTGAGCCGCGAGGAATTCGCCGCACGCTACGGTGCGGACCCCGCGGATCTCGCGAAGGTGGAGGCATTCGCGCACGATCACGGTTTGGCAGTTGCGGCAGCAAACTCCGCGCAGCGAACCATCCGGCTGAAAGGCTCCGCCGCCAGCATTGGCGAAGCATTCGGCGTGGAACTGCGGCACTACGCAAAGACCGGCGGCTTGCTTTATCGCGGCCGCACGGGCTCCATCTATATTCCGAAAGACTTGCAGGATATCATCGTGGGCGTGCACGGGCTTGATAACCGGCCGGTGGCGAAGCGGCACTCCCGCTGGCGCGGCGCTGGCCCCTCCGCAGTGCTGAAGACCGCAAAGGCAAAGAGGCCGACCGGAAAGCCCGCCGGAGGAAAGGCCGCGCCCGCGAAAAGCAAGAAGGCGGCGGACCCGAGTGTCACAGCGCCGCAGGTGGCGGCGCTTTATAACTTCCCGGCGGGACTAACCGGCCAAGGGCAGTCGATCGCCCTGATCGAACTCAATGACACGGACAGTTCCGGGAAGCCGACCGGCGCCGGGTATCAGGCCTCCGATCTGGCAGCTTACTTCAAGGGCTTGGGGATCGCCGTGCCCACTGTGGTGGCGGTGAGCGTGGATGGCGGTGCAAACGTGCCTGGCCCCGATCCAGATTCGGATGGTGAAGTAACGCTGGACATCGAGGTGGCTGGAGCCGTCGCGCCCGGGGCGGCCATCGCGGTTTACTTTGCGCCTAACACGACGGATGGCTTTATTGACGCGGTGAATCAGGCGGTACACGACACGGTGCACAAGCCAAGCGTGATTTCGATCAGTTGGGGAGGGCCGGAGGATCCGGATGGACAAGTAGATCAGCAATTCACCGAGGGTTTGAACCAGGCGATCCAGGACGCGGCACAATTGGGCGTAACGATTTGCTGCGCGGCAGGTGATGACGGTTCGCCCGACATGACGCTGAAGGAGTGGGACGGCAAGCCGCATGCCGACTTCCCTTCGTCGAGCCCGTTTTCGCTGGCCTGCGGAGGCACCAAACTGTCCGTTGCGAATGGAGCGATCGCGAGCGAGGTGGTCTGGAACGAAGGCCAGAAAGCCGGCGCAGGCGGAGGCGGGGTGAGCAATCTGTTTGCGCTACCTTCCTACCAGGCCAGCGTCAAAGTGCCCAAAGCACCCAACGGAAGCGCCGGACGCGGCTTGCCGGACCTGGCCGGCAACGCGGATCCCGAGACCGGATACCAGATCTTCCTGGCGGGGTCGCAACAGGTGATCGGAGGCACCAGCGCGGTGGCGCCGCTGATGGCGGGCCTGATCGCGCTCATCAACCAAAGCCTGGCGCAAAAGACGCCGGGCACTACAGCCGGCTTCCTGAACCCGCTGTTGTACGGCTCCGCAGCCGTGGCCTTCCGCGATATCACCGCGGGGAATAACGACATTTACGGGAAGCTAAAAGGGTTGTACACGGCCGGCCCTGGTTGGGACGCCTGCTCGGGACTGGGCGTGCCGGACGGCGCGAAGCTGCTGGCCAGCGTGGTGTAATCGCCGCAAGATCCGGAGGGGCAGGCTGAAACGTAAGCGCTACAGTTCAGTACGCGCCTCCACCAGGGTTTGGCCGCGTCGTTCGGGTTTATATTGGTTGTACGTCTGGCGTACCGGAGGGGCATACGCCGCCAACAAAAGTACTTGTCATTGACGACGAACCTGCCGTCCTCGGCTTGGTGGCCAATGCGCTGTCGGCCCGGGGTTATGAGGTCCACGCGGCAGCCGACCCCGCGCAAGCGTTAGAGCTCGCTCAAGCCATGCCGTGTTTCGATCTGGTGGTATCCGATGTCATCATGCCCGGAATGTGCGGGCCGGAGCTGGTCAGAAGGATCACCAGGATCTGCCCCAACACTGCCGTTCTCATGATGTCGGGGTACATCGCCGCCGAGGCAATCCCCAAGCGCGCCGCGTTCATCGCCAAACCATTCCGGCTGGCGGACCTGTGTTCAATTGTGGGCAACCTGCTGCCGCCGTCCGTTGATGAAACAGAGCGAGCCTCATGATTTTCGGTGCCCATGTAATTGTGTACAGCAAGGATGCTACGGCGGATCGCGCGTTCTTGCGCGAAGTACTCGGATTCCCGTCCGTGGACGCCGGCCGGGGATGGCTGATCTTCGCGCTGCCTCCGGCAGAAGTGGCGGTTCATCCCGCCGAAGAAAGCGGCCGGCACGAACTCTACTTCATGTGCGACGATCTGAACCGCGAGATATCGGAGCTAACGCAGAAGGGAGTCCGGTGTTCGGCAGTGCAAGAGGCACAGTGGGGGTCGGTCAGCAGAATACGGCTTCCCGGCGGAGGCGAAATCGGGCTCTATCAACCGAAGCATCCATCGGCATTGGGCGGCACACAGAAGTGAAGAAGCACTGGCGGCAAAGACCGCCGGCGCTACGACAGCAATTGCAAGACACGTCGAGAAGGCGGGCGATCAGACGTGGGGTGCGGCGCCAGGCGGAGGGGGCGTCAACACTTCACGAATCTTTTTCGCCAGCGCTTCCCGGCTGAATGGCTTGGGTAGGAATTCGACGCCGTCCTCCAGCACGCCATGGTGAACCACGGTATGGTCGGTGTAGCCGGACAGGTAGAGCACTTTCAAATCGGGCCTGAGTTTGAGCAGATGGTCGGCCACCTGGCGGCCGCTCATGTTTGGCATCACCACGTCGGTCAGCAGGAGAGCGATGGGACCAGCGTAGGACTTGGCAATGGCGAGGGCCTCGGCGCCATCGGCCGCGGCAAGAACGGTGTGCCCTAGCTTCTGCAGCATTTTCACAGTGAGATCGCGCACCGCCTGTTCGTCTTCCACCACCAGAATGGTCTCGGTAGAGGGCGCTTGATCCGACTCTACAGGACTGGGCAACGGTGCATCCGCAGTCTCGGCGACCCGCGGGAAATAGAGCTTGAAGGTGGTGCCCTGGCCGGGCTCGCTATACACCCAGATATCGCCGCCGAGTTGCTTGACCACGCCGTACACGGTGGCGAGTCCCAAGCCAGTGCCCTTGCCCGTTTCCTTGGTGGTGAAAAACGGCTCGAAGAGGCGCCGGCGGGTCTCGGCATTCATGCCGTGGCCGGTGTCGCTGACGGCCACCATGACAAAATCGCCGGGTTTTACTCCCAGGTGCGTCCGCGCGTATGTTTCATCCAGGCGGACGTTGGCGGTTTCCACGGTGATACGGCCTCCGTTGGGCATCGCATCGCGTGCATTCAGCGCCAGATTGACGACCGCGTGCTGGATGTGGTTCGGGTCCGCCTTGATGTTGCCCACGTCCCCGGGCAGGCTGAGAACTAACTCGACGTCTTCGCCGATCAGCCGGCGCAACATCTTCTCGGTCGGCACAATCGCCGCGTTCACATTCATCACACAGGGCTGCATGACTTGGCGGCGGCTGAACGCCAATAGTTGCTTGGTGAGCGCCGCGGCGCGGTCCGCCGCCTTGAGCACCTCTTCGGCGCAGCCGCGCACCGGATCGAGCGGCGAGAGCTCATCGAGGATCATGCGATTGTAGCCGCTGATCACGGTCAGCATATTGTTAAAATCGTGCGCCACGCCGCCGGCGAGCCTGCCGACTGCTTCCATCTTCTGCGCTTGCAGGAGTTGGTCTTCGAGGCGCTTGCGGTCGCTGATGTCGTTTACGAAGGCAATCGCAAACAGGCCCTCGGTGGTTTCGACGTAGCTGAGGCTGATCTCGACCGGAAACACGGCTCCGTTCTTGCGCCGGCCGGCGAGTTCCATTCCAATGCCCATCGGCCGGACGTGTGGATGCGTGAAGTAGTCTTCGCGTTCCCGTGAGTGAGCACGGCGCTGGGACTCGGGAAGCAGAATCTCGATCCGCGCGCCCAGCAGCTCCTCCCGGCTATAACCGAACATTTCTTCGGTCTTCGGGTTAGCCAACACAATGCGGCCATTGCGGTCGATGCTCAGAATCGCCTGCGAAGCCGACTCGAGCAGGGCCATAACCATCTTTTCGCTTTCGTGCAAGAGTGTGATTGGGTCTTTCCGCCGACCGGCGCCACTTGCCGAGAAATCGGACATGATCCCCCCTTTGCTGCCGATTCTAACAGACCCGGGCGCACGGCGTGAAAACTGAGGAAGTGCGGAATCGAACGGTGGGGAAGAGGTGGCGAGAGATCTGAAACTGAGACGCAGGAGCGCGACCGGGGGTCGCGCGCACACGAAGGTGTCCGCCGCACGGACTCGCGTCAACGGTTGCCTGAGGAAGATGCCCCGCTCGCAGGTCGGGGACCTGCGCCACGGCGCCGGCGCCATTCGTCTTCGAGGATGCTCCACGTGGCCAGGTCTACCCAACGTGCGCCCACGCGCTCGGCCTGACGCAGCACGCCTTCGTTGGTGAAGCCGAGGCGCTCGGGGATGGCGCAGCTCCGGTGGTTGCCGACGCCGCATTGGATCACCACGCGGTGCAGGCGCGCCTCCTCAAGTAGATAATCCAGCAGCGCCACGACCGCACGGGTAACGATTCCCTGCCCCTGGCGGCTGGATTCGATCCAGTAGCCGATGCTGCATGCACGGTTGGCCCAGTCGATGGGGTGACAGCCGACCGATCCCCCGAGCGAGCCATCCACCCAGATGCCGCATTGTGGGCCGCGGTTATCGGCCCACTGCGGGCTCACCACTTCTTCGATGAAGTAGCGCACGTCTTCGGCGGAATGGGTGCGGTCCACCCACGGCAACCACTCGCGCAGATAGGCGCGGTCGCGTTCGGTGACGGCGAACACGGCTTCGGCATCAATGGGCTCGAGCAACTTGATTTCGATGCCCGGCGCCACGTTTCGGCGGAAGAGATGGGAATCTGGGTTCATGGGCCTAACCAGACACGCCGCGCAAGCAGGAAGACACGTCGCGATCAATCGGGACGCGGCAGGCAGAAGCCTGCGCCACCACGCCGCTCATTACGCGCCCGAAGGCTTCTGCGGATTGCGCGACTTGGAGATCGCCGGCAATTCCGGCGTCTCCGGCTGCACATACGCTTCTAGCCCGGCCTGCAGCAACTTGAAAGCGGTTTCCGGATCGTCGGCGTACTGGAACAGGTTCAGATCCTCGGCGCTGATGGTGCCATATCTGACCAGCGCATCGAAGTTGATAATTTCCTTCCAGTATTTCGAACCATACAACACCACGGTCACCTTCTTGGCGAGTTTCTGGGTCTGCGTGAGGGTGAGGATTTCCATCATCTCATCCAGGGTGCCGAAGCCACCGGGAAAGACCACCAGCGCCTTCGACAGGTAGGCGAACCAGAACTTGCGCATGAAGAAGTAGTGGAACTCGAAACTCAGCTCCGGCGTGATGTACGGATTCGGTAGCTGTTCGAAGGGGAGCCCGATGTTCAGCCCGATAGTCTTGCCACCAGCGTCGGAGGCGCCGCGATTGGCGGCCTCCATAATGCCGGGACCGCCGCCGGAGCAGACGACGAAACGATACGTGCCGTTGGTGAATTGGGCGGCCCAATCGGTGAGCGTTTTCGCCAGCGTGCGGGCTTCCTTGTAATACCGGCCGAGCTCGCTATCCTCGCGCACGCGCGCCGAGCCGAAGAATACGACCGTGTCGCGAATTTTCTGACGGCGGAAGTGGGCCAGCGGCTCCAGGAATTCCGACAAGATGCGGATGGCCCGCGCATCCGGGCTGTTCAAGAACTGCTCGTTGAGGTACGCGACCGGACGGCGGTCGCCGTTGTTGGGTGTTTGGTTGCTCATCGCTGTTCTAATTGATCGACTTTCTTCTTCAATTCCCGTAGGGTCTTCAGCATTTCCGGCAGCTTTTGAAAAGCGGTAATGGCGCGCAGCCAATCGCCGGCATCGAAGGCGGGCGAGCCGGAAACGCGCGCGCCAGGAGGAACGTCGCCGCCGAGGCCGCTCTGCGCATAGACGATGGCGCCCTCATGGACGGTGAGGTGACCGGCCGAACCGGCCTGTCCGGCCAGGAGCACGTTTCGTTCCAGGGTAGTGCTGCCGGCGAGACCGGTCTGGGCGCAGATGATGTTGTCCTCGCCCACCACGCAGGCGTGGCCGATCTGCACCAGGCTGTCGATTTTGGCGCCGCGCTTAACGCGAGTTTCACCAACCGTGGCACGGTCGACGGAAGTGAGGCTCTGCACTTCGACGTCGTCTTCAATGACGGTGACGCCGGATTGGACGATCTTGGCGTGGGTGCCGTCGGCGCGCTTGGCGAAACCGAAGCCATCGCCGCCGACGACGACGCCGTTCTGCAGGATCACGCGGTCGCCGATATGGCAGAACTCACGCACGGCGGCGTGAGAATGGGCCACGAAATCGTCGCCGATCTCGACTCCTTGGTAAATCACCACATGCGGATGGAGGACGGCATTGCGGCCGATTTTCACCCGCTCGCTCACGACGGCGAAGGGGCCGATGGAGGGGTTCTCGCCAATCACCGCGCTGGCGGCGACCGAGGCCAGCGGGTGAATCCCGGCAGCGGGCCGTGGCGGTTGGTAGAACAGCTCTAGGGCGCGGGCGAAATCGAGGTACGGGTTCGCCGAAACCAGGCAGGCGGCGTCGGCGCCGGCGAGCGGCTCGGAGGCCAGAATCGCGCTGGCCCGGGTGTGCTTCGCTTTGGCGGCGTACTTCGGATTGGCCAGAAAGGTGAGATGGCCGGGGCCGGCTTGTTCCACGGTAGCGACGCCGGTAATCTCGATTTCACCCGAGCCCGTCAGGCGGCAGCCCAGGACTTCGGCCAAAAAGTCTAATCTCATACGATGGCTTGCGGACCCCTTTCAGCGTACCGCGCCGTGATCGCGCGCGGGCCGGGAAGGTGACCTCACCGAGCCGCGGATGTCAAGAAGAGGATCTTCCGATTTTACAACGCGATAAAAATCGGTTGACATGCCGATTACAGCTCTGTTACTCTCCCAAACGTTCCCATGATGAAAACTCTCCCCTCCGCCCCCTCTAAGGTTCTCCTTGTCGACGACAATCCCGATGGGCTGCTAGTGCGCCGCCAGTTGCTGGAAGAGCTCGGGCTGGAGGTGGAGACCGCGCCAAACGGCGAAGAAGGCCTGCAGCGATTCGAGTGCGGGCGCTACGACGTGGTGGTGACCGACTATCGCATGCCGCGCATGGACGGGATCGAGATGATCCGCCGAATCCGGGCGAGGGACGCGACGGCGCGCATTATCCTCCTATCGGGTTTCGTCGAGCCGCTGGGACTGAATGAGAAGAACACCGGCGCGGACGCAGTGATCGCCAAGACGTCGAGCGAGCCGGCCATGCTGGCGCGGTCGGTGAGACGCCTGCTGAACCGGGCGCCTGTGCGCAAGCCGGTTGCTTCGGTGCACGCCGTGGCCGAGTCGCGAGCCGTGTCGCTTTAAGTCCTGCAAACAATCCCATGCGTCATTTTTCGCGGGCGTTGGCGGCCCTGGTGCTGATCGCGGCACTGGGTGGCGCGTCTGGCGCGGCGGTGGGCGCGGCGTCCAACACGAAGCGGCGCCGTACAGCCCCGCTGAGGCCCTCCGGCGCGGTACGCCGCTGGATGAAGGGGATGACGCTGCGCGATGAAGTCGCACAACTGGTGTTCGTCGCCTTCCCGGGAGCGGCACCCCATTCACGCTCCCGCGAGTACCTGCGATTTGTGCGGCTGATCCGCGACGTCAAAGTGGGCGGGCTGATCCTCAACAACGTGGCGAACGGCCACACCATCCAGCACGCCGAGCCGTACGCGCTGGCCGCTTTTCTCAACCGGGTGCAGCGAATCGCCAAGGTGCCGCTGCTGGTAGGCAGTGACTTCGAGCGCGGCGCCTCGATGCGCGTCGCAGGCACCACGGTGTTTCCGCACGCGATGGCTTTCGGCGCGGCGGGCGATCCGGAGCTGTCGCGCGTGGAAGGCCAGGTGACGGCGCGGGAGGCGCGGGCGCTGGGCGTGCATTGGGTGTATTATCCGGTCGCCGACGTGAGCAACAACCCGGACAACCCGGTCATCAATATCCGGTCGTTCGGCGGGGACCCGGAAGCGGTGGCGGCCGAGGTGGCGGCTTTCATCGAGGGCGCGCATTCCGATGCCCCCAACTACGTACTGACGGCGGCCAAGCATTTTCCGGGTCACGGCGACACGTCGGTGGACAGCCACCTGAATCTGCCGACCATCGCGGTCTCGCGCGAGCGGCTGGAAAGTGTGGAACTGGTGCCGTTCCGCGCCGCCATCGCCGCCGGAACGGACGCCATTATGACGGCTCACGTGGCCGTGCCGGCGCTGGCCCTGGCAGGCTTGCCGGCCACTCTTTCCCCGGCCATCCTGACCGGCCTGTTGCGCGATGAGCTGGGGTTCAAGGGCCTGGTGATCACCGACGCGCTGGACATGGGCGGCATCGCCAAGGGATTCCCGGCGGGCGATGCGGCGGTGCGCGCCATCGAAGCAGGCGCCGACACGTTGCTGATGCCCGCCGATCCCGAGGCCGCCATTCGCGCCGTGGTGGCGGCGGTGGCAGACGGGCGGCTGAAACGTCGGCGCATCGAGGAAAGCGTGGCTCGGATTCTGGCGGCGAAAGTGAAGGTCGGACTCGACCGCAAGCGCTTTGTCAATGTGGAAGCGCTGGGCGACGTAATCAATTCCCCGGAGGCCAATGAGAAAGCGCAAGGGGTAGCCGAGCGCGCGGTCACGCTGGTGCGCAACCAGGGGGACCTGGTGCCGCTGGCCGCTCCTGAGCGCACCTGCTTTCTGGTGCTGGCGGAGAACCGATACTCGAACGAGGGCCAAACGTTTTCCCAGGAAGTGCGCGCGCGAGCGCCACATGCCGCGATGGTTACGCTGGATCCATCGCTCTCGCGTGCGGATGTGGACGCTGCGCTGGCCCGCCTGGCGTCGTGCGACACCTACGTGGTGGCGGCCTTCACTTCAGTGACCGCTTATCGCGGATCGCTGGGACTGGAAGGCGAACTGCCTTACGCGATGGATACGCTGGCAGCCGCGGGCAAACCCCTCATTCTGGTGGCGCTGGGCAACCCTTACCTGCTGCGCAGCTTCCCAACGGTCGCGGCATATCTAGCCACCTTCAGCACGGTGGCGCCTTCGGAAGCGGCGGCGGTGAAGGCACTGTGGGGCGAAATCGATATTCGCGGGCACTTGCCGGTCTCCATCCCCGGGTTGGCCGCTCTCGGCGACGGAATTCAGGTGAAAGCGTCCAGGCCTGCCGGCAGCGTGGCTCGGTAGCGCCGGTGGGCACGCGGACCGCTACCTGGATAGCATCCGGCTGTACACGATCGGGGACTGGGGAGCCGGCGGATCGCCGCGCTATGATTGAGCTGACATGGCTCTTACGCTACCCCCAAGGGGAGTGCAAATCATGCTGCTGGCGCTGCTGCTGGTAGCCGCGGTGTACGATGTCCGTTTTCGCCGCATTCCGAACTGGATCACCGTGACCGGCGTGGCGGCCGGCTTGGCGTTGAACACGTTTCTGTTCGGCCTGCCGGGCGTCTGGCTTTCGCTGCGCGGGCTGGGCTTGGGGTTTGGAGCGTACTTTGTTCTTTACGTCATCCGGGCGATGGGCGCCGGCGACGTGAAGCTGATGGCCGCGGTGGGAGCCATGGTGGGCTGGGAGGATTGGTTCGGAATCTTTGTCGTTACCGCGATCCTGGGCGGGGTGATGGCGCTGATTCTGGCGCTCTCGCACGGCCGCATCAAGAAGACCCTGTGGAACGTCGGGTTCATTCTCAGCGAAATGAAAGGCGGCCGGCTAGCCTACATCAAGAAGGAAGAATTGGACGTACGCAGCCCGAAAGCGATGGGCCTGCCGCACGGCGCGGTGATCGCGGTGGGCACCGTCTTCTTCCTCGTCCTCGCCGCCCGAATCACGCAGTAACGGGTTCCCCGCCATCCTTGACATTCGCTTTCGGTTATAATACCATTTGGTTATGCAACTAAGTGGTTATCCAGAGACGCCACAGAGCCGTCTTGACGCCACCTTCGCGGCACTCGCGGACCCCACTCGGCGCGCCATCATCGCCAGGCTGGCGTCAGGCGAGGCGTCCGTGACCGAACTGGCCGAGCCATTCGCCATGACTCAGCCCGCGATCTCAAAGCATCTCAAGGTTCTGGAGCGCGCGGGCGTGATTTCCCGCGACCGCGACGCGCAGAGGCGGCCGAGCCGGCTGGTGGCTAAGCCGCTGGCAGAAGCCAGTGAATGGTTAGAGCAGTACCGCCAGTTCTGGGAGACTTCCTTCCAGCGACTGGACGATTTGCTTGGCGAGTTGAAAGCCACGAAGAAGAAAACCAGGCGACCCGCCGGTAGGAAACGATAGGAGCTCATATGTTCTATCCCGACAGTTTCAAGGTCTCGACGCCCAGCGATCGTGAGATTCAGGTTACGCGCGATTTCCACGCGCCGCGCCAATTGGTATTTGACGCCTTCACCAAGCCGGACCTGGTGAAGCGCTGGCTGCTTGGCCCGCCGGGCTGGACGATGCCGGTTTGCGAAATCGATCTCAGGGCCGGTGGCAGGTATCGGTATATCTGGCGCAAGGCTGGGCGCCAAAGACATGGGGATGAGCGGTGTGTTTCGGGAAATCGTGTCGCCTGAACGGGTGGTAGCAACGGAGAGCTTCGACGAGGCCTGGTATCCCGGCAGTGCGTTGGATACGACCGTGTTCGTCGAGAAAGGCGATATCACCAGAATCACGATCACGGTGCGTTATGAATCAAAGGAAGCCCGCGACACGGCGCGCAGGTCGGGGATGGAGCACGGTATGGCGGCGAGTTACAACCGGCTTGAGGAACAGTTGCCGGCGATGCTGACAAAGGGCATGAAGTGACTGCCCGGGGTGGCAGTCTGTTTGATGCGATGACACTCGTGATCGAAGCTCGGCAGTAGCACGCGGAGGCCGGTCCCTAGTCGAGTTACTCGCCGATTCTGAGATCGTTTTAGGCCTACCCCAATACGAGATTAGTAACATCGAGCGGCATCAACCGGAGCTGTCTGGGCAGACGCAAGGGCATCGGAGCTGCTACCGTGCAGCGCTACTTTGTCCGGCGCCTGCAACGTCGAACCCCTCAGGATCATCCCCCCGTTTGCCCCCAGGTGTTGGGCATCGATGAGCACTTCTTCACCAGGAAGAAGGGTTACGCCACCACCTTCTGCGATTTGAAGAACCACCGCATCTACGATGTCGCCCTCGGCCGCTCGGAAGCCGCCTTAGAGGCGTATTTCCTTCGCCTGGAAGGCAAAGACCAGGTCCGCGTGGCCTGCATGGACCTGGCCGCAGGGTACCGCTCCATCGTCCAAAACCACTTTCCCCAAGCTGTGATCGTGGCCGATCGCTTCCATGTGATCCGCCTCGGCAACCACCATTTCCTGGCCTGCTGGCGAGAGATCGATCCAGCAGGGTCAAAGAACCGGGGCTTGGTATCGTTGATGCGCCGGCATCGCCACAACCTGAAAACCCGAGCAGGAACTCCGGTTGCTGGCCTACCTGGCCGAGCGGCCTCCTCGACTTCATCTACCGCTTCAAACAGCGGCTCTGCTCTTTGCTGCTGAAGAAGCACAAAACCCTCAAACAGTGCCAGAAGCTCGTCCCCCGTTTCCTGCGCGCCCTCGCCGAGTTGGGCCAGTCCGGACCGGCCCAACTGGTCACGCTCGGCGACACGCTTCATGCCTGGTCTGAGGAGATTGTCCGCATGTGGCGCTTCACACGCCACAACGGCATCACCGAGCGCTTCCACAACAAGATGGAACTCATCAACCGTCAAGCGTATGGCTTCCGCAACTTCGAAAACTATAGACTCCGGGTGAAGGTGCTATGTTCTTAGAAAGGTTTGGGATTGGGGTCTGCCCCCGTTTTTGGCGTAGAGCCGCTCGTCGTGGAGGGGTTTGGCTCCCCAGATAGCCGACATCGAGGCCACTCTCCGGAGAATTTGATTTTGTCGGGTCTATTAAAAAGGCGGGAGACGGCCACAGAATTCGATCTGAAAGCCGCAGTCTTCGAAGCTTTCAGTTCGAACACTCGAAAGCTTTAACGGAGAGCGACGGATCACCGGCGGATCATCGCTGGTTGCGCGATCCTGGCGCTGCCAAGCCCGCTGAGCTGCTTTTCCGCGTGCGGGTACGCGTAGAGTCGGGGCAGGCCTTTGCCTGCCAATCCTGCTCACAAGAGACTCGACGTGCGATTTCGCCAATCGCGTTTTGATTCCCTTTGAAAAACCATTGAAAAACCGTTGAAAGCCGTTCTGCGGCGAATCATCACGGTGTAGCGAATCAAGCGGCCCGGCGTAGTTTGGAGTTCCTTTTGGGAAGCGGCAATCAAGGCGGAAAGACCTTAGACGCCGACTCCGTCGGCCCCGGCCTTTGGAAATGACCTGGCGCTACTTGGTCTCAGCTTCTGCTTACCAGGCTGTACCCCTTTCCGAGCAAGGAGCCGTCCAAGCGAGTAGGCGAGAGTCTGTACAGGTTCCCGCCTATTTCGACATACTGCCGACCTCAGAGATCGGCATAGCCTGGCGGAGCGGGCTCTAAACTACCCCGGGTTCAGTAGTCACAGGAGAATTGTGCGAAACCGAATCTCCTGTGCCTGCGATGCGCGTTTCAGAAATGCTTGCTGTTGATTCCAGCAAAAGCATAGGCTTGTCGGAGCGGCTCTAAACTCCGAACCGACAGTCCCTTGCCTTTCTGTTTCCCGGAGAGGCCAAGGCAGTTGAAATTGCTGTTACGACGCTCTTTTCAACTGACTGTCAGGCGCCTGAATTTCCTTCTGATTAGTTTAAGCAGGGCAATCCGATCCGGACATATAGAGCCGGGCTACGGAGGCCCATGGTGCGATCAAACATGGAAACTACTAATAATACCCAACCCGTTAAGCGTGGCGGAAAGCGAGCCGGTGCCGGCCGCAAAGCCATCCGCATTGACTTGGTAGAGCTGGAAAAGCTCTCCGCCATGCAGTGCACCGACGAGGAAATAGCGGCGTTTTTCCACGTAAGAGTACGGACAATCGAGCGGCGGCGGCAGAAGCAGCCTGCCTTCGCCGCAGCCATGGAGCAGGGCCGGGCCAAGGGCCGCATTTCGGTGCGCCGCACACTGCACGCTCAAGCCGCTCAAGGCAGCACCGCGGCCGCCATCTTCCTTGCGAAGAATCTGCTGGGTTATCGCGACGTCCGCCGAAACGAACACAGTGGCCCGGATGGAAGTCCCATCCCCATCGATGGCGGATTGGATTACTCCAGACTCTCCGAAGAGCAGTTTGAGCAGTTGACAGCTCTCATTGAGAAAGCCCAGCCTCCGAATCAGGGATAGGTTATGAACCCACGCAGTTCCGATCTGACTAGAATCCAGCAGTCATTCAGCCTCCCGTCTTTCGAGGCCGAACTCCGGCGCCGCCGCTCCCCCTTGTTAACGATGTTCCCCGATACGGGGCCATGGCGGCGCGAGCTCTATGCCAAGCACATCGAGTTCTTCCGCGCCGGGGCCCTCTACAATCAGCGGCTATTCATGGCGGCCAACCGGGTCGGCAAGACAGTGGCGGGGGCATTCGAGACAGCTTGCCACCTCACCGGCCAGTATCCGGACTGGTGGGAGGGTCGGCGCTTCGAGAAGTCCACCGATGGCTGGGCCTGCGGCACGACCAGCCAGACCACGCGGGACGTCGTCGAAAGCGTGCTGTTGGGAAAATCCCGTAACCCAGGAATGATTCCCGTGGACGCGATCGTGCGAACGGTGGCTGGTCGCGGCATTTCCGGCTCCGTGGAGACCGTCCTAGTGCGGCACATCTCCGGAAAAGACTCCAAGCTCGGCTTCAAAACCTACGAACAGGGCCGGCGTTCCTTCGAAGGCGAAGCCAAGGACTTCATCTGGTGCGATGAAGAGCCGCCCCTGGATGTCTATACCGAGATGCTGTATCGGTTGCTGACCACCAAGGGGCTAACCTGGACGACCTTCACGCCCTTGCTGGGAATGAGCGAGATGGTGACCCAATTCCTGGAGGTGGAAAGCGAAGAATCGCGCAACTCGAAATACGTAGTACAAGCTGGCTGGAAGGATGTCCCCCACCTGGACGCGGAGGAAAAGCGCAAGCTGGTGGCCAACACGCCGCCGTACCAGATCAAAGCGCGCACGGAGGGAGAGCCCGCATTGGGCGTCGGTGCTATCTACCCCATCGACGAGTCGGACATCACGGTCCCTTATCGGGCCATCCCGGAAGATTGGCCGCGGGCCTACGGCATGGATGTGGGTTGGAACCGCACGGCGGCGGTGTGGGGTGCCCGGGATCCTGGCAGCGGCGTGATCTACCTGTACAGCGAACACTATCAGGGGCAAGGAGAGCCAGCTTCGCACGCGCAGGCGATTCTGGGTCGTGGGCCTTGGATACCGGGAGTGATCGATCCGGCGTGCTTGGGCAGCTCCCAGATCGACGGTCGCACGTTGATGCAGCTTTACTCGCACCTGGGGCTGCACTTGTCGCCGGCCGAGAATGCTGTGGAAGCGGGGATTACCGAAGTCTGGAACCTGCTAGTGTCGGGGCGCTTAAAGGTCATGGAAAGTCTACCGAACTGGTTCCGCGAGTTTCGCAAATACCATCGCGACGACAAAGGTTCGGGCAAGATCGTAAAGCGCGACGATCACCTGATGGATGCCACGCGGTACCTGGTCATCAGCGGGCGCACGCGCATGCGCACCAAGCCGCAACCTCCGCTGCCGCGGCCTTATTTTCGGCGCAGCCCGTGGGCGTGAAGCAGTCGCTTCAGACAGTCGCACAGCTCCCGTCAGCATTTCGGAAAGTCTCAATCAAGAAAAAAAGGAAAGTCTATGCAACCAACACCAACTTCAAAACCAATGTACGAGTCGGCAACCCCGATTCAAATCGAAACCTGGCGGATCGACCGCCTCATCCCCTACGCTCGGAACCCGCGCAAGAACGATCAGGCGGTGGAGCGAATGTGTGCTTCCATTCGTGAGTTCGGTTTCAAGATTCCGTGCCTCGTGCGCAGCGATGGCGAGGTGGTGGACGGCCATCTGCGCCTGAAGGCTGCGCGGAAATCGGGCATCGCCGAGGTACCAGTGATCCTCTGTGACGAATGGACGCCGGCACAGGTCAAGGCATTCCGTCTGCTGGTGAATCGTTCAGTCGCCTGGGCCGATTGGGACGAGGAGCTATTGTCGCTGGAACTCCAGGAGATTCGAGAACTCGACTTCAACCTGGATCTGACCGGCTTCGATGTGCCGGAGATCGACAAGTTGTTGGCCCTTCCCGGCGATGAGGAGGCCCTGGCGCCGCCACCCTTGCCGGCAGTGGCCACCTCACGGAGCGGCGATCTGTGGCTTCTGGGTGAGCATCGGGTGCTGTGTGGGGATGCGACCAGCCCTGAGGCTGTGCAGCGGCTGTTGGGCGACCACCGGCCCTTCCTGCTGGTGACCGACCCGCCTTACGGCATTGAGCTGGATTCGGAGTGGCGTGACCGGGCGGGAATAAACGGCCATGGACCCGCCGAGCCCAGTTACCTCCAACGTACCGAAGGGCACCGCAACACCACGATCTCGTCGGACACGCGGGCTGACTGGTCCGAGGCATTTGCGCTGGTCCCCAGCCTGGAAGTAGCTTACGTGTGGCACGCTTCGAAATTCACCCGCGAGGTTCTGGACGGCCTGCTACGGATTGGTTTTGTACATCATCAGCAGATCATCTGGAATAAGGGTCGTCCGGTCCTCACCAGGACGCATTATTGGTTTCAGCACGAACCTTGCTGGTACGTCCGCAAGATCAACGCACCGTGGTACGGGAAGTCAGGGGAGAACTCGACGATCTGGGATTCACCCTCGCCGAAATTCATTATGGGCGCGTCGGATGAGGATAAATTCGATCACCCCACGCAGAAGCCGGTGGAGCTGATGCGGCGATCAATTGTGAACCATACCAAGCGCGGGGAACTGGTATACGATCCGTTCCTGGGCAGCGGGACGACATTGATGGCCGCGGAGCTTACGGGCCGCGTGTGCTGCGGTCTGGAGCTGGATTCCAAATACGTGGACGTGATCATAGACCGGTGGCAGAAAGCGACCGGCCAAGAAGCCAAGTTGGACGGCACAGGCGACACTTTTCAGGAGGCGCAATCGCAGCGCCGGCAACCCGCCGGAGAAGAGGCCACAGAAGGTGACTTAGCTGCCTAATGGCTCGGCTCGGGCCCGACCGCACGGGTGAGCTCCCGAAACAGGCGCCGCTGCTCGTGCCAATCGATCTGCCGGACGATCGGCCGCAGGTGGCGCTCAGTGAGGCGCGAATTCGGCGACAAGAACAGCATCTGTTCCTGGAGATCGGGGGCCAGATGGAGCAGCTTCATGATCTGGCTGATGCGCGCCCGCGTCACCCGCCCGCGCCGGGCCACCGCGGAGTAGTTTGGTAACGTCTGCTCGCGGATCAGCCCGTCGAGCCGGATGGCTAAGGCCATCAGCCGGGCGATCCGCGGGATCGCACCGTGCGACGCTTCCGAGCCCCGCCAGGGATCTTCGTTTCGCTGTCCACCTCGGTGCCGAATCTCGAAGTCCAGCGTGTACGTGACCTCGCTCATGCCCGTGCCTCCTGTTCTGCCGCCTCGCGGAACCGGATCGAGATCTGCCGCGTGATGCCGTTGTAGCCGATACGCTCTAGACGGGATTGCAACGCCTCTATCTGGCCTGGGCGATCCATCTCTTCCCAGAGTTGGTCAGCACCTGCCTCCGTCTGCCGCAATCTTCCCAGCACCGATGCCTCGATCTTCTGCGCAGGTAGCGATTTGCTGGGACACGTGGCCCAGCCGTTTTTCTGCGCGCTCCGGCACACGTAATACGGATACTTCCGTCCTCCCTTGCCCGCGTACGAGTACACCATCGGCTCCGCGCAGCATTCGCAGTGCAGCAATCCCTGCAGCAGTGCTTGGTGCTTATTGCGCATTCGACCGCGCGGTTGTGCCGATTGCGACATCAGCCTCTGAACCCGCTCCCAGTCGTCTCGCGCCAAGATGGCCGCGTGCTCGCCCGGGTAGATCTTTCCCTGATGCCACACCGCACCCGTGTATATGATGTTGCTCAGCATCCGCCGTAGGGCACTGAGGGTGAACGGCCCTCCCGTGTGGAACTCCCCCGTCTTGCAGGTCCAGCTCTTCAGCCGCCAGCCCCGCCGCTCGATCTCGGCCAAAGTCTGCTGGAGGGAGCCCGTCTCCTCGAAGAGACCGAAGATCGCTCGCACTTGTGCGGCCTCCTGCTCATTCACCACAATGCGTCCCCCACCCGGGGCCACGTCGTAGCCCAGCACCAGAGTTCCGCCCACCCATTTGCCCTTCTTCCGCGCCGCTGACATCTTGTCCCGGGTCCGCTCCCCGATCAACTCCCGCTCGAACTGGGCAAAGGAGAGCAGGATGTTGAGGGTCAGCCGACCGAGCGACGTGCTGGTGTTGAACTGCTGGGTGACGGCCACGAAGCTGACACTGTGCTTCTCGAACTGGCTCAGGATGCTGGTGAAGTCGAGCAGGGAGCGGCTCAGGCGGTCGACCTTGTACACCACCACGCAATCGATCTCGCCGGCATCGATGGCGGCCAGCAGCCGCTGCAGCGCGGGCCGTTCCATGTTGGCGCCGGTGAAGCCGCCATCGTCGTAGCGCTCGGTCAAGACTATCCACCCTTCACGCCGCTGGCTCTGGATGAAGGCTTCTGCCGCCTCCCGCTGTGCATCGAGCGTATTGAAGTCCTGTTCCAGTCCCTCCTCGGTCGACTTCCGGGTGTAGATGGCGCAGCGCAGGCGAGTTGGGGTCGCTTTCACATCCGGACTACTCTTCCGCACGGTTTTGCTCCTTCCTCCCCTTGCCGGTGAGCCCGAAGAAGGCGAGGCCGTTCCAGCGGGTGCCGGTAGCGGCCAGGGCGACGGCGCTGAGCGAGGGATAACACTGATTGTCAAAGCGGAACCCGTCCGGCAGCACCTCGACCAGAAAGGTCCGCCCTTTCCACTGGCGTTGGAGCAAGGTGCCCGGCAAAGGCAAACGGCAATCGGCGGGGCGGCTGCTCTCCTGGCGCGTGGTGCGGACCGGCGCGCCCTCGACCGTGAAGAAGTCACGCGGCGCGATGATCCGTAAGTCGGCATCGCGGGCGAGTTCCTTTGCCCGCTCGCGGGCACGTTCGGTCAGGTCGCCCTCGGCCAAGGCCTGCAGCCGCCAGGCGATGCGGCGGAACAAATGCTCGCGATGGCGGCATCGGGTCTCCTCCCCGAACACCTCCCGATACTTCTGGCGCATGGCGCCGAGGCCCTCCCGGCGCAATTTCTCGATTTCCACTAACAGGGCAGTCTCCAAAATGTCCTCCTCTCCGTGGCGGTTAACCACACCTCACATGAACGCTCTTTGGGGCCCCACAGGCAAGCAGAATCCGCACCGGAGAAGCGAGATTTTGAGCGAAAAGCAGCGAAGAATTGCCTTGCCTTTCCAGCCAACCAGAGGGATGAATCAGGTGCTCCGGAAGGGAGCCAGGAAAGGAAGATGGACGACGATGACAACTGCAGAAACGAATGACACGGCGGCGACTGTTGCGGCAGCGGGCGCGACGGTTGCGCCGGAGAAGGCCAGCTCGAAGAAGGTGGCCAAGGAGAGGAAGAGCGCGCCCAAGAGCCAGAAGAAGGCGACCGGCACCAAGGGGCGCAAGGCGAAGGCCAGGAAGAAAGCAGCCAGTGGTGGGCGAACCCAGAGCAAGGGAGCCCGGATCCTGGCGATGATCGGACGGGCGAAGGGGGCGACGCTGGCCGAGATCATGGCGGCCGCGGGGTGGCAGGCGCACAGCGTGCGGGGGTTCATCTCGACGGCGGGCAAGAAGCACGGGGTGAAGATCGAATCGTTGAAGAACGAATCTGGCGACCGGGTGTACCGGATCGCTACGTAGGCATCACCATCTACCCCAAACCGCCGCCGGGTTCCAGGATCCGGCGGCGGTTCTGCGTTAGGGGCAACGACGTCAGCAGAAGTCAAGCTCATCAGCGAGCTGCGGCTGCGGTCAGCTTGGCGGGCGACCGTCCGGCTCCGGCAGCGGGTTTCTTGGCGCGCGCCAGGCTGGCCTTGAGACCCTCCAGAATGTCAAGCACCGCCACCGGCACCGGTGCTGGCTCCTGCCGCTTCAGTTCCTCGCCCCGGATCTTAGCGTCCAGCATCGCCCGCAGGTTCTCCCGGTAGGTGTCCCGATACTTGGCCGGTTCGAAGCGCGCCGCCAGCGCTTCCACCAGCAGACCGGCCAGTTCCAACTCGCGCGGCGACACCCACTCCACCTCGGTGCGGAATTCATCCAGGGCGCGGACTTCGTCGGCATAGAAGAGAGTGTGGAGCAGAAGCCCGAAGCGGCCGGGCCGCAGCAGCACCAGGTATTCCCGGTTGTGGCAGGTCCACTGCGCCACCGCGGCATGACCGGACCGCCGAAGGGCCTCGAACAATAGCGTGTAGGGTTTCTCCCCTGCCGTCTCCGGCACCACGTAATACGATGCATCCAGATACACCGGATCGACTTCGGCGATAGGCACGAACTCGCGCACTTCCATCACTCGGGAACTGGGCGGCGCCATCTGGTCCAATTCGTCATCCCCAACGACGACGTAGCGGTCGCGCTCGTACTCGAAGCCTTTGACCAACTCGGCCCGGGAGACGGGCCGGTCCTCGGCCTGACAGTAGAGTACCTGCTTGACGCGCGAATGATCGCACTGATGAAGCTGGTGGAAGCTGACGGATTGGCTGCGGGCGGCAGCGTGGAGCTGGACGGGGAACGAGACCAGGCCGAAAGCGATTTGGCCTTTCCAAACAGTAGTAGGCATGAAGGTTGTGACCTCGCAACGACCTTCGCTCTGGTGGTGGGAATAAGCAAGGCGAGAAACGGTCTCTCTGCGGCTTTCTCTGGGTGGCTAAGCGGCGACGACTCAAACAGATCGTCCGTTAACCAAAAGGCTGTAGGTTCGAGTCCTGTTTGCCGAGCCAAACCCCTCCACGACGAGCGGCTCTACGCCAAAAACGGGGGCAGACCCCAATCCCAAACCTTTCTAAGAACATAGCACCTTCACCCGGAGTCTATCGTTTTCGAAGTTGCGGAAGCCATACGCTTGACGGTTGATGAGTTCCATCT
>JBAVEN010000013.1:0-4760 GCA_049587755.1 Bryobacteraceae bacterium | reverse complement strand
CGGCGACGCCGGCCACTTGATAGTGTATGGCTATTTCGCTGACGGCTCGAAGGTCGATCTTACTCACTCATCTCTCACCAAGTACACTTCGGGGTCGGAAACGATCGTGAAAGTCGACCAAAACGGGTTGGCGACGGCCACTGGACATGGTTCTACCAGCATCACCGTTGAGAACAATGGTGCCAAGGTGGTGATCCCAGTGTCGGTGCCCTATGACAGGGCACCGGGTGAAGGCAAGATGTTCTGATTTCGGCCTCGCAGTGGTGGCCCCCTTTTTCGTCAGCGGTTGGATTCGCGAAAGCTGCACTTCACCGCGCCGTTCTCCCTCCTTGACACCCTTCCCCCGCGCAGCATACGCTCAGAAAATTATGCCCCACCGCCGACAGTTTCTACAATCGGTCACCGCCTCGGCGTTGGCCGCGCCGTGGGTTCCTAGTGCGGTCTCCGCCGAGGACCCCACTGGCGCACCTTCTCTGCCCAACGCCGCCGACCCCGCCTACTGGGACAAGCTGCGCGACCACTTTCTGCTCGCTCGCGACAAAGTCTTCTTCAACAACGGAACCATCGGCGCCACACCGCTGCATCGTCATTTCTTCAGCCCCGCTTGCCAGTTGAGGACAACCGTGAATGGCACCCCAGCCGGCGTTTCCGGCACCAGGAACAAGAAGCGCTTGCCATCCGGTGAGGGCTGCCAGCGGGGCAGACCAAGGTCACCCGTGCCTGGCGGCGGCGCCTGAAAAAGGACCCTCGGAACACCCACCTGAAAAACGGATCCCGTGGTCAGCTTGACCGCCATCAAGCTTCCATCGAGGTCGATGAAGTACAGCTCCTTCCCGTCCTGGCGCCAGAAGGGATCCCAACCGCCACTCTCGGAAATCAGCCGCTTGCCGCCGGCACTCGAGATTCCTTCCCCGAGAGCGTCGGGCGAAAAGGGTCGAACGTAAACTTCAGAACGGCCCGATTCATTCGATACGTAGGACACCCAGCGCCCGTCGGGAGAAAAACGGCCCTGACGCTCATCGAATTCCGTCCGAAGGAACGGCACAGGCTTCTTGTGCCCTTCCAGCGGAAGCACCCACAAATCACCGCTCGTTTTCCCTCCCTCGGAGACGTAAAGCAAGAAGCGTCCATCGGGCGACCAACTCGAAGGGGTCGTCCACTCGTTGGACTTGACCAAAACCTCCGCATCTGCCGCGCCGCTCACCTGTTTCTTATAAATGCCCATCATTCCTCCGGCCCGAGCGGAACCGAAGATGATGCTGCGCCCATCCGGTGCCCAAACCGCGCACATATTGTTCGTTGACGGATCCAGCTCGAACCGCGTGCTCGTGCCCCGTGACGTATCGAGCAGCCACAGCGCCAGAAGTTGATCCGCCAGAGTGTACCTGGACACCAAGGCTCGGGTCCCGTCTGGTGAAAGAGCGACATCGCCATACGGGCCCGGCTTCCCCACCGTGCTCAGAACCTTGCCTTGGGCGTCGAACCAGGTGAGCTGACTTTCCACACTTCCGGGGGACGAATAAGCCAGCGTACCGTTGATCGAAACTGAGAAGAGACCTGAGTCCAGATAGGCTCCAACGGGTTCTTCCACAATTCGAACCGGGTCTCCCGACAGATTCAGATGGCGCGCGTCAAACGGTTGCGCCACCAGCGTTGCCCCGCGCAGGAACAGCAACTGCCCGAAGTCGGGATCGGAAGATGGGATGTAGACCCCGCCACAGCTTGTCTCAACCAGTCTCCTGGAATCTTGCCCGTCGGGTTTTACATCCAGCGAGCCTACGGAGATGGCGCCACTCGTACCATTATCGCGCAGGTATATAAAGTGCCGTCCGTCAGGGAGAAACCATGGAGCCGTGTGTGCAACGTCCCCGTGCGACGCATCGAGAGCCGTAAGGGGTGTCGCAACGCCACCCGCCGCGGAGACGCGCATTAAGGTCCCGCCGAACTGCCCGAAGATGATCACACCGCCACTGTTCCACGAGCCACCTACTCCCCCCAAATTCAGGACACACACGGTTTCCGCCGGGCCGCCGGAAATATCGATCTTCTGCAGTTTTCCGCCGGAGTCAAATGCGACGAACCGGCTATCGGGCGACCAGAACAGCAGACCGCCCACAGATTCCGTGCCGGGCAGGGATCGGATTTTGAGCGAATCCAGGGCGCGAACCCATATGCGGGGTATTCCGTCGGTACTGGTTGCGGCAAAGGCCAACTGTTGCCCATCCGGGGAGAGCGCCAACATCCCGGTCAATCGCAAGGGGGGCTTCGTGGGCAGAGGGATCTGGAGTCGCACTGGCTCCGCCGGAACCGCGTTCTTCATGGCACTTTCGTGCACCCATGCGAACACCGCGAATACGAGCGCTGTCGCGCCGAATAGCGCCCATGGCAGCGCGCGACGCCAACCGGCGCGAGAGGTCGCACGCGGCAAAGAGGGCGACGATGAATCAAGCGCGAACTCCAGATCCGCGGCGGACTGGAATCGGCGCCCCGGGTCCTTCTCCAGGCAGCGGCGCACGATGCGATTCAGGGTGGGGGGAACCGAAGCCGGCAGGTCCGGCGGATCGTCCTTGAGGACGGCGTTCATCACCTCAATGGAGGAACCGCCGGCAAAGGCCCGCTTGCCCCTGAGCATCTCATAGAGCACCACGCCGAAGCTGAACAGGTCCGACCGGACATCCAGTGGTTTGCCTTGGGCCTGCTCCGGAGACATGTAGGAAGGCGTGCCCAGAATCTGGCCTTCTATCGTCAAGGTACTGTCGTGTTCCAGCCCCAGCTCCACGCGCCGGGCCAGGCCGAAGTCCAGCAACTTCACCAACCCATCGCGGCTCAGCATGATGTTGCCCGGCTTCAGATCACGATGGATTACACCCGCCGCATGCGCTTTGGCCAGCCCGCCGGCGATCTGCACCGCGTAGTCCAGAGCCTTCCCCAGCGGCATTCCATCGGCAGGGATGATCTTACCCAGCGACTTGCCCTCCACCAACTCCATGGCGATGAAGTCCAGGCCATTATCGGAGCCGACCTCGTAAATGCTGACGATGTTCGGATGATTCAGCGCGGAAGCGACGCGGGCTTCGCGCAGCAGCCGCGACCGCCGCTCGGGGTCGGAGGCGTACTCCGGCGGTAGGATCTTGAGCGCCACCAGCCGACGGAGTTGCGTATCGTAGGCGCGGTACACAGCCCCCATGCCGCCTTCGCCCAGCTTCGCCTGAATCTCGTAGTGGGCGACCCGCTGCCCGACCGCTGGCCGGGCCGCTTCCGAAGGTAGGTCCTTGCGGCCTGCCTCGGGCACCCACGCTGGCCGGTCGAGCAGGCCTGCCGCCGACGGCTGCGCCAGCAGGGATTCCACTTCGCGCCGCAGGCCTTCGTCCTCGGCGCAGGCGACCGCAAGAAATGCCGCCCGTTCCTCAGGCTCGCGTTCTGACGCCGTCTGGTAAATCTCCTCGACGCGCTTCCAGCGGGCAGGATCCATAGCAGGCCCGTGCGGATTATATCACGCGAAACCCGAAGCCCCATCCGATCTCAGAAAGCGATCTCAGAAAGCGAAGGAGAAAACTGCAACGTGGTCTATAATCCTGGTGGATGGATTCTCAAACGGCGCAAGTCACGCGATTACTGCGAGCTTGGTGTGACGGCGACCGCGCCGCGCTGGACCAGTTGATGCCGCTGGTCCACGGAGAACTGCGCCGCATGGCCAAGCGCTACATGCAGAGGGAACAACCAGGGAACACCTTACAACCGACCGCCCTGGTCAACGAAACATTCCTGCGTCTGGTGGATGTCACCGGCGTGCGCTGGCAGGACCGGGCCCATTTCTTCGCCATCTCTGCCCAGATTATGCGGCGCATCCTGGTGGATGCGGCGCGGGCCCGAGGGTCGCGCAAGCGCGGGGGAGAAGTGGTGCGACTGAATCTAAACGAATCCATCGATGCCCTAACCGGACTGGACAGCAGGCTGGTGGATCTGGACGAGGCGCTCGAATCGTTGGCGCGATTCGATGCCCGCAAGGTCAAAGTGGTGGAACTGCGCTTTTTCGTCGGCCTGAGTACGAAGGAAATCGCCGAGGTGCTGAAAATCTCTCCAGAAAGCGTCAAGCGCGACTGGAAATTCGCCCGCGCTTGGCTAATGCACGAGCTGTCAAGATAGGACGATGCTATCAAATTGGCCACAGCGCATTCGTGGCTAAACAGTCTTACATCGAACCGATCCGCCCGCCGAAAGCGATGAGCGCCTTCGCTTGTGACCCCGTTGTCATTGGCGTCGAGCGGTCCGACCCGCCGGTGCGGCTTCAGACGCAATTGCGGTCCCTCTATTTTGATTACGTCGGCGACGCTGGCGACTTGATAGTCTACGACTACTTTGCCGATGGCTCGAAGCTCGACCTGACGCACTCATCCCTCACAAAGTACACGTCGGGTTCGGGAGCCATCGTGAAGATCGACAGCAGCGGGTTGGCGACAGCAACAGGGGCCGGTCACACCCGCTTTGCAGCGTCGGTGACCACCCCAGTCACCACCTTGCCTCCCCACTAACTCAATCACTTAGCCCCACTCCCGCCGCTCCAATCCTTGACATACCCCGTATCCTTAGATTGGGACGGTGGCGCAACGCTCCGCTGCTCATCCTTTCTTGCTGGCCAGCAAGCGTTGCACTCAGGTGGTACTGAACTTCCGGCGCCCGTGAACGGCATGCGGGGTCCCCCTTGGGCTGGACTCCCGACGGAAGATCTTGGATTCTGGAATCCATAACCGCCGGCGGTA
>JBAVEN010000012.1:0-87574 GCA_049587755.1 Bryobacteraceae bacterium | reverse complement strand
TGCGTGCGGCCACCCAATGGTTTGAGTAGAAACTACGTTGATGTGAGCCCGCTGGATGGCGGACAATATCAGGTCGATTCGTTCCTTACTCTCTGCTATCCGGCGGGCGGCAATAATAGCTATCCGTATACCGCCGGCGGTTATGGATTCCAGAATCCAAGATCTTCCGTCGGGAGTCCTGCCCGTAGGGGACCCCGCATGCCTTTAAGGGGCGCCGGAAGTTCAGTACCACCTGAGTGCAACGTTCCCCGGCCGGGGAGAAAGCTGTTGCGGCTGCGCGGAGTGGGCCGCGCAGCCTCTATCCGATTTGAGTGTAAGCGGGGCGGGCGCCCGCCAGGTGCGAGATGCGAGGTAAGTGTCTGAATATGCGGAGGAGAAAAAACGCGAACGACCGTCACCGAATTGCGGGCGGAGGGCCGGGGCTCGAGCAACCGGTTCGGGTCCGTAAGGAAAACTAAGAAAAGCCGAGATGACTCCCGGCTTTTGCTGCTATATGTTCACAGCACCTTTGCCAGCCGCAGCGCCTTCCTGGCGGTGGTGCTCAGCGGGATGCCGCCGGCCTCGCGCGGCTCCAGCCAGCGGAAAAGCGAGGAGGCGGGAAGGCGCTTGGGCGGCGGCGCGGCTTTCACCGTGAAGGTGTAGCGATGATGGGTGATGGTGTGGCGAAACCGGCCGAGGTCGGCGCCGGGGCGGATGCCAGGCAGGTGCTCCGGCGCGGGCAGGTCCCAGAAGCCCGCCATGCGGCGCTCCGTGGCTGCGCGCTGCCGCAGCAGGACGCGGTGGCCGCGCCGCAGCAGCAGCAGCACGGCTTCGATGCGTGCCGGCTGAACATGTCCGAGCTTCACCGGCAACTGTTCCACGGTTCCCGATTGCAGCGCGCGGCACTCGCCGCGCAGCGGGCACTGGGGGCACAGCGGGCGACGCGGCAGGCAAACCGTGGCCCCCAGCTCCATCAGCGCCTGGTTGAACTCTCCCGGATGCCGCCGGTCGAGCCAGCCTTCGGCCACGGCACGAAAACGCTCGCGAGTCTTGAGCGAGACGATATCGCCGGCATCGTTTTCCATGCGGGCCACTACCCGAAGCACGTTGCCATCCAGCACGGCACGGGGTTCGGCGAAGGTGATGCTTGCCACCGCCGCGGCGGTGTAATCCCCGACGCCCGGCAACTGGCGCAGCTCGTCGTACTGGCGCGGGAATGCGCCGCGCGCGGCAATCCGGCGGGCGGCGCGCAGCAGGTTGCGGGCGCGCGAATAGTAGCCGAGACCGCTCCACAGCGCCAGCACGTCCGTTTCGGCCGCCTCCGCCAGCGTCTCCACGGTGGGGAAGCGCTCCAGGAAGCGATGGTAATAAGGGATCACCGCCGCGGCGCGGGTTTGCTGCAGCATGATTTCGGAAACCCAGATGCGATAGGGGTCCGTGGTGCGGCGCCAGGGCAGATCGCGATGCCCCTGGGCGTACCACCCGGCGAGCAAGCTCGAGAGGCGGCGCTTCACTCGATGACGCGCAGCCACTCGGCGACCACGGCGAAATCCTCCGGCACCGCGTCCCAGGCTTCAAATTCCGGATTGAGCGGTTCCAGCCGGATGCGTTCGTGCCGCCATTGGTCTTCTCCGGTTTCGACCTTGCGGCTGGTATATTTTTTCACCGTGTAGCGGGCCGTATCGTCCAGCGCGCCGAAACGTTGGATGAGCAGAATCTTGTTCTGGCGCGAACCCACCGGGTTCAAGCGGAACAAATTGAGGCTGCCATCGGGGATGCGCGGTTCCATTGACCGGCCCACCACATGGGCCACGAACAGATCGGGTGTAAGGCGCAGGCCGGGCGGCGCGGGTACCCAGTCTTCTTCCACCGATTCCATTTCTTCGCCCAGCCGTCCGGCCGCCGCGCGCAGGCTGTAAAGCGGCAGGTGGGTGGAGAACCGCTCAATAGGGACCGGCTCGACATGTTCGCCGTAGAGCCGCTCGATCACGCGCGAAAATGCATCCACGGCGACAGTCTGGCGCTCGCTCACGCGGAGCACGTTCGAAAGCGAATCTTCGAGCGATGCCAGACAGGCCTCCGCGCCCATTTCGGCCAGCTTGGCGCGTAAATCGGCTTCTACCGCTTCCAGCACTTCGGCGTCTTCCGCGGCGGCGAAATCGTCATATCGCCCGCGCAGCTTCACCCAGCCGCGATCGGTGGCCGGGTCGATGAGAATGACTCCGATGTGGCGCGGCGCTTCGCCGGGCAAAACCGCCTCCAGGAGGACGTAAGTGCCCTGGCGATTGCCCGAGATGGAAACCACGCTGGCCGGCATGCCGCTCTTGTCCTATTCTACTTATCGGCAGGAAGTTTGTCCGGTATAGGGGTAGCCGGCGGAACTGTGCGGAGACGCCCCCGCATTGGCGGTCCGGCGGTTGGCGCTATCTCAGCCGAGATAGTAGCGCTGCAGGATCCAGCCCGCGTCCAGGGACGGATACTAGGCCGCGAAGAACCAGTTGACAAAAGCGCGGAACGCATTCACGTTCGGCAGGGAAGCCGCTCCATAGTTTGGGTCGAAGATGAGGAACGACCGGCTGACGTTCTTGAACGCGATCGCATGTCCTGCGGCTCCCCAAAAATCGAGGAGGTACAGGCCGTCCTCGCCGGGCACGAAACCGCCCACACCTTCGCTCACCATGTTGTTCGTGGCGCTGCGCTGGGCTCCCGCATAGCGGACGCCGATCGCCTGCAACAACAGTTGATAGAGTTGAGAATCCTTGGTCACAGTCCCCGCCGTACCGACTCGTGCCGTCTCACTGTGCAGGTTCATGAACCCGCGGACGATCGCCATGCCGCCCGGCGTGGCATAGGTGTTCTTGAAGACGCGCCAGTCGCCCCGGCAGGCGATCCAGAGTGACGACAGGCCCATGCAGACGCCCCCGCGCAGGCCAGCTTCGGAAACCAGCGCGCCTCTACGCTCGGAAGATTGACGGCGCCCCAGCCGGTATGGTGGATGTAAATCGCCTGCTCAAAATCGTTGCACGATTCGCCCAGGTTCACCGCACTCTGATGATACGCAGAAGCCATACCCACCTCCTGAATCGTGACTAACGTAGCACGGCAAAACGGCGGCAACAATAGACCGCAAAGCGCCGTGACCGCAAGGCGCCGTAGCGGCTTCGATCGGCGGCTGTGGCGAGTATAGAAACGCCCTCGCGATGCTTCGCGGCCGAGGCCCCTATGCTACTTTCGAAGTACCATGTTGAAGTTTCTGCTAGGACTGTTAACTGGTCTGCTGCTGGTTTTCCTGAGCGGCGTTCTGCTGCTGTTCCTGCTGTTCCAACTTCGCGAGAGGCCGCCGGAAATCGCTTCCAATTCCGTGCTGGTGGTGCGCCTGGCAGGCGACATTCCGGAAAAGCCCGCAGTGGAGGTGCCGTTTTTCGAAAACCCCCGCGCCGCCATCACCGTCGCCAGCGTGTGGATGGCGCTGCGGCGCGCGGCGCAGGATAGCCGCATCCAAGCGGTCGTATTGGAACCGGAGGGCCTGTCGGTTGGCTGGGGCAAGCTGGAAGAGATCCGCAGCGATGTGGAGCAGTTTCGCAAATCGGGCAAGCCGGTATTCGCCTACCTGCGCACTCCCTCGGCGCGCGAATATTACCTGGCTCTGGCCGCGGACCGCATCTACCTCGGACCGGAGGATCCGCTGATGCTGAAGGGCATGCGCGCGGAGGTCCTCTACTTCCAGAAGACGCTGGCCAAACTCGGGGTGACGGTGGATGTGGAGCACGACGGCAAGTACAAAGATTTCGGCGACATGTTCACTCGCAACGACATGAGCCCGGAAACCAAGGAGGTCCTCGACTCGATGGTCGACTCGCTCTACGGCAACCTGGTGGACCGTATCGCCACCTCCCGCCGCATGCAGCCGGACCAGGTGCGGGCCCTCATCGACCAGGGGCCGTTTACCGCTCCCGACGCGCTACTGGCGGGGCTGGTGGACGAACTGCGCTTCGAGGACCAGATGTGGGGCGAGCTCCGCCAGCGCCTGGGCGGCCCGGAGCCCAACAAGGCGCCGCTCTCGCGGTATCTGAAGGCCTCGCCGCGCACCGTGCCGCGCGATCACTTCGCGCTGGTGGTGGCCGAGGGCGATATCGTTCGCGGCGATCCCAGCGACGATGGCGGCGAAGGGCTGACTTCCTACGGCTTCGACAAGCTGCTGCGCGAGGCCGCGGCCGACCCGCTCGCCAAGGGCATCCTGGTGCGCATCGATTCGCCCGGCGGAGAGGTCACGGCGTCCGACGAGATGTGGCGCGAGATGAACCTGACAGACCAGAAAAAGCCGGTGGTGATTTCGATGTCCGACGTGGCGGCTTCGGGCGGCTATTACATGGCGATGACCGGCGACCCGATTGTGGCTTATCCGGAAACCGAAACCGGCTCCATCGGGGTGGTCTTCGGCAAGCCGGACCTGCACGGGCTCTACGACAAGCTGGGCATCACCAAGGACGCGGTGGAGCGCGGCCGCAACGCCGGCATCGATTCCGATTACACCTCGCTCAACGCCGAGCAGCGCGCGCTGGTGCAGCGCGGCATCGACCAAAGCTATCACGAGTTCGTGGCCAAAGTCGCCGCCGCGCGCCACCGCCCGTACGCCGAAATCGAGCCGGTGGCCGAGGGCCGGGTCTGGCTGGGTTCGCAGGCCAGGCCGCGCGGGCTGGTGGACGAATTGGGCGGCCTGGACACCGCCATCGCGCTGCTCAAGAAGAAGGCCGGGATTCCCGCCACCGAAGACGTCGGCCTGCTGCTCTATCCGGGACGCCGCACCCTGCTCGATATCTGGCTGAAGCGCTCGCAGGACGACGCGCTCGAGACCCGGCTGCGCGCGGTCTTCGGGCGGGTTCCGTTCCGCGCCTGGATGAAGGGCGGCATGCTGCGCATGATGCCGCAGTGGATCGAAGTGCGGTAGCGGGGCTGGAGGCCCTTTGAAGCCGCGCTCCCTCAAGCCGCGCGCACTTGCCGCCCGCGCGCGCCTATAGCGGCAATTGCCGCAGCAGAGCGGGAAAGACGGCCTGCGCGAACGCGGCCGCAGTCTGTTCGGCCCGGCCGACACCCGCCGGTCCCACCGGGACCATGATTCTCACCAGCGCCGTATCGCTGCGCCGGTAGCGAATGGAATCCGCCACCGCCCAGAATTTGGCGGCGTACTCGGTGGCAATCACCCGGTTGTGGCTTTGATACCAGTACAAGGTCACGCTTTTCTCATCGCCGCGCTCCACCACGTAGCGGTTCACCGTGATCGGCGCGTCCCAGCCGGGCGCGCGCAGGGAAACGAAATCCGCCTTGACCGGCTCCCAACCGGACCCCGGCAGGCAATTCTTTGGAGAGTGCGGCGCCTGGCCGTAGCGCTGCGTCTTAAAGTAGGCGATGTAGAGGCCGGCCAACTCCTTGGTGGACTGGTTCGCATAGAACCGGTTCAGCGTGTCGTCCGCCTTGAGAACGTCCAGCACTTCTTGGTCGAGCGGGAAATCGCGATAAATCAGCCAATCGCCGATCACGGGGGGAAACAAGAGCAGCGGCTCGACCGGCGGCGCGGTTTCCTGCCGCGATGCGAAGGCGTAAAACGCGACCGCCTCCAGCAGCAGGAGCACGGTTACCACGCGCACGTACGGATTCTTCGTCATATCCGCGCCGGTCCTTTCTTCGCGCCGAACCTGGTAAGCAGAAGAAGAACCCGATGAAGGAGGAACAGGATCACCCCGGCCGCCAGAAAAATCACCATCCCGGTAGACTCATGGAAGAAGCCTTCCGCGAGATCGCTGCGGATCTCGGAGAGAATCCCGGTCACCATCACCCGCCCGGCATTGGCAATCAAAGCGACGGGAATCGTGGCCAGAAACAGCACTACCCGCAGCCAGGTCCGCTTCTCGAAGAAATAGCCATACACCAGGGACAGAAACGTGAGCGATAGCAGCGAGCGGATGCCGCTGCAAGCTTCCACCACGGAAAGCTGCTGGTTGGGCAGATCGAGAATGTTGCCTTCGCGCAGCACCGGAATGCCGATCGCGAGCAGCCCCGATGCCGCCATGCGGGTGGCCAGAAGCTGCAGCGGGAAGGTGAGGCTGTTGTAGACCACGGTGGGAATGGGCACCATGAAAAACAGCAGAAACAGCGGAAATGCCAGCTTGCGCAGCACCGGCTTTCCGCCCACCGTCCACACCACTCCGATCAGGGTTATCACCAGCGCCGTGCGCGCCGTGAACAGCTCCACTCCCAGCGTGCCGATGAGGAGCTGCACGCCGCCCCACGCCACCAGCAGCAGTCCCCACCAGGTGGGACGAGCCTCGGTGGCCAGCAACTCCCGGCGGCGTTGCCACACGATGTATCCCGCCACCAGAGGCACGAAGAATCCGTGCCCCATGTCGGGATCGTTCCACCACTGGAGAATGAGCCTCTGCAGGATTGCCGCGTAGCAGACCAGCAGCGGCACCGCGATCCAGGCGATGGCCGCCCAAGGCAGGCGCGTCTTTGGCGTGGATTCCGCGACGGCGGTCATGGGTCTGCGCTTATCATAACAACCATCGCCGCGAGCCGCCCGCGACCGGTACGGTGATGTCGCGCAGTTCGCGCACCGCGTCCGCCTCAGGCTGGAAGCCAGCGTCACTTCAACGTCAGGAGCCAGATATCCGATTCGGTCACGCGCCGCGAGAAGTACGCAGTCTTGCCGTCGCGTGTGAGCTGCGGTGGGCCTAGGATGTCGCGTGTTACGGAGAAGATCTTCCGGACCTGCTTTGACTGCGTGTCGACGATGTAGAATGCCTTGCCGGCCGCGACGAACATCACGCGGTTGCTGTGCGGCAGCCACACCGGCCATTGGCCGAAGTCGGTCAGCCGTTCGTATTTGCGCGAGCGCAGCGAATACATCACAATCCCTTGTGTCGCCGAATCCACGTGACCGGCGAGGTGCTCGCCGTCGGGCGACCACGAATTCACCAGGAAGTGGACGGATGGAGGGTCGAGCGGCGGCAGCACATCCGGAGTCTGTTGTTTCCACGGGCGATTCGGGTCGAAGACCAAAACCCTCCACTTGACGACCGGCGCTTCGATCGCGCCGACCGTCGCGATCCGTGAGCCGTCTGGGGACCATGCAAGGTACCCTGCTCCACCTTCCGTGAGCTGCTGCAAGTCGCTGCCGTCGGGTCTGATCTTCCACAGTTCCAGGTGGCCGCTACGATTTGAGAAACAGGCAATCCACCTGCCATCCGGCGACCAACGAGGCATGCGATCGGTCGCGGAATCGCTCGTCAGTTGCCGCATCGCCGTGCCGTCCGGGTGTGTGACGTAGAGGTGTCCTCCAGGTTGCACGAGCGAGTAGAATGCAACCCATTCGCCGTCCGGCGAAGGATCGGGATCCGACCAGCGCAGCGAGCCGGTGGTCGCCCAAGCCGGTTGTCCTTTTGGGGCGCCGGAAGGATCCAGCGCCAGTTGCTGAATGTTCGCCGTGACGAGTACCGATGTGTACGCGATGCGTTTCCCGTCGGCGGAGAGGCTCGGGTGGGCGAGGTACGGCGCTGGCGTTGTGATCGGTTCAGGCTCTGCCCTTGCCTTGCCGGACGTTTCATCGATCGGGACACGCCAGAGATTCGTGCTGCCGCCCCTGTCGCTCGCGTAATAGAGATACTTCCCATCCGGAGACCATACGGGATTCCAGTTGGTGGCCCTATCGCCGGTCACCTGTGTGGGAGTTCCGCCTGTGACCGAGATCGTCCACAACTCTGCCTGGGCCGGATTGCCCAGCCGGTGTGTGTATGCGATACGGTGATTGTGTGGCGACCAGCTCGCCAAGACGGCGTCTCCCTCGTTGAGCCGACGCGCTTTTCCGTTGCTCACTGTGACGACCCACAACTCGCTGCGCGTATCCACGTTCTGCGGATTTAGTTCGACGTTTTCGGTCGTGAAGGCGAGTTGGGTGCCGTCGGGCGACCATGATGGCTTGAAGCCCATATGCGTAACGCGTCTGGCCGCCTCGCCCGTGCGGCCCATGACGAAGATGCCGCCCCCCTCGCGGCTGGAGCGGAAGGCGATGCGCTCGCCGTCCGGCGAGAACACCGGCTGGTCGTCGTCAACCGTTGGATCCTTGCTGAGGTCGAAGGGGTTCTGCCCGCTGACGCTCTGTAGATAAATCTGGCGGCCTCTGGCGCTGGCACCCGCATAGACCAGCCACTTCCCGTCGGGTGAGAGACTCGGGAACCACTCGACGCCGGGTTGCGACGTCAATTGCGAGAACTCCGCGTGAACCAAAGCGGGCCGCGGGCTCCCTGTCTGCCCGGCACGCCGGAAGATTGCGTATCCCGTGATGACCGTTAGAACGCCCACAACGATCAGCACGAACCGCTTGGGCAGCCTCCGCCGGGTGCCGGGGCGCACGAACTCGAGCGCTTCGCCAGACGCGGCCCGCAGCTGCAAATCTTCGAGATCGCTGTGAAGGTCTACCGCGCTCTGGTAGCGCCGGGCAGCATCTTTTACGAGGCAGCGCCTGACGATGCGATCGAGGTCGCGTGGGACCGCTGGATTGACCTCGGCGGGAGCGGGCGGCGAGTCCTTGAGGATCGATGAAATTACCGACATCGCGCTGTCGCCGCGAAATGGGCGAGTGCCGGTGGCCATCTCGTAAAGCACCACGCCCAGCGAGAAAATGTCGGATCGCGCGTCAACCGACTGTCCTTGCGCCTGCTCCGGAGACATGTAAGCAGGTGTGCCCATGATCCGGCCTTCCATCGTCACCGTGCTCTCGTGCCCAGGCCCCAGTTCCGCCCTCCGGGCTAAGCCGAAATCCAGCAGCTTCACCAGCCCATCGGTGTTCAGCATGATGTTGCCCGGCTTCAGATCCCGATGGATCACACCTGCCGCGTGGGCCTTCGCCAGTCCGCCGGCGATCTGCACCGCGTAGTCCAGGGTTTCATCCAGCCCCATTCCCCCGGCAGGGATGATCTTGGTCAGCGACTTGCCCTCCACGTACTCCATGGCGAAAAAGTCCACGCCGTTATCGGAGCCGACCTCGTATGTGCCTACGATGTTCGGATGATTCAGTGCGGAAGCGGCGCGGGCTTCGCGCAGCAATCGGGACCGCCATTCGGGGTCGGATGCATACTCCGGTGGAAGGACCTTGAGCGCTACCGGCCGGTGAAGTTGCGTATCGAAGGCACGGTACACAGCCCCCATGCCGCCTTCACCAAGCTTCGCTTGAATCTCGTAGTGGGCGACCCGCTGCCCGATGGCTGGCAGGGCTGCGTCCGAAGGCGTATTCCGGCTGCCTGCCTCGGACTCCCACGCGGGCCGGTCGAGCAGGTCGTCCGCCGACGGCTGCGCCAACAGAGACTCCACCTCGCGCCGCAAGTCGTCATGCCCGGCGCAGGCGACCGTAAGAAATACCGCCCGTTCCTCGGGCTCGCGTTCCGACGCCTCCTGGTAAATCTCCTTGATGCGTTTCCAGCGGGCCGAATCCATAACAGCCTGGGCGGATTATAGCACCGCAAAATCGCAAATCCCATGGCCTTGACATGGCCTACATGGCCTGGACGATCCGGCAACCACACGCGCCGGCCGCCCGCTCACCGGGATCCAGATTTCAGCGTCTATGGCTTCGTGACACGACCCTTCCCAATCTCTCTCCGCAGCCAGGCTTTGGCCAGCTTCCAGTCCCGCATGACGCTCTGCGGCGAGATCTCCAGCACCTCGGCGGTCTCATCCACACTGAGCCCGCCGAAAAAGCGCATCTCAACCACCTCCGCCTGGCGGGCATCCATTTTGGCCAGATGCTCCAGCGCCTCGTGGATAGCCAGGATCTCTTCCGCCCGTCCGGACCCCATGTCCGGAATCTGGTCCAGGTCAATGCCGGTGGACGTGCCGACGCCCCGGGGCAACCCGCCGCGCTTCTGAGACCACCGGACACGGGCGGCGTCCACGAGGATGCCCCGCATGATTCGAGCCGCTACAGCATAGAAGTGCGCACGGTCCTGCCACCTTGCGCTGTGTATCTCCACCAGCCGGATGTAGGCTTCGTGAACCAAAGCAGTCGTTTGGAGGTTCCCGTAATCGCCGCCGCGCATGTGCCGCCGTGCCAGCCGCTTCAGCTCCCGGTACACGTGGGGGATGAGGTTGTCCAGGGCGGTGGGCTCACCCCTCTCCCAAGCCCTCAACATACCGGTGATCTCGTGCGTAGCGGCGGCGTTCATCGGCACCCGGAAAGAATTCCTCTGGAAACATTGTAGCTTTCCCCCGCCGTTTTCGATTCCCTAAGTGAGGGCTGGCGCTGTCCCAAAACCGCGCCTGGCCACCAAATCTAAGGAGGTTTGACCATGAGACGGAAAAGCATTGTTGCATTGACCTTCGTTTTCGCGCTAGCATTCGCAGCCGTCCTTCTCCCCGTGCCCGCTTCACAGGCGCAGGCGCAGCATGGATGCAAGGCATTTCACGGGATCGTGCAGGGCAGCCTGCCCACTTCAAATCAGTTCGCATCAACAGACACATGGGGCGGCCCGGTGTATGCCAGCCTTGCCGGCGAGTTTCTCTCCGGCGGCATGTCGGGCAACGACGGAACTCAGATCGGACAAGGAGCGGTTTCGATCCTGAGAGACGGGGTATATAAGGTCTGCTTCGGCGCGTCTGGGGCTTGGTTGGGCGGACAGGGTGACTGTTTCACCTATGAAGTTCCCCATGCTGTAGTGATCTGGCCCGCTGCGAATTGGTTGGGCAGCTACAAGGCCAACGCGAATATTGTGAAAGGAACCGGTAGATTCGCGTCTGCTTCGGGGCAGTTGGACGTCGCCGGCCCATTCATCCTCTGGGCAGATGCCAGCAGCCCGTTTGGCGTGAGCGGACGATGGAACGGTGAATTCAGCGGCAATATTTGCGGCGTCCAGTAATTACCTCCGGCATTCTTAGCCGCTGCATGGGGCTCTGCAACGCCCGTGCCTTGCCCCGGCGCCTACCGGGTCAGCGCTTTCAATCGATTCTTCAGGCGCTGGAAGAAGCTCTGCCGAGGCGGAGGCGTGGTTGGCGCGGCGCCGGTGGCGAGCTCGGTTGCGGAGGCCGCCTGCGGCGTGTAGACCGGCGGCGTCACCGGGCAGTCGCTTTCCGATACTAGGTGGACCCTTCCGCCCGAAAGCACATACTCGCGCCGCACCCTCTGGCCCGTCTTGTTCAGCACGCAGATCGAAAAGTCCGGCTCGGCTTGCCCGCCGGCGCCGGCCGGCTTCGCCAGCACCGGCAGATAGCCTTCCAGGTTCCGTTCCACATGGCTGGTTTCGTAACGGTGGTGGCGCAGGCTCCAGACAAACACGCGAAAGCTGTCAAAGTCGTAATCGTGAACGCCGCTGCTAACGGTGACCCAGAGCCAGATGTTTTTCCGCAGGTCCTGGTCGACTATTTGGCCGAGGGGAAAATAAGCGACGATGCGGCGCCCCTCGGCATACTGGGCGACTTCGTCCGGGATGGACATCGAGACATAGTGCGTCATCACCCAGCCGGCTTGCCCGGTGGAAACGCGCACCAGGGTCCAGTAATCCAGCTCCGGCGGCGGCTGCCCGGCTGGTTCTTCGGGCTCGGGTGCAGGCTGGTCCGGGTTCCTGCCGGATAATTCCAGCCAATCGGCCGGCAGGGGCGGCGGCTTGGGCATAGGGGGCGGCGGAACCCTCCCCTTGGGCTCCCCTTTTTTCAACGGTCTTTTCGGCGCCGGAAAGACCAAGGGCGCCCTGGGCAGGTCGGTGCGCGGTAAGAGGATCGTGGCCACCACGTCGAACTTTTCGCCCGCCCGGATCTGCAGAAAGCTGGGCGCGGCGCGCGAAGGCTGCGTGTGAGCGTTCAAATCGCTGTAGCTGGAGGCTTGGCCTTGCGACGGCATTTTGGCGGAGCGTTCGGCGAGTTCCCGCAAGCTAGCCATATCCGAGGCGGCCAGCAACTGGCGGGTTTCGGTCCAGCCCTCCGCTCCACGGGGAGTGCGGACGCGAATCAGGCTCCGGCGCCGCGCCAGAATCTCCAGCCGCTCGCCGTGTTTCACGGTCGCGACGGTGGGCGACTGCAGAGAGATATCGAGGTGGATCTTGAGCGTGGCCGGCCCCACGAAAGCCTGGCCGATGGCGGGCGCGTGCGCCGGGCCCGAGCGGCACCCGGCGAACAGCAACAGCTCAGCCATCAGACTGAGCGTGATGATCGACCGCCAGGACACCTATTCCAATTTTAGTCGAGCGGGACGAGTGGTTTCATCTGCAAGGCCGCGCGCCGGAAGGGGGGCGGAACATCCATGACGGAAGCGTCTTTCGCCCCGTTCCGGGGCTGTGCGCAATCCCCCTTTTCCCGACGGCTCACGCCGTGGGCTACAATCTTCCGCTCTTGGGGAGCTTCACCCGCACCCGATTCTGAAACGTGACATTCACTTCTGTGTCGCACAGGCACCATCCGCCCGTGCGCCGGCCTTCGATGGCCGTTCCGCGCTCAGCACACGTGCGCGCCGCGGGTGCCTACGTAAACGGCGTACAAAGACTGGCTGGCGGCCATGAACAGGCGGTTGCGTTTAGGGCCGCCGAAACACAGGTTGGCGCAGACTTCCGGCAGCAGGATCATGCCGATGCGCTCACCGCCGGGCGTGAGCACGTGCACGCCGTCATAGCCCGGGCCTACCCAGCCGGCGCCGACCCACAGGTTGCCGTCGATATCGGCGCGCATGCCGTCGGCGATGCCGGAGCCCTTGGCGGTAACCATCTTCGAAAAGACGCGCCCGTTGCGCAACTGGCGCCCGTCCGCGACATCGAAGACGTGGATGTTCTTCGCGTCGCCGCTATCGATGATGTACAGCTTCTGGTAATCGGGAGAAAAGCAGAGGCCGTTGGGCTGGCCGAAATCGGCGGCAACCAGATCCAGCTTGCCGGTCTTGGGATCGGCGCGATACACCGCCGTCGGCAGCTCGGAGTTCGCCTGAAAGCCTTCGTAGTTGCCCAGAATGCCGTAAGTGGGGTCGGTGAACCAGATGCCGCCATCGGGGTGGACAACGATATCGTTGGGCGAGTTCAGCCGCTTGCCGTTCCATCGGTCGGCGATCACGGTGACGGAGCCATCGTGCTCATAGCGGGCCACGCGGCGGGGGCCGTGCTGGCACGAGACCAGGCGGCCTTCGAAATCGAAGGTGTTGCCGTTCGAGTAACCGGAGGGATCGTGAAAGACGCTCACGTGCCCGTCTTCTTCCAGCCAGCGCATCTGGCGGTTGGCGGGAATGTCGCTCCAGACCAGGTAGCGGCCGGCGGCATCCCAGGCGGGCCCTTCAGCCCATTGGGCGCCGGTGTACAGGCGCTCGATAGCGGCGCTGCCGATTTTGTACTTGTCGAAGCGGCGGTCGAGCGAGACGATATCGGGATCGGGATAGCGAACGGTTTCCCGGCCGGCCCAATCGCGCGGCGTTTGCGCGGCGGCTGGAACCAGGGCCGCAGCCGCAGTCAGGAAGGAACGGCGGTCGATCATCACCTGGATATTCTATGCCAGGCGGGTGCCCGGTGGATTAGGAAGTTTTCGCGCGCCACACGCGGCGGCGCGGAAATGGCGGCGTTAGAATATGGCGACACTATCGTTTGCGTGAGGCGGTTCCATCTGGGAAGGGAGGCCGATAGATGCTGTTACAGGACAAAGTGGCGTTGGTAACGGGCTCGGGGACGGGAATCGGAGAAGCGATTGCGCGGCGGTTCGCGGAAGAGGGCGCGCGCATGTACCTGTTCGACCGGGACGCGGAAAGCAATCGCCGTGTGGCAGAGTCGATTGCCGCCTCCGGCGGATGGGCGGAAGCCATTACCGGCGACGTGCGCCGCGCTGCCGATCTGGCCGCCCTGGTGGAGGCGGCGCACGCGCGTTTCGGCCGCATCGATATCCTGGTCAACAACGCCGGCATATACCCGCGCCGCCCATTCCTCGAAATCACCGACGAGCAGTGGGATGAGATGCAGGACATCAACCTCAAGAGCATGTTCCGCGCCAGCCAACTGGCGCTGAAGCCGATGATGGAGGCGCGCGCGGGCAAGATCGTCAACATCTCGTCGGTAACGTACTTTCTGGGGGTGGGCAACCTGGCGCACTACACGGCGTCGAAGGGAGGAGTCATCGGGCTGACCCGCTCCCTGGCGCGCGCGGCCGGAGCGTGCAACGTGCACGTGAATTGCGTCACGCCGGGCTTCATCCAGACCGAATCCGAGGTCCGCTTCGTGAGCCAGGAGGAGGCCCGCAAGATGGTGGCCGACCAGTGCCTCGCGCGCAGGATCACGCCGCTCGATGTGGCGCGGGTGTGCCTGTTTCTGTCATCCGAGCTGAGCGACGGGATGACCGGACAGTGCCTAAACGTGGATGGCGGCTGGGTGATGCACTGAAACCGCGGCGGAGGCTGTGAAGCCACGCTGAGCCGCAATCAGAAGATGAACGCCAGCCCGCCGCGCACGCTGCGCGGGTTATCCACCAGCAATAACCGGCCGGACGACGTATTGATCCCCAGGTACCCCTGCGCAAAAATGTTGCGCAGGTCGGCGGTGGCCTCGACGCGCTTCCCCAGGCCGGGGATCGGCTGCCGCACGCAGATATTCAAACCCGGAAGCGGCTCCAGCGGCTGCATGCTGTACGGATTATCGGCCATCACCCAGCGGGCGTTGCCGATGGTCATCTGGTAGCTGGCGATCAGGTGGGTGCCGGTGCGCGGCGCCGTGGCGGCGACCTGCGCGGTCACGGCCTCGCGGCGCCCGGCGTGGATCATCGAGCGCAATTCGTCCGGGCTGTTGCTCACCAGTTCCTGATGCCAGGCGGTCAAGGCGCCCTCATTGCCATAGGATACAGTGGCGCTCACGTGTTCTCCCAGGTTCTGCGTCAGCGCTGCGTCCAATCCCGCCATGTCGAAGTTCCCGGCGTTGAAAATCGAGCTGTTCGAGAACAGGTCCGGAAGAATATTGCCGCTCATTACGAGCGCCGCCGGCGCCACCATGGTGATGGCGGCGTCGCTCAGCAGCGCGTGGTAGGCGGACAGCCGAACGGTGCGCGATCCCAGCTTATGCGCCACCCCAACCTGGTATTCCTGGCCGCGCTGCAGCCGGGCGTCGCCGTTGGCCAGCGAGAGGCGCGGGAACATTCCCAGCGTGTTGAGGTCCTGGCGCAGGTCGGCATCGTCCGCGCCGAAGTCCGCCATTTCGGGATGCGCATTGCCGGAGGAGTAAGAGAACTCCATATCCGTCGCGCTATTCACAGCCCAAGCCAGGCGGGCGTACGGGCTCAGATACGTGAGCCGGTCCAGGAACGAGACAGTGTCCACCTGAGTCCCGTATTGCACCGAGACGTTATCGGTGACCTGGGTACGGTTGTCCACGCTTGCCGAAAGCGAGCGCAGAATGGGTATGCCGGCATCGCTGCCGGCCAGCACCGAGCCCATCCGTTCCGGCAAATACAACTGCCGCATGGTGACCGAAATCACCGGCTTGCCGCCGGCCAGCTCGCGGCTGTAGCTGGTGCGAAACGCCGCGGCCGGGACGCCGTTCTGCGAGCCGTATCCAAAATTACCGCTTAACTGAAGCAGGCTGTCGCCATAGAGCGAGGTTGCCAGGGCAAATGCCGTGCCGAGATCCGCTTGGTTGGCGGCGCCGGCCACTAGCGGGCCGTCGCCGGCCGAGAGCCGGAGAATGCCGCGCACATCGGCAAACACCTTCACCGGCGCGCCCTGGGGCGCCACGATCGGGTCCTCCCGGAAGCGCGTCACCGGGCGCGTGTCGGCAGCGCTGCGCAGCACCCACTTCCAGTCGTCGGAGACAAAATTGCCGTTTTCGATGTTCGGATAGTCCAACTGGATGGAGCTGAACAGCGTGTTCAAACTGACGCGCAGACGGCTCAGCCGGCCCGACTCAACCGAAATGTCCCGGCGGATGGCGGGCACAAAACTGGCCAGCGTCACGCGCAGCGAGTATAGCGACGGGTAAAGGCCGGCGAGCCGGAACTGGCCGTTCTCATCGCTCAGGACCTTGCCGATCTGCCGGTCCTGGTGGTTGTACAGGATTACCGTGGCGCCCATTTGCGGCACGCCGCGCGAATTGCTGATAACGCCCGCAATCGAGCCCGACAGTTTGACCGGCTCCGCGCCGCGGGCGGCGCTGGGCGCAAGCACGCACAAAACCCCTGCGAGCATGCAGGCCGCCGTGTATTGCGCCTTGTTCGTCACCATCGCGACGCTCGCCCGCTCTTGACGGACGCTGACCCGTGTACTAGGTTACCGTAAACTTGGCCGAGGGTGTGAGGGTTTGGTTACGGCTTTTGTCGAAAATTTTCATCCGTAGCGTGTATTGCCCGGGAAGCAGCGTCCTTAGGGGGAGGAATTTCTCAATCGTCACCTGGGAAGCCGAGGCGTCCGGAATCTGGCTCAGCTCTTCGGTGAAATCGAAGATCCTCTCGTTGGAGCCGGACCGCACCAGCTCATAGGTCACCGTGCCGTCCGGTTTGTGGGTCGCCTGGTCCGCCCCCAAGTTATAGACTTTAAAATAGATACCCATCTTCTCTTCGTGCTTGAACACATCGTCCATACGCGGCCGGACTTTGGAGTCGCCGATGATGAACTGTCCGGTGCCGATGCTCCTCATGGGCACTTTCTCGATGATATCCGCCAGCATGACCGTGCTGGTGCTGGCCTTGTCCGGATCGAGGCGGGGAACGGTAATGGCCACCTCGTAATTGTTCATGTTCCCGGCCGTGAGGTCCTTGGAAACCACGTTCAGCCGGTAGGTCCCGGGTGCCAGCGGCAGCGCCTTCTGGTAAATGGATTTCAGCGCCTGGTACGCCTGCAGTTGCTGCGGCGGGGCATTGACCGTGACCGTGTCTTCAAAGGTCGACAGGATGCGGCGCGTCATGGTGGTCACGCGGCCGTAAATGTTCACCGTCGCCCGCTGCAAGCCTTCCTTGGAGGTAAATTGCAGGTCCCTGTTATCGAACTGCACCGTGACATAGGTCAGCACCGAAGCGTCCGTCACCGGAAAATAATCGGTGCGCACTTTGCACGGCAAAATGTTATAGCTGATCTTGGAATCGACCTTGGCCTCCAGGTCCGGGAACTGCGCCTTTGGGGGCTTGAATATCGCCGCATAGTTCTCTAAGCGGGTGAATTCCATCATGCTCTCCGGCTGGCCGCCGAAGGCCTGCCCCAGGTGGGTACCGTCGGTATTCATGAAGCGCTGGTTCTTGCTGCTCAGGCCCATCTGCTCCATCATGGTGAGGCCGGCGCCGGGCACGTACAGCAAGGCGTCCTTTTCCGAGGGGTCCATGGTCAGGTGGAACTCGCCCGACATGGTGGGATCCACGAATTCGAGCACCACATTGTTGCCGATGCCGTCAATGTACCGGTAGCGCCACTGCTGGAACGGATAGGTGGAGGTTTCGCCGCCGCCCTCTTCCGGAGGCCGCTCATAGAACCCGCCCGAAGAATGGTCCTCGATTTCATCCGGCGGCCCATACACGATGTAGATCCGCCCGCGATCCGTCTTCCACCCAGGGATTCCCGAAGCGTAGTGTTCGTTGGCGTATGCGATCCGGCGGTAATGCTCTTCCTTGAACTCGTTCTCCACGGTATCGGGCGTCGGATCGCGCCGCAGCCAGAAATTTTCGATGAACTGCTCGCGCTCTTCGTCGGTCTGCAGGCGCTTGAACGCAGCCCGCTCTTCGTCGGTAATGATATAGGCGACGTCCTCGTTCAACCACTTGCGGTAGGGCGACTCAAGTTCCCTCTTGAGCTGCGCTTCCTTTTTTTTCTTCTGCTTCTCCGTCAGCGGCTTGGAGATGGTCTCGCGCAGCGCCTGGCGCTTTTCCTGTTCCGCTTGCTGTTGGGAATCGGTTTGCTGGGCCGCGGCTATCAGACAGACCAGAATCGAAATCGAGACGCAAACGATCGAAAGACGTATTCGGTCCATGGGACACCGGTACCGGAATGGGATCAAACTCGGCTGATCTCAATTGTAGAACCCGCATCCCAAGCCGGTCAATCCCGTGAAAGCGGGGCACACCTGTGATTCCGACGCAGGCCAACGGCTGGAAACAGAAGTTTCAGCTTGTACGGGTGGGGCTTACGCCGGGCGCACGGTGAGGCTTGGGGGAGCTGGCAGGCCGTGGACCCGCCGCACGTCAATCCGCCACGCCCACCGCCAGGCGCGGCGTAACCTTCGCGTCCTGATCCATTTCGGCGCCAATCGTGTCCTGGCAGTTGACGCAATAGCGCGCCCAGGGCAGGGCTTTCAGGCGCTTGGCCGGGATCGGCTCCTCGCACGCCAGGCAAATGCCATAATCGCCTGAGTTTAATCGGTCCAGCGCCTCTTCGATCATCCGCAGTTCCAGGTAGTCGAGCCTGTTCAGGCGCAGCGAGACGAATTCATCGTGCGTGATCTGTGCCTGGTCTTCTTCCGCGACGCGGCCCATCCGCGCCAGGGTATCGAACTTGGTGCCGAGCCCCGCCAGCACATCGTGCCGTTTGCTCAGCAGCATCTCGCGGTAATTCCCGTTACCGGCCGCCACTGTTCGCTTCATTGCGCCCTCCCGGCGAGTGAAACGCGCCACAACAATTCAAGGTCAACGCAACGTAACAGAATTCTCGACAGAAAATCAACGAACGACTTGGTTAGCAATTGCGGAGTCGCATTTCGACAACGGGCGGCTGCTCTCCAAAGTTGGTCCCGGCGCGACCGGTGCAGGGCGGGTAAAACCCTATTTGCCGCCGAGCGGGTACTCGGGCGGCAAATTCATCGAAAGGTCTCTCAGAATCCGCTGCTCGGCCGGGGAGTACCGTTCGATGAATCTCTCACTGTCCAATCGAGAGAGGCGTTCGTCAGGCGTCATTCTGTGCAGCCGCAGCAATTCCTGCCCCACCGGCCAGCGCCGGTCCGCCGGCAACTGGTTAAATGCCCTAAACTGGCGGCTGATCAGCGCTTGTTGCTCCACCGGCAAGCCTTTCAACACCTGGTATTGCCGGAAAAGCCGCTCGCGCGCCGCCGGAGGCAGGTTGTTGTAACGTTCCAGCGCCGCGCGCATCCGCGCCTGTTGCTGCGGGCTGGCGCGTTCCATTACGCGCTCCTGCTCTTCCGGGGTCATTTGCAGGAAGCGCTGCCCGGGGTTCAACGGGTTGTTCAGCCGGTGGCCTGGCGCAGCCCCGCGACCGCCGTTGGGACGGGCGGCTGCCCGGGCCGCCGGACGGGGACCCGGCGGTGCAGCCACTTTGGGCGGTTTGGCAATCTTCTGATCCGCCCACACGGCCGTGGCGACTAGGCAAGCCAGACCCGCGATCGACAAAAGCCTCGGCATATTACATCCTCGGTTGGCTGGCGTCCGGCTTCATCGAATGGTTGAACTGGTTGAGAACGTCCATCTCGTCCAGCGCGCGTACCACCTGGTCCGGTTGCAGCCCGTCCGCCTGCACCGCCGGCGAGGGTGGCGACACCCTGAGTGGTGACGGCCGTTCCAGCAACACCCCCACCACAACTAAAGCCGCCACCGCCGTTACCGGCAGCGCGCGATAAACCAACAGGGGACCCAGCCGGCCCCGCATTCGCTGCCACCACGAAACCTCCCGCTCGATGCGCGCCAATAGGCGGCGGTCGAAATCCGCCGTCACCGGCGGCCCGTCCCAGCCGTCCAGCGCTTCCCACACTACCCCCTGCCCGCGCACAAACTCCCGGCACGCCGCGCAGGAGTGCAGATGCGCCTCGAGCGACTCCGTATCGGCCTCGTTCAGCGTTCCGGAACTATACGCCACCAGGATTTCCCTGTCTTCCCGAGTTTCCAGTGGACACCTCATAACTTCCTTCCCTATGCCATATGGGCCAAGCGGGCACGCAGTGTTTCGTATGCCCGGAATAGCAATGACTTCACCGCAGATTCGGAACAGTTCAGCACCTTGGCGATCTGCGTGTATTCCATCTCCCTGTACTTGTGCATCAGCACCGCCGCCCGTTGCTTGTCGGGCAGCGCCGCCACGGCTCGCCTGACTTCGTCCAGCGTCGCCTGGCGGACCATCGACTGCTCCACCGACGGCCGGCGGTCTTCCACCTGCACCGCCGGCATGTCCTCGGAGCGCTCGTCCAGCCGCTGCTGGCTCCGCTCATTCCTGCCGTCGCGAAGCGCGTTCAAGGCCAAATGCGTGGCGATGCGAAACAGCCACGTAGTGAACTTCGCCGTAGGTTCGTAAGTGCCGCGCGAACGGTACACCCGCAGGAACACCTCCTGCGCTAATTCCTCAGCCACGGCTTGGTCTTGCACCATCCGGTACAAGAAATGGACGACCGACGAACGATGCTTCTCAAGCAACGCCGCGAAGCTTGTCCCGTCACCGTCTTTCACGCGGAGCATAAGCTCCGCATCATAGTCCAGAGCCGCCGTGACTCCCCCCATGTTCGTATTAACCCATTTCGGCATCAGAGGTTGCGGCAAGCCCGGCAAACCGCCTATTCCCCTTTGAGCGAACGTTCCATCAGGCGCTGGATGGCTTCCCGAGGAGATACCCCGTGGTACAGCATCTGGTGCATTTGCTCGGTGATTGGCATCTCCACGCCGAAACGCCGCGCCAACTCGACGGCGGCGTCAGTGGTCTTGATCCCTTCGGCCACCATTTTCATGGAGCCGACGATCTCGTCTAGCTTCCGGCCCCGCGCCAACTCGATGCCCACCATGCGGTTACGGCTGAGCTCCCCAGTGCAGGTGAGGACCAAGTCGCCGAGACCAGCGAGACCCGCCAGAGTCTGCGCCCGCCCGCCCATCGCCACCGCCAGTCGCGTGATCTCCGCCAGCCCTCGGGTAATCAATGCTGCGGTCACATTGTGGCCGAACCCCATTCCATGAATCACGCCGGAGCCAATGGCAATCACATTTTTGATCGCGCCACCAATTTCTACACCTATCGTATCTGGTGACGTGTAGACCCGAAAAGTCGGTCCCGAAAACGCTGACTGAATGCGCCGGTTCAAGTCCGTGTCTTCTGATGCTACTACTAATGCAGTTGGTTCACCGTGAGCGACCTCTTTTGCGAAGGTCGGTCCAGACAACGCCGCTACCTGTGGAGCAAATCCACGAATGACGGCGCGAATTAATTCCGACATTCGTAGAATCGTGCCGACCTCCAACCCCTTAGTCGCGCTGACAAAGACCATCGACTCCGTAAGGAAGGGCGACATCTGCGAATAGATGTGCCGCACATGGTGTGAAGGGGTCACGCTCAACACCACTTCGGCACCTTCTACGGCAGTTTCCAGGTCACTGGTAGCTGAGATGTTTTCGGGAATTTGAAAGCCTGGAAGATAGGTGTCATTCTGCCGCTCAGCCTGCAAGCGCTGGGCGACGTCACCTTCGAAGACCCATAGGCACACGTGCTCAAAACGCGGGGCCAGCACGATCGCCAAAGCAGTGCCCCAAGCTCCGCCGCCGATTATGGCCAGCCGCTTCACGACTTCCTGGCTCCAAAAGTGAACACGTTTTCGGTTCCGGCACGCAGCCGCCGGATGTTATTACTATGCTTGTAAATAATAAGTGTGGCGGCAACCAACGCCGCCGCCTCCACGGACAACGGCGGCACCGCAATCAGCCAAACCGCCAGCGGGAAAACCGCCGCCGCCACGATCGACCCCATCGAAATGTGCCGCGTCCAGGCCACCACCCCAACGAACACCACCAGCACTGCCGCCAAAGCCAGCGGCGTCAAGCACAGAAAGGCGCCAACGAAACTGGCCACCGCCTTGCCGCCGCGAAAGGCGAGGAACACCGGGTAAGCGTGGCCCAGCATCACCGCCACCGCGGCGGCGGCCATCCAGCGCACTTCACCGCCGGTCAACCTGCCCGCCGCCCACACGGCGAGGTACCCCTTGGCGATATCGAGCAGCAGCGTAATCACGCCCACCGTCCAGCCCGTGGCGCGGAGCACATTAGTGGCGCCGATATTACCGCTGCCCACGCCGCGCACGTCGCCGCCGGTTTTCCATTTCACCAGGATGAATCCAAACGGAATTGCTCCCAGGAAATAAGCGAGCAGGCAAGCGGCGAGGGGCATCATGGCTGGAAGGGAAACTCCGCAAGCTTAGTGTACACGCTCCCGCCGAGACGCAATTGACTTCTGTAGAGGCAGAAGGCCGCGGCCGCGAAGCCGCCGAATTCGAGCTCGGGCAGCGCGGCGATGGCCTCCCGCAGCGGTTGCAGGTTGAGGCGTTCCTTGATTCTGGCCAGGGTGAGGTGCGGCGAGAAGGCGCGGGTTTCCGCCGCGACGCCCAACGCGGCGGTAGCGCGATCCGTTTCGGCGGCCAGTTCGGCCAAGCCGGGCGCCTCGATGCCGCACCAGAACACCCGCGGCGCGTGTGGATTGGGGAAAAAACCCAGGTGATGGATGCGCACCTGTATATCCGCTCGCGCCGGAAGGGAGGCGAGGGCGGTTTTCAACTCGGCCAGCCGCGGCTCCGGCCATTCGCCGATGAACTTGGTGGTGATGTGCAGGTTGGCGGGCGGGCTCCATTGGATGCGCGCGGTGGGCCGAAGCTGCGTCAGCAGCCGTTGCAGGTTGGCGGCCACGCCGGGCGCCAGGTCCAGGGCGGTGAACAATCGCATGGGCGCTTCCCATTGTAACGGCGCATGGGCGAAGATGGTTCGGCGATGCTGCACTACGGCCCCATTCTCAAACGGCCCTTCTATGAGCGGCCGACCGCCGAAGTGGCGCGCGCCCTGCTCGGCAAGGTGCTCATGCACGGAGCGGCTGCCGGTATCATCGTTGAGACCGAAGCGTATCCCGGCCGCGACGACTTGGCTTCCCATTCCGCGCGCGGCATCACCGGCCGCACCCGCATCATTTTCGGTCCTCCGGGCCACGCCTACGTCTATTTGATCTACGGCATGTATGAATGCCTCAACCTGGTAACCGAGCCGGCGGGCACGCCGGGTTGCGTCCTGATTCGCGCCTTGGAACCGGTGGCGGGCATCGAGCTGATGCGCGAGCGGCGTCCCGCTGCGGGCAAATTGGAGGATATCGCCCGCGGTCCCGGCCGGCTCACCATGGCGATGGCCATCACCCGCGCCGACTACGGCGCAGACGTCACCCGCGGCAGCCTGGTGGTGCGCGAGCCGGCGTCACCACGTGCACTGGAGATTCAGGCGACGCCGCGAATCGGCATCCGCATCTGCGCGGAGCGGCCTTTGCGTTTTATCCTGCGCGGCAACCGCTTTGTCAGCGGCCGGCAAAGTTCGGCTGGCATCTGAGAAAGCTGCCGTAGCGTAGGGAGCGTTACGCACGCCACCACCGTTCCTTGGTTCGCACAGTGTTTCTCGCCGCGCCACGGGCAGAGCCTGCGCCGGCGCTCGTAACAAAGCACCTGCGAGATGGCCTCGCATCTGCACCAGCCTTGGTGGCAGGTGCACAGCCATGACTGGTTCACGCGCACGTTCCACTCTCTACTCGGTGCTGCTTCACGCCGCCGCCATCGGGCTGATACTGTTCTCCACCGCGGGCACCAATCCGCCCATCGCTCTGATGCGCCCCATGCTGCTCGCGGCGCGCGATCTCGTCTTCTTGCCTCCCGCTGAGGACCGCGGCGGAGGTGGAGGCCAGAGCCAGACCGCTCCGCCGCAGCTCGGGCATTTGCCGCGTCCGGCCCCGCGCGTCTTCACTCCACCGGTGGTTGAAATCCGCAATCCCGATCCCAAGCTGTCCATCGAGCCTGCCATCCTGGCGCCTTACGAAACGGTTATGCCGGTGGTAAATGTCGAGCACTGGGGCGCCCCGGCCGGCATCTTCGGGACGAATTCCGGCGGGCCCGGCAAAGGTAACGGCATCGGCATCGGCATTGGCGGCGGCGTTGGTGCCGGCCGGGGTCCTGGCGCCGGCCCGGGAACCGGCGGCGTAGGCGGATCCGGCATTGAGGCTGCGCGCGGCGTCTTCACCGCGCCGGTGTTGTTGGTGAAGACCGAACCGGCCTATTCCGAAGAGGCGCGCAAGGGCAAGGTCCAGGGCACGGTGATCCTGCTCGTCGAAATCGATGCCAACGGCCGGCCGCGCAACATCCGCGTCTGCCAACCCCTCGGCTTCGGCCTGGAGGAGCGCGCCGTCGAGGCCGTTGGCCGCTGGCGCTTCCGCCCCGCCTACCGCAACGGCAAGCCGGTCTCGTGCAGTGCCGAGGTGGAAGTGAATTTCCGGCTGCTGTGAGCCGGTCAATGCAATCGATCTTGCCGCCGCCCCCAGCTACGCGCGTAAAATAAATAGAGGAAGCGGATTCGCGGGCACTGGGCCGCGCCTCCGGCCAAGGGCTGAGTAAACCTTTTGCATTCGCACGCCAATTCCCACTCCGGCGGCGCGGGCGGCGTCCTGCGCTGGTCGCTGGCCGCCACGCTAGTCTTCGTCGCGGTGGAAGCGGCGGCGGGAATGCGTGCCCACTCGCTGGCCTTGCTCTCCGACGCCGGCCATAACTTCACCGACGGGCTGGCGCTGCTGCTGGCCTGGTTCGGCGTTTATTTCCAGTCCAAGCCAGCCGACGAGATCAAGACTTACGGCTATCACCGCGCCGGCGTGCTGGCGGCATTCGTCAACGCGGCGACGCTGGTGGCGCTTTCGGTCTGGATCCTCTGGGAAAGCGTGGAGCGGCTGCGCCACCCCGCGCCGGTGAACGAGGTCATCATGATGGCGGTGGCGGCACTGGGCCTGGTGGTGAACGGCGGCATCATGCTGGCACTGCGGTCATCCTCGCGGAACGATCTCAACGTGCGCAGCGCGTTCGTCCACATGCTGGGCGACGCACTCGGCTCGATTGCCATCGTCATCGGCGCTGTGGCCATCCGCTTCACCGGCTGGCGGCAGATCGACCCCTGGCTTTCGATTCTGATCGCGCTGCTGATCGTATGGACCGCATGGGACATCATCCGCGAGTCCCTCAACATTCTGCTGGAGGGACTGCCGCGCGGCCTGAGCTTGAGCGACGTCATCTCCGCGATGCGGAGCGTGGAAGGCGTGTTGGACGTCCACGACCTGCACATCTGGAGCCTGGGCTCGAGCACACGTGCGCTGAGCTGCCACGCAACCATCGCCGATATTCCAACGTCGGCCAGCGATGTGGTACTGCGCCGGCTGAACCAGGTGCTGGCCGAGCGATTTCACATCTTCCATAGCACGGTGCAGTTCGAGCATTTGAGCTGCGCCATTTCCGAAAATGGGTGCGCCATCCCGGTTTCCGCCGAGGGACACGAAGGGCACCAGCACTGAAACGGCGCGCGGCCCGCTGTTGACTCCGGTTCGCCCGAGACGTACGCTCGGGCCTGGAGGTTTTATGGACGATCATACGGCAGCAACCGGCGGTGCTGAAAGTTTGGATTCCGTCGTTCGTAAGTACTCGACGATCTGGATCTGGTCGATTCTGTGCGCGACGGCCGGCGCGCGCCTCATCGGCCTCGGCGCCAGCGTGCTGATGGTGAGCACTCCGTTACGGTTCGGAACCGGCAACATGGTCGATGCGATACAGGTCACGGCATTCATCACTTCATTTCTGTCGCTGATTGCGCAGCTAGTCTCGCTGTGGTACCTCTACCTGTTCTTTAGCGGCTGTTTGCTGCCGCTCTTATTTTCCGGCACGGATCCGGCCGACTCCTCCGGCGGGGCCCGTTTCTTGCGTGGCGCATTCGTGGCCATTCTCTGCGGGCTGGCGGCGCCGATAGCCGGGTCGCTTGTCGGCTTTTTGTTGCAGACGTCGGTCGGACGGCTCTGACGGCAGGCCGCCTCGCGCGGCGCCCGCTGAGGACCCGGGATTCGTGAAAGGCAACCGGAGGGTTGCATTTTCCGTTGCGTCGGGTTAATATGCAACCTGGAGGTTGCTCAAGATGAATGACCGCATCGAGAAGCGTATCGAACTTGCGGCGCCGGTTTCGCGGGTCTGGCGCGCCCTCACGGACTACCGTGAGTTCGGCGAGTGGTTTCGCGTGAAACTGGATGGCCCATTCGTGCCCGGTCAGGCCTCGCGGGGCCACATAACCTACCCTGGCTACGAACACGTAGAATGGAACGCCGTCGTGCAGAAGATGGAGCCGGAACGCCTCTTTTCCTTCACCTGGCACCCGTATTCCGTCGACCCCAACACGGATTATTCGGAGGAGACGCCTACGCTGGTCGAATTCAAGCTGGAGAAGACCGCCGCTGGCACCCTGCTTCTGCTTACCGAGTCCGGCTTCGACAGAATCCCCAGCGACCGCCGTCTCGAAGCATTCCGCCGCAACGATGGAGGTTGGACGGTGCAGATGAAGAACATTGAAGGCTATGTCGCACAAAAGCCATAGCGGCATCGTTGGCAAACGGAGGGTTCAGGCACCTCTCTTCGCCGCGCTGGGCGATGAAACGCGGCTATCGCTGGTTGCGAAGCTCTCCGTTGGGCGGCCTTGTTCGATTTCCCAATTGAGCGGGGGATCCAAGCTGACCCGGCAGGCCATCACCAAGCATCTGCGTGTGCTGGAGCGCGCCGGGATCGCGCACAGCATCCGCGCCGGCCGCCAGAAGCTATTCGCATTCGATCCGGCGCCGATGGAAGAACTTAGGAAATACCTCGACCTCGTTTCGGAGCAGTGGGATCAGGCACTGGCCCGGCTAAAGTCGTTTGTCGAAAACTGAGTGCCCCGACTTTGCATGATGCTGACTTGTGCTGTGAGCCGAATCAGCTCCAATGCGCCGCGTTTGGCTACGCAGAAGCTGATCCTGCTGACAATTTCGTCATCATGTGAAAATCGCTCCCGCGAGGATTCCGCGTCGCGTAGAATCGGCTAACAAGTTCTTACTGAACTGACAGTATTTACGATTTCGATTCGAGACCCCTGCATCTTTTTATCGCCAATTCACTCGCATTCGAGGGACAATAGAGTAGAGCATTTTTAGCACTCTTGCGACAGCCCAGAACGGCTCCTGCTGAGGGTTATTGAGGTCATGTCATGACGAAGGCTATAGATATCACTGAACTTATACTTAGGGACGGCCATCAGAGCCTGCTGGCCACGCGGATGGCGATGGAAGACATGGTTCCGGCCTGCGAGGATATAGATAAAGCGGGCTATTGGTCGGCCGAATGTTGGGGCGGCGCTACGTTCGACGCCTGCATTCGATTCCTCAACGAAGACCCGTGGGAGCGCCTGCGCACGTTCCGCAAACTCATGCCCAACACGCGCCTGCAGATGTTGTTGCGCGGGCAGAACCTGCTGGGCTACCGGCACTACGAAGACACGGTGGTGGACCGCTTCGTGGACAAGGCGGCGGCAAACGGGATGGACATCTTCCGCGTGTTTGATGCGTTGAACGATATCCGCAACCTTCGGCGTGCGGTGACGGCGGTGCAGCGCGCCGGCAAGCATGCGCAAGGAACCATCTGTTACACCGTCAGCCCGCTGCACACCATCACCGGCTTTGTCGAGATGGCGGAGCGGCTGCTGGAGCTGGGCTGCGATTCGATCTGCATCAAGGATATGGCCGCCCTGCTGAAGCCGCAGCCCGCCTACGATCTGGTGAAAGGCATCAAGCAGGCCTGCGGCGAAGAAACGCGCGTCCACGTGCACGTGCACGCCACCACCGGCGTCACCATGGTGAGCCTGATGAAGGCCATCGAAGCGGGGGCGGACTGTGTGGATACCTCGATCAGCTCGCTCAGCCTGGGCCCCGGCCACAATCCGACCGAAAGCCTGATGGAGATGCTGGAAGGCACGCCCTATTCGACCCGCCTGGACAAGAAGCGGCTGCTGGCAATCAAAGCCCATTTCGACAAGATCCGCCCGCGCTACAAGGAGTTTCTTTCCAACATTACCGGCGTGGACACGGAGATTTTTGACAGCCAGATACCCGGCGGCATGATTTCCAACCTGGAAAGCCAGCTCAAGCAGCAGAAAGCGGGCGGCCGCATGAAGGAGGTGCTGGAGGAAGTGCCGCGGGTGCGCGAGGATGCAGGTTTCCCGCCGCTGGTCACGCCTTCCAGCCAGATCATCGGCACGCAAGCGGTTTTCAATGTGATGATGGGCCGGTACAAGGTGCTGACCGGCGAGTTCGCCGACCTGATGCTGGGCTATTACGGCGAAACGCTGGGCCGGCGCGACCGCCACGTGCTGGAGCTGGCGGCCAAACAGACGAACAAGCAGCCCATCAGTACCCGCCCCGCCGATCTGCTGAAGCCGGAATGGCAGGAATTGCGATCGGCGGCGCTGGCGCTCGATGGCTGCAACGGGTCGGACGAAGACGTGCTAACTTACGCGATGTTTCCGGGTGTGGCGCCAAAGTTCTTCCCGGCACGCGCGAATGGGCCCAAGAACCTGGGTAAGGATCCGGCGGCGGCGCCGGCGCCGGCCGCGGCCCAGGCGGCGGAAAACGGGAAGGGGCCGGTGACCACTACGATTACCTACGACGTGAAGCTGAATGGTCACACCCATAAGGTGACGGTGTCGCCGGCGTAAGAGCCGGCGCCTTTGCGCCGCGGCGTGGACAGGCGTCGTAAGCCGAAACAGCGGGAACCAAGATACGAGAGCTCGAAATATGACCACCACCACAATGCAAGAGAAAGTCGAAGAGTTGAAGCGGCGGCGCGAGACGGTAATGCTGGGCGGCGGCGCGGACAAGCTGGAAAAGCACCGCCAGTCGGGGAAGCTGACGGCACGTGAGCGCATCGAGGCGCTGGTCGACGCGTCGAGCTTCGAAGAGAATGGCCTGTTCGCCGAGCACCGCGCCACTATGTTCGGCATGGAAGGGAAGATCATGCCGGCCGATGGCGTGGTGACTGGCGCGGCCTCGGTGGGTGGCCGTCTGGTGCACCTGGCCAGCCAGGATTTCACCGTGGCCGGCGGCTCGGCCGGGGAGGTACATTCCATCAAGGTCGCCGAGATCATGCAGCAAGCGCTCAAGACCGGCTCGCCGTTTGTATTCATGAACGATTCCGGCGGCGCCCGCGTGCAGGAAGGCATCGACTCGCTCTCCGGCTACGGCAAGGTGTTCTACGCCAACGTGATGCTTTCCGGCGCGGTGCCGCAGATTTCGCTGATCTGCGGGCCGTGCGCGGGCGGTGCGGCCTACAGCCCCGCGCTGACCGATTTCATCATTCAGACCCGCCAGGCGCAGATGTTCATCACCGGACCTTCGGTGATCAAACAGGTAACGGGCGAGACCGTTACCGCCGAACAACTGGGCGGCCCGGAGGCGCACATGGTGAATTCGGGAGTGATCCACTTCATTGCCGAAAACGACCAGCATGCGGTGGCGTTGTGCCAGAAGCTGCTCAGCTTCCTGCCCGCCAACAATATGGAGGATCCGCCGCAGGTGGAAGGCGACGCCAGCGTGGATCCCAACCCGGCGCTCGAAGAAATGGTGCCGGTGGATGGCAAGAAAGCGTACGACGTTCGCAAGGTGATTCTGGCGGTGGTGGACTTCGGCGATTTCCTCGAGGTGCAGCGCGGCTTCGCGCAGAACATCATCATCGGGTTTGCGCGGGTGAACGGCCGCACGGTGGGAGTGATTGCCAACCAACCGGCGGTGAAGGCGGGAGCGCTGGACATCGACGCTTCCAGCAAAGCGTCGCGCTTCATCCGCTTCTGCAACGCGTTTAATATCTCCCTGCTTACGCTCGTGGACGTGCCGGGTTTTCTGCCGGGAGTGAAGCAGGAACACGGCGGCATCATCCGGCACGGCGCCAAGATGCTGTTCGCGTATTCGGCGGCCACGGTTCCCAAGATCACGGTGATTCTGCGCAAGTCTTATGGAGGCGCCTACCTGGCGATGTGCGGCAAGGACCTAGGCGCGGACCGCGTCTTCGCCTGGCCTACCGCCGAGGTGGCGGTGATGGGCGCGGAGGGCGCGGCAGAGATCGTGTTCCGCAAGGAAATTCAGGACGCTGAGGACAAGGCTGCGCGCCGCCAGGAGCTGATTGCGCGTTACCGCGACGCGTTTTCCAATCCCTATGTGGCCGCCGGACGCCGCCTGGTGGATGCGGTGATTGAGCCGGCGCTGACCCGCCGCCACGTGGCGCGCGCGCTCGAATACCTAGGCACCAAGCGGGAGTTGCGCCCACCCAAGAAGCACGGTTTGATGCCGCTGTAGCGCGAGGCTGAAGATGATGACCACCGAGATCCAAGCGAGTGAACTCGAAGCGCTGATCCGCGATATTCGGGCGCAACTGGCCGCGCTGGCCGAGCGCGTGGCGCACCTCGAAACCGCGGCGGGGCCAGCCGCAGCCGCGGCTACCGCCGAAGTTGCCCCTGAAGCCCCGCCCCTGAAAGCGCCCGCGGCGGTAGAGACGCCGGCCGGCCCGGAGCCGATCAGCGAAGAGGAGCTGCTGGCCATCTCCGCCGCGCTGGCAGCCTATTTCGGAGTGCGGGTGCACGTGCGGCAGATCCGTCTCATCAGCTCTTCGGCCTGGGCGCAGCAGGGGCGCGTTTCGATTCAGGCCTCGCACAGACTTCATTAGTCAGGACCTTTTTGTGAAGCTAACGATTAAGATCGATCAGAAAACGTACCAAGTGGAAGTGGAAGCCGCTGAAGCGGACGCTCCCAGCCAGCCGCCGCGCGGGTACGTGATGGAATCGGCGCCGGTGCGCGTTCCGGCTGCCCCGCCGGCGGCGCCGCCCGCGCCGTCGGGCGCGGTGAACGAAGAGAAGGTGTGCCGCAGCCCGGTGTCCGGCAACGTGGTGCGCGTGATGGCGCACGCGGGCCAGAGCATCCAGGTGGGCGATGTGCTGCTGGTGCTCGAGGCCATGAAGATGGAAACGAATATCACCGCTCCGGTTTCCGGGAAGCTGGCCGCCGTCAAGGTCAACGCCAGCGAAAGCGTGCAGTCCGGACAGGTGGTGGTTGAGTTTGAGTAAGCGGAGTTCGAAACAATGCATCCCGAATTGAAACAAATACCCGGTTTTCTGTTTTTCGACCATGTGGCGGTTTCGGTGCGGCCGGGCGAACTGGAAGCGCACGTCGCTGCGTACCAGGCGCTCGGCTTCCGCGAGGTGCACCGCGAGGATGTGCTCGGCGGCGACCAGGTTCGCGAGGTCCTGCTGCAGGTGGGCGATGGTCCCAACCTGATGCAACTGCTGGAGCCGTTGACGCCCGAGTCGCCGGTTTCCAAGCAGATCGAAAAGAACGGAGGCCGCGGCGGCCTGGCGCACATTGCGCTGCGCGTTTCCGGCATTCAGAAGGCATTCGACTACTTGCGCGCGAAAGGATTCAAGATCATCGACAAAGCGCCGCGCAAGGGCTCGCGGGGCACAACGGTCTTCTTCATTCATCCCAAAACCACCGAAACCGCGGCGTTCGGGTATCTGATCGAGGTGGTCGAGGAGGGCAGCCATGCCTGAAGATTTGCCCGGCGCCGAGATTCTGAACCTGGGCCGGGATTTCCCGCCGGTTCCCACGGCCGTCTGGGAAGCGGCCATCGCCAAGGACCTGAAGGGCGCCGATTACGAAAAGAAGCTGGTGTGGCGCACCGACGTAGGCCTAGCGGTGCGGCCTTACTACCGCGCGGAGAATCTTCCCGGCCTGGAGGCGCAGACCCAAACCACACCGGGGCAGTTCCCCTTTGCGCGCGGCAGCGGAAAGGCGTTTGAGTGCGCCGAGGCGGTTCCCTCCGGTGTGAACGTGATCCGCGCCGATGAACTGGCAGAAGCCGGCGGGAATGCCGTACAACAGCTCGGCTACGCGCTGGCCGCGGGCGTGGAGCGGCTGGCGACGCTGGCGGCGAAGGGCACGGTGGACGATGCCGCACGCTCCATCGAATTTGTTTTCGCCGTTGGCTCGACCTATTTCCTGGAGATCGCCAAGCTGCGTGCGGCACGGCTGATTTGGGCGCAAGCGGTGGCGGCGTTCCAGCCGGCCGATTTGCACTGCGCGCTGGCGCGCATCCATGTCCGCACCACGCGGCTCAATAAGAGCGTGTATGACCGCTACACGAACCTGCTGCGCGTGACCACGGAGGCGCTGGCGGCAGCGGTTGGCGGCTGCGACCGGTTGACGGTCGAGCCGTTCGGCTTCGACGAGCACCTGGCGGTGAACGTCGGGCGCATCCTCGAACACGAGGCGCATGTGAAGGCGGTGGCCGATCCGGCCGGCGGTTCCTATTACATTGAGACTCTCACCGATTCGCTGGCGCGCGCGGCCTGGAAGATCTTCCAGCAGGTGGAAGCCGCGGGCGGCTACAGCCAGGCGGTGGAATCGGGCGCCATTGCGCACGCGTTGGCGGAAAGCCGCGTCAAGCTCGAGAAGGCCGTGGCATCGCGCCACCGCACGCTGGTCGGAGTCAACAATTATCCCGACCTGAGAGAGAAAACGGCGGAAGCAACGGCGCCGGCCGAACGCGGCGCAGCATTCCCCGCTTTCCGTCTGGCGGAAGCGTTCGAAAGGATCCGCCGCCGCACCGAACGCCACGCGGCCAAAACGGGCCGCGTACCCAACGTGCTGCTGCTCAAACGCGGCGATCTCAAAATGCGCATGGCGCGCGCCAATTTCAGTTTCAACTTTTTCGGCTGCGCCGGCTTCGACGTCACCGAATCCGAAGAATTCGCCGGCTCCGCCGCGGATTTGATTGTGCTGTGCAGCTCCGACGCGGAATATCTCGCCCTGGCGCAGGAAGTGTGCCCGGCCGCCCGCGTGCCGGTGATCGTGGCGGGCAATCCGAAGGAGCAGATTGACGCGCTGAAGGCCGCCGGCGTGGCGGGCTTCATTCACATGCAGAGCAACGCCGTCCAAACCCTCACCGAGTGGCAAAAGCGGCTGGGGATGGAGGAGTAAGCGATGAAACCGGACTTTTCGAAGATCGACTACCAGCCGAAAGCCGGGGCCGCTGCCACGCCGCCCGCGCCCGCTGACGAATGGATGACGGCGGAGCGCATCGCGGTGAAGCCCTGGTACACCGCCAGCGACCTTTACGCCATGGAGCACCTCGAGTATGCCGCCGGCGTGCCGCCATTTCTGCGCGGCCCGTACTCCACCATGTACGCGTTGCAGCCGTGGACGATCCGCCAATACGCCGGTTTCTCCACGGCCGAAGAATCGAACGCGTTTTACCGGCGCAATCTCGCCGCCGGGCAGAAGGGCCTTTCGGTGGCATTCGATCTGGCCACCCATCGCGGCTACGATTCAGACAATGAGCGCGTGGTGGGCGACGTCGGCAAAGCGGGCGTGGCGATCGACTCCGTCGAAGACATGAAGATTCTCTTCGACCAGATCCCGCTCGGCCAGATGTCGGTTTCGATGACCATGAACGGCGCCGTGCTGCCGGTGATGGCGTTCTACATTGTGGCCGCAGAAGAGCAGGGCGTGAAGCCGGAGCAACTCACCGGCACCATTCAGAACGACATTCTCAAAGAGTTCATGGTCCGCAACACGTACATCTACCCGCCGGCGCCTTCGATGCGGATCATCGGCGACATCTTCGGCTACTCGGCCACGCGGATGCCGAAGTTCAACTGCATTTCGATCAGCGGCTACCACATGCAGGAAGCCGGCGCGACTGCGGATATCGAGCTCGGCTACACGCTGGCCGATGGCGTGGAATACGTGCGCACGGGCATCGCCGCCGGCCTCGCCATTGACACGTTCGCGCCGCGCCTCAGCTTCTTCTGGGGCATCGGCATGAACCATTTCATGGAGATCGCCAAGCTGCGCGCGGCGCGCGTGCTATGGGCCAAGCTGATTCACGGATTTGGCCCGAAGAATCCGAAGTCGATGGCGCTGCGCACACATTCGCAGACTTCCGGCTGGAGTCTGACCGCGCAGGATGCGTTCAACAACGTGGCGCGCACGGCCGTGGAAGCGCTGGCCGCAGTGCTGGGGCACACGCAATCGCTGCACACCAATGCGCTCGATGAAGCCATCGCGCTGCCGACGGATTTTTCCGCTCGCATCGCGCGCAACACGCAAATCTACTTGCAACAGGAGACCGGCATCACGCGCGCGGTGGATCCCTGGGCCGGCAGCTACTACGTGGAGAGCTTGACCCACGAGCTGATGCACAAAGCGTGGCATCATATTCAAGAGGTCGAAAGTCTGGGCGGCATGGCCAAGGCGATCGAAACCGGCATCCCCAAGATGCGGATTGAAGAAGCGGCCGCACGCCGCCAGGCCCGCATCGATTCCGGCCGCGAAATCATCGTTGGCGTGAACCAATATCAGAACGGCCGCGAAGAGCATATCGATACGCTCGAAGTGGATAACGGCGCGGTTCGCGATTCGCAACTGCGGCGCCTGGCTGAAGTGCGCGCGGCGCGCGACCCCCGTGCCGTGGAGCAAGCTTTGGCCGCTCTGACGGCCAGCGCCGGAAGCGGCGCAGGCAACCTGCTCGATCTGGCGATTCAGGCGGCGCGCGCGCGCGCCACGCTGGGCGAGATTTCGGCGGCGCTCGAAAAAGCGTTCGGCCGTTACCAGGCCGTGAACCGAACCATCTCGGGCGTGTATTCCTCGGAGAGCCAGGCCGATCCGGAATTTCAGAAGGCGCGCAAGCTGGCGGACGAATTTGGCAAAGCCGAAGGACGCAGGCCGCGCATCCTGGTCGCCAAGATGGGCCAGGACGGGCACGACCGCGGCGCCAAAGTGATCGCCACCGCCTTCGCCGATCTCGGCTTCGACGTGGACGTGGGGCCGCTGTTCCAGACGCCGCGCGAAGCGGCGCGCATGGCCGTGGAAAACGACGTCCACGTGCTCGGCGTATCGAGCCTGGCGGGCGGCCACAAAACGCTGGTGCCGGAAGTGATCGCCGAACTGCGCAAGTTCGGACGCGACGACATTCTGGTTTTCGTGGGCGGCGTGATTCCGCCGCAGGATTACGATTACCTGGAGCGCGCGGGCGTGGCCGGCGTGTTCGGCCCCGGCACGGTGATCCCGGTGTGCGCGCAGAAAATTCTGCATGCGCTGATGGGTACGGTTCGTGCGGCGTAGATGGTGGCGCAGGCTGTCAAGCCCGATGAGCCGAGAATCATCTCGACATTTCTTTGCGTGGGGATATGCCGGCTAGCTCCACCCATCACCGGCGTGGACGCCTCCCGCTCGAACGCTACACGGAGGGCATTGCGCGGGGCGACCGCGTCATACTGGCGCGCGCCATCACGGTGGTGGAAAGCGATCTACCGGCCGATGGCGAGCTGGCGGCGCGGCTGCTCGATGCCATTCTGCCCGCGACCGGCAAATCGCGGCGCGTCGGCATTACCGGCGTTCCGGGCGTCGGCAAAAGCACGTACATCGACGCGCTGGGAATGCACCTGATTCACGAGCGCGGCGAGCGCGTAGCCGTGCTCAGCGTCGATCCTTCGAGCCCCATTTCGGGCGGCAGCATCCTCGGCGACAAGACCCGGATGGAGCGCCTCAGCGTGGAGGACCGCGCTTTCATCCGGCCCTCGCCCGCGCGCGGGCACCTGGGGGGCGTGGCGCGCCGCACACGCGAAACCATTTTGCTGTGCGAGGCCGCTGGCTTCGAAAACGTGCTCGTGGAAACGGTGGGAGTCGGCCAGTCGGAGACGGCGGTCCGCTCGATGACGGATTTCTTTCTGCTGCTGATGCTGGCCGGCGCCGGCGACGAACTGCAGGGCATCAAGCGCGGCATTATCGAGATGATCGACGGCATGGTGATCAACAAAGCCGATGGCGACAACAAGCGCAAGGCGGAACGCGCCCGCGTGGAATTCGCGAGCGCGCTGCACCTGTTCCCCGCTGCAGCCGATGGCTGGACGCCGCGCGTGCTCACCTGCTCCGCTTTGAACGGCGAAGGCGTGAGCGAAAGCTGGGACATGGTGCTGGAGCACCGCCGGCAAATGGAAGCGTCCGGCCACCTGGCCGCGCGGCGCAGCGGGCAGGCGCTCGAATGGATGCGCGAGCTGGTTTCGATCGCGCTCGAAGATTCGTTCCGCGGCCACGCGGCTGTGGCGGCGAGGCTGCCGCGCCTGGAAGAGGCGGTGAGCCGCGGGCAGGTGACGCCGTTCGCCGCCAGCCGCGAATTGCTGCAAATTTATCGCTCGCAGGAGAAATAGTCTGTCATGTCATTTTCGTTTCCCCGACTGACGGCCGAAGAAGCCGCCAGCCACATTCAACACGGTCAGACGGTAGGTTTCAGCGGGTTCACACCGGCCGGCGCGCCCAAGGCGATTCCGCTGGAGGTTGCCAGGCGCGCCCGGCAGGAACACGAAGCGGGCCGCGAGTTCCAGATCGGCGTGCTGACCGGCGCGTCGACCGGACCGTCGCTCGATGGCGCCTTGGCTCCAAGATCGTGATGCGCCCGCAGGAAATTTCCAATCATCCCGAAGTGGTGCGCCGCTTGGGCGTCATTTCGATGAACACCGCCATCGAAGTGGACCTGTTCGGCAACGTCAACTCGACGCACGTGATGGGCAAGCAGATGATGAACGGCATTGGCGGCTCCGGCGATTTCACGCGCAACGCGTATCTGTCGATCTTCAGTTGCGCCTCCACCGCCAAGGGCGTAAAGATCTCGACCATCGTTCCCCTGGTGACGCATGTCGATCACAGCGAGCATTCGGTGCAAGTCGTCATCACGGAGCAGGGCGTGGCCGATCTGCGCGGCCAGGACCCGCACGCCCGCGCGCGGCTCATTATCGAAAACTGCGCTCACCCGCGCTACCGCCTGCAACTGCTGGAATATATCGACCTGGTCAAGCAGGGCCACACGCCGCAATCGCTTTCCCGCGCCTTCGCCATGCACCGCCAATTCGCCCGCACCGGCGACATGGTCGGTATCAAATGGGAGGAGTGGGCATAAGGGAGACAGGCTTGACAGCCCGCGCCACGACTAAAATAGATGCTGCGGAGGTCAGTATCTTGCGCGGATCGCTGGTAATCGTCTTTTTCCTGGTGGTTCAAATGGTGCCGCTTTTCGCCCAGGGCGGCGGGCAGACTTTGGAAAACCGGCGGGCGGGCCTGACGCGCCTGCTTGCCGACGAGTGGGAGTACACGCTACGCACACGGCCGGAACTGGCCACGCACGTCGGAGATAATCGGTACAACGACCGGCTGAGCGATTTTTCGGAGCAGGCGATTGCCGAAAGCCTCGAGCATGACCGCCAGTCGCTCAAACGCTTCGAGGCCATCGATGTCACCGGGTTCTCGGAGCAGGAGAAGCTCAACCGCGCGCTGATGCTGCGGAACTTGCACGAAGCCGTCGACAGCGCGCGCTTCAAAAACTGGGAGATGCCGGCGACGCAGTTTGACGGCGTTCACCTGGGATACGCTTCCCTGGCGTTCGATACGCCCTTTCGCAACCTGAAGGATTACCGGGACTACCTGTCCCGTCTGCGGCAGATCCCGCGCGTGCTCGAGCAGGCGATGGGGCACATGCGCGAAGGACGGCGCGACCGCCTGATGCCGCCCAGGTATCTGCTCGAAAAAGTGTCCGGGCAAGCGCAGCAAATCGCCGATTACCCACTCGAGAAAAGCCCGTTTGCCGAGCCGCTGCGCAAATTCCCCGATTCCATCTCCGAGGCGGAGCGCAAACCGCTGCGCGAAGAGATCGATGACGCGGTGAAAGACCTGGTGGCGCCGGCGTATGCGAAATTCGCCAAATTCGTGCGCGAGGATTACGCGCCGCACGGGCGCCTGGATCCCGGCGTGTGGGCCTTACCCGATGGCGACGCGCGCTACCGCTTCGCGGTGCGTCACGAGACCACAGGCGATCTCAGCCCCGAACAAATTCACCAGCTCGGCCTGAAGAGCGTGGCGGAGATTGAAACCGAGATGCTGGCAATCGCCAGGGCGCAGGGATTCCGCGATCTGAAGTCCTTCAACCAACACATCCGGCAGGATCCGAAACTATACGCCAGGAGCGGCCGGCAGCTCCTGGACCTGTACACGCACTATCGCGACCAGATGTACGGCAGGCTGCCGGACTTATTCGGACATCTGCCGAAGACCCGGCTGGAGGTTGTGCCGATGGAGGCGTTCCGCAGCGCCGATAGCGTTCCCGCCGACTATTCGCCGGGCGCCGGAGATGGCTCGCGGCCGGGACGGATCAACGTCAACGAGTATGCACCGGAAAAGCGCCTGCTGCTCAACGTGGAAGCGATCGCGTACCACGAAGGAGTCCCAGGGCACCACCTGCAATATTCGATCGCCCAGGAACTCACCGGCCTGCCGCCGTTCCGCCGCTATGACCTAGACCTGAACGCCTATACCGAAGGGTGGGCGTTCTACGCCGAGCGGCTGGGAAAGGAAGTGGGCTTTTATCAGGACCCGTACAGCGATTACGGCCGCCTGCAGAATGAAATGTGGCGCGCCGTGCGCTGGGTGGTGGATACGGGCGTGCACGCCGAGCATTGGACGCGCCAGCAGATGGTCGACTTTTTCCACCAGCACACGGCGATGGACGACCAAAACATCGAGACCGAGGTGGATCGGTACATCGCATGGCCGGCGCAGGCGCTGTCTTACAAGATGGGACAGATGAAGATTCTCGCTCTCCGCGAGCGCGCGCAGCGGGAGCTGGGAGCGAAGTTCGATCTACGTGCTTTTCACGACGCGGTGCTCGACCAGGGGCCGCTGCCGCTCGATATGCTGGAAACGAAGATCGACGCCTGGATCGCGAGCCGGAAATAGCCGAGTTCGGCGGGCTACATCGGATCGTCCAGTGCGGCGGTTAATCCGCTGGCGAAGTCTTGCCGGCGGCGGCGGCGCGGCTATATCCGCGGAGCATCGCGGCACCTATCACGACCGCGCAAGCCAGCATCGCCACGCGCACATAGACAGCAGCAGGGATGCCCGCATCGCCCAGAATCTGCCGCGCCAACCCGAACCCGGCGGCGGTGGTGCAAAACCCGAAGTAGATCCGCTCGACGGCATTGCCGCTGATGGCGGCCAGCACCAGCAGCGCCGTGGTGACGGCAACGTAGACGCCGGCGATGATCCAACCCGATGCGGGCGAACCGGCGTGCAACGGCCGCACCAGCAGCATCCCCGTGTACACGGCCAGCAGCAGAAACGCCACGGTGTGCACTAGCGCGATGATCACCCGCTTGCGGTTGCTGAGTATGACGCAGGGACGGTTATTCGGTGGAGGTAGGGTCTTCCTCGTCATCCGGTCGGATCTCCATGCCAAACGGTATCTGTCCGGCATCCAGAAAACTAAGTGGATTTGGACCTTCACCGACGATCTTGAAGGATCCAAAGTCCTTGTACCAGGCCGTCTCCGGCACTTCAGGTTGAGACTCAACCCAGACCCGTAATTTATTCAGATCGGCGGAAGTTATCTTGCGGGACAGCAGCCGCTCACTTAGGTGACGTTGAACCGCTCTGGGGAAGTCGCTCCAGCGATTTAGCTTCACCGCCCAAAAATCATAGCACCCAGCTCATCGCCCAGGCGCTCTGCTTCCCGTGGGTCGGCGCATTCGCGGTATTGGCGAAGCATTTCTTCGAGATGCTGTTTCTTCTGACGCTCGGCTTCAAGTCCGGTACGCAGAAGCTGCAAGATCGTGCGGTTCAGGCTCATGCTATATTTCTCGGCCCTCGCGCTTACCTCGTTGAGAATCTCCGAAGTGAGCGCAACACTCACACGCGTCTTCGCCCTGTTCTTAGTAGCAATCATAGCAGCACCATTTGCCATCCTGCTTCATTATGCTTCATTATGCATCAAACCGAAGCATCATAGCAAGAGACGGATCGCCTCGGCCCGTAAGTTATTGAAAAATAAATCCAACATCATCATCACGAGGAGGTCGCAGCGGCGAAGAATCCCGGACGTGCTCAAGCGATGCCATGCCCTCTGCCCTTCACCAAAGTCCATTCAGCCCCTGATTTCAGCAATTCAGGCCTGTTTGATTGAAAACTGCCTCACTTACCCGCACACTGTATGGAATGGGTATCAACCTCGGGTTGGACATTGGGGCCATCAGCCTAAAGCTCGCTGCCCTGGGTAAAACGGCCGACCGGGGGATACTGGAGAGCCTCTGCGCAGCCCATCCGGAATTCCGTTTGACGGAGTTCGATGGGCGCCTGCTGGTGCTTTCCGACTACCGTCGCATTTCCGGCAGTCCCATCCAATCCACCTACGATTTGCTGGATGAGTTTTACGAAACCGTTCCCGAAGTGCGCGTCGAGGGTATACGCGTCACCGGCTCGGGCAGCCGCACCATCGCCAAGGTGCTGGGCCTGTTTTTTGAGAACGAATTCAAGGCCATCGCGCGGATGATGTCGGCCTTCTATCCGCAAGTACGTACGGTGTTTGAAATCGGCGGGGAAAGCTCGAAGTACATCCGGCTGGATGCGACCGGCATCCAGGATTACGATCGCTCGGGCGAATGCGCTGCCGGCACGGGTTCTTTCCTCGACCAGCAGGCGCTGCGCATGCAGTATTCGGTGGAAGAAGTGGGCGACCTGGTGTGCGGCGCTTGTTCCGCCGCCCGGATTGCCGGGCGTTGCTCGGTGTTCGCCAAGAGCGATATGATCCACGCGCAGCAGAAAGGCTACCAGCCGGCAGAAATTCTGCGCGGCCTGTGCGATGCCGTGGCGCGGAATTTCAAGGGCTCCATCGTCAAGGGACGCAAGGTGGAAGCGCCGGTGGCGCTGATCGGTGCGGTTTCCCAAAATGCCGGCGTCACCAGGGCGCTGGCCGAGGCGTTCAACCTGCGTGCGGAGGAACTGCTCGTCCCCGAACAATACGCCTGGTGCGGCGCCATTGGCACGGCCATACTCGAAGCGGAGGAGACGCGCAAGCGCTCGATTCTCGAAATTCACCGCCTGCGGCAGCACGACTCCGAAGTTCCGGTGCAGGATCCGCGGCCGCTTTCGACCGAAAATGTGATCCAGTTGCGCGACCGCGTGGGTGTGTATATTCCGCCGCCCGATGGCCGGCCCATCCCGGCGTATCTGGGCCTCGATATCGGCTCGGTTTCCACCAACGTGGTGGCCATCGACGAATCCGGCGCCGTCATCCACGACGTTTATCTGCGCACCGCCGGCCGGCCCATCGAGGCCGTGCAGCAGGGCCTGAGCGAGGTCGAACGACTGTGGGGCGAGCGGCTGGAGATTCGCGGAGTGGGTACCACCGGCTCTGGGCGTGAGCTGATCGCCGAAGTCGTCGGCGCCGATTCGGTCAACGACGAAATCACCGCGCACAAAACCGGCGCCGTCCACATCTCGAACACCTTGGGCGGTGAGCCGGTGGACACGATTTTCGAAATCGGCGGCCAGGATTCCAAGTTCATCTCCATCGAACGCGGCGTGGTTGTGGATTTTGCCATGAACGAGGCGTGCGCCGCCGGCACCGGCTCGTTCCTGGAAGAGCAGGCCGAGAAGCTCGGCGTCAACATCAAGGGCGAGTTCGCCAAGCTGGCGCTGGCCGCCGCCAGCCCCACGCGCCTGGGCGAGCGTTGCACGGTGTTCATGGAGCGCGATGTTACCGGCTGGCTGCACAAGGGCGAAACCGTGCCCAACCTGGTGGGCGGACTGGCGTATTCGATCGCGCTCAATTATCTGAACCGCGTGGTGCGCGGGCGCAAGATCGGGAAAGTGATTTACTTCCAGGGCGGCACGGCGTACAACGATGCCGTCACCGCCGCCTTCGCCAGCGTGCTGGAGGAAAAAATCACCGTGCCGCCGTATAACGGCGTGATGGGCGCCATCGGCATGGCGCTCATTGCGCGCCAATGGCACCAGGCGACCGGCGCCAAAAGCCGTTTCCGCGGGTACGATTTGCGGAAGCTGGAGCTTTCCAGCCGTGACTTCGTTTGCAAGGCTTGTTCCAACCTGTGCGACATGAAAGAATTCGTCATTGAAGGCCAGAAGAGCTATTGGGGCGACAAGTGCTCCGACAAGTTCCGCAAGCCTTCCCCCACCGGCCGCAAGCCGGTGATCGAGGACCTGTTCGCTTACCGCGACCAACTGCTCGAGGCGCTTCCCAACGCGGCCAATGGCCCGTTCCGGGTGGGGTTGCCGCGGGCCATGGCGATGCTCGACATGCTGCCGTTCTGGCGCCGTTACTTTGCCGAGCTGGGCATCCCGACGGTCCTATCCGCGGTGACCGACCCGCGCATTTCCGCCGCCGGCATCGAAATGGCCGTGGCCCAGCCCTGTTACCCGGTGCAGGTGGCGCACGGCCACGTGCAAGCGCTGATCAACCAGGGCGTCGATTATATCCTGCTTCCCAACCTGGTGGATGCCGATTCCGGCGACAACCCTGGCGTTGCCCAATACTGCCCGTGGAGCCAGACGCTGCCATGGGTGCTGCGCGCCGTGCCCGCGCTCGAACCGCACCAGCATTGCTTCCTCATTCCCACGCTGCACTTCCAGCTTGGGCCCACGCAGATCAAGAAGGCGCTGGCCGAAACCATGCGCCGGCTCGGCATCAGGCGCCGCGCGAGTGACCGCGCGGTGGATGCCGCCCTTGCCGAGCAGCGCGGCTTCCAGGACAAGTTAATCGAAGCCGGCCGCCGCGCCATCGCCACCCTGGATCAAACCGGCGAACCAGGCCTGGTGCTGGCCGGGCGCGGCTATAACATCTATGACCGCAGCGTGAACTGCGACATTCCGCGCAAACTGCGCCACCGATATGGCGCCAACGTGATTCCGCTCGATTTCCTGGTCACGGGCCGCGAGTCCATGGACGGCCTCGGCGGCAACATGTTTTGGATTTCCGGCCGCAAGATACTGGAAGCCGCGCGGCAGGCCGCCGCGCGCCCCAATCTGCACCTGGTCTACATCACCAACTTCAAGTGCGGGCCCGATTCTTACATCAAGCACTTCGCTCGCCAGGCCGCGGGCGCGCCGCTGCTGATCCTCCAGTTCGACGGCCACGGCAATGACGCGGGCTACATGACGCGCTGCGAAGCGTACCTCGATAGCAAAGGAATTCTGCGATGCTACCAGTCCTCGACGATGCCCGCGCCGCCGGAAGCCAAAGCGGCCCGGCCGGCGATTCAGTAACGGGCAAGCGCATCTACATTCCGCCGATGGCCGCCGGCAGCGCGCGCGCCTTTGCCGCCGCCTTCCGCGCCATCGGCCTGGAGGCCGAAACGACGCCTCCCTCGGACCATCGCACGCGCGAGCTCGGGGCGCGCTACACTTCCGGCGACGAATGCTATCCCGCTAAGGTCACCGTCGGCGATTTCATGAAGCTGCTGGAGGACAAGCGCCCGGATCCCACTCGCATCGCCTTTTTCATGCCCACCGCCGAAGGCCCCTGCCGCTTCGGCCAGTATGCGCCCTACCTGCGCCACGTGCTGGATTCCAACGGTTACCAGGCGGTACAGATTCTCTCTCCCACCAGCGAGAATTCCTACGAGGGGCTGGGCGACTTGGCCAAGCCGTTCGTGCGCAGCGGCTGGCGCGCTCTGCTTTGCGCCGACCTGCTGGAAAAGCTGCTGCTGATGCGCCGGCCTTATGAGCAGGCGCGCGGCGACACCGAAGCCATTTACGAAGAGTGCCTCGCCGATCTGTGCCGCACCATCGAAACCACCACCGTCGAGCCCGTTGAGCAATTGGCGGCGCTCGAACAATCGATGCTGCGGGCGCGCGAGCGCTTCCGCAAGATGGATGCCCGCCGCGACCGCGAAACACCGCTGATCGGTATCGTCGGCGAGATTTTCTGCCGCCTCAATACCTTCTCGAACGAGAACCTGATCGGCTCGCTGGAACAATACGGAGCCGAGGCCTGGCTTTCCGATATCGTCGAGTGGGTCTGGTACACCAATTCCGAGCTGTTCCGCAAGCTCAAGCTCGAAAACCGCATCTGGAGCCTGGAAGCTCTCGGCGCATGGGTCCGGCAGCGCGTGCAAAAGCACGATGAGCACCGCCTGGCGGAAGTCTTCCACGAGGATTTCGCCGGCCGCGAAGAACCCGATATCTACGAGATTCTCGAATGTGCCCGCCCCTACCTGCCGCGCGAAGGCGCCTTCGGCGAAATGGTGCTCAACGTCGGCAAGGCCGTCTACCTGGCGAAGAAAGGCGCGGCTGGCATCATCGACATCAGCCCCTTCACCTGCATGAACGGCATCGTCTGCGAAGCCGTCTATCCCCGCGTCAGCCGCGATCTGGGCGGCATCCCCATCCGCAATTTCTATTTCGACGGCACCCAATCCGATCTGGACCGCGACTTAGGCGTCTACATGGAACTGGCGCGGAGCTACCGGAAGAGAAGGGGATAAGCAGCCCGGCCGTTCCGGCGGGTGGGGAACGGGGACCCGAACACTGGGCCGAAACGCCGCTACCAGAGGGCGCGTAATCAGCCACGAGGCGGCTTGACAGTTGTTCGCCGCGAAGCCAGCATTTCAAGGAACTCGTCGATTTCGGCTTGTGAACGCAGGAAGTAGCCTGCGTGCGATTGCCGCTTCCGGCCCACGCGCACGGCAACGGTATTGCCTTTCAGCGCGAATGCATCCTCGTCATCCTCGGCGTCACCCACAAACAGGACCCAGTTGCAGCGCAAGCGGTCCCGTTCCGAAGCCAGAGCATCGCCCTTACGACGAGCGCCCTGCATCACGAGGTTCATCACTTGCTTGCCCCCGAAAACGCTGACTTATTCCATCTTGCGGCTGGCTTCGAGAATACGCCGCCGCGCAGCGGTTTTTCGGCGCCTTTGGGGCTTCTGCCCGAGGATTATGACACGGACGCCCAGCGCATGTGGGGCAACTTCCCGCAGACGTATTCGCACGTCGGATTGATCCACGCCGCTTTTGCCGCTTCGCCGCGCTGGATGGAAGTGTTGTAGCGGAAGGCGGCGGCCGCGCGGCCGCGCGCTTTCTTACCGGGTGAAATGGCGCAGGCGCCTGGGGTCAGGATGCTCTTTTCGTGCGGGCCCAAAGGCCGAGACCACAGATTTGGCCGTTTCCGCTCAACGAGTTTACTTTTGTATCACGGCAGAAGCCTAACGGTTGTAATGTTGCAAATGCGTTAACGAGGGAGTGTAATATGGCTGTGCCGTTCCTGGTCGTGGCTGCCGTCGTGGTGCTGGCGAGTATTGTGGCTTGGCGCCTGCTCGGCGCCTGGTGGAAGTACAAAGGCCGCCGGGTGGTGACCTGCCCGGAAAATGAGCGTCCCGCTGGCGTAACGGTGGATGCGCGCCATGCAGCGGCAACGGGTTTGGCCAAGCCGCCGCAATTGCGCCTGGAGTCCTGCTCCCGGTGGCCCGAAAAGGCCGGCTGCGGCCAGCAGTGTTTAAGCCAGATTGAGGCGTCGCCGGAAGACTGCCTGGTACGCAACATCCTGTTGACCTGGTACACAGGCAAGGTCTGCCATTCTTGCCGCAGGCCGATCGGCGAAGTCTCTCTGGCCGGCGCCAAACCGGCCGTGCTGCGCGCCGATGGAGTGTCCGTGGAATGGAGCGAGATCCCCGCCGAGCAGTTGCAGGAAACGCTGTCGGTGGCCAGCCCTATCTGCTTCGCTTGCCACACAGCCAGAAAAATGGCCCGCGAGCATCCGGGGCTGGTTTCCGGTCTGTCTGAGTCGACCGGGCGGCCTATGCGGTAGCGGGAGTCCGAGCGAAGGGAGGCTTGCGCCTTGTTCGCGGAAGCCGGGAAGGCAGTGCGGCACATCTCCTTCCTGTCTGCACTCTTGGCAAGCGCCGCAGCATTGTGCGCGCAGTCGATGCGGCCGGCGACTCTTTACACCGAGTTTCAGCAGCCGCCACCGGCGGCGGTGATGGATGCGATCCGCGGCGAATCGGAGGCCATCATGGGCCGCCTGGGAATCGGCCTGGAATGGCGATCGTTAGCTGCCGCGAACGGCAAACAGGTCTCGCTCCAACTGGCCGTGATCCGCTTCCTGGGCCGATGCGATGTGAGCGGCCTCAGCCCGCACCGGGTGGGCCCGGGGGCGCTGGGGTGGACCCACGAAAGCGACGGCGTCATCCTGCCTTTCGGCGAGGTCGATTGCGGCCGCATCCGTTCCTTCCTTCAGGCGGACTTGCTCGGCGTGCCCGCCAAGGATCGCGAACTGGTCTTCGGCCGCGCCGTGGGTAGAGTGCTGGCGCACGAGCTGTATCACATCCTGGCCCGGTCTTCGCACCACAGCCCGGACGGCATCGGCAAAGCCGAATACGCGGTGCGCGATTTGCTTGCCCGCCATTTCATCTTCGACGCGAGCGAGTCCGAAGAGCTGCGCAATGAGCAGTTGCGTATCGAAGCGGCCGAGCCCGCGCACTGACCCCCGCCTGACACTCTACTCTTTCGTTCTCATCCCAGCCCGCATGGCGTCAACGGATCGCCTGGGACGGGCCCGCAAGGTGGGAGTGCCGTTGAATCGGGAGTCGGCAAAGGCGACTTAACGTTATAGGCCTGGCGCGTCTCTCGGAGGGATGAAATCGCACCGGAAGGCTTCGGCTTTCTGCCCACAACTCACACAATCATTTGAGCTTATATTCATTATCGACTCCGCTCCGTTTTCCACAACAGTACTGGTACTTCGGGCAGCATCATGGTACTCTTGGCGGGGAAAACGCCCCGCCTACGGGTTGAATTCACAGGTCCCGCCCCCGTAGCATAGTGAGGAACATAACAAATCCAGGGTTGGCCACAAGCCAGCCAGAATAGCAATGAAAGTTCGGGACGACAGGAGAGCAATTTTAATGACCGTCAAACGTTTCGTTCAAGCCGCCGCGATTACGGCGGTGGCCCTCTTTGTGTTGACTGCGAGCGCCAACGCCGACGAGATTCTATTCGCCACGAACTCGTCGGGGACAGAGTTCACCACCGGCAGCCTGACACTAGACAGCACGGGGGGAACCGGGGGCTCTGCGACGCTGGTGTTCACGCCAAACGCAGGCACCACCGAGGGCCCGCCGACATTCATTGATCTCGGAGACTTCTTGCTCACGTGCACGGGGTGTGGGGCATCGGGAACAGGCCCCGACGCGACGTTCGACGTTTTCACGTTTGACCTGATAATCACCGACTCGACTGACAATGCCACCGGGGAGTTTGTAGGTACTTCCACCGGTGGCACAGTCTATAGCGACTCCAGCGACATTGCGATCACCTGGTCGCCGCTGCAACTGGGACCCGACGGAAACAATGCGTCGACCGGTGATTTCGGCACAACCTATTTCACTATTAGCTCCCCAACACAGATCGTCGCTCCCAATTCCGGCACCCCTCCTGGGGACACGACGGTTCAGGGATTTCTCGATTCCTCCGCCGTCCCCGAGCCGGCAACCATGGCGCTGGTGGGCGGTGCGTTCATCGGGCTCGCCGCTTTGGCGCGCAAGCGCCGCCGCGCGTAGCTCTTCAAGCCAACAGTACTTTTCAAAAAGGCCGGCGCATCCGAAAGGTGTACCGGCCTTTTTGTTGTGTCTTATTGTAGTGCCGCTGGCAACGGTATCGCGGTTACGGAACGCCTTAGCGCAGCTCTTCCATCACTTCCTCAAGTACCGCGCGCGACGGGCGCACGCGCGATTCTGGCAGGGTGGCGATGGGCTCGGCCGGCAGGTTCAACAGTTCGAGGAAGGTGGGCTTGCCGGTGTTGACGTAGAGCACGCCGGTGAGGACTTCGCCCTTGGCCTCGGCGTCCTCGATGGCGGCCAGCGCAGCCAGGCGGTTAGTCGGATCGAAATCGCGGCCCAGCTTGCGGATGCGCAGGTGAGAACCGTCGTGCAGTTCCACGTCCATCACCTCGCCCTCGGGAATCTCCACCGCGATGTCCTCCCGCGCGGGCACGTAATTCAGCTCGTGCAGCACCAGGTCGTGCTCCTTCATGTACGAGTAGCTCTTGGTGGACCCCTGGTGGTCGTTGAACGTCACGCAGGGAGAAACCACATCGATCACCGAGAGGCCGCGATGGGAAATGGCGGTCTTCAGGATGGCCTGCAACTGCCTCTTGTCGCCGCTGAAGGAACGCGCTACCAAGGTGGCGCCCCACTTCAGGGCCAGGGCACAGCAATCGAACGGCGGCAGATCGTTGGGTGTGCCGGTCTTCAGCGTGGAACCCAGATCGGCGGTGGCGGAAAACTGGCCCTTGGTGAGGCCGTACACGCCGTTGTCCTCGATGATGCAGATCATCGGGACGTTGCGGCGGACCATATGCATGAATTGGCCCAGGCCGATGGAGGCAGTGTCGCCATCCCCGGTGACTCCAAGGGCGAGCAGGCTGGAGTTGGCCAGGACGGCGCCGGTGGCGAGGGCCGGCATGCGGCCGTGCACTCCGTTGAAGGCGTGCGACGCCCCCAGAAAATACGCGGGCGACTTCGACGAGCAGCCGATGCCGGAGAGCTTGGCCACCCGCCACGGCTCCACGCCGAGCTCGTAGAAGCATTCCACCACGCGTTCGGAGATCGCATTGTGGCCGCAGCCGGCGCACAGCGTGGTCTTGCTGCCTTTGTAACTGAGAACTTCGAGCCCGATGCGGTTGGTTTTCTTGGGAGGCGGTGCGGCGGCGGTGCTCATTTTCCCTCCTGTTTGACGATTTCGTCGGTGATGGTGCGGGCGTCGATCGGCAGCCCGCCATAGTAGCGGATGCTGCGCAGCCGCGCGATCAGGTCCGGCTCCAGTTCCAGGCGCATCAACAGCAGGAGCTGCGCATCGCGGTTCTGATCCACCACATAGACCCGGTCGTGGCGGCGGATGAAGTCCTTCAGGTGCGGCGTGAACGGGTAGGCTCGCGGCCGCAGGTAGCTCACGGCGACGCCATATTCGGCCTGTAACTGGTCGCAGCTTTCGCGCGCGGCGTAATCCGAGCTACCGATGGCAATCATGCCGATGCGGGCGTTGGCACGCGTTTCTTGAGCAGGCTCGGGAACATGGCCGCGCATCACCTCAAACTTGTGGGCGAGGCGGTCCACGTTATTCACGTAGTCGTCTTCGCGCTCGGTGTACTGCGCGTGCTCATTGTGGCCGCTGCCGCGGGCGAAGTAGCTGGCCTTGGGGTGATTGGTGCCGGGGAGCGTGCGGTAGCCCACGCCGTCGCCATCCACGTCCAGGTAACGGGAGAACCCGCCCAGCCGGTCCAGATCTTCCGCCGTGAGAACCTTGCCGCGGTTGATGGGCTTCTCCGGGTACGAGAACGGTTCCGACATCCAATTGTTCATTCCGAGATCGAGATCCGTCATGATGAAGACCGGCGTCTGGAATCGCTCGGCGAAATCGAAAGCCTCGATCGTCATCGAGAAGCATTCCTCCATGGAGCAGGGAAAGAACATGGGGTGCTTGGTGTCGCCGTGCGAAAGGAGCGCGGTGGTGAGCAGGTCGCCCTGCTGGGTGCGGGTGGGCAGGCCGGTGGACGGGCCGACGCGCTCCACGTCGAAGATTACTGCCGGCACTTCGGCGTAGTAGCCCAGGCCGATGAATTCGGACATCAACGAGATGCCGGGGCCGGCGGTAGCGGTCATGGAGCGCGCTCCCGCCCAGCCGGCGCCCAGCGCCATGCCGATGGAAGCGAGTTCGTCCTCGGCCTGCACAATGGCATAGGTGGTCTTGCCGGTTTCGGGCTCTACCCGGAAACGGCGCATGTACCCGATCAGCGTTTCCACCAGCGAAGAGGACGGCGTGATGGGATACCAGGTAACCACGGTGACGCCGGCGAACATGGCGCCCAGCGCGCAGGCGGCGTTGCCATCGATAATGATCTTGCCGGCGGTGGCGTTCATGCGCTCCACGCGGCAGGGATCGGTCTTGGTGAATGTCTTCGAAGCGTAGTCGAAACCGGCCTGCGCAGCGCCCCAGTTGAGCTCGGCGGCCTTCGCCTTGCGCTTGCCGAACTGCTTCACAAGCGCGCGGTGCACTTCCTCCATCTCAATCGCCAGCAGCCACGCCACTACGCCGTCGTAAATCATGTTACGCACCAGCTTGCGCAGCTTGGCATCCGGGCACACGGGCGCCACCAGCTTGTCAAACGGCACGGAGTAGAAGTGCAGGTCGCTGCGCAGCTCGCTGAGCTTGAGCGGCTCGTCGTAGACCACCGCGGCGCCGGAGTCGAGATTCATCACGTCTTCGCGCGCGGTTTCCGGGTTCATCGCTACGAGGAAATCGATCTCCTTGCGGCGGCCGACATAGCCGTACTTGCTGGCGCGAATGGTAAACCAAGTGGGCAATCCGGCAATGTTCGAGGGGAACATGTTCTTGCCCGAAACCGGGATGCCCATCTGAAAGATGGCGCGCATCAGAACGGTGTTGGCAGTCTGGCTGCCGCTCCCGTTGACAGTGGCGACCTGGAGGCTGAAATCGTTGACGACCGAACGGCCGGCGTGGGCGGACGAGGGCTCCGCCGGCGATACTTCTATTGTGGACATTGTCGAGGATCCCTTCTGCAAGGGTAGGTGACCCAGTTCACTCTGATACCTAGATTATATGCCCAAGCCGCGGCAGGTGGGGCTGGCCGCGCGATCCGATTGCTGCTTCATTCTTCGTCAATGCCCAGTGGCGGCGGCGATCCCCGGGGTACCTGTCATACTGGAATCGTGCTCTTTACACTACCGGCAGGCGCTCTTGAAATGGCAGGAGTGTCTGAGGCGGATGAATGCCTTCCCGCCGAAATCGATAGGCCCAACCTCGTACTGAACCGCGCCCGCCTGGCCACTTTTCTCGCCGAGTTCGCGGCAGATAAGGATGTGCGCGATCTGCTCACTCTCGATGTGCTGGCGACCGCGGCCGGCGTGCCGTTCACTTCGACGGGGGTGGTCGAGCCCGCCGCGGCTCTGGCCTTGCGGCCCTTTCGGATTTGGGAATACGCCTGGCTGTACAAGTCGCTGGGTCTCTATGCCGGCGGTATCGATGTGCTGGACCTCGGTGGGCCGGCGTCGCATATTTGTCTTTTGGCAGCCCTCGCGGGATGTCACGTGACCAGCGTTGACATCAATCCGGCGTTCGTTCAAGCGGCACAAGAAGCGGCGGGTTTGTTGAACATCTGTTCGTTGGACGCTCGCGTCGGGGACATGCGCGACCTCTCGCAGTTCGCGGACGAGAGTTTCGATGCTGTAGTCTCCTGTTCCGTTTTAGAGCACCTGACTGCACAGGACCAGGAAATTGCGTTGCGGGCGGTGGCCAGGGTTCTGAAACCCGGGGGCCTGGTCGGGCTCACGTTCGATTTCGGGCCGGCAGCCCCCGGTGCAAATGAATACTTATCCCCCCCGCACGAACCGCCGCAGAGCGCCGCCGCCGCGGTGCGCCGTTACGCGCAAGCTGGATTGGCCGTCGTGGGGAATGGGTTTGCGGAGGATCCTATTCCTGGAAGCTTGTTCCGCCACGAGTTTATTAGCTACACCGTAGCCTCTCTATTCTTGTGCAAGCCACCGGTCGCCGATGTCCAGGTTCCGCGATGTGAACCCACCGGTTCAGTACTGGGCGATCTGCTGATTCAGGAGCTGCCTTACAGAGTCTTCAGAGGCGCTATGGCGCTCAATGAGATGCGCTGGAAGGCCGCATCCCTCGATGAGACTCGCATCCAATTGGAACGGACTACTACCACCCTGGAGGAGCAGAAGCAGCTCATTCAGAGCTTGCTACATCGGCCGAGCGTCTTGCTGTGATCGAGCGGTTGGATCAGTCCCCCCGGGAGTTCCAAGCGAAGACGTCGTCTGACGCTACGAGGCGCCGCGGCCGCCGGTTCGGCAAACACCTCGTCCCCTCTCACACTCCTGCCTGCAACCGTTTGCGGGCTTCCACCCAGGCTGGGAACACCTCGGGATTTTCCAGCCACACCAGGATCCACTGGGCCATTTCTTCTTTTTGCGCCCGCTTTTCCGGGCCGGTACGCGGGTTGCGCGAAGCGAACTTTGCGCGGTCTTTGGCGGCGATCACTTGGCGCCGGGCATAGCGGGCGCGCTCGCGGTCACCCGCAGCTTGGCCGGCGAGATAGACCTCCAGCATCTCGCGCAAAGAGCTTTCCAGTTCTTCGAAGGTGTGTTGACGGATGCCGGCCCATGGCTGGTCGAAGGGAATCCCAGTGGCTCGCAGCAGGTCGCGCAGGTAGCTGTCGGAAACCGGACCAAGGACGGTGCGCGTTTCAAACCAAACGGCCTCTGTGATGCGCGCAGGCTGCCGGCGCGCCAGGTACTCGGCCAGCCGGCGCTTGGCGGACGGGCGGCCCGCCTGCGCGGCGCTACTTTTTCTTGGCACGGCGGTACAGGGCAACGGCGGCCTGGTGGGCGGCCATGTTGCTGGAGAACTGGTGCGCGCCGGAGCCATCCGGGCGCAGCACGAAGTAGAGCGCATCGGTATCGGCCGGCGTCAGCACGGCGCCAATGGCATCGAGACCCGGATTGGCGATCGGGCCGGGCGGCAAGCCGGCGTGGCGGTAAGTATTATACGGGTTGTCGCTTTCGAGATCGGAACGGTGAATCGTGCCGCGGTAGCGCTGTTCCACCAGCGCTGCATAAATGGTGGACGGGTCGCAATCGAGCGTCATTCCCAAGCGCAGGCGGTTGGCGAAGACGGCTGCAATGCGCGGCCGCTCGGCGGGCAGCTTGCTTTCTTTCTCGACCAGCGACGCCAGCGTCACCGTGCGATGCACGGAGGCCGCGCTGTTCAGATTGCTCCACTCTTCGCGAAACCGCGCGACCATCATGCCGCATAGGGCGGCCGCGGTGGTGTGGCGGCCCAGCCGGTACGTGCTGGGAAACAGGTAGCCTTCGAGCGTGGGTGCGCTGGGGTCGAGATCGCGAATCAGCGACGGATCGCGCGCCGCATCGAGGAAATCAGGCGCCGTGAAAAGCCCCAGCTTGGCGGCGGCGGCGGCAATGTCGAACATGTTTTTTCCTTCCGGCACCACCAGCGTGTAATAGAAGACGTCGCCGCGCGCAATGCGGTCGAAGACTTCCAGCGGCGATGCCGCCCGATCGAAGCGGTATTCGCCGGCGCGGAGCTTGCGAGCCGGCGAGAGCGCCCTGGCCAGCAGAAAGTCCCACCGGCTGCGGATCACACCTGCCCGGGCCAGGGCCGCGGCCATGGTGGAGGAGCCGGTGCCGCGCGGGAACTCGACGAAGGTCTCAGCGCCGAACGCACGGTAAGGCCGGGTGAGACGCCAGCCGCACCAGCCGGCGAGGGCCACGCCGGCCAGGATCATCACGCTGATGCGACGCGCGAATTTCATAACGAATCGAGATAACTCTGCAGCAGGATGACGGCGGAGAGCCGGTCGACCGCGGCGGCGCGCTTTTGGATGCTGATGCCGCTGGCGCGGAGCACGCGGCCGGCTTCCACGGTGGTGAGCCGCTCATCCCACAGTTTCACCGGCACTCCGGTGCGCCGCTCCAGCGCGCCCGCGAATTCACGCACCCATGCCGATTGCCGGCCTTCGTTGCCGGCCATGTTGACGGGGTTGCCCATCAGGAACAAGCCGACCTCGCGATCCCGCGCCAGCCGCTCCAGCGCGTCGAGATCGGAACGCTTGTTGGCGCGCTCCAGGTTGGGAAGACCCTGGGCGGTAATGCCCAGCGGATCGCTGATGGCGAGGCCTATGCGCCTCTTGCCGAGATCGAGTGCCAGGATGCGGGAATGCGCTGCAGTCAATTCCATTACATTATAGATGCCATGCGCGTGCTCTATCCGCGCCCGCATGTTACATTCGAGACAAAAGGTCCGATTCGCATCGTGGGGCCGATCACTCAGTCCGGCACCGCCGCCAGCGCGGCCAAAGCCGCACACGACGGCCGCCAGTTTGCCATGCCCGTGGTGGCGATCGGGGTGGCGATCGCGGTGCTGTACTACGGCCGCGTGTTTTTCATCACCTCAATCGTGGCGGTCATCATCGCTTTCATTCTGGAACCCTTCGTCGCGCTGCTGACGCGCATTCGCTTTCCGCGGCCCCTGGCCAGCTTCGTGGTGTGCACCGTGGCGCTGCTGTTCCTGTACGTGGCGGGCGCGGGGGCCTACGCGCAATTGGCGGTGCTGACCCGGGACCTGCCGCGCTACAGCGAGCGCATCGGCCAGATTGTGGAAAGCGTACAGCGGAAGGTGAACGACGCCGAACAGCAGACGTGGCGCCTGCTGGCTCTCAACAAGCAGCAGCAGCAACAACCGCAGCCGCCACTGCCGCCGCCGCGCGGGGGCAGACACGCCAAAACGCAGCCGCCGCCACCGGCCCAACCGGCCCCGATCCAGGAAGTGCGCATTCACGAAGAGCGAACGCCGCTGGCCGATTTCATTTCCGCCAACGTCGGCTCCTTTTATCAGATTGCACTGACGGTTTCTTTCGTGCCGTTTCTGGTTTACTTCATGCTGAGCTGGCGCGACCACATCAACCGCAGCTTCCTGCAGTTCTTCCACGGCGAAGACCGCCTGGTGGCCGCGCGCAGCCTGGAAGGCGTGGCCGAGATGGTCCGGGCGTTCGTGGTGGGTAACTTCGTGCTAGGATTTCTGCTGGCCGTATCGAGCTCGCTCCTGTTCTGGGCGATGCGCCTGCCGTATCCCATGCTGGTGGGCCCGCTCAGCGGCTTTCTGAGCCTGGTGCCTTATGTGGGCTTGCCGCTGGCCGTGGCGCCGCCGCTGTTTTCGGCGCTGGCGATCAACCGGGTTCCGGTGTATGTCGGCGTGATCGGCGTGGTAGCATTGCTCCACCTGGTGGCGCTGAACCTGCTGTACCCGAAGGTGGTGGGTTCGCGCGTCCATCTCAATCCGCTGGTGGTTACTTTTTCGTTGATGCTGTGGGGTTTTCTGTGGGATGCACCAGGCCTGCTGCTGGCGATTCCCATGACTGCTGCGATCAAAGCCGTGTGTGACAACGTCAAGGGCTTGCGGCCGATCGGCAAGTTTTTGGGCGACTGACTTTATGACCGGGAGATTCGATGCTATTGCCAAGCCGCTTATTAGCCCGCGCGGCTCCGAGCGGAGCCACGACCGTAAGGGAGTGGTTTGCCGCAGGCGCGCCGGATCAAACGGTCTGACAGCTGATTCAAGGATAGAGAGAAAGAAAGGTTCGGTCTAATCCCCATGTACTCGCGTTTCCTGCTTGTTTCGCTGTTTGTGCCGCTGGTGGCTCTGGCGGCCGACCCGGCTGCGTCTGGCGCCGGTTTCGACGCCAGCACACTGGACAAATCGGTGAGCCCTTGCGTCGATTTCTATCAATACGCCTGCGCCAAGTGGATGGCCGCCCACCCGCTTCCGGCGGACCGCTCGCGCTATGCCCGCTTCACCGAGCTGGGCGAGCGCAACGAAAAGGTGCTGCTCCAGATTCTCGAAGCTGCGGTGGTGGTGAAGCCGGACCGCAGCGCCGCCGAGCAGAAGATCGGCGACGAGTTTGCCAGTTGCATGGATACCGCGACGATTAACGAAAAAGGCATCGCGCCGCTGAAGCCCGAGCTCGAACGGATCAACGCGATCGCGGACCACGCCGGCCTCTTCGACGAAACGGTGCGCCTCCATCGCCTGGGCGTGAACGCATTTTTCATGTTCGGTTCGCAGCCAGACTACAAGGACTCCAACCGCACCATCGCCAACATTCAGCAGGGCGGGCTTTCGCTTCCCGATCGCGATTACTATTTGAAGACCGATCCGAAGTCGGTGGAAACCCGCCAGCGCTATGTCCAACATGTCGCGAAGATGCTGGAACTGGCGGGCGAGACGGCCGACGCGGCCAAGAGCCACGCGCAGATGGTCCTGGACTTGGAAACCATTCTGGCGCAGAATTCGACCGACCGCGTCAGCATGCGCGACCCGCTCAAGCGCTATCACATGATGACCAAGGCGGAGCTAGCAGAACTCGCCCCCTTCGACTGGGACGGCTATTTTAAGGCCATGCACGCGCCGGATTTTGAGTCGCTCAACGTCAGCAGTCCCGATTTCCTGAAAGGGATTGAGGCCGGCATCGTGAACCAGCCAATGGAGGCCTTCCGCGCGTACCTGACTTTCCACCTGCTGCACCGGTTCGCGGATTCTCTTTCCGAGCCGTTCGAACAGGAAAACTTCGCATTCTGGGAGCGCTACCTGACCGGCGCCCGCGAGCAACGCCCGCGGCAGTTCCGCTGCGTGCAAGCGGTGGACCGCGGCCTGGGCGATCTGCTGGGCCAGCAATACATCGACGTCGCCTTCGGCCCCGAAGCCAAGCGGCAGATCACTGACCTGGTGGGCCAGTTGGACAAGGCCTTGGGGCAGGACATCGAGACACTGTCGTGGATGACGGAAGATACCAGGAAGGCCGCCTTGGCCAAACTGGCCGCCATCACCAACAATGTAGGCTACCCCAAAAAGTGGCGTGACTACAGCGAGGTGACGATTGCGCGCGACGACTACGTCGGCAACGCCATGCGTATGGCCGAGGCTATGCGGCAGCGCAACCTCGACAAGATCGGCAAGCCCACCGACAAAACCGAATGGAACATGACGGCGCCCACGGTGAATGCGTTCTACTCGCCATCGTTAAATAGCATCAATTTCCCGGCCGGCATCCTGCAGCCGCCGTTCTTCGATCCGCAGCGCGATATGGCTTTGAACTACGGCGCGATTGGCGCGGTGATCGGCCACGAAATGACGCATGGGTTCGACGACCAGGGCCGCAAGTTCGATGGCGATGGCAATCTGCGCGACTGGTGGACGGCGGCCGACGCCGCCGCTTTTGAAAAACGCGCCGCTTGCATAGCCAACGAATACTCCGGCTTTACCGCGGTGGGCGACGTAAAGGTGAACGGCAAGCTGACCCTGGGCGAGAACACAGCCGATAATGGCGGCGCGCGCGTCGCTTACATGGCCATGGAAAATGCGCTCAACGGCAAGGGCGCCACCATCGACGGATTCACGCCCGAACAGCGCTTCTTCGTGGGGTTTGGGCAGGTCTGGTGCCAGAATCAGACACCGCAGGAGGCGCGCCAGCGGGCGTTCACCGATCCCCATTCACCCGGCCCCGTCCGCGTCATCGGCACCACTGAAAACATGCCGGAGTTTCAGAAGGCGTTCTCCTGCAAAGCCGGTCAGCCCATGGTCAGCGCCGACGCCTGCCGGGTGTGGTAGCGGCCGCTGCTCTACCTGAGTGAGCCCTTCGCAATTGCGAAGGGTCTGCGCCGCAGCCCGAGTCCGTGACATGCCTCGCCCCTACGACGGAATCGTAGGGGCCGGGCACGCCCCGGGGCACTCCCTGCCCGGCTTCGGGTGCGCACTTCACACAGTCACAGCCTGCTGCATTTTCTTTTACTCCTGGATGATCAATGATTTACTCTCTCTCCGCCCGGCTCCCCGGAGCAATCGGAACACCTCCCAGGAGATAATCGGATCGGAGGCAGTCTCTTGCCTCCCGAAAAGCACGTGCGTGGGACAAAATTGGGCAATTATATACTTGACAGACCAACCGAAAAGCCGCATAATTGATTCATGGACGGCCTCAACACACTGCAAGACGCGATCCTCTACTTCAGCAATTTCGAAAACTGCAAGGCGGTCATGGTGGGGTTGCGCTGGCCCGATGGCGTAGTGAAATGCCCTCGCTGCGGATCGGACCACGTTATCTGGCTAGCCAAGAATCGCGTTTGGAAGTGCTACGGCAAGCACGATCACCCCAAGTTTTCACTGAAGACCGGAACCATTTTCGAGGACTCTCCGCTTCCCTTGGAAAAGTGGCTGCCCGCTCTGTGGCTGGTGGTGAACTGCAAGAACGGCATCAGCTCATGCGAAACCGCCCGCGATTTGGGGGTCACCCAGAAGACCGCATGGTTTATGAATCACCGTCTGCGCTACGCGTTGAACAACGGCGGTTTTGGGTTGCTCTCGGGCGATGTAGAAGCCGACGAAACTTTCATCGGCGGGAAAGCGCGGAACATGCACGTCGCGAAGCGGGCGCGCCGCATCACAGCCCCAGGCATCAAGGACAAGACCGCTGTGCTAGGGATCCTGGAACGCGGTGGAAAGGTCGTCACTAAGGTTGTTCCCAACACCAAAAAGAAAGCCCTTCAGGTTGAACTTCGGAAGCACATTCAGGCCGGCGCGGCGCTCTACACCGATTCGCTGAAATCGTACGAAGGGCTGCCAGAGTTTCAACATCACGTGATCGATCACGCCGTGCAGTATGTAGATGGGAAGATCCACACTAACGGCCTGGAGAATTTCTGGAGCCTTCTGAAGCGCGGTGTCAACGGCACCTACGTGAGCGTAGAACCGTTCCATCTGTTCCGCTATCTCGATGAGCAGAGCTTCCGCTACAACAACCGCGAAGACATGGGCGACGGCGACCGCTTCCTACTGGCGCTGTCAGGGATAGCAGGGAAGCGCCTCACGTATGGGCATCTCACAGGCAAAGACCGAACCGACAGCCAGGAGCCTGCGCCGAACGTCATTTGAAGCGACAGAACAGGGGAAAGCGGACGCCATGAAAATCAATTTCGAGTTCGTCGAAGACCCATCGATAAAGGCGCTCCTTGAACGGTTCTACGAAGTAGCGGAGGCACGCGGCATCACTCGCGATGAAGCGCTCCGACAGGCGCTCAGCCAATGGATAAAATCTCGCGGTGGCGGCGGCGGGGCTACCGGCGTGACCCTAGACGTCACCCAGAAAGAATTTGCCTTGATTCACGCGACGCTGGATGCTCTTCGTGAACAGAAGGGCGCGGCCGACCAAGATAGATCTCTATAGCTTGGAGCACGGCGTCTTCCAGGGAGATTCTCATTTGGCTGGCGAGCCGCGCAGCCGCTCCAAGCAGAGTGAAAGTGCCCGCTGCCTGCTCCGCCTCAACCTCAACTGAGAAGTCGTACCGCATGGTCTAGCTCTTCCCGGTTGGCAACCTTTTCCTCTTGGGCTTCTTAAACGGATTTGGGACCGCACTTTTTGGGACCGAAAGTACCGTTTTCAAGGCATGCGTGAATCGCTCGCCCGCTTCCGGGCCTTCGATCATTTCCGGGTGCGACTTCACGGTTTTATTATCGCACGGTGATTCGCCCTGTTCTCCAGCAAGGCGAGATCAACGTCATAGTCGCGTCTCGTCAACGCACGATTGATGTACCAGCCCAGCCAGTCTGCGGCCTGGACCCCGGGGAAGTCCCGGCTTCGAACCAAGCCTAACTCCGTGATGTTGGCGAGCTGCGGCCACCGTTCCGACTCATTCTCCCAAGGATTTTTGACTTCCTCGAAAAACTCTTCGTTACGATCGAAGAAGCAACTCATTGAAGGGGCCTCAGAGAGCAGAGTGTTAATGCACCCCTCGGCGCAAACGCGGCCGGGCCTCTCGGTTGAGACCTTCCTGTGCTCCGCGAGATTCACGCTACACGAAACGGAGTGCATCCCGAACCTACCCCCGCATTCGATGGTTTCCAGCAACACGCCCACCAGTAGCGGGTTCTCTCGGATCGCAGGGTCTTTGAAGTGCAGACAATCTACTTTATGGTCAGCTAGCGCCTTGGCCCACGCGGCCTCAAAACCGGGCCACACGATTGCCTCCGCCGCATAGCCGACTAGAGTGAGAAATGGAGTAGAGGGGTCGTGAGACTTCCCGCACCCGTCGAAGTAGGCGGTCAGCACAGCCAATAGATGCCCCTTTGGAAACGAGCTGTATGCCGACAGCTCCGAGACTGAGATCCACGCCTGCACTTCAGCCTTTCCGCCGTAGTGGTACACTACGGGCGAGAAGGCAAAAATGCCTTTTCACATCGGGCCGGTCTTCGGATCGGCCCTCGCCATTCTCAGCCTAGCACAATTTGGTACGGGAAGTATATAGTTGCCCAAAATTGTCCCACGGAAAAAACGTAAGTGCTTGATTTCAGGGCATCGCCGCCTCGGCTTGTGGGACAATTCGGCCCACAAGCCGCCGGGGCCTATCCCAGTTTTACTTCGACGGTCACTTCAGCGATGCCGGCCGCTGGCGGGGGAACCACGGCGCCGTCAATCGGCTTTCCGTTCACCGTCAGGCTTACATTGTTACCCTTGCCGGCGCGGCGCACCGTGATGCGGTAGGTGACGCCGCGGAATTTGCGGACGGCCTCGAACCCCTGCCAGCGTTCGGGAACTACGGGCGCGATCCGCAGCCCATCATACTCGGGCCGGATCCCGAGAATCCATTGCGTGATGGCATAGTAATTCCACGCTGCCGTGCCGGTCAGCCAGGAGTTCTTGGCTTCTCCGTGTGTGGGCGCGTCGCGGCCGGCGATCATCTGCGCGTACACGTACGGTTCGCAGCGGTGCACATCGCTGATGCCTTCGCGGGCCGACGGGTTGATCCGCGAGTAATAGTCATGAGCGTTGTCGCCGTCGCCGGCCATCGCTTCCGCGATGATCACCCACGGGTTGTTGTGACAAAAGATCCCGGCATTCTCCTTGTAGCCAGGCGGATAAGATGAGATCTCGCCGAGGTTGAGGTAATAGCGCGAATACGCCGGCTGCTGCAGCACAATGCCGTGCGGCGTGGCCAGGTGTTTCCGCACCGAATCGAGCGCCTGCCGCGCTCGGCCATCCTCCAGGCCAATCCCCGCCAGCACGCAAAAGCCCTGCGTTTCGATGAAGATCTTGCCTTCCGCGCATTCCTTGGAGCCGATCTTCTGGCCCGCGTCATCGTAGGCGCGGACGAACCATTCGCCGTCCCAGCCGTGTTGGCGCACCGTCTCTTCCATGCGCGCGCCCGAAGCGAGGCAGGCCTTCGCCTCGTCCTTCAAACCACGCCGCTGCGCGATCGCGGCCAGCTCCTTAGCAGCCAGCACGAACAGGCCCGCAATGAAAACCGATTCCGCCACCTTGCCTTCTTTGTTCGTCGTGGTCTGGAACGATTGGCCGGGCGTATCGGAGAAGCAGTTGAGGTTCAGGCAGTCGTTCCAATCGGCGCGGCCGATCAGCGGCAGGCCGTGCGGTCCCAGCCTTTCCAGCGTGTAATGGAAACTGCGCCGCAGGTGCTCGTACAGCGGTTGCGCGCTACCCGGCTGATTGTCGAATTCCACCGGCTCGTCCAGAACGCTCCAGTCGCCGGTTTCCTTCAGGTAGGCCGCGACGCCGATGATCAGCCAATGCGGATCGTCGTTGAAATTCCCGCCGATGTCGTTGTTCCCTTTCTTGGTCAGCGGCTGATATTGATGATAGGCGCCGCCGGTAGGAAGCTGCGTGGCCGCCAGGTCGAGGATGCGCTCGCGGGCGCGCTCCGGCACCATCTGCACAAAACCGAGCAAGTCCTGATTAGAATCGCGGAAGCCGAGGCCGCGGCCAATCCCCGATTCGTAGAACGATGCCGATCGCGACATGTTGAACGTGGCCATGCACTGAAACGCGTTCCATACGTTCACCATGCGGTCGGTGTGAATGTCCGGCGTGGTCACCTGGCAGACGCCCAGCAAGCCATCCCAGTAACTGCGGAGCTTGTCGAATGCGGCGTCCACGTTGGCCAGGTTGCGATAGTGAGCGATCACCGGTTTCACGGTTTTCTTGTTGACCGTTTGCGAATCCGGCGGATCGAACTTCTGGTCCTTCGGGTTCTCGTGATAACCCAAAACAAAAACCATCTGGTGCGTTTCTCCGGGCTGGAGCACCAGTTTCACATGGTGGCTGCCGATGGGCGACCAGCCGTGCGCGTGAGAGTTGGAAGCCTTGCCGCGTTCCACCACGGCCGGTTTGTCCCAGCCCCGCCACGGCCCGAGAAAAGCTTCGCGCTGTGTATCGAAGCCGGCCAGCGGGTCCGAGCAGGCGAACCAGGCGAAGTGATCGCGGCGTTCCCGGTACTCCGTCTTGTGATAGATGACTTCGTCTTCGATTTCTACTTGCCCGATGCTGAGATTGCGCTGGAAATTGGTGGCATCGTCCTGGGCATCCCACAGGCAGAACTCAACCAGGGAAAAAGCCGAAATCGCAGCCGGCGTGAGCCGGTCATTCCGCAAAGTCACTTGCCAGACTTCAAGCGTCTCATCGAGCGGCACAAAATATCGCGTGCTGGCCGAAATGCCGTGGTACTTCGAACCGATGGTCGAGTAACCCATGCCGTGACGGCACGTGTACTGCTCCAGATCGCGGCAGGTGGGCATCCAGGATGGCGACCAGTATTCCCCGCTCTCGTCGTCGCGGATATAGATGTAGCGCCCCCCATCGTCCAGCGGAACGTTGTTGTACCGCCCGCGCGTGATGCGGCGCAAACGCGCATCCCTATAAAAGGAGTAACCACCGGCCGTGTTGGAAATAATACCGAAGTACGCCTGGCATCCCAAATAGTTGATCCAAGGCAATGGTGTGTCCGGCTGAGTAATTACGTATTCGCGGTTCTGATCGTCAAAATAGCCGTATCGCATGAAAACGTCTCCAATGAAGTCAGGAAGTATTTGCTTCGCAATAAACACGGGCCGGGCAGTGCCCGGCCCCTACCGTAAACGCTCGATCATTTCATAACATGCCCGGCTGTTGTGGTACGGACATTTCCATGGTCCCACCAGGCATGCGTCTCCATCTTCTTTTTCTGTGTAAGGCCTCCCGTCGGGTCTTAACTTCGCGTGCCACTCGCCGTTAAGCCTGTCGACGATCTTGTCTTCAATATATTCCCAAGCACGATAGGACGCTTCCAGAAACCGTCCCTGCCCCGAAATCTGGTAGGCATTGCAGAAACCCACCACCGCCTCGGCCTGTGCCCACCAGTGCTTGTTGGGATCGATCATCACGCCTTTGGAATTGGCTTCGTAGAAAAGGCTGCCATCCTGATCCAGGCCTTCCTCATATACCGCCCGAACCATAGTAAGTGCGAGTTTCCGGACACGGTCGATCAGCGCCGCGTCGCCAAACACCTCGGCGGCTTCTAAGATCAGCCAACTGCCCTCGATGTCGTGACCGAAGGAAATGTGATCGGACAAAGAGTTCCATTGATTGTCAAAGAACATCTTGAAATGGCCGGTCGCGGGATTCACGATCCTGTCCATGGTCACTTCGAGCAGCTCTTTGTGCTTCACCTGTAACTTCGGATCCCTCCAAACGCGGAGCAAGTTCGTGTAGGCTTCCAAAACGTGCAAGTGCGTGTTCATGGACTTCGGGCTGTTCAGGTCCTTCTCGCTCAGCCGCAGATCCGCCAGCGCGCTCCAATCGCGGCCGCGAGCTTCCAGATACCCCTTCCACGCCGGATCGTAACTGTGCTCTTCGATCAGGCGGAAAAGCTGCTGCGCCAGCTCCAGGCTTTCCGCCTTGCCGGTGGCACGGAAGTACTCAGCCAGCCCATACATCGCAAAAGCCTGCGCGTAAATCTGCTTGCGATCGGAGAGCGGATTGCCCTGGAAGTTGAGCATCCAATAAACGCCGCCATTCTCCGCATCCCAGAACTTGTTCACGATGTAGTCATAGGCCCAGTCCGCCATCTCGCGGTATTGGTTTCCGTAAAGCCGGCACGCAGCGGAGTAAGTCCAGAGAATCCGCGCGTTGATGACAGCGGAGCGCGGCGATTCTTTCTCGACGTGAAGATCGCAGCCGATGGTGCCATAGAAGCCGCCGTATTCGCGATCCACCGTGTGGCGCATCCAAAACGGAAGGATGTTGTCTCGTAACTCTCTCTCGATCCGCGCAGCCCAAGCCTTCTTGTCGTCGGCAGTCATAGTGGCGTCTGTCATTGTTGCGTTAGCCGCTCAGTGCTTCAGCAGCCGCTGGTTCTTATCGATCAGCGCGATGCGCTGGCGCACGCACGCAGCGCTCCGCAGCGGGTCGGGCGGCGTGTTCTGCACGTAATCGAGCAGCCGCTCGACGGTGGTCGAGGCAACATAGGTGCGCGTGTCCGAGGCGCCGTAGTAGATCAGAACTTCGTCGCCGCGGCGTACCCAGCCATTCGAGAAAGCCACATTCGACACGTCGCCGACCCGCTCTTCTCCTTCAGGCGCCAGGAAGTAGCCGCCCGGCTTGGCAATCACCTTGTAGGGAGCCCGCAAGTCACAGAGGAAACAATACAGAACATAGCGCAGCCCGGCTGCGGTATTGCGCACACCGTGAGCCAGGTGCAGCCAGCCCTTGTCCGTCTTGATCGGGGCCGGGCCGAGACCGTTCTTGACTTCGGTGATGGTGTGGTATTCGCGCTGGTCAAGGATGGTTTCTTCATCGATCGCGGCGTGCTCCATGTTCGACGCCAGTCCCCAGCCGATTCCGCCGCCCCGGCCGGCTTCGATGAAACTGTCCTGCGGGCGCGTGTAAAAGGCGTACTTGCCGTCGACGAACTCGGGGTGCAGCACGCAATTGCGCTGCTGTGCCGAAGAAGTTCGCAGGTCGTCCAGCCGCTGCCAGGCCTTCAAATCGTGGGTGCGCGCGATGCCGCACTGGGCAAGGGCGGAGGACAGGTCTCCGGTGGGCGCCGCCGGATCCTTGCGCTCCGCGCAGAACAGCCCGTAAATCCAGCCGTCTTCGTGCGCCGTCAGCCGCATGTCGTAAACGTTGGTCTCCGGCTCGGCCGTTTCGGGCATCACCACCGGGTAACTCCAGAAGCGGAAACCATCGATGCCGTTGGCGCTTTCAGCGATGGCGAAGAACGATTTGCGGTCCACGCCTTCCACGCGTGCCATCAACACCACGCCGCCGTGCCACTCCATGGCGCCGACATTGAACGCCGCGTTGACACCGAGACGTTCCATCAAAAACGGATTGGCCGCTTGATCGAAGTCATAGCGCCAAGACAGCGGCGTGTGGGCCGCCGTCAACACGGGATGCCGGTAACGATGAAACCATCCGTTCGATTCGGGCAATCGCGGGTTGCGACGCTTGATCAGGCGCTCATGCGCCGCTAGCAGCCGTCTCCGTTCCATGGCAAACCTTTGTTTGGTCATATGGTGGTTGGATGACTCCCGCCGGGAATCCCTGAGCGGACCCCGGAAGGACTAACTATGATAGCTCGCCGCGGAGCGGTTTCCACTCGCGCAACCGCGTTGATCCTCTCGTCAGGCAGAGGCTCTTGTATCCTGTAAGTTCGGCGTGGGCGATCCCATTCACATTATCGGGGGCGGGTTGGCGGGTTCCGAGGCGGCCTGGCAGATAGCGCGCCACGGCCTGGCGAGCGTGCTGCATGAGATGCGGCCGGCGCGTTCCACACCCGCCCACCAGACGAACAGGCTGGCGGAGTTGGTGTGCAGCAACTCGCTCAAGTCCGAAACGGAATTCACCGCGCCATGGCTGCTCAAGGAAGAACTGCGGCGCCTCGGCAATCTGCTGCTCGAGGCGGCGGCCCGCACCCGCGTGCCCGGCGGGCAAGCGCTCACGGTGGACCGGGAAGCGTTCGCGAATGAGGTGACGGCGGCCATCGGCGCCGAGCCGCTGATCGAATTGCGGCGGGAGGAGGTAACGGCGATTCCGCCGGAACCAATCGTCATCATAGCCACCGGCCCGCTCACCAGCGACGCGCTGGCCAAAGAGATCGCGCGCCTGACGGGCTCCGAACGGCTCTACTTCTACGATGCCATCAGCCCGATTGTCGATGCCGATTCGGTGAACACGGGCGTAGCGTTCTGGGCTTCGCGCTACGGCAAATCGATGGATGGCGGCGGCGACTATCTGAATTGCCCGCTGGACCGCGAGCAGTACGAGCGCTTCGTCGAAGAGCTGCTCGCGGCCCAGCCCGTGACGGCGCACATCGACGAAGACCGCACACCGTTTTTCGAGGCCTGTTTGCCTATCGAGGAACTGGCGCGGCGCGGGCGCGACACGCTGCGCTTCGGACCTATGAAGCCAGTGGGGCTGAACGATCCGCGTACCGGCAAACGGCCGTACGCCGTGGTGCAGTTGCGGCAGGAGAATCTGCGCGCGCGAAGTTTCAACCTGGTTGGTTTCCAGAACCACCTGAAGTTCGGCGACCAGGCGCGCGTGCTGCGCATGATTCCGGGTCTTGAAAACGCCGAGTTCTTGCGTTTTGGGCAGATCCACCGCAATACTTACATCAACGCGCCGGCGCTGGTTACCGCCACTCTCCAGTTGCGCGCCGACCCGCGCATTTTTTTCGCCGGGCAGATTTCCGGCGTGGAAGGTTACGTGGAAGCTATCGCCACCGGCCTGATGGCCGGAGTGCACGCGGCCGCGCTGGCCACCGGCGTTGCGCCGCGCGCGTTGCCGCGCGAAACCGCACTGGGTTCCCTGTGCCACTACATCGTGGGTGCCGATCCCGCCGATTACCAGCCGGCCAACATCACGTTCGATCTGTTGCCGGCGCTGGATGAAGCCTCGCACCAGCGGCTCCGGCACGACAAGAAGGCGCGCCACGCCGAGGTGTGCCGGCGCGCGCTCGAGGCGCTGGAAGAGTATCGTCACGCCTATGTGTGAGAACCGGAGGGCGCCGGCGCCCAGGCTGCCGCGAGCGCCCCACGCGGGCCGTCTCTGCCATGTATAAGAACCAGTCCATCACAGTCATCATTCCGTGCCTCAACGAGGAGCAGGGTGTCGAGCAGATTCTGCGCGCCATGCCGGCCTTCGTCGACGAGGTCATCGTGGTGGACAATGCGTCGACGGACCGCACTTCGGAGATCGCCGCGAGGCTGGGCGCGAAAGTGATTCGCGAGGATGTGCGCGGCTATGGCCGCAGTTACAAGCGTGGCTTTCGCGAAGCCATCGGCGATTTGATCGTGACCCTGGACGGCGATCACAGCTACCCGGTGGATGCGCTCTCTTATCTGATCGAAGCGTTCCTTCACTTCGATGTCGATTTCCTGAATGCGTCGCGTTTCCCAGTGCGTGACGCACGCTCCATGAGCTTCATCAACAAGGTGGGCAACCTGGTGCTGTCGCTGGCGATGTCGATCCTGTTCTTTCGCTGGGTGCGCGATTCGCAATCCGGGATGTGGGTATTCCGCAGGGCCATCCTGGAACATATGAAGCTCGAATCCGACGGGATGTCCTTCTCCGAAGAAATCAAGATTGAGGCGCTGCGCAGTTCGCACATACGGTTCGGCGAGATCTCCATCATGTACACGTCGCGCGTGGGCGAAACCAAGCTCCACCTCTGGCGCGATGGCTTTGCGAATCTGGCATTCCTCGTCAAAAAGCGGTTTTGGCGATGAGCATCACCGCTGTGATCCCGGTGTGGAACGGCCGCGAATTGCTGGGCCGCCTGCTCGACAGCCTGGAGGCGCAGACCGCGCCGGTAACCGAGTTGCTGGTGGTGGATAACGGCTCAAGCGATGGTGCGCCGGAGTTGGCCGCTCGCCGCGGCGCGCGCGTTATTCCGATGGGACGCAACGCCGGATTTGCCGCGGCAGTGAATCGCGGCATCCAATCGGCCGGCTCGGCCTGGATCGCCGTGCTCAACAGCGATGTCGAACTCGCACCGGACTACCTGGCCCAGTTGATTGACTCCGGCGGCTGGTTCGCCACTGGCAAGATCCTATCCGCGCGCGAGCCGGCGCACATCGATGGCACGTTCGATCTGGTTTCCCGCGCCGGCGCGGCCTGGCGGGCCGGCAGCGGGCGGATGGATACGCCGGCATTTTCACAGGCGCAGCCTGTTTGGACGCCTCCCTGGACAGCGGCGGTGTTCCGCTCCGAGCTGTTTGAACGAGTGGGGCTGCTCGATGAGCTCTTCGAATCGTACCTGGAGGACGTGGATTTCGGACTGCGCTGCGCCGAACACTCGCTGGCTGGCGAATACGTGCCCACCGCCATCGCCTGGCACCAGGGCAGCGCTGCGCTCGGCCGCTGGCATCCGGAAACGGTACGGCGCATGGCCCGCAACCAGGTTTTTCTGCTGGCGCGGCACTACCCGCGGCACTTATTGTGGACGTGGCTTTGGCCGATTCTGGTTGGCCAACTGCTCTGGGGCGGCGTGGCGCTGCGTCACGGCTCGGTGCTGGCTTGGCTGAAAGGAAAATGGGAAGGCCTGCGCAGGTTTTCCAGCGTTCGCCGCGATGCGCCGCCTTGCGACCTGGGAATTCTGGAGCCGCTTCTATTGACCCATGAGCGCGCCCTGCGAGATTTGCAATCCGGCAGCGGGCGCGACCTCTATTGGCGTATGTACTTTCTGCTCACACGGGGTGGGGCAAAGTGACACATGTCGCAAATTGGCATCGTCATCGTCACCTACAATTCGCAATCTGAAATCGGCCCGTGCCTCGATGCCGCTTTGGCTACCGGCGCCGAAGTGGTAGTCGTCGATAACGGCTCCCAGGACGGGACACTCGCCGAAGCCGCCTCTCGGGAAGTGCGGGTGGTGGCCAACCCCAACAATCGCGGATTCGCCGCCGCTGTAAACCAAGGGTTTACGCTGCTCCATTCGCCATACGTCGTGCTTTTAAACCCCGATGCGGTGATTCTCGGCGGCCTCGAGGCGATGCGGCAGGCTTGCGATCTGGAAGGCGCTGCCGGTGCTGGCGGTTGCCTGCTCGACGCGGAGGGCAAACCGCAAATCGGCTTCATGGTTCGATCCTTGCCTACGCCGGCGGCGCTGGCTTTGGAAGTTCTCGTGCTGAATCGGATCTGCCCGAATAATCCGGTCAATCGCCGCTACCGGGCCATGGCGATGGATTATTCCTTACGGACAGCCGTGGAACAGCCGGCGGGCGCGTTTCTGATGTTGCGCCGGACGGTTTGGGAGGAACTGGGCGGCCTGGACGAAGGCTACTATCCGCTATGGTTCGAGGATGTGGATTTTTGCCGGCGCGTGGCCGCCCGCGGTTATGTTCTTTTCTATACACCGGAGGCGGTCGCGCGGCACACTGGAGGACATTCGATCGCGAGTATTAGCGTGCAGGCCCGGTGCTTTTATTGGTATCGTAGTCTACTGAGGTATTCAGCCAGGCACTTTCGACCGTTCGCATTCCGGATCGTGTGCCTGTCGGTGGTGGCAGGCTCGATTCTCCGTGGCGCCGCGGGAACGTTGTCCCAGCGGAGGTGGACGCCCTTGGCAGCCTACGGAAAGGTGATGCGTCTGGCCGGCCGCTGCCTGATCTTCGGTTGGGAGGATGCAGTCGCGATGTCGGGTCCCAGGCTTTAGGCTCAGGTTCGTGTGGAAGTACCACTCTTTCGAGTTCTAGTACATGGCGCATAACGACTTCGTCTCCGTCACGATCGTGACTTACAACAGTGGCCGCTTCATCAAGCGGTGCCTCGAGTCCGTGCTGTCGCAACGGTACCGCCTCAAGGAAGTCATCGTCATCGACAATGCTTCCACCGATGGCACCATTGACATCCTGGAACAGTTCGAGGACCGGTGTCAGATCCACTACAACGAGGAGAACGCGGGCTTCGCCGCTGCGCAGAACCAGGCCATCCGGATGGCGGGCGGCGATTGGGTGCTGACTGTCAACCCCGACGTGCTGCTGCTGCCGAACTTCATCCAGGCCCTGGTAGATGCAGGGCAGTTCGATACCAAGATCGGCGCCGTGTGCGGCAAGCTGCTGACGATGTCGGCTCATTTCGAGATTCCCGAGCGCCCGGTGGTGGACTCCACCGGCATCTATTTCAATCCCATGCTGCGCCACCTGGACCGCGGCAGCCAGGAAGTGGATAACGGCCACTATCTTCATTACGAGTATGTCTTCGGCGCCACCGCCGCCGCCGCGCTGTACCGCCGCGCCATGATCGAAGACATTTCGCTCGACGGTGAGTTCTTCGATTCCGATTTCTTCGTCTACCGCGAAGACGCCGACGTGGCGTGGCGCGCGCAGTTGATGGGCTGGAAGTGCCTGTACGTGCCCTACGCGCGCGGCTATCATGTGCGCAAAGTGCTGCCCGGCAACCGCAGCGCGCTGCCGGCCGCTATCAATATGCACTCGGTGAAGAACCGCTTCCTGATGCGCCTGAAGAACATTTCCAGCGATCTGTATTGGCGCAACTGGTTCTCCATCACCGGCCGCGACATCATGGTCGTCATGTGCTGTCTGCTGTGGGAGCATACCTCGCTCAAGGCGTTCTGGTTCCTGCTGCGGAACTGGGGCCGCTTCCGGGCCAAGCGTGAAATGATTCAGCGCGCGCGCCGCGTGGACGACGAGTACATGGCGAGTTGGTTCCACTACGTGCCGGTGAGCAAGCGCGCGCCCAAGAAGCTGGCACGCATGATCACGCGCTCCGAGACCGCTAGGACGTAGCAGGGCCGTTTCGCAATGACGATTGCGTTTTGTTGCGCGGCCATGGGGCGAGGCATGCCCGGCCCCTAGAGTTTCTACATTTCCGAATGCGCGGGGATATGACGAGCTTTGTATCAGGGCACGGCTTCAGCCGTGCCGCAGAGGCACCGTAATGAATCGGGCTTTAGCCCCTGGCAACGGCCAAACCTGCGCGCAAGGCCCGCCCGTACAAAATAGTGAATTGGGCGTGTACGTACCTGGCAAGGAAAAAGCGGCAGGGGCTAAAGCCACATGATGGGGGCATTTTGCGGCACGGCTGAAGCCGTGCCCTGATACAAATACAAAACATCACCATTGGTTGGCAAGGCAGGGTGATTCCAGGACGCTCAAATGTACAAACTCCAGGGGCCGGGCATGCCCGGCCCGGCTTGGGCACCTAACTGCCCCTGCGAGAAAATGCGGATAGCTCTTCTTGGCACGCGCGGCATTCCAGCCAATTACGGCGGCTTCGAAACCTTCGCCGAAGAGCTTTCCAAGCGCCTGGCCGCGCGCGGGCATCAAGTTACCGTCTATTGCCGTGAGCGCCATCCGCAGCCGGCTTATTGCGGCGTGCGCCTGTGCTATCTGCCCACTATTCGCCACAAATACTTCGACACACTGGCGCACACGCTGCTCTCCACGCTCCACCTGGTGACGCACCGCGCGGATGTGGCGCTCTATTGCAACGGCGCCAACGCCATCTTCACCTGGCTGCCGCGCCTGTGCGGAATGCCCGTAGCGCTCAACGTGGACGGCATCGAGCGCTTACGCAAGAAATGGAACCGGCTAGCCAAGGCCTGGTACCTGGTTTCGGAGTTGCTGGCCACCTTCTGCCCCACCGAAGTGGTGACGGACGCGCGCACAATTCAGGATTACTATCGCACGCGCTACGGGAAGGTGAGCACGTTCATCCCATACGGCGCCGAGTTAGGCAAAGTGGAAGGCACCGCAACGCTGGCGAGCTTGGGCCTCGAACCCGGGCGCTACCTCCTGTACGTGAGCCGGATGGAACCGGAAAACCATCCGCTCGAAGTGCGGCAGGCGTTCGAGCGCGTGGGAACGCCATTTAAGCTGGCACTGGTCGGCGATGCGCCTTATGCGCAGGACTACATCGCGCAAGTCCGCGACACGCACGATGCCCGCGTCGTTATACCGGGCGCCATTTATGGCGACGGATACCGCGAGCTGGGCTCGCACTGTTTCGCCTATATTCACGCCACCGAAGTCGGCGGTACGCATCCCGCACTGATTGAGGCGATGGGCCGCGGCGCGCTGGTGCTGTACCGCAATACGCCAGAAAACGCCGAAGTGGCCGGCGATGCCGGCATCCCGTTCGAGCCAGAGGAACTCGAGTCCAAGCTGAAGATGGTTGTCACGTTGAGTGAGGCCGAATGCGCCGAATACCGCGCCCGCGCGATGGAGCGGGTCCGCAAGCGCTACTCCTGGGACGCTGTAACCGACGCGTACGAGAAGCTGCTGGGAAGATTAGGGCGCAAGCGGGGGGAGGACGATCTTTGATTTCGAACGGCTACCGACAGTGGTGGGTCGGTTTGCGATTGGGCGGCGCGTCATACCCGCTGTAAAGAACTCCTGTCTGGCCGTTCAGCAATATGCAAAGCTAGGAGTAGCCATGTTGTCGATATACGGCGACGAAAGTCATGATTCGAAGAAGCAGCGGGCGTTCGTAGTCGCTGGTCTGCTGGGAGACGCAGGGCAATGGGCCGCTCTGAGATCGCCATGGGCCGACCGAACCGGCGGGGCAGTTTTTCATGCTGCGGACTGCGAGTCAGGCTACGGAGACTTTCGGGGTATCGCGAAACAAGACCTGACACGCTTGCACATTGACCTGACTCGATCCCTGGCGAACAGCGGTGTGATCGGCTGGGGTCTGGGAATCGATTTGGCGGGATGCAGGCGAGCGTTTCCTGATATGCTCCCGACACATGTCTATTGCTCGGGTGTCCTGAGAACGCTCGATTTCCTTCTCGCGAAGGCTCATTCTACGAAGCCGCTGGAGCCCGTAGAAATCGTGTTTGACCGGCATCGGGAAACGGAACACGACTCCGGGCTCCTTTTCAAATATGCGCGTGAAGGAGGCGGATGGGAAGACCAGGGGATTCTGCCCGCAGGCATTCGGTTCGCTGCTCGCACCGAGATTGGGATACAGGCGGCCGACCTGTGGGCAAGAGAGCTAATGAAGTTCCTTGACGGCAGTGTTTTTAGTAAGGACTATGTGCCACGGCCGCAATGGACTACCCTTATCGGCACGCGGCGCTTCGGTGGCGATTTGCAGTTCGCCGAGTATTTCGAGGACATGAAGCTCAAAATGCCTGCGCTCGAAGCTCAAACGGGGATGAGCCGGGCAGGGTACCTGGCGTGGCTCCAGAGGAAGCGCCGTCAGGACAACCAGTCGAACCGGATCACCTACATGATGGAGGTCGCCGCCGACGATCGGATTCCGAAATGACAATAGGAAGGCTTTCTTCGGTGCGTTTCCTCGCCCTTGTCCTGCTCCTTCTCATCGTCCCGGCGTGCAAACGCAGGGGTGAACTGTCCGAGACGCTGGCATGGATGGATAACACCTACAACCCCCACGGCGACGTCTTGGGAGCGCCCGGGCACGGCCGAACCGGTTGGTACTCCCGTAGCTCCGCCGGGCAAGCCCATGAATACCTCGTCTGGGGGTCCGCCGAGACCTTTACGTACGACGGCTGCAAGATGACCCTGCGGGTTCAGGACAACCCTTACGCATCCGCCCATAGCGAGATGTATGGCGCCTACGTTTACAGTTTCGATCTCCGCGACATAAACCCACAATCGATCAAACTCAGCACGTATTCACACCTTGGCGGCTTTCCATGCGATAACTACACGCCCGAGGAACTGCAGAGCATGAATTGCGACCAGGCAGACATAGGCTTCTCGACACGCAGCGAAGCACCGCTAATTGCTGAAGAGTCCCACACGACCTTTCCAAAGCTGCAAGGGCTCAGTCACGAATCCAATAGCAAGAGCAAGGCCGCGCGGGCCTTCTTTGGAGTCGATGACGTGGAATATGCAGGCCGCTTCGCGAAGGCGCTCCGCCACGCGGTCGAACTCTGCGGGGGAAGGCCAGAGCCTTTTTGAAGTGCGTGGAAATGGGAAATCTAGTCTCATTTCACTCACTCGCCCTCTGCCCGCCTTCCAATTCCACCTTCTCGTACAACTCCGCCAGCGACACCCGGCAATTCACACTTTCGAGGTCGAGCGTATCTTCCAGGCGGTTGGCCGAGGTCAGCAGCCAGCGGCCATCGGCTTGGCGTGTGTAGAGATCCACGTGCACGCGATCGGACGCCACCAGCAGGTATTCCTGCAACGACGCTATCGCCGCGTATTGCTCAAACTTCCGGCCGCGATCGTAAGCCTCGGTGGAGGGTGACAGAACCTCCGCTATCAGGTTGGGATTTACGAGCGTATCGAATCGTTGGTCCGTAAACTGGGGATCGCCGCAGACCACGACCACATCGGGATAAATGTAGAGACCGGTGGCGGCGACTAGCACACGCATATCGCTGGGAAGCACGCGGCAGGGTCGCACGCGAAGTTGAGAATGGAGCCCGGCGACGAGATTCGCAACCAGGACATTGTGCGCCAGGCCGGCTCCGGCCATGGCAAACATCTCGCCTTGAAAATATTCGCTCTTGGATGTGGCCTGGCGCTCAATCTCGAGGTACTGCTCCGGTGTGAGCAGCGTCTTGGGAAGCGTGGACATGGCCGTGTTTTCAAATTACCATGTCCACGCAGTGCAGAGGTCGCGGAATGACTTGCCCGAGCAGGGCCGGGCATGCCCGGCCCCTACGAGCCCATGGTAGGGGTGAGGCACGCCCCACCCTCGGGGACAGCCTACGCGGTACGCTGCGTTTCGGACTTATCGCCTGAAATCGCGGCTTGCGCGGCGGCCAGGCGGGCGATGGGGACGCGGTACGGGGAGCAGGAAACGTAGTTCATACCCACCCGGTAGCAGAACTGGACCGAGCTCGGTTCGCCACCGTGCTCGCCGCAGATGCCGATTTCGAGGTCGGGCCGCGTCTTGCGGCCGAGCTCAACCGCCATCTTCACCAGCTTGCCGACGCCTTCCTGATCGAGGACGGCGAACGGGTCGGCGGCGAAGATTTTCTTGTCTTTGTACTCCTGCTGGAACTTCGTGTAGTCGTCGCGCGAGAGTCCCATGGTGGTCTGCGTGAGGTCGTTGGTGCCGAAGCTGAAGAATTCGGCTTCCTTGGCGACCGAATCAGCGGTAAGTGCGGCGCGCGGAATTTCGATCATGGTGCCGACCATGTACTTCAGGTCCTTCATGCCGGCCTTGGCGAGAACTTCCTCGGCCACAGTGGCCACGATCTTCTTCTGGTCTTCCAGCTCCTTGACGCCGCCGATCAGCGGAATCATGACTTCCGGAATTACTTTGACGCCTTTCTTGGCCACTTGTACCGCGGCTTCGAAGATGGCGCGCGCCTGCATCTCGGTGATTTCGGGATAGAGGATGCCCAGGCGGCAGCCGCGGAGGCCCAGCATGGGGTTGAACTCATGCAGCTCTTCCACGCGGTGCAGCAACGCGGTCAACACAGTCTTGAGGGTCTTCACTTCGGCGCCGAAACGCTGGTAAGTCGCCACCAGCTCCTTCTTCTTCTTGAGATCGGCGTAAGGCAGAATGGCGACATCCACCATCAGGTCTTCGCGCTTGGGCAGGAACTCATGCAGCGGCGGATCGAGAGTGCGGATCACCACCGGGTAACCGTTCATGGCTTCGAACAGTCCGGCAAAATCCTTGCGCTGGAAGGGCAGCAGCTTGGCAAGCGACTTGCGGCGGGTCTTTTCGTTGGGGGCCAGGATCATGGCCTGCATGTGCTCGATGCGATCCTCGGCGAAGAACATGTGCTCGGTGCGGCAGAGGCCGATGCCCTGGGCTCCGAACCTGCGTGCCGCCTTGGCATCGCGCGGGATATCGGCATTGGCGCGCACGCCGAAGCCGCCGCGGAATTCGTCGGCCCAGCTCATGAAGCTGGCCAGGGCGCCGGAAGAGGGGTCGGCGTCGAGCGTGTTGGCCTTGCCCGCGAACACTTCGCCGGTGGAACCGTCGAGCGACAGCCAGTCGCCTTCTTTCAGCGTGACCACTTTCCCGCCGACCGTGACCGAGACCTGCTTCTTGTGCTCTTCGACGGTGATGGCTTCGGCGCCCGCCACACAGGGCGTGCCCATGCCGCGGCAAACCACCGCCGCGTGGCTGGTCATGCCGCCGCGCGCGGTCAGGATGCCCTTGGCCACTTCCATGCCGTGAATGTCATCGGGCACGGTTTCCTTGCGGACCAGCACCACGGGAGCCTTTTTTGCCTGGATCACCGCCTCATCGGCCGTGAAGACGACCGTGCCGACCGCGGCGCCTGGCGAAGCCGGAAGGCCGGCGGCCAGCTTGGTGAGCGATTTCTTCGATGCCGGATCGAGCACCGGGTGCAGAAGCTGGTCGAGTTGCTGCGGCTCCACGCGCAGCACGGCTTCCCGCTTGTCGATGAGACCCTCCTGAACCATCTCCACCGCGATGCGGACCGCGGCCGGGCCGGTGCGCTTACCGTTGCGGGTTTGCAGCATGTAGAGCTTGCCGTCCTGCACCGTGTACTCGAAGTCCTGAACATCGCGGTAATGCTTTTCGAGCATGCTGGTGATATCGCGAAGCTGCTGGTAGACGGCGGGGTTCCATTTATCGAGCTCGGCAATGGGGTGCGGCGTGCGGACGCCGGAGACCACGTCTTCGCCTTGCGCGTTCTCCAGGAACTCGCCGTAGAACGCTTTCTCGCCGGTGGCCGGATTGCGGGTGAAACCCACGCCGGTGGCCGAAGTCTCGCCCAGGTTGCCGAAAACCATGGCCTGCACGTTGACTGCAGTGCCCAGGTCGTCAGGAATCTGGTTCATCTTGCGGTAGTGCTTGGCGCGGTCGTTGAACCAGGAGCGGAAGACGGCGTTCCGCGCACCGGTGAGCTGCTCCAGGGCATCCTGCGGAAACGGCTTGCCGGTCTTCTTCAGGACCAGCTTCTTGTAGCCATCGATTACGGCGGCCAGGTCCGCGGCGGTAAGCTCGGTGTCCAGCTTGGCCTTCGCCTTTTTCTTCTGGCCTTCGAAGATTTCGTCGAAATCCGCCTTGGGAATCTCCAGCACCACGTTGCCGTACATCTGGATAAAGCGGCGGTAGCAATCGTACGCGAAGCGGGCGTTGTTCGCCTTGGCTTCGAGCGCCTTCACCGTCTGGTCGTTCAGCCCGAGGTTGAGAATGGTATCCATCATGCCCGGCATGGAGAACTTGGCGCCCGAGCGCACGCTGACCAGCAGCGGGTTGGCGACTTCGCCGAGCTTCTGGCCCATGCGCTCTTCGAGCATCCTCAAGGCGTCCATCATCTGCGCGTCGATTTCCGGCGGCACGCTGTCGTTGTTCTGGAAGTAAATGTTGCACACTTCCGTGGAAATGGTGAACCCCGGAGGCACCGGCAGCTTGGCCCGCGACATTTCCGCCAGCCCTGCGCCCTTGCCGCCGAGGATATCTTTCATTTTTCCGTCGCCGTCGGCCGTTCCGTTGCCGAACGAATAGACATACTTCTGCATTCTTTAAGCTCCTATGGTGTAGTTACAATCTCTGAAAAATCCGCTATGTTGGAGAATTCCAGTAATAGCGTGCCGAGTAACATCAAGCGATTATGCCGGATGTCGTCCTCCGGCGCATTGACTAACACTTTGTCGAAAAACAAATCCACTTTGGGCCGCAATTGAGAAATCACCGTTTCAATCGGCTGGCCGGCGATGCGCCGGTATTCCTCGTAGAGATCCCGCTCCGGCCCGTCCTGCAATAACTTCTGGTCGATCGCCGCTGCGCTCGAGCCTACAAACTTCTGCTGATCGAGGATGTTGCGGATGCGCTTGAAACTGGCGGCGAGCGGCTCGAAATCGGGCGACGACCGCAAACTTTGAATGCGGACGAGCCGCGCTTCCAGATCGACCAGGTTACTCCAGCCGGCGGCCATAGCAGCGTTGACCTCGTCGTACTTGAAGCCGCGAATATCCTTGAAATAGTACCGGATGCGATCCTGCAGGAATTCCTCGAGCGCCCGCGCCCCGTCGGCGTCGCTGTTCACCAAAGGCGCCAGATCGATATCGATCTTGCCTTCCACGAGGATCTTGACCACGCCTTGCGCCGCCCGGCGCAGCGCGAACGGGTCGCGCGAGCCGGTGGGGATCAGGCCAACCCCGAAGCAACCGCGCAGGGTGTCGAGCTTGTCGGCCAGCGCCACAATCTGGCCGGTGCGGTTACGCGGTATCGCTTCCTCCATGCTCTCCGGCTTGTAGTGATCGTAAATCGCCTGCCAGACAGGCTCCGGCTCGCCCTGCGCGCGAGCGTAAAGGCCGCCGACCACGCCTTGCAGCTCGGTAAATTCCTTGACCAGCTCGGTAGTGAGATCGCATTTAGCCAACTCGGCGGCGCGCACCGCGTGAGCATCGCCGCCAAGCGTCTTTACCAGCGATTTTACGCGCTCGGTTTTTTCGAGGTAGGAGCCCAACTTAGCCTGAAAAGTAACATGGGCCAGGTCCGCCAGGCGCGCGGCGAGCGATTTCTTCTGATCGGTTTGCCAGAAAAACCGCGCATCGTTGAACCGCGCACGCAAGACACGCTCGTTGCCGCGGCGGACGAAGCCATCGGGATCGGACGGTATGTTCATCACCGCTACGAACTGGGGCGCCAGCTTGCCGCGCTCGTCCTCCACCGAGAAGTATTTCTGGTGGTGGCGCATGACGGTAACCAGCACCTCCTCGGGCAGAGCGAGGAATTCCGCTTCGAAGCTGCCGACGATGGCTGTCGGATACTCGGTAAGGTAGGCCAACGTGTCAACCAGCGCGTCGTCTCGCTTGACGCGCACGCCCGCCATTCCGTCGCGGATCTTGTTGCGGCGCTCTTTGGCCGAGAGGATCACGTAATTCTCGCGCAGCCGGTGCTCGTAGTCGGCAGTAGTCACGACGATCTCACGCGCGCCCAGCCGGCGATGGCCGGATGTGACCGTGCCGGAGCGCACGCCGGCGAGCTCGAACGGCACCACCTCGTCGCCCAGCAGCGCTACGATCCAGCGGATGGGCCGGATGAAGCGAGGGCCGCCTTTGCCGGTCCAGTACATGGTCTTGGGAAAGTTGATTTGCAGAATGATGCCGCCGAGCGAGGCGGCCAGGATGTCCCGCGTGGCCCGGCCGGCGACGGTTCTGACGAAAGTGTAGTAATCGCCCTTGGGCGTGGATTCCACCGTGAGCGCTTCCGGCTCCACGCCATGCTTGCGGGCGAAACCGGCCACGGCTTTCGGCGGCGCCGATTTGGCGGGGCCCTGAATGCGCTCTTCGGTGTCGGCCTGGCGCGCCGGCAACCCTTCGGCGCGGAGCACCAGGCGTCGCGGCGTGGCGTCGAGCGCGACTGAATCGTGCGCAATTTCCAGCTTCTCGAACTGCAGCCGCAGGCTCTCGAGCGCCGCAGGAATCATCCAATCGGGAATTTCTTCGGTGCCGATTTCGAGCAGGAAGGGGAGAGATGCCAGGCTCACTGTACCACCTCCGCCGCAGCCGGCTGCCGCTGATCCACCCACGCCTGCGCCACGCCCACAGCCAGCTTGCGCACGCGCTGGATGACGCCCACACGCTCGGTCACACTAATCGCGCCGCGCGCATCGAGCGTATTAAAAATGTTCGAGCACTTGAGCACCTGGTCATAAGCAGGCAGCAACGGAAAGCGCTGCTTGTCTGCGGCCTTGGGGTCGTACAGCTTCAGCAGGCGCGCCGCTTCGCCTTCGTGCAGCTCGAACAGCTTCCACAGCATGGCGATGTCTGCCATCTCGAAGTTGTAAACCGAATATTGCAGCTCGTCCCGATACCGCACGTCGCCGTAGGAAAAGCCCTTGGCCCACTCTATGTCGTAAACGCTGTCTCTCGTCTGAAGGAACGCTGCGAGCCGCTCCAGGCCGTAGGTCAGTTCGGAGGGGACCAGGTCGAGATCGATGCCGCCGCACTGCTGAAAATAAGTGAACTGGGTGATTTCGAGCCCGTCCAGCATCACTTGCCAGCCGATGCCCCAGGCGCCCAGGGTGGGCGATTCCCAATTGTCCTCTTCAAACTTGATGTCGTGCTTCCGGAGATCGATGCCGATGGCTTCCAGGCTTGCCAGGTACTGCTCGATGACGTCGTCGGGCGAGGGCTTGAGGATCACCTGAAGCTGTGAGTGCTTGAACAGGCGGTTGGGGTTGTCTCCGTAGCGGCCGTCGGCCGGGCGGCGGCTGGGCTGCACGTAAGCCACCCGGTAGGGTTCCGGGCCGAGCACCCTCAGGAAAGTCTCCGGACACATGGTGCCGGCGCCCACTTCCACATCGTACGGCTCCTGAATGATACAGCCGCGTTCCGCCCAGTACTGTTTCAGCTTGAAGATGATTTCTTGAAACGATGACATCAGTCTGCCTTGTAGGGGGCCTTGTTACAGCCGTCGGCACGGGCCGGGCATGACCGGCCCCTACGTTCCGTCCTCCAGTAGCGGCGCCGTGATCAGCCGGCGCTCCACGTGCGATTCAATCTGCTCCACCAGAAAGCGGCGCAGGTCCGCCGCGGTGGACTGACCCCAGGCTGGTCCGGAAATCTGCGACACCGGCGTGCGCAGCATTTCATCGGCGATGGCTCTCGATTCCCGGCTCAGCTCGCGGCCTGCGGCGCCCAGCGTTTTCCGGCAATGGCCGCAAATCAGGCCCGGCCGGCCGCGGCTGAAGAAAGCGCGCTCGGGAGCCTGCGGGCCGGGGGCATCCGGATCGTCAAGCAGGCTGCCGCAGCTCAAGCAAACGTGCAATTCCGGCAGCCATCCAGTAAGACGAAGCGCCCACAGGGAAAAGTACGCGACGGCGCGCCATGCACCGTTCCCGGCGGCAGTTCGCAAGTAATCCAGCACAGCCAGCAGAAGGCGGAAAAACCTCTCATTCGGCTCCGCGGCCGGCAACATCTGTTCGGTCACCTCCGCGAAGTAATCCAGCGCGACGCCGGCCCAGTAATCGGACGCCAGCCCGAATTGCGAGCGAATCAACTCGCACCCATCCAGGCTGACCAGTTCGCGGGTTTCGCGCTGGAAATACGCCATCCGCACGTGCGACAGCCGCTCCAGGCCGGCCCCGAACGCATTCTTCGGGCGCCGCGCCCGCTTAGCCACGCCGCGCAATTTCCCCTGATCCCGGGTAAAGAAGCTGACTACCAGGTCCGCCTCCTGAAGCGGGTAGGTGCGCAGAACAAGAGCTTCGCTGACGCGCGCTGGCACACGTGGAAATTTCAGAGTAACACAGTTGATTTGCCTGCTTCCTGTGAGCCCTCTCGATTGCCCGCGACCGTCACAAAACACACAGGGCAGGCGGCCAGAAACCATTCATTCATCGTTATGTAACGGAAATGAAACAATTTAGGTGATGCACCAGCAGGCATGCGGCTTAAAATAGGTAGCATATGATGCGACAAGCCGCCACTGCCCGTTCCCTGGAGCCGCGCAGAACCCGAATCAAGATTCTGAATGGCCCCGCAATGAGCTGCGACGCGGAAGGCTGCCATGCGAAAGCCGCGTATCTGTTCCGTGAGGAAGATGGGCCGATCACGGCGTTTTGCGAAGTTCATGCCGACGAATCCGCATCCAGAGCCGGCATTCCGCTGCCGACATCCAAAATAACCATCCTGCGCACCATGGTGTGCTGAGCGGCTGGCCCTGGCTGCGTCTTCTTACGCCGGCGGCTTCAGGCGCGCGCGATCACGCTCTTGCTTCTTGGGCGGCTCGCGGCGCTGGCGGATGAACCATTCCTGCGCGTTCATTCTTGATTTCGCGCCGCCTTTCTTGCGGGTGTAGACTCCGGTAGTGTTCATCTGCCGTGCTTTCACGTTCTCGGCCAGATACACCGCCAGCACGTTGTCGCGCAGGTGGCGGATCATGGCCGGCTCGCGGATGGGCGCCAGCACTTCCACACGATGGTCGATGTTGCGGGACATCAGGTCGGCACTGCCGATATAGACCTCTTCCTGGCCGCCGTTGCGGAAATAGTAGATCCGGCTGTGCTCCAAAAAGCGGCCGACGATGCTGGTGACTTCGATGTGGTCGCTCACCCGCGGCACGCCGGGGCGCAGGCAGCAGATGCCGCGCACCAGCAACTGGATGCGCACCCCGGCTTGCGACGCTTTATAGAGCGCGCGGATGATCTTGGGGTCCGCCAGCGAATTCATCTTGAAGATCAGGTGCGCCTTCCGGCCAGCCTTGGCGTGCTTGATTTCGCGTTCGATCAAGGCTTCGAACTTGGAGCGAAGATTCACCGGCGCCACCAAGAGCTTCAGATAATCGGCCTTGTGCGAATAGCCGGTCAAATAGTTGAACAGGTCGCTGACATCGTCTGCTACAGCCTCGTCGCAGGTAAACAGGCCGATATCGGTATACAAATGCGCCGTCACGGTGTTGTAGTTGCCGGTGGAAAGGTGGACGTAGCGGGCGATGCGGTCCTGCTCGCGGCGCACCACCAGCGCCACTTTGCAGTGGATCTTGAGGCCGATCAGTCCGTAGACCACGTGCACGCCCCGCCGCTCCAGCGCGCGCGCCCATTCGATGTTGCTCTCCTCGTCGAACCGCGCCTTGAGCTCCACCAGCGCGGCCACCTGCTTGTCTTCCTCCACCGCTTCAAGCAGCGCCTCCACCACCGGCGCGTTGCGGCCCACGCGGTACAGGCAGGTTTTGATGGCCAGCACGGCCGGATCGCGCGCCGCCTTGCGCAGGAACTCGATCACCGGCTGAAAGGAATCGAAGGGGTGGTGGAGCATGATATCGCGGCTGCGGATCATGCCGAAAATGTCATCCTCCTCAGAAATCTCGGCAAGCTCAGGCGGCGTTGCGGGGAGGAACGGCGCATCGCGGAGGTCCGGCCGGTCCAGACTGTGTAGGCTCATCAGGCGCTTCAGTGAGAGCGGCCGCGGCGAGCGGTAGACTTCGCTCGGCCCGATTCCCAGGTTGTTCATGAGGATGCTGAGCATCGGGCCGGGCATGTCGGCCGTGACCAACAGGCGTACTACGCTCTGGAAGCGGCGCTGGCGAAGACCCTCCTCAACAGTTTCGAGCAGGTCCTCGGCCTCCAGTTCGGTGATCGCCATGTCCGCGTCGCGGGTGACATGGAACGGATGCGCTTCGAGGATCTCCATGCCGGGAAACAACACGCCGAGCTGCGCGGCGATCACCTGCTCCAGCCACACAAGGTCGATCCGCCTCGGCCGTCCCTTCTTGGAAGAGGCCTTCGCGCTGCCGCTCACCGGCACCAGTTGCGGCAGCGAATCGGGCACTTTGACGCGCGCGAAGTGTTCGTTGCCCGCGGGGTCGCGAATCGAGACCGCCAGGTTCAGGCTGAGATTCGAGATATGGGGAAAGGGCCGGCCGGGATCGAAAGCGAGCGGCGTGAGCACGGGGAAAATGGTTTCGTCGAAGTACTTGGCCGCCTGCTCGCGGTGTGCTTCGCTCAGCTCGGCGTAATCGTGAACGAAAATGCTTTGCTCGCGCAGCGCCTCCAGCAAGCGCCCCAGAATGCGGTGCGCCTCGGCCAGCAATTGCTTCACCTCGCGACGGATGGCCACCAGTTGCGCCCGCGGGCTCAGGCCGTCCGGTCCCGCTTCGAGCGAACCCGCCTCCAACTGCGCCGCCAGGCCCGCTACGCGCACCATGAAGAACTCGTCCAGGTTGGAGCCGAGAATGGAAAGGAACTTCACCCGCTCCAGCAACGGGTTGGTCTCATCTTCGGCCTCCTCCAGCACGCGGCGCTGGAACGCCAGCAGGCTCAACTCACGGTTCACATAGAGCGCCGGATCCTTCAGGTCCACCGGTGCCGTGGCGGTTGCCACGCGTGCCGCGCCAGTTGCTACGGCTTTCGCTTGCATCTTTTTGGCCATGGGGGCTGCCGTGCTGATCGCGGCTCTACTAATTTCGCACGAAACCGGAGGTGCGTGGGTTACAGCGGGTGTGCGGCAGGAAAGGGAACGCTTTTCGGTCCTCAGGAAAATTGCGTACTCGGGTTGGCGCGCCCCCTACTGAGGCGGCCGGTTCCCGTTGCCGCGCTGGTAGCGTTCGAGGGTGGCGCGCAGGCTTCTGGCTACCTCCTGGTTGTGGGCCTGCAGCGCCAGGTTCAGTGCGCGGCGGGTGGCCTCGATGGCCTCGCTCCCGCGGCCGGCGCGATTGTATGCCGAGCCCAGCGCCGCCAGGCACTCCCAGTCCTTGCCACCGGTCAGTTGCACAGCCTTTTCCAGATGGGGAATGGCGGCGACGGCGTTGCCTCCGCGGGCCAGCACGTAGCCGAGGTTGAAGCGGTATTCGGCCGAATCAGGCTTCAGTTCCACGGCCTTTTCCAAATGCACGCGCGCCTCTTCGGCGCGGCCCTCTTTGGCCAGGATAAACCCAAGCTTGTTATGCGCTTCGGCGGATTCCGGGGCAAGGGCCACCGACGTCTCCAGATGTTCGATGGCCTCGGCGTGCTGTCCATTTTCGAAGAGCGCGGTTCCCAGGTCGGCTTGCAGCGCGGAATTGGTGGAATCGAGCGCCGCAGCCTTGCGGTAATTGTCGACCGCCCCACTCAGATCGCCGGTTTGCGCCTGCGCCAGCGCCAGATCGGCGAATGTGACGGATTGTTTCGGATTCAGCTCGCTGGACTTCCGGTACTCCGCGATGGCGCCGCGGAGGTCGCCGGTCTCGCTGAGCGAAAAGCCCAGGTTGAAGTGTGCCCTGTCATCGTCGGAATCCAAGTCGAGGGCTTTGCGCCACGCCGGGATGGCCTCGCCAAACCGGTTGTTCTTCATCATTTCGAGGGCTACGTTGAAGAGCCGGTAAAACTCCGTGGCGGGCGCGTCGATTCGCTCCAGGCCGCCCTTGGAGATGTTGACGAACTCGGGAATGTTCGCCGCCCGGTTCGCGGCTGTGGTGTCGTCAATCAGGATCGCCGGGCTATCGTTTCCATTTTCGTCGATGTGGGTGAGATAGAGCTGCGTGTACAGTGAGCGGCCCTTCGACGAGAAAACCAGCCAGCGTCCATTGGGCGAAAAACTGTGCCAGGAGTTCATGATCTTCTGGTTCGAATTCAGCCGCCGGGCGACGCCGCCCTGCGCCGGGACGATATACAAATGGCTGTCGGGACGCATCAGCAGTCCGGTCTTGTTTTGCACGAAGACGATCCACTTGCCGTCGGGCGACACCTTCGGAAAGTTGTTGCTCATCCCGTTTTCCGAAGCGCCGGCGATTCTCTCCGGTGTACCGCCCTTGCCGTCATTGAACGGGATGCGGTAGAGGTCGTACTGAATCTGGGTTTCGTTAGGATCGTTGGCGTAGCGGGACTTCGGCTGTCCCGGCGGATACGGATCGCGGGCTTTGGCCCTGGAGAACACCAGGTAGCGGCCGTCCGGGCTCCAGAAAGCGCACGCCTGGACATACTCGGGGTCGTCGGCGCCGGGAAGTGGTTGTAGCTTGCCGCTCTCGCGGCTGTACCAGGCCAGCACTCCTCGCGTCGGATAAAAGACCTGGACGAAACCATAGGAAGGATAAAAGCCCTGGTAGAGCCTGTCGCCCAAATGCCTGCTGCCCGAACCAGGCACCTCGACGGAGGTCACCACGTACTTTCCGTTGGGCGAAACCTGCGACATGAAGCCGAACCGCTGCGGCGTATTCTCGGTAAACTCGCTCCACTTGATGACGTACCGCGTGCTGATGGAGCTGACTCTTTCGACCGGCAGCAGAGCGTACAATCCTTTATTGTTGTTTGGGCCGTCCACGTCGAGCCCCAGCGTCTTTCCATCGCGCGAGAAGGAATGGCAGTTGGCGCAGGTGGGCAAGTTCTGCATCATGATGGTGCTCTGCGGCTGGTCGAGGTAGCGCAGGCGCCATTTGATCAAGGGAAGCAGCGAATCCGGCAGCGGCTTGATGATGCCTTTTTCTCCCTGTCCATTGGAATCCACGAGCGGCACGTCGCGATAGAAGATGGGGGCGCCTATCGGATCGGTGGAGGTTTGAATTGTGACTTGCCCGCGTGAGACCGGCTGAGCTGCGTTTTCGGCACGGAACCCGGTGATGACCACTTTCGCAGGGTGCCGGCTGGAGCGCGTCTTGATGGCCGCCCACGTGGCGGCGTCCGGTTTCCAGATGTGGGCTGCGGCCTGCTCGGGGGTGAGTTTGGGCGGCACGAAGCCGCCGTAGCTGTCGTCGACCGGACCAACGCGCATCAGCTCGCCGCGCGCAGTGACCCGAATGCCGGGTGCACCGTCGGCGAAGCCGATGTCGATCGCCCACCGGTTTGCGCCGGCCGCGGCATCGCGCCACAAGAACGTGGGCGGCGTGATATCGGGCGGAAAGATAGAGCCCTCGGCCGGGTAGTCCACGGTGATGCCGGAAAGCGAATTCGCGGCTGTCGATTGATCTATAGCGTACGGTGCCTGCGGTCCATATCCTTCTAGCAGAAAGACCGACACCGCGGAAGCAACTCCGGCGAGAAACAAGTAGGTGGGTGTTCTCACTGTGGACCCCTGCCGATACCGCAAGCTTATCACGCTTGCAGCCTTCGCACGGATCCTTGCGTCCGGCGGCGGGCCCCTGACCGGGTGCACTGGACCGGGCCGGGCCGGTTCAGCTTGCCTCGAACCGCTCTACGACGCGCTTCGGCGCGGTGTTGCGCCAGGCCGCGGCCAGCGCCCGGCGCGCGACGGCTTTATGGGCGGCCGTCAGGCGCACACTGGTCGAACCGTGGCGGCCCCACGCGCCCGCGACCGGCGCAAAGGCAGCCGGCCAGGCGCCGACGAAGTTGTGCTGCTCCTCCGGCGTCAGCTTCACCATGGCCCAGCCATTCTCCCGATAGCCGAGCGTCGCAAAGATTTTGCCTCCGACGCGGAAATCGGGGTGATCCTGGTGGGCGCGCTCCTCGGTTTCCGGAAAGCTGAGTGCGATGCGGCGAAAATCGTCAGGGGTCATAACGACACCTCGGTTGCTACGGCCAAGTCATCTTGCGTCGAAGGCCGTGCGTCAGCTCCGTTTCGGGGCTGTTTGGGTCGAGCGCTTTCCCACGGTTCACGCGGCCCCCAGAAAAAATGCGCCCGCAAGCGGGCGTTGGCAGGTTGAAACCTGCCCCACCAATCCTACTTCCCCAGAACCTCCAAATACCGCGCCACGGCCTCGATCCCGCGGTAGAAATTCGGCAGGTGGAACTTCTCGTTGGGTGCGTGCAGATTGTCGTCCGGCAACCCGAAGCCCATCATCACGCTGGGCACGCCCAGGTACTTGTCGAACACGCCCACAATCGGAATCGACCCGCCCGACCGGATGTACACCGTCTCTTTGCCGAAGATCTGCTTCATCGCTTCGGCGGCGGCTTGGATATAGGGGTTGTCGGGATCGGTCAGCGACGGCGCTCCGGCGCTCAACAGTCTCACTTCGGCCGTCACGCCTTTCGGACACACCGCCTTCACCGCTGCCTGAAACTGCTCGATGGCTTCATCTACTCGCTGATCGCCCACCAGGCGGGTGCTGATCTTGGCCACCGCCCGGGCCGGGATCACCGTCTTCGCGCCTTCGCCTACAAAGCCGCCCTTGATGCCGTGCACTTCCAGCGTAGGCCGCGCCCACACCCGCTCAAACAGCGGAACGCCGGGCTCGCCCACCAGCTCTTTCGCGCCCATTTCTTTCTCGGTGTATTCCTTCTCATCGAAGGGCAGCCGCGCCCAGGCCGCGCGCTCCTTGGCTGCCGGCGGCACTACCCGATCGTAGAACTTCGGGATGCGGATGTGGCCGTCGCGGTCCTTGAGCGCGCAGAGAATCTCCGCGATGGCCATGATCGGGTTTGGCGCCGCGCCGCCATAAACTCCCGAATGCAAGTCGTGATCGGCGGCCTGCACGGCCAGTTCGTAATACACCAACCCGCGCAGGCCAATGCAGATGGTGGGCATCTCGGGCGCGAACATTTCGGTGTCGCAAACGATGGCCGCATCGGCCTTCAGCCGCGGCGGCTTGCTCTTCACGTATGCTTCGATGTGCTCGCCCCCAGTCTCCTCTTCGCCTTCCAGCAGGAACTTCACGTTGACCGGAAGTTTGCCGTGGGTTTTGAAGAGGCTTTCGACGGCTTTGATCTGGATATAGACCTGCCCCTTGTCGTCGCTGGCGCCGCGGCAGAAAATGTCGTTGCCGCGGACGGTGGGCTCGAACGGCGGCGACTTCCATTCGTCCAGCGGATCCGGAGGCTGGACGTCGTAATGGCCGTAGAACAGGACCGTCGGCTTGCCAGGCGCGCCCAGCCACTCGCCATACACCAGGGGATTGCCGCCGTTTGAGTCCTCGATCAGCTCGGCCGGGGTCATCCCCGCGCCCAGCAGTTCCTTCCTCGCGAACTCCGCCGCGCGCGCGATGTCTGGCTTGTGCTCCGATAGCGCACTGATGCTCGGAATCCGCAGAAACGCCTTCAATCCTTCCAGAAACTCGGCGTGGTGCTCCTGATAGTAGTTCACGTTAGTCTCCGATCTCCAAAAGTCACTAAGACCCGTTGACAAACTCCCCGAGTGGCAATCGCTAAATCGCAGGGCCTAAAGGCCATGCGTGGATCCCTGTCCGGCCGGGGACATGGTTGACACTTTAGACCGGCGACATCATGGACACTTTTGTGCGTCCTTGCTCGGTTTCATTTTCCCACCCTTGGGTAGATGTCGCACACTGCGGTGGCCGCGTTTTCGA
>JBAVEN010000011.1:0-36389 GCA_049587755.1 Bryobacteraceae bacterium | reverse complement strand
CCGGGGCTTGTCCTCACCGCCGACTGATCCCGACGGCTTGCGCCGTGGGCTATTGTCTTTCGCTCCTCCGGAGCTTAAAGGCGCGCCTGACGCTGGAAAGGGATCCACTTTTATGTCGTGCACCCGCCTCGTTCCGGGAGGCCTGTCGCCGGGGAGTTGAGGTGAGGCCGAGCACCAAGTGCCAGTCGCAGCCGGCAGAAGCCCCGTCACCTCGGACCAGCGGGCTCATAGCGGTGTGTCGGCGTGGTTCCACCGGGTGGCCACATGGTGCTCACCGAACCGGGCCGGTAGAACGTCACGGTGACCGCGCGCCTGGAACAGCGTGAGTCTTTGGCGACGCGCGATACAGCGTGCCAGGAGTTCTCCGATCGGACGATGACAGATGAGTACCCGGCGATAGGCGGGATCTCGGCCGCTACGTCCGCGGGATCGGAGGAACGCAGGATCCGCTTTATCACTCGCAAGCCGGCATTCGCGCCAGCCAGGCAGCACCCGCCAAATCGTAACCCAATCTTCGTCCGGGTTTTTCCCTAACCTGCTAAAATGGGCATTACCCACTCCCCGGGAGGAACAGCCTACTTGAATTCTGCAATCCTCGCCCTAGAAGACGGAACGGTCTTCGAGGGCCGGAGTTTTGGTGCGCCCGCCGAGCGCGCCGGCGAAGTCGTATTCAACACCGCGCTCACCGGCTACCAGGAAGTATTCACCGATCCGTCTTACTCAGGCCAGATCGTTATCCTCACCAACCCGCAGATCGGCAACTACGGCACCAGCCGCGACGACAACGAAAGCCAGCGGCCCTACATCGAAGGGCTGGTGGTGCGCGAGTTTTCCCCGCTGGCGAGCAACTGGCGCTCCGATACGCCGGCCGGCGAGTTCCTGAACGCAAGCGGCGTTCCCATCGTTTCGGACCTGGACACGCGCGCCCTGGTGCGCCATCTGCGCAGCCGCGGGGTGATGCGCGGCGTTCTCTCGGCGGTGGAAGCGGATGCTCAAAAGTTGGTGGAGAAAGCCCGCTCGATTCCGGCCATGGCCGGGCTCGATCTGGCCAGCCGCGTGAGCACGCCCGAGCCTTACGAATGGGCCGCGCCGGTGGAACCGTGCTCGCCATCGCAGCGAGTAGGCCGGCCCGCGGAAGTCCGCTACCACGTGGTGGCATACGATTACGGCATCAAGCACAATATTCTGCGCCGCCTGGTGCAGGCCGGTTGCCGCGTCACGGTGGTTCCCGCGCTCACTTCCGCCGAAGATGTGCTCGCGCTCGCGCCCGATGGCGTCTTCCTGTCGAACGGCCCCGGAGACCCCGAGCCGCTGGTGGCGCAAGTGGCCAACATCCGCAAGCTGATCGGCCGCAAGCCGGTGTTCGGCATCTGCCTCGGCCACCAACTGCTGGGCCTGGCCTTCGGCGGCAAAACGTACAAGCTGAAATTCGGCCATCGCGGCGCCAACCACCCGGTGCGCAATGAGCTCACCAAGAAAGTGGAGATCACGTCGCACAATCACGGCTTCGCCGTCGACCCCGATTCGCTCGACGCGAACGACGTGGAAATCACCCATTGGAATCTGAACGACCACACGCTGGAGGGCTTCCGCCATCGCCGGCATCCGGCATTCTGTGTGCAGTATCACCCGGAGGCGGCGCCCGGCCCGCACGATTCGCACTACCTGTTCGACGAGTTCATCAAGCTGATGCGTGAGAGCCAGCCGGGGCCGGAGAAATAACGGATGCCGCGACGCAACGATCTCCATCGCATCCTCATCATCGGCTCCGGCCCCATCGTCATCGGCCAGGCCTGCGAGTTCGACTACTCGGGAACCCAGGCTGCCAAGGCGCTGCGCGCCGACGGTTTCGAAGTGGTGCTGGTCAATTCCAATCCGGCCACCATCATGACGGACCCGGAGCTGGCCGACAAGACCTACGTGGAACCGCTCACCGTGCCTTATCTCGAAGAGATCATCCGCCGTGAACACCCCGATGCGCTGCTTTCCACCGTGGGCGGGCAGACCGGCCTCAACCTGGCGGTGGAGCTGGCCGAGACCGGGGTGCTGGAAAAATACGGAGTGGAACTGATCGGCGCCAAGATCGACGCCATCAAGAAGGCCGAGGACCGGCTCCTGTTCAAGGACGCGATGCGCAAGATCGGCCTGGAAACGCCCGAATCGCAGCTCGTCAACAGCCTGGAACGCGGGCAGGAGTTCGCGGCGCGGATCGGCTTCCCGTGCATCCTGCGGCCCAGTTTCACGCTGGGCGGCACCGGCGGCGGCATCGCGTACAACAAGGAGGATCTGGACGAAATCCTGGAGCGCGGGCTGGCGCTTTCGCCGGTCCACGAGGTGCTGATCGAAGAGAGCGCGCTCGGCTGGAAGGAATTCGAGCTGGAGGTGATGCGCGACCTGGCCGACAACTGCATCATCATCTGCTCGATCGAGAACTTCGACGCGATGGGTGTGCACACCGGCGATTCCGTCACGGTGGCTCCGGCGCAAACGCTCACCGACCGCGAATACCAGATGATGCGCGATGCCGCCATCGCCTGCCTGCGCGAAATCGGCGTCGATACCGGCGGCTCCAATGTGCAGTTCGCCATCAACCCCGCCAACGGCCGGATGGTGATCATCGAAATGAACCCGCGCGTTTCGCGCAGCTCCGCGCTGGCGTCGAAGGCCACCGGATTCCCCATCGCCAAGATCGCCGCCAAGCTCGCGGTGGGCTACCGGCTCGACGAAATCCCGAACGACATCACGCGCAAAACGCCGGCCTGCTTCGAACCCACCATCGATTACGTGGTCGCCAAGATTCCCAAGTGGGCGTTCGAGAAATTCCCCGGCGCCGATCCGACGCTCGGCACGCAGATGAAATCGGTGGGCGAGGTGATGGCCATCGGCCGCACCTTCAAACAGGCGCTGTGGAAGGGCATGCGCAGTCTGGAGACCGGCAGAGCCTTCGGCTCGGAGAAATTCGATCCGGCGCTGGTGGCGCAGAAGCTGATCACGCCCACGCCCGATCGCCTGGGCTACATCCGCTTCGCCATGGCCAACGGCTACAGCGTGGAAGAAATCCAGGAGATGACCGCCATCGACCCCTGGTTCCTCAGGCAGATGAAAGAGGTGGTGGATTTCGAAGCCGAGCTGCGCGACACCACTCTTGCCGGCGCGTCCGCCGCCATGTTCCGCCGCGCGAAGCGGTACGGCATCTCCGATGTGCAGCTTTCGAAGACCTGGGGCGTGGAGGAGCAGGCGGTGCGCAGCCGCCGCAAAGCGCTGGGCGTGGCGGCTGTTTTCAGCCGCGTGGACACGTGCGCCGCGGAGTTTGAGAGCTTCACTCCGTATCTGTATTCGAATTACGAAAGCGCGTGTGAGGCCGATCCTTCCGACCGTAAAAAAGTGGTCATCCTGGGCAGCGGGCCGAACCGCATCGGGCAGGGCATCGAGTTCGACTACTGCTGCTGCCACGCATCGTTCGCGCTGCAGGAAATGGGCGTCGAGTCGATCATGGTGAATTGCAATCCGGAGACCGTCTCTACCGATTACGACACCAGCGACCGCCTCTACTTCGAACCGCTGACGCTCGAAAATGTTTTAAACATCTGCGACACCGAAAAACCCGACGGCGTGATCGTACAGTTTGGCGGCCAGACGCCGCTCACGCTCGCATTGCCGCTCGAGCGGCTGGGGATTCCGATCATCGGCACCGACCCGAAGAACATCGACCTGGCGGAAGACCGCAAGCTCTTCGGCAAGCTGCTCGATGATCTGGGCATTCCTTGCCCCGCCAACGGGACCGCGACCAGCGCCGATGAAGCCTGCGCGGTGGCGCGGCGCCTCGGCTATCCGGTGCTGGTGCGGCCCAGCTATGTGCTGGGCGGCCGCGCCATGGTAATCGCCTACGACGAAGAGATGGTGCGGCAGTACATGCGCGAAGCCGTGACGTTCTCCCAGGACCGCCCGGTGTTAATCGATCGCTTCCTCGAAGACGCCACCGAAGTGGATGTGGATGCGCTCGCCGATAGCGGCGGCGGTGTTTTGATCGCCGGCATCATGGAGCACATCGAGGAAGCCGGCGTGCACTCCGGCGATAGCTCCTGTGTGCTGCCGCCGCAATCGCTGCCCGAGCAGGCCATCCGCACCATCGAAGATTACACCGTGCGGCTGGCCAAAGCGCTCAACGTGATCGGCCTGATGAACGTGCAGTACGCCATTCAAAACGGCACGGTGTACGTGCTCGAGGTCAACCCGCGCGCCTCGCGCACGGTGCCCTACGTCAGCAAAGCTACTGGCGTGCCGCTGGCCAAAATCGCCGTGGGGTTGATGTGGGGCCGCAAGCTGGAAGATTACGCGCACCTCACGGGCGGAGTGACGTCGGGCAGGCTGACCGTGCCGCAGGTGTTCGTCAAATCGCCGGTTTTCCCGTTCAACAAGTTTCCCGGTGTGGACCCGGCACTCGGCCCGGAAATGCGGTCGACCGGCGAGGTAATGGGTGTGGGCATCAACTTTGGCGAGGCATTCCTGAAAGCACAGATCAGCGCCGGCAGCCCGCTGCCGGAAAAGGGCACCGTGTTCATCAGCGTCAACGATCATCACAAGGCGGACGCCGTGGACGTGGCGCGGCGCTTCGCCGGCCAGGGATTCCATCTGGTGGCGACGCGTGGCACGGCGGCCGCGCTGCGTGCCGCCGGGCTCACCTGCAAGACCATCTTCAAGGTGAATGAAGGACGGCCAAATGCAGTCGACCTGCTGAAAGGCGGCAACGTGCAACTGGCGATCTACACCACTACCGGCGCGCCCGCATTTTTCGACGAGAAAGCCATCCGGCGCAATGCCGTGACGTCTCGCGTCCCGTGCATCACCACCATGAGCGGCGCCCGCGCCGCCGCCGATGCCGTAGCCGCCCGTTTTCGCGACCCCATCCGCGTCTGGAGCCTGCAGGAGATTCACGAAGCTAAGAAGACCGTCGCGTAGGTGGCGTCTCAGAGCCGCGACTTCCTGGTGGGGCAGGATGCCATCCTGCGCTGCGGTTGACAACCGCAGCGCGGTCCGATTGGCAATCGGACCGCAGCTTACCAAGCTGCCCCACAAAGCTGCGCCCGCGATTTTCAACGGGCCGGTAGCCGGGTGATTGGAACCGTCATATCCCGCAAGCCCTACTAAGAGTCCCGAAACTCCGAATTATTGTAAACTCAATGCATGGGTTCATTTCACCGGAGAAGCGGCTACTTGATCTTCATTCCAGAGATAGACGCCGAGCACAGGACGTTGTTCCGGCTGGCTGACGAATTGGCAGCGGCCTTGGACGCGCACGCGCGCCTGGCGCACAGCGATCTTCTGCAGTCGCTGATTTACCACATACAACATCACTTTGCGCATGAAGAGCGCTTGATGCGGGCAAGCCGTTATGAGGCGTTGGCGTGGCATAAGCAGCAGCACAATGGAGCGCGCCGCCAGGTGAAGCGGTTTGTCAGACGCATCGAGCAAGGCGAGCGCGAGGCCGGCTCCGAGCTGCTCCAGTACCTGGGGGGTTGGATGCAGAATCACGTGCTCGTGACCGACCGGATGATGGCCGCCCATCTGCGTAACTTCGAGCGCCGCCGCGCAGCGTAGCCCCTAGTGATGCAGGCCTCGGGCCTGCGAATTCGGCCCGCCTCACTCCAACCGCGTGGCCACAAAGAAGGTCCGACCTTCGCCCAACTCTCCGGTCATACCTAAGTCGCCGGCATCGTAGCATAACGGCTCGCCAAAGCCGGCCCGCGCGAGAGCGCACGTAATTTCCGTGGGTGAGTAACAGCGCTCCTCGATCGTCACATCCGAGCGCTGCCACGCACCTTCGAGCAGCCGGAACATGGTGACGGTGATGCGCGCGATGCGCGAGCGGGAGTCGAAGGCGGTGCCTGTGATGGTGAGCAGGTGGTCGTCGCGCACCAGCGCAAAGCACTCGCCCCAACGCGTTTGGTAAGCCTCCTCGAGAAGCATGTCGAACGCCAGCAGACTGCCCGGGCGGAGGGCAGCGGCGATGTTGCGGAACACGGCGTCGAGGGCCGCAGGCTCCAGCAGATGGTTGAGCGAGTCGAAAGTGGAGACGGCGGCATCGTAGATCGCGGGCAGAGGGAAGCTCACTGCATCGGCAACGAAGAATTCCGCCGCCGGCGCGTTGGCGCGAGCGTAGGCCAGCATTTCGCGGGAGATGTCGAAACCGGTGACGCGGTGACCGCGCGCGCCTAGCAGGGCCGCCAGGCTGCCGGTTCCACAGCAGACATCGAGAATGTGCGCGGAGGGCGGCAAGCGGCGAAGCCAGATGCGTTCCAGGAGGGGGAATGCGGCGGTGTGAAATTCGTCGCTCCAGTATCGGTTGTAGAACCAGGCGAAATCGTCGTAACAGGCCACGAGCCGCGAACCCCTTTCAGCATGGCATACTGAAAGTTCAATGCGAACCTCAGTATGGATTGCCCTATTCGCGGCCGGCGCAATGGCGTTGGCCGGATGCTCCTCGTCGAGCGAACCTAAGAAAGAAGAATCGAGCGCGCAGGCGCCGGCGCAACAGCCGCAAACCCAGGCCACTGCGCCGCAAAAACAGGAAGCGCCAGCCTCGTTTCAGGTGCGCGCGCCCGCCGTTTTCCACGTGACCTTTGACACCACCAAGGGCCCGGTAGTGGTGGAGGTGCGCCGCGATTGGGCGCCCATCGGCGCCGATCATTTCTATGAGCTGGTGAAGTCCGGCTATTTCGATGGCTGCCGCTTCTTCCGCGTGGTACCGCACTTCATCGTGCAATTCGGCATCGCCGGCGATCCCGCGGTGACGCGCAAGTGGAAGGAACCCGCGCTGGCCGACGATCCCGTGCTGCATCACAACGTGCGCGGCACGCTGGTATACGCCACGGCGGGGCCGAACACGCGCACCACGCAGTTGTTCCTCAACCTGGTGGACAACACGCACTCGCTCGACGGCCAGGGCTTCGCGCCGTTCGGCACGGTGATTTCGGGAATGGACGCGGTGGATGCCATTTACCCCGGTTACGGCGAAGCGCCCGAACAAGGCGCCATCGAAAGCCAGGGCAACGCGTATCTGCAGGGCCAATTCCCCAGGCTGGATTTCATCCGCAAGGCAACCATTCAGTGATATAGTAGTTGGTGCCCCGATCAGAAGGGGACCAGGAAGTTACTAATACAGGGTCAAATTAGAACGACGCGGCCCGGCGGAGGCAAACGTCTCCGCCGGGTTTGTCGTTTCTGTGCGGCGCGGCGGATCAGCCGCCAGTGACCCTCCTGCGGTATCCCACCTTCTCCAGTACTTCCTTGGCCACCTCGGCCGTGTTGGCGTGGATCGTAACCGTGTCCTCCACGCTCTGCGCGTAGCCGCCGGCCAGCACAATCACCACCGGAACCCCCTTTTGCAGCGCGGACCAGATCACCAGCCGGTCGCGTTCCCGCAGGCCGTCGAGGGTCAGCGAAAGGCCGCCCAGTTGGTCCCCGTAATACGGGTCGGCTCCGGCGACGTAGACGATCAGCTCAGGCCGGAACATCTGCAACGCCGGCCGGTACCCGCTGCCCAGGCGATTCAGGTATTCGTCGTCGCCCACGCCATCTTCCAAATCAATGTCGACGTTAGAGGGTGGCTTCTCGGCGGGGTAGTTGTTGTACTGGTGAATCGAGAGGGTAAACACGGAAGCGTCTTCGGCAAAGATGGCCGCAGTGCCGTTGCCCTGATGCACGTCGCAATCCACCACCATGGCGCGTTCGATCAGCCCATCGCGCTGCGCGCGCCGCACGGCAACGGCGATATCGTTGATGGCGCAGAAGCCTTCGCCGTGACCCGGATAGGCATGGTGAAAGCCGCCACCCACGTTATAGCCAATGCCGTCTTCCAGTGCCAACCGTGCCGCCAGCATGGAGCCGCCGGCCGCTAGCCAGAAACCCTCCACCAGGTAACGGGAATAGGGAACTTCCAGTTGCAGAATCTCCTGGTAGCTGAGAGTGCCGTTCGAGAGCTTGTCGATCCAAGCGCGGTCGTGCACCAGGAGCAGGTCCTCGGCCGTGGCCGGCGCCGGAGCGACGAAGTCCTCTTTCACCGCAAAGCGGGTCCACAGCATGCGGTCGTGCAGCCACTTGAATTTTTTTGAAGGGAAGACGTGTTCGCCGAAGTGAAAGTCGTAGTGTTCGTGATAGACCAGACGGAACGGCAGCATGGCCGCCTCCCTACCGGGCGCTCTCCGATTGCAGAGCCGTCACCACGGCCACGTTGAAGACATCTTCCGCAGAACAGCCGCGCGAAAGGTCGTTGGCCGGCTTCGCCAGCCCTTGTAGAAAAGGCCCGATGGCCATGGCCCCGCCGAGCCGCTCCACCAGCTTGTAGCCGATGTTGGCCGCCGCCAGACTGGGAAACACCAGCGTATTGGCGCGGCCGGCCACCGGCGAGCCGGGTGCCTTGGAACGGCCCACGGCTTCGGAGACCGCGGCATCGGCTTGGAGTTCGCCATCCACGTTGAGGTCCGGCGCGCGCGCCTTGGCGATGCGCAGCGCCTCCACCACCTTGTCGACTTCCTCGCCCTTCCCGCTTCCCTTGGTGGAAAAGCTCAATAGCGCCACTCGCGGTTCCGCGTTCAGCAGGACGCGTGTTGTCTCCGCCGTGGCGATGGCGATGTCGGCCAACTGTCCTGCGTCCGGGTCGATCACCACGGCGCAATCGGCGAAGGCCATCAACCCATTGTGGCCGAGCGATTGATCCTGCAGCGCCATGACAAAGACGCTGGAAACCAGCCGCGCCAGCGCATGCGGTCCCACCGCGTGGAGGGCCGCCCGCACGGTTTCAGCAGTGCTATTGGCTGCGCCACCCACGCTGCCATCGGCGTCTCCGGCAGCGACCATCAGCGACGCAAAGTAGAGCGGCCGCCGCGCAATTTCCGCGGCCTCCATCTGCGTGATGCCCTTGGCGCGCCGCCGCTCATAGTAGATGGCGGCATAGCGCGCGAGCGCTGGCGACGCTGCCGGATCCACGAACTCCACGCCTTCGGGCGCATGCCCGGGCTTGGCGCCGACGAGCACGGGCCGCGCCACGCCTTCCCGCGCCAGCCGCCCCGCCGCCTCCAGCACCCGCGGGTCGCCGCCCTCGGGGAACACAATCGTCTTTTTCAGCGTGCGGGCGCGCTCGATGAGCCCCGCCATGAACACCCGGGCAGATTCAGGCATCGTCGCCAAGTATTAGAGTCTAACAGGTGGCGAAGTGGCGGAGGCTGGGCGCCAGCATCGCAACCATCGGATGCGCCGTTTCACCTGCGATGATGGTACCGGGCATGGCGTTCATTCTTCTGTTGCCAGCGACCTTCGCGGCGCTTTGGTGGGCCGCGGCCTTGGAAGACGGCTGGCGGGACCGGTTTCTTCGCGCCGCGGTCGCATTCGGCCTGACGATTGTGCTGGCGACGGAGTTGCTCAGCGCATTCGGCCTATTGCGGCGCGGGCCGATGATTGGCGCGTGGAGCGTGGCGCTGCTGGCAGCGCTCGCACGGGGCTGGCGCGCGCGTCGCCCTGCGCCCTGGCGGGGAATGAAGCCGCCCGCCGATGCGCTGGTGTTGCTGACGCTGGCCGGTTGCCTGGCGATCGTCATCGTCACCGGTGTGACGGCCGCATTCAGCCCGCCCAACAGCACGGACGCCATGGCGTACCACTTGCCGCGCGTCGTCTATTGGGCGGAACAAGGGAGCCTGCGCTTCTTTCCCACGCCCTATCTCACCCAGATCATGCTCCAGCCCATGGCAGAATATTGGATGCTCGATGGCTATCTGCTTTCGGGCGGCGATTGGTTCGTCAACTTCGGCCAGTGGTTTGCCGCGCTGGCTTCGATGATCGGCGTTTCGGCGGTGGCGCGTTTGCTCGGCGCGCGCCCGCGCGGCCAGGCGATCGCCACGGTGTTCTCGGCCACGCTGCCGGCGGGAATTCTAGGGGCCTCCGGCGCTAAGAACGATTACGTGATGGCGATGTGGGCGGTGGCCGCGGTTTACTTCGCGCTGCGGTGGCGGGAAAAAATCGGAGGGTTGACAGGCGAAAGCGCCAGTCCCACCGCAACCGAAAAGACAACGGCTGCGATCCAGGCCGGGCCTTGCCCGGCTGCACCGATTGACAATCGGTGCGCGGGTTATCAACCCGCCCCACAGCTCTTTCATATCGATGCGCTATTTCTCGGAGTTGCCGTCGGCCTGGCACTGCTCACCAAGGCGACGACGTACCTGTTCCTGCCCTGGCCCATCGCCGCTCTATTGCTGCCCGCGGTGTGGCGCGCGCGCTGGCGGGCCGCGCCCCTGGCGATCGCGGCCCTGGTTTGCGCGCTGGCGGTGAATCTGCCGTATTACTGGCGCAACTGGGAATTCAGCGGCTCCGTGCTGGGGTTCGACTCGGCGCAGGGCAACGGGCTCTTCCGCTGGCGCAATGAAACCTTCGGGTGGAAGCAAACGGTTTCCAACATGCTGCGACACGCGTCGGAACAGCTCGGCGCGCGCAGCAACCGTTGGAACCAGGGTGTCTACAATCTCGTGCTGGCGGCACACCGCGACCTGGGCATCGATGTCAACGATCCCGCGACCACCACGCGCTGGAGCGTGTTCGAGCCTCCGCGCAACGCCAACCATGAAGTCAACGCACCCAACCGCTGGCACCTCTTGCTGCTGGCGATGGTGGCCTGCGTTCTCGCCTGGCGCGCTTTCAGAGGGCGCGACCGGCGCCGGGCGGTTTATGCGCTGTCACTGCTGTGCGGCTTTGTGGCCTTCTGCGCCTATCTTAAGTGGGCACCGTTCGTGGCGCGCTATCAGTTGCCGCTATTCGTACTGGGCGCGCCGCTGGCGGCCATGGTGGAGGAATTCGGCTGGCGATGGCTGCGGCCGTTGTGCATCCAACTGGCGGTCTGCCTGTTTCTGCTGAGCGGTGCGCGCCTGCCCGCGATCGAGAACTGGGTGCGCCCTTTGCGCGGCCCCAGGAGCGTGCTGCGCGTTCCGCGCGACGATCAGTACTTCGCCGATATGACGCATTGGAACAACCGTGCCAGCTACTTCGCGGCGGCCAGCGCGCTCGAACGCTCGGGGTGCAGCACCATTGGGATCGACATCGACAATCTGCAACTGGAGTATCCGTTGCAAGCGCTGGTACGCGAGGCGCGCCCCGATGTGCAGTTCGTGCACACCGGCGTCGGGAACGTCTCGCGCCGCTACGCGCCCTCGGTTGCCGCGGCTCCCTGTGCTATTGCGTGCCTGGATTGCCTGGGCGACGATGCGCGGCTGAGTTTGTACCGCGCTTTTCCAACGCGCGTGATCGTGGGCAAGTTCGTGGTGCTGCTGCCAGCGCCGGCTCAGTAGGCGCCGCTGGTGGGACAAATTTGTCCCACAAATTGAGCCTGCGATGTAATGAAATCAAGCACTTACTTTTTTTTCGTGGGACAAGTTGTCCCACTCGGACTGTTTCCGGCGAAACGAGAGACTGCTTCCGATCCGATTATGGCGCCGCAGGCGCTTACAATGACCTGCGGAACGAACGGAGCAGAGAGTAAACCACTGGCCCGCCATGAGTTAAAAAACATTGGCGGGCTGTGATTGCCACGAGGGCGCAAGGTGAGATTCACGCGGCTGAGTCTGTACAGCGCTTTTTCAACGCGCGTGACCGCGGGCAGGTTCGTGGTGCTGCTGCCGGCGCCGGATCGGTAGGGGGACAGGCCATCGTCTTTGGCGGTCGGTCACGCCGCGGAGATGGCTGGTCCGCCGGATCTCGATCGATCCTTGGTAATCATAGGGTACCCCTCATCTGGGGCACGAGGCATTCCGGGTTCGCACAGCGGCCCTTGCCTTTGGATTTTTCGATACTCCATGTCCGTCAGGCCAACCCTCTTTCGGAGCGCTCGTTGGAGTTTCCGCAAGGAAGGCGAGGTGATTCGCTGACAAACCACGGAACTCCAGACATCGGCGGTTTGTCGATCTACTGCATAATACCGAACCTGTAACACGCCAACTTCGCCGCCTGACGCGCCTAGTATTGCCATGAAGTCGTAAAAGTCTCGGTAGCCCATATCGCCAGACTTCAACACATCAGCATTGGGCAACTTCAAGAATGCTGCGACTAAATCGCGAGCTTCTTTCTCGGTCACATCCCGCCGCCCAGTTGCGGCGTTCCCCACCGATTCACACGCTGTCAGGAAGATGCAAATGGTGGCGAGGGCCTGGACAGAGATCTTCATTCACCCTGATAATAGCGCCCGGAAAGCGCAAACAGACGACAGAAACCGATCATCATTCCCACCCGTGCCGGGTGCACCGCCGTGCGCGGCTATATACTGGCGTTTCGCGAGTTGGTGCTTCGCAAACAATCTGGGCGAGGAGTCCCGGCAAAATGTTCAGGCTTTCTTTCTCTTTCCTGGCGGCTTTGCTGGCGCTGGGCGCGCAGCAGTATACGCTCGGCGTTGGGGTTTATCCGGGCGATCCGGAGCAGAACTTCGCCCCCTCGTTTCGCGTGGACGGCACGACGTATCGCAACCTGGCGTTGCACCGCGCGGCGTATCAGTCGAGCAGTTACGACTACAACCTGACGGCGCAACTGGTGACCGACGGCCTCATCGAGACGAAGTTGCCGCGCTGGGTGGTGGTCTCCACCAGCGAGCACGGAGTGCTGACGAAGAATGAGCGCGAGACGGTGCTCGATCACAACTGGACCACCAGCGCCGACCTGCGGGGTACGGATGTCTGGGTGGACATCGGCTTCCTGGGCGGCAATGCGGCCCCTGAAGTGGACCGAGTGGATGTGGACGCATCGGCGCCTTCGCGGGACAACCAGGAATGGAGCTTGATCCTCTCAGGCTCCGAGGATGGCCAGACGTGGCGGGAGCTGCGGCGCGACGCCGGAAGCCTGCGGCCCACAGGGGAGTTCAAGCCGTCGCTGGCGCTCTCCACTCCGGCTCGCAGCCGGTATTACCGCATCGAGCTGCGCTGCGGACGCAGCTTGTACTGGCGCGTCCGCGAGGTCGCATTGTTCCGCGGCGGGCGGCGGCTCGAACTCGGCGGGCCGTACGATTTTTCCAGCGCGTGGATGAGCGCAACGAGCGGCGAAGAGTGGGTCTATGTCGATCTCGGCGCAAGCTGCACGTTCGATCGCGTGAAGCTGTACTGGATCCGGCGGGCGGCCGAAGGCTCGGTGGAAGCGTCCGACGATGCGGTTCACTGGCGGACGCTGGCGCCGCTTCCAAACGCGGCCGGCGCGGTCGATTTGATACGGCTGCCAGAGCCGGTGCAGGCCCGGTACGTGCGGCTGCGGATGACCAAGGCGGCGTCACCCGAGGGCTACATCCTCAGCGAAATGGAAGTGTGGGGGCGCGGAGGGCCGGTGCCGGTGGCGCATCCGGCCGCCATCGAGGCCGGCGGGCGGCTGAATCTCGCGGGCGGCCGGTGGCGGGTGCAACGCGAATCGCTGGTGAAGGCCGACGGCGGGGCGATCTCGCGCGCAGGGTTTCCGGACAGCAACTGGATGATCGCAACGGTGCCGGGAACGGTGCTCACCAGCTTCCTGAACACGGGCGCGGTCCCCGATCCGAACTATGGCGACAATCAGAATCTGATTTCGGATTCCTTCTTCTGCGCCGATTTCTGGTATCGCGATGAGTTCGTGGCGCCGGCTACGTTCGCCGGACGGCGCGTCTGGCTCAACTTCGACGGTATCAACTGGAAGGCGGACGTTTATTTGAACGGCGAAAAGCTGGGGCGCATCGAAGGCGCCTTCATCCGCGGCCGTTTCGACGTCACTGGCAAGCTGCGCCCCGGCCAGAGGAACGCGCTGGCGGTTCGCATCGAAAAGAACCGCACGCCGGGATCTACCAAGGAGAAGACGGTCACGGGCTTTGGCAGCAACGGCGGCGCGCTGGGCGCGGACAACCCGACGTTTCACTCTTCCATTGGCTGGGACTGGATGCCGGCGGTGCGCGGCCGCGACACGGGCATCTGGAACAGCGTGTACCTCGTTGGCAGCGGACCGGTGACGATCGAAGATCCGCTGGTTTCGACCAGCCTGCCGCTGCCGGACACCTCGCGCGCGGACGTCAGCCTGGAGCTGACGCTGCGCAACCACGAAGCGCGGCCGGTGACGGGCAAGCTGCGCGTGCGCTTCGGCGAGGCGGCGTTCGAAATGCCCGTCACCGTGGGCGCGGCTGCGGCGAAGACGGTGAAGCTCGATCCCGCCGCGCACCCGGAGCTGCGGCTGCGCAACCCGAAATTGTGGTGGCCGAATGGCTATGGCGACCCGAACCTCTACGCGGTGGAATTGCAATTTGAAACCGCCGATGGGCAAGCGTCCGATACCAAGCGATTCCAGGCCGGCGTGCGCCAGTTCACGTATAGCGAAGAGGGCGGCAAGCTGCGCATCTGGATCAACGGCCGCCGGTTCGTGGCGCGCGGCGGCAACTGGGGTTTCAGCGAGGACCTGCTGCGCTACCGAGCCCGCGAGTACGACGCGGCAGTGCGCTATCACCGCGATATGAACTTCACCATGATCCGCAACTGGGTGGGGCAGACTTTCGACGACGCTTTTTACGAAGCCTGCGACCGCTACGGCATCGTGGTGTGGCAGGAGTTCTGGCTGGCGAACCCGTGGGACGGTCCGGATCCGGACGATCCGGCGCTGTTTCTGCGCAACGTGCGCGACGCCGTGCTGCGGATTCGCAATCATCCTTCCATCGGCCTTTACTGCGGGCGCAATGAAGGCTTCCCGCCGGCCGTGCTGGACGATGGTATTCGCCAGGCGCTCGGGGAACTGGCGCCCGGCAGCCATTACATTTCGAGCTCCTTGGACAGCCCGGTAAGCGGCGGCGGGCCATATTGGATCATGCCGCAGAAAGCGTATTTCGACACCACATCGAAGCTGATGCTGTACGGCGGGCTCGCCACCGTGCCGCGGCCGACGCTGCACAGCGAAATGGGCGTGCCGGATATCCCGGCTATCGAAAGCGTGCGCGCCATGATGCCGGCCGATGCGCTCTGGCCGCCCAACCGGACCTGGGGCGAGCACGATCTCGGCCCCGGCGAGCGCCAGGACGACCGCTCCTTCTTCAAGATCCTCGACAAACGCTACGGCGCCGCGAAGAACATCGACGAGTTTGTCGAGTTGGCGCAGTTTCTCGATTACGAAACCCACCGCGCCATGTTCGAATCGCAAAGCCGCTACCGCGCGGGCCTGCTGATCTGGATGAGCCATTCCGCCTGGCCTTCGCTGCTGTGGCAAACCTACGATTACTATTTCAATCCGGGCGCCGGTTACTTCGGCAGCAAGAAGGGCGCCGAGCCGCTGCACATCCAATGGAACGCGGCGGAGGACACCGTCGAGGTGGTGAATTATTCGGGCGGCGATGCGCGAGGGCTGACGGCCCACGCGGAAGTGCTGAACCTGGATGGCTCCCTGCGCTGGGAAAAGACCGCGCCGGTGGATAGCGCCGAGGACAGCACGGTTTCCCCGATCAAAATGGAATACCCCGCCGGGCTGACGGCCGTTCATTTCCTGCGGCTGAAACTGGCGCGCGGCGGCGAAACGGTCTCGGAGAATTTCTACTGGCGCGGGATCAAGGAAGGCGATTATCGCGCCCTGCGCACGCTGGCCCAGGCCGATGTCGGAGCAGCCACGCGGGCAGAGTTGCACGATGGGCGCTGGCGTCTCACCACCGAGTTGCGTAATGTCTCCGGCACGCCCGCGCTGATGGTTCGAGTCAAGGCGGTGCGCGAAAAGACCGGCGACCGCATCCTGCCCGCGCTGTACAGCGACAACTACATCGCGCTGATGCCCGGCGAGCGCCGCACCATCGTCACCGATCTGGCCGATGCCGATACGCGCGGCGAGAAACCGAGCGTGGTGGTGGAAGGCTTTAACGTGGCGGAACGATGAGTCTCGGCGACCGGGCCGCATGGGTGCAGGACATGAAAGTTGGATACGAGGAGACATCGGGCGAGCCCGCCAGGGCGAAAGAAAGCGGCCCAGCGCGTGAGCGCTGGGACCAGGAAGTGAAATCCCCAGCCCCGGAACGGGGCGGAAGAGTGGCCGCGGTTCACCTGCCGGTTGCCAGTTCTCTTCCGCCCCGTTCCGGGGCTCCGCGGCTCGGTGCCAATTCCCAGCGCTCTCGCGCTGGGCTATACTCTGTCGCCCCAGCTGGGGCTCACTCCGGTCTCGTTTTAGAAGGTCATGCGTACAAGGTACGCTCAGAAACCGGCTGTTTTCTGGCGAACCAGCGACGCCACGACTCCGATCTCACACCCGGGCCGGATCGCGTTTGCCGTGAGCCGTCCAGCCCGGCTTATCCTGGAACGTGACGCAAGCGAAACGTCCTCGATCCGGACAGCCCAGGCACAAGGGCATCATTCGCCGTCTGCTTCGGTGGTGCCTGGCTGCCGGGCTCGCGATATGGACGCTGCTGGCTCTCAGCCTGTTGGCCGTTCGTTGGATCAATCCACCGTTCACCGCCGTGCACATCGAGCGGCGGGTGGAGGCCCGGATGCACAAGAGGGCGTACCACAAACGCTATGTCTTCGTCAGGCTCGACCGGATTGGGCCCGATCTGCAGCACGCGGTAATTGCCGCCGAGGATGCGAGGTTCTACCAGCACCACGGCTTCGACTGGCACGAGATGCGGACCGCGGTGGAGCACGACCTGGAGAAAGGCCGCGGCCGTGGCGCGTCCACCCTCACCCAGCAGCTCGTGAAAAACCTGTTCTTCGGGACGGGCCGTTCTTACCTGCGCAAGGGCGCGGAGCTCACGCTGGTTCCGGTGGCTGAGCTGGTTCTAGGTAAGCGGCGCATCCTCGAACTGTACCTGAATGTGGCCGAGTGGGGACCGGGCGTTTACGGGGCTGAAGCGGCATCACGCTACTACTACGCGGTCCCGGCACGGAGCCTCGGCCGGGAGCAGGCGGCGCGGCTGGCTGCGATTCTTCCGGCCCCGCTGAAACGCCGGCCGGAGCGGATGAACGAGTACAGCGCGCTGATCCTCGAACGGATGCGACAGATGGGTTGGTGACCCGTGCCAATGGGCGCCAGGGGTAGAATGGCCGCATGTCCCGTACCCAGACCCCACTCACCGATTGTTTGCTGAGCTACGTCCGCGAGGTGACCTTGCGCGAGCCGGAGGCGCTGCGGAAGCTTCGCGAGTCGACCGAAGATCATCCGCATGCTTCGTGGCAAGTGTCGCCCGAACAGGGCCAGTTCCTGCACTTGCTGGCGCGCTTGACCGGCGCGCGAAGAGCTCTCGAAGTCGGCGTCTTCATGGGCTACAGCTCAAGCTGGATTGCGCTCGGCCTGCGTTCCGGCGGGAAGTTGATCGCCTGCGAGGCCAGCGAAGAGAATGCCGCGCTCGCCCGGCGCACCTGGCACAATGCCGGCGTGGAGGATCGCATTGAGCTGCGGCTCGCCCCGGCGCTCGATTCGCTGGACGCGCTGCTGACAGAGGGCCAGAAAGGCAGTTTCGATTTCATTTTCATCGACGCCGACAAGGGGAATTATATCGATTACTATGAACGCGCCCTGCGCCTGGTGCGACCAGGCGGGCTGATCACGGCCGACAACGTTTTGTTCCACGGCAGGGTGGCCGATCCAGCGAATTCCGATGCCGATGCCGACACCGCCGCCATCCGCGAGTTCAACCGGCACCTGCAATCCGACCGGCGCATCGCGCTGAGCATGGCCACCATGGGCGACGGCCTGGCGCTGGCGGTGAAGCTGTGACGTAGCGGCGCACCCGCCCCGGAAGCGCGAAAGGTGCAAGAATGATGGGGAAAGGAATGGCGCCATGAAGCGTGTTTTGATTTTGATGGCAGCGTTCGCGGTGGCAGCGGTGGCAGCGGACATCGCCGGCACCTGGAAAGCGACGGCGGAGGGCCCTAACGGAACGATGGAACGGACCTTCGTCTTCAAAGTGGACGGAAACAAGCTCACCGGAGAAACCACCAGCACGATGTTGGGCAAGTCCACTATCACGGACGGGAAAGTGGATGGAGACAACCTGTCGTTCACCATCACCGCCGACTTTCAGGGAACGGAAATGAAGCTGAGTTACAAAGGAAAGGTCAGCGGCGCCGACCTGCACCTGACTTCGGAACGAGCCGGAGATGGAGGCGGGCAGTCGATTGAATGGACCGGCAAGAAGGTTCAATGAACCTTCGGGCCGGGCGCGGCTAGTTCGCGGTCACGACTGAAACCGGAATGCCGGTACCTAACAAGAGTCGGCCCCAGGGTGCTTCGAGCGAGGTAGTTCGCGATATCAACCGGCGGATTGTCCTCAACTTGATCCGCAAGCGCCAGCCCATTTCGCGTGCCGACCTGGCGCGCGTTTCGGGGATGCAGCGCAGCACCATATCGCTGATTGTCGAGCAACTGATCCGGGAGAACTGGGTGCTGACTGGGCCCACAGGGCGGTTGCCCAGGGGCCGGCGGCCCACCTTCCTGCGCCTCAACGATGCGCGCGTGATCATCGGCGTGGATATCCGTCCGGCGCAGATTACGGCGGCGGTGGCGGACGCCAACGGGAGGTTCATCTCGCAGGAGGCGATCGTCACCACGCCGGACCCGGAGTTCACGCTGGGCCGTCTGGTTGAAGTGATCCGGCGCATCGTGGCTTCGTGCCGGGGCAGGAAAATCGAAGGGATCGGCGTCAGCGTGCCGGGGCGTTACATACCCGGCTCCAACCGGCTTGTCTTCGCGCCCAATCTGGGATGGCGCGACGTGGATATTCGCACGCCGTTGATGAAGGCGACGGGGCTGGAGGTGGAAATCGAGAACGCCGCGACGGCCTGCGCGCTAGCCGCCGTGTGGTTCGATCACATGGAACAGGCTCGCAACCTGGTGGTGGTTACGGTTTCCGAGGGCGTCGGCACGGGAATTCTGCTCAATGGCCAGATTGTGCGAGGCGTGAATGGGATGGCCGGCGAGTTTGGCCATGTGCCGCTCGATCCCGAGGGCCCGCTCTGCGGGTGCGGCCGCCGCGGCTGTTGGGAGGTGTTTGCCTCGAATCGGGCGGCGCTGCGGTACTACGGCGAATCCGGCTCGGAGCCCGCGGGGCTGAGCTTCCTCGACGTGCTGAGCCGCGCGGACCAGGGAGACAAGCGGGCCGAGGAGGCGCTGAAGACTATGGCTCACTACCTGGGCCGCGGCATGCGAATGTTGGTGGCCGGATTTGCGCCCGAACGGATCGTGGTGGTCGGCGATCTCACCCGATCCTGGAAGCGCTTTGAATCGGTGATTAAGCCGGAAGTTCTGGAGCAGGTGTTGCCCGGCGGCGTAGCCCCGGAGTTGATTCCGGCGCGCGAAGGCGGTGTAGCGCGCCTGCGCGGCACGGTGGCTTTGGTCCTGGAGAAGGATTTCGGCGTGTGCTCATGAGCCGTTGCCGGGTGGCGCTGCAGGCGCACCTTGCATTTTAGGCCCGGTCATCTGATTATAGTTTGAGATTAGAACGAATTCGCGTCTGACCGGCCTGGACAGGGCGCTCCCTCGCGAACCGGCGGGTGGTTCCGCCAGGGCCCGGAGTGGCCGGGCCGCCCGAATCCGGCTTTACCACCGCCAAAAATATACGAGACCACATTTATGACGAGACCGAATCAGAAGAAAAGCCAAAGCGTGCCGCTTTTCCGCAAGCGCGATGTGCCGGTGAAGAAGCGCGTGCGCGACCTGTTGTCGCGAATGACCTTGGAAGAGAAGGCCGCGCAGATGATGTGCGTCTGGCAGGAGAAGGCCGAGAAGTTGGTGGACGCCGCCGGCAACTTCGATTTCGCCAAGGCCAAGCAGGCTTTCCGGCGCGGGCACGGCATCGGCCAGGTGGGCCGGCCGAGCGATGCGGGCGGGGGCAAGGACGCGCGCGGGATGGCGGAGCTGACCAACGCCATCCAGAAGTTTTTCGTCGAGAACAGCCGTCTCGGCATCCCTGTGATCTTCCACGAAGAGTGCCTCCACGGCCACGCCGCCATCGGCGGCACCAGCTTCCCGCAACCGATCGCGTTGGGGGCCAGCTTCGATCCGGAGCTGGTCGAGTCGCTGTTCACCATAACCGCTCTGGAGGCACGGCTGCGCGGCACCCACCAGGCGCTGACGCCGGTAGTGGATGTAGCGCGGGACCCGCGCTGGGGGCGCGTCGAAGAGACTTACGGCGAGGATCCCTACCTGGCCTCGCGGATGGGAATTGCGGCGGTGCGCGGATTTCAGGGCGACGGCAGCTTCGAGGACAAGGCGCACGTCATCGCCACACTGAAACACATGACCGGCCACGGCCAGCCGGAAGCCGGCATGAATTGCGCTCCGGCGGACATTTCCGAGCGCGTCATCCGGGGCACCTTCCTGTTCCCCTTCGAGCAGGCGTTGCACAAAGCAGGGGCCATCAGCGTGATGGCATCCTACAACGAGGTGGATGGCGTGCCGAGCCACGCCAACCGCTGGCTGCTGCGCGACATTCTGCGCAAGGAATGGGGCTTCACGGGCTACGTGGTGTCCGATTACTACGCGATCTGGGAGCTCAGTTACCGCCCCGATACGCACGGGCATTTCGTCGCCAAGGATAAGAAGGAAGCCTGCGCGCTGGCGGTGCGGGCCGGCGTGAACATAGAACTGCCGGAGCCGGATTGCTACCTGCACCTGGTCGAACTCGTGAAGAAAGGCGTGCTGCGGGAATCGGAACTCGACGAGCTGGTCGCGCCCATGCTGCACTGGAAGTTCCGCATGGGTCTTTTCGAGGATCCGTATGTGGACCCGGATGAGGCGGACCGCGTAGTGGGCTGCGACGCACACCGCGCGCTGGCTTTCGACGCCGCGCGCCGATCGATTACGCTGCTCCAGAACGAGGGGGGCGCGGCGCCGCTCGATCTGCGCTCGCTCAAAACCATCGCGGTGATCGGCCCCAATGCCCACCGCAGCCTGCTGGGCGGCTACAGCGGCAAGCCCAAGTCCGAGGTCACGGTGCTCGATGGCATTCGCGCCAAAGCCGGTTCGCTGGTGAAGGTGCTCTATAGCGAAGGGTGCAAGATCACCCAGCCCGGCTCCTGGAATCAGGACGAAGTGGTGGCCAGCGACCCAGCGGAAGACCGCAAGCTGATCGCGGAAGCGGTACAGGTGGCGCGCAAGGCCGACGTTGTGGTGTTGGCGATCGGCGGTAACGAGCAGACCTCGCGCGAGGCTTGGAACCTGAAACATATGGGTGACCGCCCCAACCTCGACCTGATTGGCAGGCAGGAGGAACTGGTGGAGGCAATCGCCGCTACGGGCAAGCCGATCATCGTGCTTCTATTTCACGGCAGACCGAACTCCATCCAGCGCGTGGCGCAAAAAGTGGCGGCCGTTTTCGAATGCTGGTATCTCGGCCAGGAAACCGGACGCGCCGTGGCGGACGTTCTGTTCGGCGATTACAACCCCGGCGGCAAGCTGCCGATCAGCGTGCCGCGCTCGGCGGGCCATCTGCCCGCGTTCTACAATTACAAGCCATCGGCCCGGCGCGGCTATCTATTCGACGACGTCACACCGCTCTACCCATTCGGCTTCGGCTTGAGCTACACCACCTTCAGCGTCGGCAACGTTCGACTGTCGAAGCGGCGGATAGCATCCACTGGCTCGGCCGAAGTGCTGGCCGATCTCACCAACACCGGCACGCGGGCTGGGAGCGAAGTGGTGCAGATGTACATACGCGACCTGGTCAGCTCGGTCACACGACCGGTGAAAGAGTTGAAAGGCTTCCGCCGAATCGCCCTGGAACCGGGCGAAACCGCGACCGTCCGGTTCGAGATTACAACCGAGTCACTCGCGTTCTGGGACGTGAATATGAAGTATCGGGTGGAACCGGGCGATTTCGAAATCATGGTCGGAACCTCTTCGCGGGATGCCGACCTTCAGAAGCTGGTTCTGCAGGTGACAAAGTAGTTCCACCCTAACAGTCGATGGGCAGCAACGCCGGCCCAGCGACTGGAGTGAAACGAGGCACTTATGACGCAAAAGATTTCGTTCCGGGAGAAGGTAGGTTACGGCCTTGGAGACATGGGCGCGAACTTATTCTTCCAGACGATGGTCGCGCTGCAGCTTAGTTTTTATGCCGATACGTTCGGCCTGACGGCGGCCCAGGCAGGAACGATGTTTCTGGTGATTGGCCTGATCTCCGCCGCGCTCAATCCGGTGATGGGCTTCATCGCGGACAGGACCGTCACGCGGTGGGGCAAATTCCGTCCCTGGCTTCTGTGGACGGCGGTGCCGTTTGGCATCATCGGGGTCCTGACCTTTACGACTCCGAACATCAGCATGGGTGGCAAGATCCTCTACGCCTACACGACCTATTTCCTGCTGAGACTGATCTATACCATCAACAACGTTCCCTATGCGTCACTGATGGGTGTAATTACAAACGACCCGGACGAGCGGACCAGCATCTCCACTTACCGGCAGATCTTTGCCAATAGCGCGGCCTTGATCGTGCAGAGCCTGGCCATCCCCCTGCGCGACTACTTCGGGAAGGGCGACAACGCGAAGGGCTACCAGATGACGATGGGACTTTTTTCGGTGTTATGCGTTATCTTCTTCATCATCGCCTTCGCCACGACGAAGGAGCGGGTTCAGCCCGACCCCGCGCAGAAGAGTTCGGTGGGGACGGACATGAAGGATCTTCTCGGGAACGGGCCGTTGATCGCGCTGTTCCTGGTGACCACCTTCTATTTCATGGCGATCTCGATACGCGGCAGCGTGATGTTGCCCTTTTTCAAGTATTGTTCGGGAAACGAAAGGCTGTTTAGCTGGTTCAACGGTTTTGGGCTGACTTCGCTGCTGATCGGCGTCGCCGTTTCCAATTCGTTGGCGCTGCGCATCGGCAAACGGAACCTGTTCATCCTGAGCATGGTGCTGAGTGGTGCCTTTACCGTCGCGCTGCTGTTCCTTCCGGCGACGGCGGTCGTTCCCATCTTCGGCTCGGAAATCCTCCGCCAGTTCGCTTTTGGCTGGTCGTGTCCGCTGCTGTGGGCGATGATCGGCGATGTCGCCGATTATGGCGAATGGAAGACGGGCCGGCGCGCGACCGGGACGGTGACTGCGGCCGTCGTGTTTGCGCTGTGGGCCGGACTGGCATTGGGCGGAGCGACGGCCGGCTGGCTGTTTTCGTCCTACGGCTACGTGGCGAACATCGCCCAGACCGCGCAATCCCTGCTGGGCATACGGCTGACCGCAAGCGTGTACGCCGGACTAGCCTTCGCCGCCACGGTCGTCTGCCTCTTCTTCTACGGGATCACGAAGGAATTCAACCGGAAGATTGCGGACGATCTGATAGCGCGCCGCAAGACATATTCAACCCAGACAGCGCCGGGAGTGTGACCGCCCGCGCAAGGAGAAATCGGAAATCATGTCTTCGAAGTCGATTGTCTTCGCGGCCCTGGCCGCGGGCTGGCTATGCCTGCCGCTCCACGCGCAAACCACACTGAAAGCCGGCTACCGGGACGATTTCAGGATTGGCGCGGCGCTCAGCCAGGCGATTTACACCGGAGGCGACGCAGCCTTAGCGGCCCTTGTCGAAGCCCAGTTCAATTCCATCACGCCGGAGAACGATCTGAAGTGGGAGCATATCCATCCCACGCCGCAGGGTTTCAACTTCGGACCAGCGGACCGCTACGTCGAGTTTGGCGAGCAGAACCACATGTTCATCATCGGTCACTGCCTGGTTTGGCACAGCCAGACGCCACGCTGGGTGTTTGAGGACGAAAAGGGCCAGCCAGTCAGCCGCGAGGAATTGCTCCGCCGCATGCACGACCACATCTTCGCGGTTGTCGGCCGCTATAAAGGCCGTATCGACGGTTGGGACGTGGTCAACGAAGCGCTGAACGAGGACGGCACGCTGCGGCGGTCTCAATGGCAGCGCATCATCGGCGACGACTACATCGCCAAGGCATTCGAATATGCGCACGAGGCCGATCCCAAGGCAGAACTGTACTACAACGACTACTCGCTCGTGAACGAGGCCAAGCGCAAAGGCGGCCTCGAGCTGATCCGCAAGCTGCTGGCCGACGGCGTCCCGGTCACTGCGGTTGGCTTGCAAGGGCACTACCACATGGACTGGCCGGACGCGGAAGCCGTGGACGCCACCATCGCTGCGTTCCATGCGCTCGGCGTCAAGGTCAATATCACCGAACTCGACATCGATGTGCTGCCCCGTGTCAGGCGCGGAAACAGCGCGGATGTCTCCGCCAGAGCCGAAAACGCCGCCAATTCCAACCCGTACACAGCCGGGTTGCCAGCCGCGCAGCAACAGGCGCTAGCGGATCGCTACGCGGCCTTGTTTCGCGTGTTCCTCAGGCATCGCGATGCCATTACCCGCGTAACCTTCTGGGGCGTCACTGACAAAGGTTCGTGGTTGAACAATTTTCCGGCGGCGGGCAGAACCAACTATCCTTTGCTGTTCGATCGCGAAGGAAAACCCAAGCCGGCGTTTGATGCCGTGATTGCCGAAGCTCGCGCCGCCCGCTGAGCCTTGACACCGGCAGGCAGACGAGTAAATACTGATTGCCAATCGGAATCATAAATGGAGATACAGGCTAAGGGACGGGTCATATGGAAGCTGTTTGCGGCCTCAAGCCTGATCGCGATGGCGTGCTGTGCCGCGCTTTGTCAGAACGGCGCTGCCGTGCCCGCAGCGGCGCCTGAATTCGAGGTGGCAACGGTGAGACCGGCGCAGGCTCAGGGCTTCGCATATTCAGTGGGCATGCAAGTCGATCCTGCCCGGGTGCGCATCACGAACATGTCCATGCAGTGGTACATTACGTGGGCTTATGGACTCAAGGAGTTTCAGCTCTCCGGACCGGCTTGGATGGCGAGTGAACGCTATGACATCACTGCCAAGGTACCGGCCGGCGCTAAGGCGCAGCAGTTCCCACACATGATGCAGAACTTGCTGGAGCAGCGCTTTCAGTTGAAGTACCATCGCGAGTCCAGAATCCTGCCGGTTTATGCGCTGGTGTTAGCCGACAGTGGGCTGAAGATTCACCCATCTCAAACCGCAACAGGGCCGGCGACGCAATCGAGTCCAGGCCACCTGCAAGAGCACGGGTGCTCGCTGCCCTCCCTGGCGGATTCGCTTTCCGGTTCGGTGGACCGGCCGGTGGTAGACCAAACCGGCGTTTCGGGCGTCTTCGATTTCACGCTCGATTGGGCCGAGGATGAAGAACACGAAGGCGCCGGCCTGCCTTCGATCCGCGTCGCGCTATTAGAAAAGCTGGGCTTGAAGCTCGAACCGCGCAAACTGCCGGCGGAGATGCTCATCGTCGATCATGTCGAGAAGAAGCCCAGCGAGAATTGACGGCCGGGCGGAGGGCGCCCATAAGGAACTACTCTGCTTAGAGGCGACCGCAGGGAGCGGTTGGTGCACTTGTTAAGAGACGAGTCCTAAAGTTAGGGAGGTGTCCAACAGATGTGGAACAAACTTATCGGAACACGCAACAGTCCTCCGCTGGCGATCATCCGGCTGGTCCTGGGCGTAGTGATGTTCGCGCACGGTGCGCAGAAGATGCTCGGCTGGTTTGGCGGCTACGGCTTCAGCGGAACGATGGGGTTTTTCGGGCACATGGGAATCCCCGCACCGTTTGCTTTCCTGGCGATAGCCGCCGAGTTCTGCGGCGGGCTGGGGCTGATTCTCGGTTTTCTCAGCCGCATCGCCGCCTTCGGTGTGCTGTGCAACATGGTGGTGGCGGTGCTTACTGTGCACCTCCACAACGGGTTCTACATGAACTGGGCCGGCACGGCAAAGGGTGAGGGCTTCGAATATCACCTGCTGGCGATTGCCATGGCCCTGGCGGTAATCATCGGCGGCGCCGGCACAGCATCTGTGGACCGCGCGCTGAGCGGGAGTGATTCGGCGGCGGGCTGACCTTTGCAGTGCGACTGACGTCCTGGCGATTTCCGGCGGAAGATTCCGGCGCCGCCAGGAAAGCAAGACGCTGGCCGCGCGTCACCGTGCCGAGGCCATGCGGATATCGTCAAGACGGGCGATGATCTTCAACGCCGCGCGTTCCCAGCTCCAGTTCTGGCGAACTTCACGAGAAGCCCGTTGGCCCTTGGCTCTTGCTTCTTCGGGGTTATCGAACACGTGGCGCATCAGCCTGCGCAACTGCGTGTACGACGGCTCGGCCCATCGAAACCCGGCGTAGTAAGGGCATCTCGCGTGCGCCGGCACCAGAGCTTCCACGGGCAGCGGATAGGCATTATCGGCTGTCATGAAGTCGCAGTGTGCACTCCAGTCCGTGGCGATTACCGGCAGCCCGCAAGCCATTGCTTCGATGATCGGCAGGCCCCAGCCTTCCCCGCGTGTCGGCAGCACGAAGCAATCGGCTGAGCGGTACAAGACGCCCAACTGATGGGTTGGGACCACCTGGTTTAGCGACAAGTGAATTCGTCCACCGCGCGCATCGAGGTGCAGGTCCGCAACCTCGCGACGCACAGCCACACCCGGGTCCGCGTTTATCACCTTTGCGAGGAGAATGACCGGTTCCTCCGCGCGGAACTCCTGATTGAACGCGCGCAATAATGACTCGGGCGCTTTGCGCTCGCCCCACTCGAAGATAGAGAGGAAGGTAAAAACGCCGGCCAGCGGCGTGCCGGCGATTGCGGGGCTGAAATGGTCGGGATCGACGCCGAGCGGAACCACGTGGATCGGCCTGGTGACACCGCTTTCACGGAATGTGCCGGCATTAAACCGGGAAGGCACCCAGACCTCGTCCATCACGTTGGCCTGCCTCACCCATTCGCGCGGGAGGCCGTCGATTTCCAGCATGGTGAATCCGATTTTGTATGTTCCGGAGTTGGCCTCGAACCTGTCACCCTGCGCATAGACCACCTGCGGCGCCCCCACGTCCAGCTCTCTGGCATGAATCATGTTCGCGAGGTACGAATCCCCGGACTCCGCTTCCCGGGCCGGAATGACGGTGCCGGGACCGTAAACGTAACGGTAAGAGACACGGACACCAAGGCGGTCCAGCGCGGAGACAAGCTCGCGTGAGCTGCTTGCATAGGCCGTCGCCAGGTTAAGAGCCGAGTGCCATCCGATATCGCGGTTGTACCGGCTTTGGCGCAGTTTCGCCTCCCACTTCGCGCGAAAAACGCGCTGCCCGTTCTGAAAATAGGCTGCATGGGCAGCGCGAGTGGTGGAGACATTTTGATGGTGAAGGATAGTCACGCTGCCGCAGCATAGATTTCGATATCCCTCGGCCGCGACGCGCTGACAGTAATCCGAATCCTCGTAATAACAGAAGTACTCTTCATCGAGGAGCCCGACTTTGCCGAGGAGGTCGCGGCGGAGATAGGCACAGGCGAAGACGACGCTCTCCACCTGGCGGTCGTCGCTGTACTGGTTGACGTCCTTTTCGCCGCCGCCGGTTTGCTGCCCGACCAATGTGTCCAATGGCAGGTAACTGCCCGCGTGTTGCAGCGTTCCATCAGGCCGTGTCAGGCGGCAGCCGACAACCCCCACGTCCGGCGCGGAATGCGCCAGTCTCTGCAGCCGGCTGAGCCAATCGCGTTGATGGATCTCCGTGTCGTTGTTCAGCAGGACGATGTCATGATCCGGCGGGCTGCTGCGGATGCCGATGTTACATCCTTTGGCAAAACCGAGGTTGGCGGCGTTGCGGACCAGCCTGATGGATTCCTGCGCTTGCAAAAAATCAACCGTGCCGTCGGTGCTGCCATTATCGACTACTACGATCCGGTAATTCGGGTGATCGGTATGGGCGCGCAAGGTGTCCAAGCAGCGTATCGTATACTCCAGCGCGTTCCATGTCAGAATGACGACAGTCACCGGCGCCGGAACCGCGCTCATTGACTCCGCACCTCCGCGTTATGGAGCACACTCTGCCGTAGTTGCCGCACTTCCTCCTGCAAGGCGGCAAGCTGAGCGAGGACTTCCTTGTGCTGAACCGCCAGGAGCTCGAGCGCGGCCAGCTCCGATTCAAACTGCTTGCCGGCTGCATCGGCAAACGCCTTTAGCGACCAGGTGTGCCACCAGAGCAAACGTTTCAGCAAGAGGATGAGCGCTCGCCCCAGCTTGCTGCGAAGGGTAGTGACAGCGGGCGGAACCTCTGCCAGTGCCCGGATGGCCGCCGCCAAACTGGAATCGAGGGCGGCATCGAGCGTGTTGAGCCGGCCTACCAACTCGGCCATTTCCGGGCGATCCGAGGAACCAATCTCGGGCGTCGCGTTGGTCGAGACTGTTTCCGCCGCCAGCGCTTTCTCCCAGTTGTGGACGGGGCCTGAATGGAACCGCACAGCACCTGCTTGGGTCCCCAGTAGCCGCTCGCGGCGCATTTTGCCGCGCACCTGAGCGAGAACCGCGTCCGCCGGCACTGCTACCGGCCTGCTATCGTCTGCCATGACAAGCTCCGAGGCTCCGCAAGCGATGCGGCATCCTAGGCTTTGGCGAGCACCAAAGCCTGCTGGGAAGCCCGAAGATCCTCCCGCACCATTTCACGCACCAAGTCGTGGAATCTAACATGGGGTTCCCAGCCGAGTGTCTTTTTCGCCTTGGTAGCGTCTCCGACCAGCAAATCAACCTCGGCGGGCCGGTAGAAGTTCTCGTCCACCACAACATACTGGCGATAATCGAGGTTCACTTCCGCAAAAGCTAATTCGCAGAATTCCCGCACCGAATGGGTCTCCCCGGTGGCGATCACATAGTCGCCTGGGCCGGGTTGCTGCAACATTCGCCACATGGCATCGACGTATTCACGGGCATGGCCCCAATCGCGCTTGGCGTCGAGATTCCCCAACCGCAGTTCCTTAGCCCGGCCGCAGGCGATGCGGGCAACGCCCGAAGTGATTTTGCGCGTAACGAACTCAAAACCGCGGCGGGGAGACTCGTGGTTGAACAGCATTCCGCTCACCGCGAATGCGCCGTATGCCTCGCGATAGTTTCGCGTCAAGTCGAACCCACATACCTTGCTGATGCCGTAACTGGACCGTGGGTGGAACCGCGTCCTTTCCGTCTGAGGCACCTCGTCTGCGTTGCCGAACATTTCGCTCGAGCCGGCAAAGTAGAAGCGGCATTTCGGAGCCAGTTGGCGCAATGCCGCCAGCAGATAATGCGTGCCGTTGATGTTCGCGTTGAGGGTGGAGAACTCGTCGTCAAACGAATAACTCACAAAACTCTGTGCGGCGAGATGATAAACCTCATGCGGAGCCACTTTAGCAACTACCTGAATCAAGCTGGCGAAGTTCTCGAGAGACCCCGCATGCAGGATGAGGCGGTCCCGCACCTGGGCCAACCGGGCCAGGCGGTGCTCCGGATCTTCCAGCGCCACCCTTCGTACAATCCCGTGGACCTCATAGCCTTTGGAGATGAGGAGCTCGGAAAGGTAGGAACCATCCTGCCCGGTAATCCCCGTAATCAGCGCACGCTGGGCCATCGCTACCCATCGTAACCCAACTGGCCCGGATAATCGGTCAATATGTTTCGGGCGCGACGCGGGACTTCGGAGTCGCGGCGTAGCCGGTTCGCCGGGGAACAACGACTTTCTTACGCCCCGTTCCGGGGCTGGCGGATTTCCCTTCCTGGTCCCAGCGCTCACGCGCTGGGCTATTTTCTTTCGCCCTGGCGGGCTCGCCCGATGAGCTCTCGTGCCCGACTTTTATGTCCAGCGCCCCTTCGTGCAGGAGGCCGGAATTCCTGCCGTTAACGCGATCCCGAGACAACCCGCGAAAAAAAATCCAGCGAACGGCGAGCTCCGTCCGGCCAGGAGAACCTGCGCGCCTGGATGCGGCCTTCGGCGCCCAGGCGCGCGCGCAGCGACGGTGATGTGAGAATGTTCTCGATGGCGGCCTGTAATTCGGCGCGGCTGCGAGGGTCGACCAAAAGGGCCGCGCCGCCGGTGATCTCCGGAAGCGACGACACACCCGAGGTGATTACCGGAATGCCGGCCATCATCGCTTGCGCCACCGGAAATCCGAATCCCTCGTAAAGCGACGGATACACAAAAGCAGTGGCGCCGGCGAAAAGGGCGGGCAACTCGATTTCCGGCACGTATCCCAGGTAGCGCACATTCCGCGGCGGGCTTTCCAGCCGCGCCAAGGTTGCCGGGCCGGACCAGCCGTGCGGACCCGCCACCACCAAATCGAATTCGCCGGCAACGGACGATGACAGGCCGTTGTAGGCATCGAGCAGCAAGTCGACGTTCTTTCGCGGCTCGATGGTTCCCACATACAGCAAGTACGGGCGCGCCAGGCGGTGCTCGCGCCGCACGGCATCCACGCGATCCTGGCTGACAGAAGAGTATACTTCCGGAACGCCGGGGTAAATTACCGTTATTCTCTCTTCCGGAATTCGCAGCAGCCGCACCGCATCGTTGCGGGAGTTTTCCGAGATGGCGATCAGGCCGTCAGCGCGCCGCCAGATTCTCTCCACAAACTCGCGCTCAGCGGCGACGGTGGCAGGCAGATGGGTCTCGGGGACCAGCCAGCAAGTGAGGTCATAGATGGTTGCAGTCAGCTTGGCCCGCCAGGGCGGATGGATCACTTTGGACGCGTGAAACAGGCTGCTGTTGAAAAACAGCGGCTGCGTGAATACCGCCGGGAGCCGATTGAGCCAAAAGTACAGGCCCAGGCGCAGCGCCGCAGCGCCACGTCCCGTCACGGCTTCCTCATGATCCAGACTAGAGGCCGCTCCCAGAAAGGGAAACAGGCGTACATCGGCTCCTGGCTCGCGCTGCAGGTGCTGGATCCAGTAGTACAGGTAGTTCTTTACACCAGCACTTCTGAAAAGCAACGGTAGGGCGTCTATTGTGATCCTTATTGGTGACAAGGCCATCCGCCGCTGAACAAAAGAGCCGCCAAGCACTCAGTATAGTCGCTTGAGAGTCGGAACCAGGAGCCTGCTGAAAACCGAGCGAGCGTCAAATTCGCCATCCTGATTCTGATAACATCTCTGGAATGGCGCCAGCTAACGTGTATCCACCGAGCCGCGAGTTCTCAAGCCGCGCCCATGTGCAAAGCATGGACGCGTACCGCACGCTCTATCGCAGGGCCGCAGAAAAGCCCGAAGAATTCTGGGGCGACTTGGCGGAAAAAGAGCTCTTCTGGTTTCAAAAGTGGTCGCATGTGTTCGAGTGGCATCCGCCGTTCGGCAAGTGGTTCGTTGGCGGGAAAACCAATGCATCCTACAACTGCCTGGACCGTCACCTGGCGACGCATCGAAAGAACAAAGTGGCCATTTTATGGGAAGGCGAGCCGGGCGATCAGCGGCAGATCTCCTACCAGGAATTGCACCGGCTAGTGTGCCGCTTCGCCAACGTGCTGAAGGGGCGCGGGCTGAAGCAGGGCGACCGCGTCATCATCTATATGGGCATGGTGCCGGAACTGCCAGTGGCGCTGCTAGCCTGCGCGCGGCTGGGGGTGATCCATAGCGTGGTATTCGGCGGCTTCTCGGCGGAGGCGCTGAAAGCGCGCATCCAGGACCTGGAGGCGCAGGTGGTGATCACCGGCGATGGCGCCTGGCGGCGCGGCAAGGAGGTGCGCCTCAAGGAGGCTGTGGACGAAGCGCTCGCCGATTGCCCGAGCGTCAAAAACGTGATCGTGCTGCGGCGCACCGGCGGCGCCACCACGATGAAGGAAGGCCGCGACCACTGGTGGCACGATCTGGATCAAGGCGTGAGCGAAGTCTGCGCCGCCGAGGAGCTGGATAGCGAGCATCCGCTCTACGTGCTCTACACTTCCGGCACCACAGGCAAGCCGAAGGGCATCGTTCACACCACGGCCGGTTACCTGCTGCAGGTAACCGCGAGCATGAAGTGGGTCTTCGACCTGCGCGACGAAGACACGTTTTGGTGCACGGCCGATATCGGCTGGGTCACCGGCCACAGCTACATTGTCTATGGGCCGCTTTCGGCCGGCGCTACTACGGTGATGTACGAAGGGGCCCCCGATTTTCCGCAGCCAGACCGCTTCTGGCGCCTGATCGAGAAATACCGCATCAACATCTTGTACACCTCGCCCACGGCCATCCGGTCCTTCATCCGGCAGGGCGATCAGTGGCCCAACGGACACGACATGTCGAGCCTGCGCCTGCTCGGTTCGGTCGGCGAGCCGATCAATCCTGCGGCATGGGAGTGGTATTACAAGGTGATCGGGAAAGAGCGCTGCCCCATCGTCGATACGTGGTGGCAGACCGAGACCGGCGCCATCATGATCTCGGCCATGCCGGGCGCGGTACCGCTGAAACCTGGCTCGGGATCGCTGCCGCAGCCGGGTATACTGTGCGATGTGGTGGACCTGATGGGTAAGCCTGTCGGCGACAATGCAGAAGGCTTTCTCATTATCAAGCGGCCATGGCCCAGCATCGCGCGCACGCTTTGGTGCGATCCGGACCGCTACCGGCAGCAGTATTGGGAACGAATCGAGGGCATTTACATGACCGGCGACGCGGCGCGGCGCGATGAGGACGGCTACTACTGGATCCTGGGCCGCGTGGACGACGTGATGAACGTCAGCGGCCACCGGCTGAGTACCATGGAGATCGAATCCGCGCTGGTGCGGCATCCCGCTGTAGCGGAAGCTGCAGTGGTGGGCAAGCCGCACGAGATCACCGGCCAGGCCGTGGCTTGTTTTGTCACCTTGAAGAAGGGCAACTGGAACCACCACGAGTTGGGCGAGGACCTGCGCAAGTGGGTGGCGCACGAAATCGGCAGCTTCGCCAAGCCGGAGCAGATCCGCTTCACGGACTCGCTGCCAAAGACGCGTAGCGGCAAGATCATGCGCCGCCTGCTGCGGGAGATTGTCACCTCGAACACCGTTGCCGGCGATGTCACCACGCTGGAGGATCTCTCGGTAGTGACGCGCCTGGCGGCGCAGCACGACGAAGACTAGGCAGGGGCGGGCTGCTTTGGATTCCAGGAAGGGTGTTCGTGGGACTGTTCGCAGCGGCAGGAGGCCGCGATGGCGACTACAGGCTCATGCGGAAGCCGGACCCCGGGACCCAAGCGTTAACGGGGAGTCATCGCTTTTAGAGGAGCGCCGTGAGTTGTTCGGCCGTCAGTTGGCAATCCCGAAGGATCTTCTGAAGGAGGCCGGGACCGAGGGTTTCGCCTGAGTGCGCGGGCACCACCGTGCTTCGGCCATCCTCGTGGCGCAGAAAATGATGGCTGCCTTTCACTCGAAGAACGCGGAAGCCGGCCTTTGCGAGCGCGGCAATGAGGTCCGGGCCGGCAACGCGGGGAATCCGGCTCATGCCGCGATGGTCACTCGCTGGATGCCGACGAACTCCAAATCGTGTTCCGGCACGCCCTCAACTTCCAGGCACAGCTCTATAGCTTCGCGAATGCGCTCGGTGACCTCGTCGAGCGATCGCGCTTGCGTGTGGCATGCAGGCATCTGGGGAACCGAGGCTACGTAATAGCCTTCTGAATCGCGCTCAATGACTACATCGAACTGGCGTGGCACCGGGTATTTCCTCGCCTTTCATTGTAGACGGATCGTGAAGCCACTGGAGGCACGGGGACGCCCCAGTTGGCCTGTCGGAGGCACCTCGAACACCGTCGCCGGCGATGTGACTACGCTGGAGGATCTGTCGGTGGTAACGCGTCTGTCCGCGCAACACGAGGAAGAGTGAGCAGGGGTTGGGCGTCGTCGGGTTCCCGGAACAATGTTCGTGGGACTGTTCGCAGCAGCAAAGGTCCGATATGGGGCTAGATGCTCAGGTGAGCTTGCTTCCGGACTGGCGACGACCCTGCAAGAACGACGCGCTCCGGTAACGGAACTCCTGGGGCCTTGAAGCCAATCTGATACAGGGTACCCACCGACTTGCGGGCGTTAGTAAACACGTGTGCTCAGCACGTAATCGCGAATGTTTTTTGCCGCCCGCTGGTAGATGGTGTTCTGGAGGTGATTCAGGATGATCTTGAGAGCTTCGGGCAAGTCCTTTTTGTCATTTACCGAAGGGTGATTGTACGCGTTGGTCGCGTGGCTAGAGGCCTGCGAGCACCCCTTCCAAACGCTGGCGAGGTGTCGTCCCTCAGGCGTCGAGCAGTCTACTAGTCTGCCTCCGTCGAAATCGTCGATGCGTACATCCTCGCGGAAGCTCTTCTGGCAGACCGCTGGATTTCCGCTGCGGCCCTGCTTAATCCCGACAAATTCGATCAACCATCGTATCGCGGCCAATCGCCCCTCCCATATCGAGTCGGTCGCACATCGCCAGTAAATCTCGTCCTCGTCTGTCCGACGCACAGGGTCCACGAGAGCCCTCACACGCAGAAGAGACTCCTCCAAATTCAGGCGTGCGGCGGCAGCTCGCACGCGATGAGGGATGTGCCTATCTATCCACTCGCGCTGCTCGTTCTGATCCATCAGTTTAATCATATCGGAAAGCAGTATTCCATTCTTCCTGCACGACCTGCGGCCACGGTTGCCGCGGGGCGTCGTCAGGCCACCGAGCCAGTTGGGAGTCTGGCTCCGCTGAACGAGGGATTGTCGGCTCGACAAGGGAATCCGACCGGGCAACACGGCGGGCGTATAATCGAGACTCTGGTATCGATTATTACCGGCACGGCTGCGCCGGCGCCGTGGTCTCGGCCGCTTGCGCGCTCGCGCCAAAACACGGAGACAAGGAATCATGAAACCAGCTTTGCGATTGGCCGCCGTTCTGGCGGTGTCCGCCGCCGTGACTGCGCTGTGCGCTCAGACCAAGGAGCGACCGCTCCCCCGCTTAGTCCACAAGGACGGCCGCTACGCCTTGTTTGTCGACGATGCGCCGTACCTGATGCTGGGAGCGCAGGTGGGCAACTCGAGCGCCTGGCCGGCGGTGCTCAACAAGGTCTGGCCGGCCATCCAGTATCTGCACGCCAACACGGTTGAAATGCCGGTGTACTGGGAACAGTTCGAGCCGCAGCCGGGGAAGTTCGACTATAGCGTCACCGACACGCTGCTCGCGCAGGCCCGCCAGCATCACGTACACCTGGTGCTGCTCTGGTTCGGACTTTATAAGAACGGCAGCCAGCATTACACGCCGGAATGGATGAAGCTGGATCCGGAGCGGTACCAGCACATCATGGACAAAAACGGCCGCCCGGTAGACTCTCCGTCGCCGTATGCGAAGGCGTCGCTCGATGCCGATATCCACGCATTCACCGCATTCATGCGGCACCTCAAAGCGGCCGATACCGAGCGCACGGCGTTGCTGGTGCAAGTGGAGAATGAGGCTGGCACGTGGCAAATCCAGCGCGACTATTCGGCTATTGCCGACAAGCTTTTTGCGGCACCGGTTCCCGCCGACGTGCTGGCGGCCATGCACGTTCCGGCCACGACGCCCGCGCCGAACTGGAAGGAAGCGTTCGGCCCCGAAGCCGACGTATGTTTCCACGCCTGGGCGGTGGCCACCTACGTGGGCAAAGTAGCCGCCGCGGGCAAGGCGGTTTATCCGCTGCCGCTCTATGCCAACGCCGCCTTGCGGCGCGCCATCCCGCCGGGCGCTCCCGGCACGTATGAGAGCGGCGGCCCGACCGACAACGTTCTGCCCATCTGGAAAGCCGCGGCGCCGGCGCTGGACATCCTGGCGCCCGACATCTACGTGAACGACAGCGCGGAGTACCTGAGGGTGCTGGACCTTTACCGCCGCGACGACAATGCGTTGTTCGTGCCGGAAACCGGCCACAGCGCGAGCGTCGCGCGCTTCCTGTTCTCCGCCATCGGCCGGGGAGCGATCGGGTTTTCGCCGTTCGGCATGGATTACGTGGAAGGCGCGACCGAGGAACAGTTCAAGCCGTTTGCACAGGACTACCTTTTGATTGGGCCCATCGCCCGCCTTGTCGCGCACCTCAATTTCGAAGGCAAGTTGCAGGCGGTGGCGGAGGAAGAAGGCAAAGTTTCGCAGACGCTCGATTTCGGCGCGTGGAAGGCCGAAGTGTCTTACGGCGTGGTGCGGTTCAATGCGCCGCGTGGCAACCCATCGCCTATCGGGCGCGCCCTGGTGGCCCAACTCGGCGAGAATCAGTTCTTGGTTACCGGACTCTTTTGCGGCGTCGACTTCCGTCCCAGCGCCGCGGAGAAGCACCGCCAGTTCCTCCGCGTCGAGGAGGGCACTTACGAAAACGATGTCTTCAAAATGGTTCGCATCTGGAATGGCGACGAAACCGATTGGGGACTCAACTTCCGTTCGGAGCCGGTGGTGTTACGCGTCTCGCTGGCGACTTACTGACGCGGGCACAAAACCTTACAGAACGGAAGGAGCTTTATGAGTATGACTTCGCGCCTGCTGCCGTGGCGCACGCACTCGTGCGTGCCGCGTCGAGACTTTTCTCGACGCGTCTGCGCGGTGGAGCAAAGGGCGTCGGCAGGAGTGCCGACGCTGCACGCAAGAGTGCGTGCGCCACAAACGCCAGTATGAACGGCCTCCTCACCGACCTCGTGGGGCAGGCGCTTCCGCCTGCCAA